>CAUJEM010000101.1 GCA_963169915.1 Myxococcota bacterium
GGGCGCCGTCTGGAGCTGGTCGGAGGCCCAGCCCATCCTGCGCGAGCCGACCGACGTGCAGGAGGCGCGGGCCGTCATGGGCTGGCGCTCCACGGCGCTGCCCGAGGGCGCCGTGGTCTACACCGTGCTGCGCCACGGCCAGCGGCTCGCCATCCCTCCGCTCTTCGGCGCTCCCCCTTGGAGTACCTCGCTGCGTGGCCTCGCGGCCGATCAGTCCGTGCCGCAGCTGCCCGAGCACAGCTACTACCTGCGCAGCTCCCTCTGCTCCACCCTGGAGGTCCAAGCCTACTGCGCGGCGCTCGAGCGTGACCAGCGGCTCATCCCCGTAGCGCGCGTGGAGCTGCCCGCGCGTCCGAGCATGGCGAGCCTGCCGTACGCGGTAGAGCGCGTCGAGGTCGTGCTCTACCGCGTCGGACCTCGCTAAAAGGGGATGGACTCCCCAAAGCGCCCCTCGCGCTCCCGCACGCGCTGCTCCACCGCCTCGAGCAGCGCGCTCGTGTCGTGCTCGGAGGTGCCCTCCGGGGCGGAGACGAACAGATCGAAGCGGGCGCTCGAGCGCGGCGGGAGGTGCTGAGTGGCGCCCTTGGCGGCGATGAGGATGGTGCACAGCCCCGAGCTCAGCGTAAAATCCAGCGGCAGCTGCCGATCCTGCGGCGCTCGCACGCGCAGCAGGGTCGCGGGTCCCAGCGGCTCTCCGGCGCGGACTCCCACGAGCCGCGCCGCGTGCTCGCCCCACTCCGTCGGCGCCTCCGCCGGCGCGCCGCTCGCCACGCCCCCGCTGGCCTCCCCGCGCGGCGGCGTGAGGGCGCCGCCGATGACGACGTAGAGCGCATACGCCACGAACGCCACCCCGAGCCCGAGCCCGACCACTAGCGCGCGCGAGGCCCGCGGCGCCGCCGCGCTCACGTCCCACCGCCCGCGCGCGGCCAGCACACCACGACCATCACGTCCCCTTCGCGGCCTGCTTGAGCCGCTCCGTGTTGATGACCAGCTCCCGGAGCAGGCCGTCCTGCTCGCGCGTGGCGGCCTCGAGGCGCAGCGCCGCTCCGAGCGCTTGCTCGCCTCCGCGCGACTGGGTGCGGTGCGCGGCGTTGAGCTGATGGACCATGCTGCTGATGTTCTCGATGGCTTGGGTGATCTGACGGCCGCCGCGCGCCTGCTCCTGCGTGGAGCGCTCCACCTGCTGCGCGATGGTGCGCATCTTCTCGCTGCTCTTGATGACCAGCTCCGAGCCGCGCGCCTGCTGCGCCGTCGCCGCCGCGATCTGCTGGACGGTCTCCGCGATGCGCCCGATGGCGTCCGTCACCTGCTTGCTGCCCTTGGCCTGCTCCACCGTGGCGCGCGCGATGGCGCGGACCATGTTGGTGCTCTTCTGCGAGCTCTCCAGGATCTTCTTGAGCGCGCGCTCGGCCTCGTTGGACACCTCCACGCCGCGCTCCACGTTCTGAGCGCCCCGCTCCACCGAGGCGATGGCGTTCTTGCTCTCGCCCTGGATGGTCTTGATGAGCTCGGCGATCTCCTTGGTGCTGGCGCCAGCGCGCTCGGCCAGATCTTTGATCTCGTCCGCTACCACCGCGAAGCCCTTGCCGTGCTCACCGGCCTGCGCCGCGATGATGGCGGCGTTGAGCGCCAGCAGGTTGGTCTGCTCCGCCACCTCGTCGATCACGTTCAAGATCTGGCCGATGGCCTCGATGCGCGACCCGAGGCTGCTGATGACGTCCACCGCCTCCTGGCTGCTCTCCTTGATGCGGTAGATCTCCCCGATGGTCTTGAGGATGCTCTCCGCGCCCCGCTCCGCGTCGGTGGCGACCTCCTCGGACAGCCGCGCCGTCTCGTTGGCGTTCGACTGGACTTGATCGATGGACACGTCCATCTCGTTCATGCTGCTGCTGGTCTCTTCGGCGGTGAGCGACAAGGCGTCGACGTTCTTGGCGACCTCCTTGATGGCGAAGGCCATCACCTCGATGGAGGAGACGGTCTCCTTCACGCTCGCCGCCAGCTCCAGGATGCTCCCCGCGACCTCCTCGCTCGAAGCGGTCATCTCCAAGATGGACGAGCTGCTCTCCTCCGCGCTGCCCGCGAGCACCTCGACGTGCTGGGCGATGTCGTGCTGCGAGGCGGTCATCTCCTTGAGGTACTGAGACGCCTGCTCGCTCACGTCGATTTGGGTGGCGACGCCCTCGGTGAGGTGACGGATGGCCTCGCCGACGCCGCGCGCCGCGTCGTCGAGCGCGCCGTCCGAGGTCGCGGGCGATCGCGGCGCGGGAGGCGCCGAGGCCAGCGGCGGCGCGCCGGCGGGCGCCGCGGCGGCGCCCGTGCCCGCCACGTAGGTCCCGAGCAGCCCCGTCAGGGCCATGACCGCCACGGCGGCGCTCGCGTCCTTCCAGACGAAGAGCCCGACCGCGGCGCCCGCGAGGACGATGACGAAGCCGAGGAGCTGGCGCGGTGTGAGCTGATCCATGGGGAGGGTGGTGGCCCCGGAGACGGCGCCGCCAGCTGGAGGGTAGGGGGAGCGCGCAGGGGCCTCAAGCGAAAGCGTCGATGCTCCGCGGCAGGCTGCGCTCTGCCCGCGCTCGTCCGCGCGGGCTCACTTCACTAGAGGGCGGTCACGGTGGGAGGCTCTTGCAGCAGGCCGGGGCCGGCGACGGGCAGCGTGAGCTCGAAGAGCGCTCCGCCCCCCGGTCGAGGCCGGTAGCCGAGCTCCCCCCCATGCTCGACCGCGAGGCGCTGAGCGATGGCGAGGCCCAGCCCGGTCCCCGCGGGCTTGGTGGTCGCGTAGGGCTCGAACAGCCGCTCGACGATCTCACCGGGCACGCCCGGGCCATTGTCGCTGACGGCGATGCGGACGCGATCGCTCCCGACGGGGCCCACCTCGACGAGGACCCAGGCATCGTCTCGCCCGACGCCGGCGTCGAGGCCATTCTGGACGAGGTTGGTGAGCACCTGGACGAGCTGATCGCGGTCGGCGCTGATGAGGGGGACCGGCTGCACCTTCAAGCTCACGGGGGCGCCCCCGGCGGCGTGCAGCTGGGTGACCTGCTGGGCCGCCTCGACGACGTCCGTCGGCGCGAGCTGTGGGGCCGGCAAGCGCGAGAAGCGGGTGAAGGCGCTGACGATTTGGCTGATGCGCGCCACCTCGATGAGGACGGTGCGCGTCGCCTCCTCGAAGTAGTCATCGAAGGCGGGGTCGTTGCGGGCGCGTAGGCGGCGGAGCGTCTCGACGGCCGCTTGGATGGGCGCGAGGGGGTTCTTGATCTCGTGCGCCACCTGACGCGCGATCTCGCGGCGCGCCGCGATGCGCTCGGTCGCCGCCAGCCGGCGCCGCAGCGACGCCAGATCTGCCAGGGCCTGGTTGAAGGTGGCCGCGAGCTGCCGCAGCTCGCGGCCACCGCCGGCGGCGACCGGCCGCGGCTCTCCGGCCATCACCGCCTGTGCCTGCTCGGACAGCAGCACGATGGGGCGCGCGAGCCCGCGCGCGATGAACCAGGCCGCCAGCGTGGCGACGGCGAGGCTCCCGCCCCCGAGCAGCAGCGCCGTCCGATCGAGCGTGGACAGCGCCTGCAGCAGGGGCTGGCGCGACTGCGAGGCATACACCGTGACGTCCCCGAGCGCGCGCAGCGGGAGCGCCGCGCTGAGGACCGTGTCGTCGGGAGCGGGCGGCTCGAGCGCGAGGGTCAGATCTTGTGCGCGTCCGGCCTCCTCGAACAGGCGGGGGACGCTGCGCTGCCCGACGAGCCCGAGGCTCTGTCCGCCCGACGCGCTCCGCTTCACGCAGTGTGCGCGGAGGCTCAGTCCCGTGGCGGAGTGGAGCAGCTCCGTGCCGGGCGTGGGCCGCTGGAGCAGCGCCGCCAGCTCTGGCTGTCGTCCGCTCGGACGGGCGGGCCCGCCGCTGGCGATCACCTCGCCGTTGCCAGCCACCAGGATCAGCTCATCGAGGCGGTAGGCCGCCATCAGCTCTGGCACGAGCAGCGAGAGTCGGAGCCTTCGGTCCCGGTCGAGCCGGGCGCGCTCGAGGTCCTCCAGCGTCAGCGCCAGCATGGGATCGTGCTCGCACAGCGGCCCCAGCAGCCCGGGCAGCTCCCGCGCCGCCTCCGCCAGCGACCGCTCGAGCTGCTCGGCGGCGCGCGCGAAGTGCGCTTGGAAGCGCGCGTTCTCGGCGCGGCGCCAGGCCTCGCGCAGGCCCAGCCCGAGGCCGCTGGTGGTCGCCATGGTGAGCAGCGCGATGGCCATCAGCAGTCGCTGCGCGAGCGTCACGCGACGAGCTTAGCCCGACGCCGCGGTGGGAGACAGGCCGAGGGCCTAGGACGAGCGCGTGAGCCTGGCGTCTCGGCGCCGGGTCTGGCAGCTTGCGGGCGTGAAGTCATGGTCTTGGTGGGTGGTGAGCTGCGGGCTCATCACGGCATGCGGCGCTCCTCCTGGCGCGCGAGAGCCGAGCGCTCCCGCCCGCCCACCGCGCCCCGTCACCACGGCGCCCACGGCGCTCGCCGCGCTGCAGAGCGTGGAGCTGCTGAGCGCGCCGCCCGGCACCTATGGCCCTTACGTCGCGCGCCGCTCCTCCGGTGGGCTCGTGGCGTGGGCGCACGGTGAGCCGCGGCGGTGGAGCGCGCGTGGGCTCGGGCGAGACGACGCGCCGCTCGAGCTCGGTCCCGCGCCGACGGAGCTAGGGGTCGCCGCCCTCATCCCCGTGGGCGGCGACGGGCAGGGCGCGGGGGGCCAGCGAGGCAGCGCGGGCGCACGCCAGCCACGCCCGGGGGAGGCGCACTACGTGCTCGTGGCGGCGGGCGTCACGGCGGACGGCGAGGGCCTCGACGCGCTGGCCTTGGGCCCGGAGGGCGAGCTGCTCGCCACCAGCGCCGTCACCAGCGGCGTGAGCCAGATCCGGTGGGTGGACGCGGTGACCACCCGCTCGGGCGTCGTCGTCCTCTGGGCCGCGGACCGAGGCGCGCGGGTGGAGCTGCTGAGCGCGCTGCTCGACGCCCACGGCGCGCTGCTCCACGAGGCGCGCGTCGTGGCGGAGGACGTCTCGGCCTGGCAGGTGCAGCGCACGGTGGACGGCGCGCTGCTCGCGCTGGCGACGGCAGCGCCCGAGGGTGGGCGGCGCATCGTCACGCGCGCCCTCGACGCCGCGGGGACGCCGGTCGGGGCGCCGCAGGCCGTCGGCTCCGGCACCAGCGCGGAGCCGTCGCTGGATCTGGCGCCGCTCGGGGAGGGCTTCGCGCTCGTGTGGGTGGACTCCCGCGACGAGGACGAGCGGCTCTACGCCGCGCGGCTCGATGGCCACGGCGCGCTGCTGGCGCCGCCACGCGCGCTCACCGCGGGGCCTGGCGACGAAGCGCTCGTCTACTTGGGGAGCGCCGGCGGCGCAGGGCCCCTCATCGTGGCGTGGGAAGACCTGGCGCGCCGCCCCGCGGCGGGCCGCGCCATCGACGTGGCGGAGCTGCTGCCGAGCGGTGCGCTCGGGGCGGCTCGCGCGCGGCTCTTGGCGGAGGGGGAGGTGCTGCCCGAGCTCGCGGCGACGGACCTGGGCGTCGCCGGGCTCTTGCTCGCGCCGGCCTGCCCGGCGAGTGCCGCGCGCTGTGAGCCGAGCCTGCCCGTCCCCAGCTTCATCGAGCTCGACCGGCAGCTCGCCCCCGTCGCCGCCGAGCCGCTGCGCTTGGCGGCGCTCGACGGGCAGGTCGT
>CAUJEM010000102.1 GCA_963169915.1 Myxococcota bacterium
CCAGCTCGAGGCGCTCGGTCCGACCAGCTCGACGAGCCACTCGTCCAAGGCGGCGCCCTGCAGCGGGGGCAGCAGCCCTTGACCCTCGGGGGCAGGCGCCGCGCGGAGCTCGCGCAGCGCACGCGCCTGCCACAAGGCCGCTTCGAGCCATCGTCGCGGCTCCCCCCGTGAGCGTAGCTCGCAGGAGCTCCACCCCGCCGCGCGGCGCAGCTCCCGCCGACGCACGCGTAGGTAGCTACGCCTCAGCGCTCGGACGCCGGCGTCCCGATCGACGAGCGGCTTGCCCAGGGCATCACTGGCGCGCTGCTCCACCCAGGCGGCGCTCGGGCGTGCCCAAGGCGAGCTGGCGAGCAGGGGGACGACGAGCCGATCGAGCGGAGCGGGCAGCCGCCCCGCCGCCGCCACGACCTCGGCCACGCTCGCCTCGGACAGCGAGGGCTCGAACAGCTCGGTGAGGCTGAGCCCGAGGGCCCAGCCGTCCCGCTGGCGACCATCACTGCCGTGCCCAGGCTGGAGCAGCTCTGGCGCGAGGTAGCGCGGGGTCCCGCCGCGAGGCAGCCGGGCGTCCGCGTCGCTCGCGAGGCCCAGATCGACCAAGCGTAGCTGCTCGCCCTCACCCACGAAGTGCTCGGGCTTGACGTCTCCGTGCGCGTAGCCAGCGGCGTGGAGATCCGCGAGCGCTCGCCCCGCGACGCGCGCGAGCTCGAGGAGCTGCTCGAGCCCCAGGGAGCGGCGCCGGGCGCGTGGCAGGAGCTCCAGGGCGAGGTAGGGGGTGCCTGCCGCGAAGCCGCGCTGCGCTCGGGGGAGACGCCCGAGCCCCCGCACCAGCGGCAGCGCGGGTGAGTCGGCGGCGAGCAGCCGCTCCGCCTCGTGGGCGAGCAAGGCCCCCGCCTCGGGGACGTGCCCGAGCTTGACGGCGAGCGGCTCTCCCGTCTCCGTACGGGCTTGCCAGACCGCCGCGCTCGCCCCTCGCCCGAGCTCGCTCAAGAGCGAAAACGTCAACGGCGTTGGCTGGGTGTCAGCCACTATCACTCGGGAAATTATGGCTGTAATGCGTTGTTTGTCAACGACGGTGGCGTCCCTCCAGCGCGAGCCTCAGGGGCAGGTCTCGAGCGGCGCGCCCGCCTCCAACCAGGCGGCCAGCTCACGCAGGTCACCCGGTGACAGGGGGGGGCTCGCGCCGTCCGACCCAGGAGGCGGCATCGGTGCGCCCTGCACGAACCAGTCGCGGAGCCGCTCGCGCTCCGCGGAGGCCAGCGGCTCGGCGCAGCCGCCGGGCGGGGCGCCTTCGCTCACGGGGACTTGGTACGGGCTGACGCAGCCCGAGCGCTGGAGCTGCTCATCACCGATGAGGAGCTTGTAGAGGAGGTAGCTGTTCTCCGGGTGACCAGCGTCCAAGAGCGGCATTTGGATCCCGAACCGCGAGGGGGCCCTCAGCGGTGTGGTGCTCGAGGCGCCGCGCTGGGTCTGGTGCGCCACCCGCCCGAGGCTCTGGGGGAGCGCGCCAGGGACGAGCGAGAGGCCCAGGCTGGCCTCGGGGCCCTCACCGTGGCACCCGGCCATCGCGCAGTGCTGCACGAAGCGCTCCTGCCACGGCTGGCAGGTGGGGGGCGGCGGGCTGCTCCTCCCCGCCATCACCGCCGCCGTCCGAAACTCGAGCACTGGAGGTACCTCCCCCTCCCCCGCGTACGCGGCGCCGTCGAAGGCGCGGAGCCCGCTGTCGGCCTCCTCGAGCGGGATCAGCAGCTCGAGGCGGTAGAGCGTCTGGGGTGCGAGCGGGCTGGCGGGCGTCAAGCTCAGCACGCGCTCGACGAGATCCCAGCGCGGGATGAGGAACACCGCGGGGCCGCCGCCACTGCTCAGGAGGAAGGACTGCCGCACCGCGCTCGAGGGCAGCAGCAGACGATCGAAGCGCAGCTCGAGGGAGGCGTCCCTCGGGACGCCGCAGTCGCGGGCCGCGGGCTCGCAGCTCAGGCCCGCCCCCGGGGCAGGGTAGCTCGCGAGCAGCCGTGGCGCTGGTCCGCGGTCGTGCGGCGGAGCGCCTTGGTCGCAGCCGCTGGCCAGGGAACACCCGAGGCCGATCAGCCCCAGGCTCAGCTGTCCGCGTAGGTGGCGAGCTCGTCCTCGACGACCTCGGCCGTGATCCCCGTTTGTAGGTGCTCGCGGAGGCAGTCCGCCAGGGTGATGAGCAGGTCGTCCACGCCCTTCTCCTCGATGATCTTCGAGAGGAGGGTGCGCGCCGCCGGGCTCTCGTCCTCTCGCAGGTGCTCGCGGACTTTCTCCATGGAGATGTCCCCCTGGAAATCCAGGTAGAGGTTTTCTAGCAGATAGCGCACCAACTCCTTCACCAACTGCCTCCTTGCGAGCGGGCTGTTGGTCATAGCCGCCCGGTCTCAGTCGGCGCAAGCGCTTAGCTAGGCCAAGTGTCGAATTCATGGCGGCCTCAGCGGCACTCCTCGAGCGCTGGGTCCGCCGGATCGTGGCAGACGAGGCAGGGACGAGCGTTGCCGCGCAGCGCTGCCCGGCAGCGGTCACGGAAGCCGAGCGGGTGGGGGCTCACCACGCCGCCCATCCCGGTGGGGCCCACCAGGCCGCCTCCGCGGACGGCGGTGGCGTGGCAGCTCGTGCAGTCCTTCTCGACGTGGCAGCTCACGCAGGCCGCGAGCTGACGCTGCGCCTCCCAGCCATGGTGCTCCCGAGTGCGGGGCCCCTCCGTCCAGACCCGCCGGGGAGGATGGAAGCGGCCCCGCTCCCGGAAGGTGCCGTAGGGTCCGCTCAGGGTCACCCCGGCGCGCTGGTGGCACCCGAGGCAGAAGCTCTGCTCACGGTGGCAGCTCGAGCAGCGCGCGTCCTGGCGGGCGGCGACGGCGTGGAGGTTGAGCCAGTCGTTGGGGTGCTGGCGGCGCGGGCGGACGCGGCCATCGTGACAATCCGTACAGTATCGCTCGGAGTGGCAGCTCGCGCAGAGCTGGCTGTCGGCGCCCGCCACCGCTTTGTGTCGCTCGCCCCAGTCCGCTGAGTGATCGGCGCCGTGGAGCCAGCGTGGCGGCTTGAGCTCGCCGCTCGGGAAGCTCACCTGGAGCGTGCCCTGCCGGGTCTGGAGATGACAGGTGCTGCAGGCGCCCGCCGCGTCGCCCCGCGAGGCCTCGGGGGCGTCGTGGCAGCTCAGGCAGCCGCTCATGCGAGGCAGCTGGTCGCGCGTCGCGAGCTCGAGCGCGGCGACGTTGCCGTGACATTGCTGGCAGCCGATGTTGCGGTCCCGGTGCTTCTTGTGGGAAAATTTCAGGTTTGGCGCGGGGACGCGCTGGCGCGCGACGCGGTGGCCGTCGCCCTCGCGCCACCCGAGGTGACAGTAGCCGCACTGGGCGAGGAGGCTCGTCGAGCTGGCGCGCACCGCGGACGGGCGCCGGTGATCGGTCCCGTGGCAGGCGTCACAGCGCGTCCCAGGGGGCAGCAGGGAGTCACGGCTCCGCTGGCTGGTGGCCGCGCCCGCGTGACACGTGAGGCACGACGCCCCGAGCTCCGTGACGTGCCGCCGGTGGTTGAACCGCACGGTGAGCTGCTGCGCCGGGAAGATGACGGGGCTCGGCCCACCGTCACCGGGTCGAGCGCCGGGCGGTCGCAGCGCCCGAGGAGTCTCCGCCTGCCCGCCGAGTGGTTGGAGGCCACGGAGCGGGCGCCCCGAGTAGCCGGGCTGGCTCGTGAGGGGGAGCTCGGCGGGGCTGGGCTCCCTGGAGGCGGTGGGCTCCGCCGAGGCTCGTGGCGCTGGGGCGGCTGCCGAGCGGCTGGGCTCCGCGAGCCACGCCAGGACGAGCCCGAGCGCGCAGGCGAGCCACAGCCAGCCTGCTCTCATGGCGCCACCGCGACGTCGAGGGTGGCGAGCAGGCGGTAGCGCTGCCCGACGAGGCGGTTGGTCGCGTGCTCCCAGGCGAGCCCGAGGCGCGTCTTGGTGAGCGGTGAGTAGCCGCCGCCGAGGACATAGGCGAAGCCGGTCACGTCGCGACCCTCGCGGAGCGCATCCGACCAGTCGTAGAGGGACAGGACACCGGTGGCGTCGTAGAGTCCAGCCTGGAAGCGCTGCTGGAGCGTGAGATCCCCTCCGTAGCGGTGCCCGCGCTGTCCAGCCTCGGCGCTGGTGCGGAGGCCGAGGCTCCCCGCCGCCCAGCGCCGTCGCCCCTCGGCGCTCCCCAGCACGTCGAACAGGCTCCCGCCCGCCGGGGCCTCGCGGCTCGCCGTCCCGTCGTCGGTGACGTAGCGGCGCAGGCCCGAGCGCAGCAGCAGCTCATGCCGGTCATCCAAGCGTGCCTCGAGGCGTGAGGCGAGCGTCGAGCTGCCTTGGTGCGAGAAGAAGTTCCAGATGGAGTCCGCGTCGAACACGGGCAGGACGTAGTCGTAGCTGGCCCCGAGGCTCAGCCGCTCCGTGAGGAAGGCGTCGAGCTGGGCGGAGGCGTCCGCGAGCCGCTGGGTGTAGAGATCCCACACGGCGTTGGCGTCGACGGCGCCCAGCCGCGCCCAGCGACTCCCTGCAGAGAGGCCCACGCGCTCACTCGACACGCGCGCTCCGCCGAGCTTCGAGAAGCCCCCGCCGAGATCGGGGTACTGGCTGAGGTAGACGACGTCTCGGTTCCAGACCTTGCGGTAGCTGGCGCGAGCTTGGACGTGATGGAGCCCGGTGGTGGCGATGGCCGCGCCCCACGCGGGCGCGAGGCGCCGCTCCTCGAGCAGGCTCGGGTAGCTCCCGGCCTCGAGACCGGCCCGGCTCCCTCGCCACACCCCATCGGACTCGAAGCGCTGCGTGCTCAGCAGCATGGCGGAGCGCTGCTCCCACCCCGCGTAGAGCTCCGTCGCCACGTAGGCCGGGGTCCCGAGCTTCAGCAGGGCGCCGTCGAAGCTCCACCAGCCGATGGGGTCGACCACGTACTGTCGCCCCAGCCGAAAGCCCAGCCAGCCACCCAGGTAGCGCTCCCCTTCGAGGTAAGCGGTCATCACGTCGAGCGGCGCCTGCGCCAGCCCCGGGACGTAGCGATCGTCTCGGCGAGGATCGCGCTCCTCGGGCTCTTGCCCGAGATCTGCGTCGATGCGGAGCCTGGCCTTGAAGCTCAAGGAGGGGTCGCTGGGCCGCCGCATCGGCGTCAGGTCGAAGACGTCGAGCCCCAGGGTGCTGACGTAGCGTTGGCGCCGCAGCGGCCGACCGTCGAAGGGGCGGGTGAGCGAGTACCACTGGGCCGAAGCGCTGGCGTCCACGGTGGCCTCCACACCCCGTGCCAGCGTCGGGCCGAGGCAGAGCAGCCCCAGCGTGCGCGGCAGCCAGCAACGTCTCGTTCGGCGCACCGTGCCGAGCAGTATCGCCGCCTGCGCCCGACATCGTCAAACGACGGTGTGGGGCCGTTGGTAGGGCCGCGCCGCGCCGCTCAGGAGGCGGGGAACCAGAGCGTGTAGAGGTAGAGCAGGGGGCCCACCACGAGCAGGGCGTCGACGCGGTCGAGGATGCCGCCGTGCCCCGGCACGAGGGAGCCGCTGTCTTTGATCCCCGTGGAGCGCTTCAGCAGCGACTCCACGAGATCGCCGAGCTGCCCGAGCGCTCCGCAGAGTAGCGCCAGCACCAGCCCGTGGACGAGGTCGAGCCGAGGGAGAAACCAGAAGTGGGCGAGCAGCGCTCCCAGCAGCGCCCCCACCAGCGCCCCCACGAAGCCGGCGCGCGTCTTCTTGGGGCTGACGGCCTCATAGAGCTTGGTCTTGCCGAGGAAGCGGCCGAAGAAGTAGCCCCCCGTGTCCGCCAGCCACGCGAACATGAGCGCCAGCAAGACGAAGCCGGGGCCGTCCGCGCCTTGATCACGGTGCAAGAGCGCTAGGCTCGTGAGCAGGCCCACGTAGAGCGGCCCCGCGACGCCCGTCATGATGCGCAGCCCCGCCGTCGGGATCTCACCGAGGCGCCAGAGCGGGATGAGCAGCCCGGAGATGGGCACCAGCGCCAGCACGCTGAGCAGCACGCGCGGCTCGGCGCTGCCGAAGTAGAGCGCGAGGCAGACGCTGACGGAGCTGAGGACGCCGAGCCACTGCGCCAGGCGGTCGCGTGGGTGGGTCATCCCGAACAGCTCCAAGGCCGCGAGCGCGGTGGCCAAGGCCACGATCCCGAGCCACAGCCAGCTGGGCCCCAGGAAGAGCGCGAGCAGCAGGAGCGGGGCGACCAAGATCGCCGTCAAGAAGCGGGTCAGGAGGTTGCTCTTGGGCACTGACCGGGCTTCGCTAACAGGCACGCGCAGCCGTCACAAGGGACACGCGCGCCCGGGACTTGCCCGGCGGAGCCGGTCCGAGTACTGCGCGGGAGGTCTAGGATGGTCGCGCCCCGTGAATTCCTGCGGTCGAGGCTGCGCTGGGCTGGCTGCGCCGGGGCGCTGGGGCTCGGTGTCACCCTGGCGTCGCCGGCGCCTCCCGAGCCCACCGTGGCTGGGCTTGCGGGGGCGCTCGGCGCCGAGGCCGGGGTCGTCGTCGAGCCGAGGGACGTCGCCTGGGAGCCGAGCGGTGGCCTGCTCGAGGAGCTGCTCTACGGTCGGAGGCTGCTCTTTCTCGGAGCGCCGGCGCGCGGGGCCCCCCGCGACGTCTTTCGCGCGGCGGTGCGGGTCTCGCGGGACGGCAAGCCGCTGTCCGTCCACGCCCTCCGGAATTTGACCGCGACCCCGCTCGGGGACGACGCAGGGCTGCACGTGCGGGGGGCTCGCGCCACCTTCGCGACGGTGGCCTTCGGCAAGGTGCAGGCCATCTCCGTCCTCGAGCTCGCGGGCCCGCGCGAGCAGGACTTGCCTCCAGGGCGACTCCATCGCCTCCTGCATGCCGTCACGGCGTTCCAGGAGACCGCGAGCTTCCGCGGCATCGGGCGCACCGACATCGTGCTGGACGTCCCGGCGCCGCGCGCCCGCCTGAAGCTGGCCGCGGAGCAGCTCAGCGTCGAGCTGGGAGCGAGCGAGCGCTCCTTCGCGTATGACTTCGAGCGTCGGGAGGCGCTCGGCGCGAGCGGCGCCAAGGCCTATGGGGCGCGCGTGATCCCGCAGCGCGTGGCGGCCAAGCCGCTCATCTTGTGGGCGGTCGACACCGTGCGCGCGGAGGTGGGCCCCGAGCCCATCGCGTGGCTGGAAGATCAGGTGTTCGGGGCGCGGGACGTGGTCAAGCGCACGACCTATTCGGCCTTCGCCTCCAAAGAGGAGACGCAGCTCAAGGCCAACACGGAGCAGGTCGTGGCGGAGCCGGTGGCGCTCGACCCGCGGGAGCTCCACGCAGGGGCCGAGACTTGGCCGCCCCCGCCCATCCCGTCGCTGTGGCAAGAGCCCAAGCCGGGCGAGGGCGAGTGGGAGCCCGTCGATCTGCCGTGGCTCAAGCCCATGCCGGGCACGAAGCCCGGAGAGCGGCGCCCCGCCTACTTCCAGCAAACGAAGATCAGGCCCGATCCGAAGCGCCCCTACGCGGAGCTGCTGCTCATCGCGATGGACATGCGGCAGCTCGAGCTCGGGATGCAGGCCGGCTTTGAAGATCCGAAGCCCTTGACCGGGCCGCCGGGCTCGGGGCGGCTCCCCAAGGACGAGGAGGTGACCCGGCGCATCGTGGGGACGTTCAACGGCGCCTTCAAGACGACGCACGGCTCGTACGGGATGATGGCGGAGGGGCGGGTGCTGCTGCCGCCCGTCCCGGGGGCGGCCACGGTCGTCGTCACGCAGCGGGGCGACGTGGGCTTGGGGAGCTGGCCCAGCGCCGAGACCATCCCGCCGGACATCATCGCCTTCCGGCAGAACCTCGACCCCTTGGTGGAGGATGGCGTCGCGAACCCCACGGGCAGAAACATCTGGGGCTGGCAGCTCAACGGCACCAGCGTCATGACGGAGCGCACCGCGCTCTGCGTCACGCGCGCCGGGCATCTCTACTACGCGTGGGGCAAGGAGATCGACGGTCCCACCTTGGGGCAGGCGCTACGCCAGGCGGGCTGCAGCTACGGCATGCACCTCGACATGAACCCGAAGCACTGTGGCTTCGTCTACACGGACATCGCGAGCCTGGCGAAGAAGGAATTCAACCTCCAGCGCGCCGATCAGGGGATGGACATCAACGTCGACAAGTTCGTGCGCTGGTCCCCCAAGGACTTCTTCTACGTCATGGTGCGCGACGCGACCCCACGGGATCCTTCCGGGATCCGCTGGCAACCGGAGGCCGCCATGCAGCCGGCGCCGCCGTGGCTCCCGGCGATCTACGAGGGCTCGCTGAGCGTCGGTGGGCTGGTGCTCCGGCTCTTGAGCGTGGAGCCCGGCCGCGTGAGCTGGAGGGTGCGCGCAGGCACGCTGGAGCCCAATTCGGTCGGGGCGGCGCCCAAGGTGCTGGAGCTCAGCGGTGATGAGCGCTTCCGCGCGCTGGCCGCCGTCGGCTTGGGGCACACGACGGACGCGCTGCGCTTGGGGCTCGCCTTCGGTCCGAAGGCCTCGCTCCCGCTCGGAGCAGGCCACGCCAGCCTCGTCGCGCGTCGAGACGGCAGGCTCGAGGTGCTCCCCAGCGGTCCGCCCCGAGCGCTCGAGCCAGGGGACTCGCTGGCGCAGCTCCCCCTGCTCGCCGATGGGCAGCAGCTCCTCCCGAGGGCGCTCGAGCATGGCCCCATGCGCCAGCGCGGCGCGCTCTGCGTCACGGACGCTGGGCGGGTGCTCATCGCCACCGCCGCGCACGACAGCAGCGATCCGCTCGCCAGCGCCCTCCTCCGGATCGGTTGTCGGCGGGTGGTCGAGCTCGACCGAGGCTCCCGTCACCCGGCGTTCCTGCATCGCGCTGGCGGCCCCACCCCGCCGCTGGCCCGCTATGAGACGAGCGTGCTCTACGCGCTGGCGGAGCCCATGATGCCCCACGCCTTCCGATGGCACCCGGGCACCACCTCCAGCGTCCCGACGCTCTACGACTACCGTGGGCCGGGGGCGCGGCGCGTCCCTGCTCCCGCGCCGGCCGAGAGCGCGGTCAGGCCCTCGCCGGGGGCGCCCTGAGCACCTGCCGCGCCGCCTCCAGCGCGCTGGCTTCAGTCCTTGGGGGTGCCCGCGGCCGTGGCGCTCGCGGTGACGGCGGCCTGCTCGGACGGGCCGTCGTCGTCGTTCGACTCCTCCTCGGCCGAGGGGGCGCTGACGCGTCGTACGGCGGGGCCCGGATCCCGGCCACCGCGGGTGGCGTAGCGGGGCGCTTCCCCCGGGCCCGCGAAGTCCACCCAGTACGCGGAGCCCTCGCGGACATCCATATGGATGAACGACGAGTTCGGGTAATACCCCACCCCAACCCCGGCGAAGCGCCGGACGTAGTCCCGGAGCACCTCGTTCGGCACCCCGATAACCGCGAAATCAATGGCTCTTCCGAGGTTGTGGCGTGAGTGCGGGGTGAACTGGACGGGGGACCGGGGTCGAAAGCCGCTGACAATCCTCAGCGGCCGGCCTCCGAAGTAGTCGCTCACCTGCACGAGGAGCTTCAGCAGGCGCGCGTCCATCTCGTGCTCTTGACCGGTGCGCCACGAGGCGAACACGCGGCTGAGACCCTTCCGCGCGCGCGCCGTGAGGCGCCCTCGACGGTCGAAGACGTAGCCCGTGTAGTGATCGGTGGTGCTCGTCAGATCCACGAAGCCCCGGCGCTTGGGCAGGCGCCTGAACGACTCCGGCTTCGAGGGGCCGGCAGCGCCCTTGTTGGAGGCCGGGAGAGTGGCAGGTCGCGCTGTCGCCCTGGCGGCGGGCTTCCCTTCCGCTTCTGCCCGTGGCTTACTGTCCTCGGGCGCCTTCTTCGTGGCGGGGGACGGCGCGGGGAGCGCCGGCGGTGGGGGCGCGCCCGGGGCTGGGATGACGAGCCGCTGCCCGGGCCGCAGGATGTCCCGCCGCGTCAGGCGATTGGCGACGAGCAGCTCATCGACGGAGATTTGATAGCGCTTGGCCACCATGCCCGCCGTCTGCCCCGGGTACACCACGTGCGTGGTGGTCCGGCGCTGCTTGGTGGACTGCGCCGCGGCGCCGGCGACCGACGGTGCCAACCCGAGGCCCAAGAGCGTGAGCGCGACGCCAGCGCCGCGCAGGAGCCGGTGGCTCGCGGGGGGCGGGGCGGGGCGATACGGGGGCGGGGACATCGAGAGGTGGGCGCTCAGGGTCTTGGCGTAGCGTGCTCAGCGCGATTCGTCGAGCGGAGAGTCCGGTACGGCGCCGCGCCGAGGCGGCATCGCCGCCGGTTTCTTGGCGGACGAGGCGCCACAATGTCAATGTTTCGTCGGGATAATCATTCCCGCGCGTCGAGGAAACATGGGCGAAGGAAAAAACCTGGTCGGTGTCGACATCGGCGCAAGCTCCATCAAAGTCTGCCAGCTACGGGAGGGACGCCGAGGCTACGGGCTCATCCGAGCAGGGTACGTCCCGCTGGCGCCCCAGGCGTTCATGGACGGCCGGATCGCCGATCGGGGGCTCGTCATCGAGGCGCTCGGGCGGGTCTTCCAAGACGCCAAGATCCGACAGAAGGACGTCGCCATCGGGGTCTCCGGCCAGAACGTCATCATCCGCAAGATCACCGTGCCCTTGATGACCGCTGAAGAGCTGCGCGAGCAGATCCGCTGGGAAGCGGAGCAGCACATCCCCTTCGACATCAAGGAGGTGGAGATCGACTACCAGGTGCTCCGCCGTCGCCCGGAGGCCAGCCAGATGGACTTGCTCCTGGTGGCGGCCAAGCGCGATCAGATCGCCGAGTACGCGCAGCTCGTGCGAGACGCCAGGCTGCGCCCCCTCGTGTGTGACATCGTGGCCTTCACGCTCCAAAACGGTGTCGAGATGTCCCGCGGGCTGCCGGCGGACCAGACCATCGCGGTGCTCAACGTCGGGGCCACCCTGGCGTCGCTGAACATCGTGGCAGGAGGCATCAGCGCCTTCACCCGTGACATCGCGAGCGGCGGCAACGTCATCACCGAAGAGGTCATGAAGCAGCTGAACGTGCCGTTCGACCAAGCCGAAGCCTACAAGTGCGGCGGCGGTGACGCAGGCATGGTGCCGGCGCAGGCCCTGCAGATCATCGAGGCGGTGACGGACTCGATCGCGGCCGAGATCCAGCGGTCCATCGACTTTTTCATGGCCACCAGCGGAGAGAACGGCATCCGTCAAATCTACGTGACGGGCGGCTCGGCCAACCTGACGCAGCTGGGGCAAGCCATCCAGCGGCGCTCGCGGGTCCCGGTGGAGCTCTGGTCGCCCTTCGAGCGCGTGGGGGTGGAGGCGCGTGAGGTCGATCAAGGCATGCTCGCCATGCGCGCGCCGCAGTTCGCGGTCGCCCTGGGGCTCGGCCTGCGCAAGGACAAGGAGAGCCGCGCGTGATTCGCATCAACCTACTGCCCCAGGGGCGCCGGGCGGAGAAGCCACAAGGCAGCCAGCTCTGGCTCCTGGTCACGCTGCTGCTGTTCCTCTTCGAGGTGGGCGGCTTGTTCTTCTTCCACTCCATGATGAACGAGCGCTTGGCGGAGCAGACTCGCATCAACAGCGAGCTGACGGCGCAGATCGACCGCTCCACCAGCGCGGTGGCGAACCACGGCGAGGTGAAGGCGAAGCTCGCCGCGCTGCGCGCCCGTGAGGACGCCATCGGGAAGCTCCTGTCCGCGCGCACGGGCCCCACCGCCATCTTGCTCGAGCTCGCGCGGATCACCACCACCGGCAAGGGCCCGACCGTGGATCCGGATCGCTTGGCGCTCCTGAAGCGAGAGAACCCGCTCGCGGTGTTCAACCCCGGCTGGGACGCGCGGAGGCTCTGGCTCACCAGCTTCATCGAGCAGGCCCGCAACGTGCGGCTGACGGGCCTGGCGCGAGACGGCGAGGACGTCAGCGAGCTGGCGCGCCGGCTCTCCCTCTCGAACCTCTACTATGACGTGAAGCTGCTGCCGGCGGTCAAGGAACGCGATGGCAAGAGCGGCATAGAGTTCGTACGCTTCTCCCTCGAAGCCAAGGTCCGGTACTGAAATGGCCGACTCCAGTTTGTCCAGGTTGCCGGGCGTCGTCAAAGCGGGGATCGGCCTCGGGCTGCTCGCGCTGGTGGCGGTAGCGTACTTCGTGGTCTTCTACGGAGACGTCGCCAGCCGCATCAATTCGGCCCGTACCCAGGCGGAGGCGCTGCGTCAGCAGCTCGACGAGGCGCGCCGCAACGAGCTGAGCTACCAGAAAGATCTCGCGGAGCTCGCGGAGCGAGAACAGAAGCAACGCGAGCTCAACAAGGTGCTGCCCACGAGCTCGGAGTATCCCGCCTTCCTCAGCTCCATCCAGAGCGTGGCCAACGTGAGCGGCGTCAACCTCAGCGGCTGGAACCCACAGGAAGAGGTGGTGGAGGCCTACTACGCGCGCGTGCCCATGAAGCTGAGCTTCAGCGGGAAGTTCCACCAGGTCGCCAAGTTCTTCTTTGGGGTCAGCCAGCTCGATCGGATCATCAACATGGAGAACATCACCATCAAGGAGGCCATCCAGTCGGGGGAGGAGGTCGTCATCAAGGTGGAGGCGCTCGCGACGGCGTTCCGTGGCTTGCCGGACGCCGGGGTCGACCGCCGCGCCGCTGGGCAGGAGAAGGCGCCATGAGGCGGCTGGAGGCCGTCGTCGCCGTGGTCGCCGTCCTCGGCGCGGTGACGGCTTGCGAGGACGAGGTGGTCATGGACACGGGGTCCGGCGGCCCTGCGGCGGCCTCGGCGGAGGTGGCGGCCAGCGCCTCGGCGGCGCCCGCGGCCGTCCCCCCTCAGGTGTTCTCCGAGTCGGACTTCGGGGAGAGCGACCAGAGCCGAGATCCCTTCCGTTCCTTCGCGGGGATCTTCGCGGAGGAGGCCAAGGACAAAGTACGCTCTCAACGAGAGGTGCTCCTCGACCAGTACAGCCTCGACGAGCTCAAGCTCGTCGGCATCGTCACGGGCATCAGCCCGGCCGTCGCCATGCTGGTGGACCCTACGGGCAAGGGGCACATGGTCCGCCGTGGGCAGTTCGTGGGGCGCGCGGAGGTGGTCCAGAGCAGCACCAGCGCCGGCACCTCCTACGAGCTCAATTGGCGAGTGGACCAGGTCCGGGACGGGGACATCGTGATGATTCGGGAGGATCCGGCCAACCCGGACGTCCCGCCCGCCACGAAGGTCATCCCGCTCCGGCCGGACGGGGACGCGCCGGCGAGCGGGTAATTTGTGGCGACGGCAGGTCTCCGAGTACGCTAAGGGTCTCGACCCGGACCCTCTAGGGTGTCCTGGAGAGGCGGCGACTGGCATGACGATCGGAGCTCGAACATGAGGTGGTGCTCGACCATGGTGACACCGGCGAAGCCGGGGCTGCGCAGGCGCCTGCGTGGGCCCCTTGCCGCTTCATTGCTCGTCGCCTGGGTCGGCGCCGCGCCTCACCCCGCCTCGGCGGCGCCAGCGCCCCGGCACGCCACGGAGCTGATGGTCGCCCCGCAAGGGGACGCCGGCGGCGCGTCGGTGCGGGTAGAGTTCACGCTGACCCCCACGTACACCGCCCGCCTCGAGCGCGCCGGGCGGCGGCTCATCGTCGACGTCCCCGCGTCCAGCGTGAAGGGCGCCCCCAGCGCCGTCACCCGCAAGACCGGCGTCGTGGGCGGGGTGATGCTGCAGAGCTTTGGTGAGGGCGCCAAGGCCGTCACGCGGCTCATCGTGACGTTGGCGGAGGACGCCAGCTACGCCGTGCGCGCCGAAGGCAACGCGCTGCTCGTCACGCTCACCCCCAAGGTGGCGGCCAGCGGCCAGGGCGGCGCGGCGGCGGCGGCTCCCGCCGCGGGCTCGGAGCAGGGCACCTCAGCCGTGACCGGCGTCCGCTTCGATGGCGCGGGGGCCGAGCAGCGCATCGTGCTCGACGTCACCGGCGCCGCTCGCCCGCGGATCACGCGGCGCGGCAGCAGCGCCACCACCGGGGCCATCGTCACGTCCAGCCTCAGCATCCCGGGGGCCCGACTCCCCCAGCAGCTCGAGCGGACGCTCGACGTCTCGGCCTTCGGTGGAGGGGTGCAGCGGGTCTCCAGCTACGCCACGGCAGACGCCGTCCTGGTGGAGGTGGAGCACAGCGCAGACGTCACGGGTCAGCTCCAGCTCCAAGGGTCGAGCTGGGTGTGGGGCTTCGGCAAGCCGAGCGCGTCGAGCTCCGGGGTCGCGCGGGACGGCGGCGTCGCCCGCAAGACGCGGACCGTCAACGTCGAGCAGCAGCCGGTCGGCGTGCCGCTCGTGGAGGATGGCTACGGGGCAGGGGTGCCCGTGGAGCAGACGCTCGAGGCCGAGCAGGCGGGGGCCTTCAGCGCTCCCCTCGCCGGCCAGGTGCGCCGCGCCTTCACGGGCCGCCGCATCGACTTGGACCTCAAGGACGCAGACATCCACAACGTCTTGCGGCTGCTCGCCGACGTCGGGCGCGTCAACATCGTGACGGCGGACAACGTCAGCGGCGCGGTCACCATCCGGATGCGCAACGTCCCGTGGGATCAAGCGCTCGACGTGGTGCTGCAGGCCAAGGGGCTCGGCATGGTGCGCGCGGGCAACATGATCCGCGTCGCGCCGCTGGCGGAGCTGGAGAAGGAGCGCGAGATGGCGATCGCGCGTCGCAAGCAAGAGCTGCAGCTGGCGCCGCTCGAGACGCGGCTCATCCCGGTCAGCTACGCGGAGGCGGCGGCCATCCAAGCGCGCGCGAAGGACATGCTCTCCGAGCGTGGGAGCATCGCCGTGGACGAGCGGACGAACGTGCTCATCGTCCGGGACGTCGCCGGCAACCTGGATCAGATCGAGGAGCTGACGCGCTCGCTCGACACGCAGACCCCTCAGGTCCTCGTCGAGGCGCGGATCGTCGAGGCGACGAGCCGCTACCTGCGGGACGTGGGCATCCAGTGGGGCGGCGACAGCAGCTTCAGCGCGGCCACCGGCAACCCCACGGGGCTAGCGTTCCCGAACCGCGTCGGTATCGTCGGCGGCGGCAGCGACTCCAACACGCCGACCGCTGGCTTGAGCCCCTTCCAGACGCAGGTACAAAACCCCAATTTTGCGGTCAACCTCCCGGCGGCCGTGGGGACGGGGCAAGGCGGCGCGCTCGGGCTCTCGTTCGGCTCCATCGACAACAACATCAACCTCGCGGTGCGGCTCTCCGCCGCGGAGTCGAGCGGCATGCTGCGGATCTTGTCGAGCCCGCGCATCCTCACGCTCGACAACCGTGAGGCGCGGATCTCCCAGGGAACGCTCATCCCGTTCTCGCAGGTGAGCGCCCAGGGCGTGCAGACCACCTTCCAAGAGGCCAAGCTGCAGCTGCTGGTGCGCCCGCACGTCACCGCCGACGGCAGCGTCGCCATGCACGTGAAGATCAACCGCGACGAGCCGGACTTCAACCAGACCTCGGCGCGGGGCGATCCCACCATCCTCAAGCGCGAAGCGGAGACGGATCTGCTCGTGATGGACGGACACACCGCGGTCATCGGCGGGATCTACACCCGCAACAGCGGGCGCAACCTGGACCAGGTGCCCTTCTTCGGGGACATCCCGCTCATCGGGCTGCTCTTTCAGCGGCGCCGCGCCAGCGACGTCCGTGGGGAGCTCGTCATCTTCCTCACTCCGCGCATCGTCAACCGCGCCGAGGCGCTCGGGCGCTGAGCCAGAGAGGCCCACCCCGGCGCCAGCGTGGCTCCGGGGTGGCGCGCGCGGCGGCTCTCCCAGGGGCCCTCAACCCAGCGTGAAATCTTCTGGCGCCCTCAGGGCAGCCTCGATGATCCCGGGGATCTGCGCGGGCGCGGCCCCGCGCCAGAAGACGTGCCAGCGGCCGTCGCGCTGCAGGCCGTGGCACAGCTTGGCGTACCAGGGGCTGATGGGGTTGTCGGCGCGGGTCCGCCAATAGAAGGTGGGGCACTCTCGGCAGAGGCGCTGCCACAGGTCGTGCCCCATCCCCTCGCCTTGGGCGATGGGGCCGACCGCGAACTTCGAGAGGTAGGGCAAGGGGAGGCTGCCCGGCAGCACGATGGCGGCGCCCCGATAGTCTCGCTCGAGCAGGACCGTCCGCGGCGGCTGCTCGAAGAAGTGCGGCGTCAGGCGGCGGCCGAAGCTGCTGTCGATGAGCGCCCGGAGGCGCGCGAGATCCACGCCGTCGTAGCTGGCGTGCTGTTCTATGTCCGTCCCCTCCTTGATGAGGGTGCCGGCGCCGCGCACCGTGAACAGCTCCTTGAGCAGATCGAAGGGGGAGGTGACGTTGACGACCAGTCGCCGGTCGTGGGCCGCCGCCAGCATCCCGCTCACGGCCTCGAGCAGCACCTGATCTTGACGTGGGACGCGGCGGGGTTGCAGCAGCAGCGGCGCGTCGCTCCGGAGGCTCACGACGCTGAGCGTCCCGCTCGCGTCCAGCTTGCTCGCTGGAAAGTCGAGCGGTCCGCGCGGCGTGCTGCTCCGCAGTCGCAGCGCACCCCGTCGGCGCAGCAGCACGACCTTGCGCGACCCGACCTCCGAGGCGAGCTGCCCCAGGAAGCGAAAGCGCGCGGCGACGCCGGCGTGGCTCCCCGTGGTGAACCCGACCACGGGCTGGAGGTCGTCACGCAGCGCTCGACGCAAGCTGGCCGCGAGGTTGGGGGTCTCGCTGTCGAGCAGCACCGGCTCGATGCCGCTCGCGCGGAGGCGCCGGCTCAGCCGCGCGGCGCCGTCGCTCGCCTGCGACGGGTCGAAGAGCCCGACGAACAGCGGCGTGCGAAGGCCGAGCTGCGCGAGGAAGCCGAGCTGCTCCACCAGCGCTCCTACCGCCAAGCGTAGGACCGAAGACTCGGCGGCCGTGAGGGCGAAGCTCTCCCTGGGCAGCGTGCGGAAGAGCTGCAGGTACAGATCCGCCTCGGCGCGATGCCCCACGCTGTCCAAGAAGGTGAGCAGCGTCTCGGCGGCAGGGGGAAACTCTTGGGGCGGGACCACCAGCGTGAGGGCGGACCCTGCCAGGCGCGCCTCGGGCGCGCAAGACCCCCGCGCGCCTCGCGAGGGGTGCATGTCGCCGAGCGGCGGCCTAAGCTCACGGGACCATGTTGGTCGGGCTGGTCACGCCGCCGGGGATTCTCGGAGACTTCGTCGGGCGAACGCTCGAGCCCGCAGGGCATGAGCTGTGCGTGGCGGTCGCGCTGCAGCCTCTCCTGGACCAGGCACCCCGCGTCCCGGACGTGGTGCTGTTCGCCCCCTGGGTGGACGGTGGCACGGCGATGGACGCCTTGGCGCGCGCGGACGCCGCAGGGCACGCCCCGCCGCGCAGCGTGTACCTGGGGCTCAACGGGGCCGGCTGCGAGCAGGCGCGCCGCGGCGGCTTTCACGCCGCCCTGACCCTACCCTTCCAAGCGCGAGAGCTGCTCGAGGTCGTCGAGAACAGCGCCCACCCTCGGCTGACCGTGCTCTTGGCCGACGACAGTGAGCTCATCCATCGACACACCGTGCCCTTGCTGCGAGGGGCGGGCTATGAGGTGCTCGAGGCGTGGGACGGAGAGCAGGCGCTGGCGCTGCTGCGGCAGCAGCGGCCGGAGCTGCTGCTCTCCGACGTGGAGATGCCCAGGCTGAACGGCTACGAGCTCTGCCGAGCCGTCAAGTCCGACCCGGAGCTGGCCGGCACCCCCGTCGTGATGTGCTCGTCCCTGGGAGAGGCGGCGGACCTCGAGCGAGGCTTCGACGCGGGCGCGGACGAGTATCTCGTCAAGCCGGTCGTGCCGGAGGAGCTCATCAGCCGCCTGCACGCGCTCTTGGCGACGCGGCTCATCGCCACGCGGGAGCGGGTCCTGGTCGTGGACGACTCCGCCGCCATCCGGCACCTGGTCGCGGATTGCCTCCGGCGACAGGGATTCGTCGTCTCCACCGCGGTCGATGGCAAGGACGGGCTCGCCAAGGCCGTCGCGGAGCCGCCGGAGCTCGTGCTCACGGACTACGACATGCCGCAGATGAACGGCTTCGAGCTCGTGCTGGCGCTCCGGCGGGATCTGCGCACCCGGGACATCCCCATCGTGATGCTCACCGCGCGAGACACCGAGCGTGACCAAGCCAAGATGCGCGCGGCGCGCCTCACGAGCTACCTGGTCAAGCCCTTCAGTACGGACAAGTGCATCGCCCTCGTGGAGCGGGTGCTCGCGGAGCACCGGCTAGCCCGGTACAAGGAGGCGTCGCGGCTCTACATCAGCGAGGGGACCGTGAAGGCGGCCGAGCAGCTCTCGCTCCAGGGGTCGCTGGAGGCGGCTCGGGCGCGGGAGGTCGACGCCACGCTGTTGTTCAGCGATTTGTCGGGCTTCACCAACATGAGCGCGCAGATGTCGCCGGCAGAGGTGGTGGAGATCCTCAACGGCGCCTTCGACGCGCTCTGCGTGGTCATCAAGGAGCAGGGGGGCGACATCGACAAGTTCATCGGGGACGCCATCATGGCGGTGTTCGAAGATCGGCCGGAGCACGAGGAGCCCCACGCGCTGCGCGCCGCGCGCGCGGCGTGGGGAATGCAGCGTGCCCTGGAGGCGTACAACGAGGGGCGACAGCAACGGCTCGCCATGCGCATCGGGATCAACTCAGGCCTCGTCGTCCGGGGCGACATCGGCTCTCGCCACGTCCGGCGGGACTACACGTGCATCGGTGACGTGGTCAACCGCGCTCAGCGGCACGAGTCCAAGTGCCCGCTCGGGGGGGTGCTCCTCAGCGCGGACAGCTACGCGCGTCTCCATGAACAGGTCTTCGCCACGGAGCAGCCCGGTATCCTGCTGAAGGGTATCGATGCGCCGGTGAGCGCTTGGGTCCTCAACGGGTTTCGGTGATACGGATGAACGACGACGAACGACAGCGCCCGCGGGGCCTCAGCGTGGCGCTGGTCCTGGGCGGGCTGGGCCTGCTGATCAGCGCCGGGGCCAGCGCAGAAGATCCTGCCGCCACGCGCTACCCCTACGATCCTGCGTGCCCGTGGGGACGGATCGGCAACGGCAAGGGCATGCTCGTCCGCTGCATCACGGAGCAGGAGGCGGCGCAGCTCCTGGCCCCCAGCGGCGGCACGCCGGCGGGGAGCGCAGCGCCCAGCGCCAGCGCGGCGCCCAGCGCTAGCGCGGCGCCCAGCGCCAGCGCGGCGCCCAGCGCCAGCGCGGCGCCCAGCGCTAGCGCGGCGCCTCCCCCCGAGCCTCCGACGCTCGAGCGCGTGGAGGTGAAGGTCGGCCCCGTCACCCCGGAGACGGGCAAGCTCCCGCAAGCGGAGAAGCTGCTGGGCGCGGCGAGCGCGCGGATGGCGCAGTGCTTCGAGAAGGGCGGCCTCCGCGCCGCCCACGGCGAGGTCACCGTCCGTTTCTTGGTGCGGGTCAGGGGGCGCGCCGAGGGCGTCTCGGTCGCCAAGCGCCGCGCGGTCACGGCGGCGGCCGCCCGGTGCGTCGCGGACGTGGTGGACCGGCGCTACGTCGGGAGCCCGCCAGGGGCCATGGTGCCCGCCACGGTGAGGGTGACCATCACGCGCCTCGCGCCCCGTTAGCAGGCGTTTTTGCTGAGGATGCCGCCACCCAGCTCCGCCAAGTGTGGCTAAGCTCCCCGCCAGTGAGTGACAGGCTACGAGTGCTGGTGGTCGATGACTCGGCGTTCATGCGCGCGGCGGTGGCGCGGGTGCTCGCCGCGGACGCGCGCTTCGAGGTGGTGGGGCAGGCGCGTGACGGCGCCGAGGCGCTGGAGCTCGTCCCCACGCTGCGCCCAGAGCTCGTCACCATGGACTTCAACATGCCCGGCATGAACGGCGCGGAGGTCACCGCCGCCATCATGGCCCAGTGCCCGGTGCCCATCGTGATGCTGAGCGCCCACACGCGAGAGGGCGCGCACGAGACCGTCCAGGCCTTGGCCGCCGGGGCGGTGGACTTCGTGACGAAGCCCGCGGGAGAGGTGAGCGCCAGCCTCGCGGACGTCCGCGCGGAGCTCTGCGACAAGCTCGCGGCGGCCGCGCGCGCGCGGCCAGGGGCGTTGCGCGCGCCCGCCCCGGCCGCGCCGGTCGCCACCCCCAAGCCGCGGCTCGAGCCGCTGCCCGCGGGGCTGCGCGTCGTGTGCGTCGCCGCCTCCACCGGAGGCCCCGCCGCGCTGGCGGAGCTGCTCCCGCGCCTCGCGCTGCCCGCGGAGGTCGCGCTCCTGGTCGTCCAGCACCTCCCGGCGGGCTTCACGGCGCCGCTCGCGGCGCGCTTGGCGGAGCGGACCAGCTTCCCCGTGCGTGAGGCCCTCGAAGGGGAGGCGCTGGTGGGGGGCGTGGCGCTGCTCGCTCCAGGGGGGCGCCACCTCGTCGTGGGCCGCGACGGGCGCCTCGGCCTGAGCGATGAGCCCCCGCTGCACGGCGTCAAGCCAGCCGCGGACGTCACGCTGCGCTCGCTGGCGGCGGCCTTCGGGCCGCGGGTGCTGAGCGTGGTGCTCACGGGCATGGGCAAGGACGGCGCGCTCGGCTCAGCGGCCGTGAAGGCCGCGGGGGGCCGGGTGCTCGCGCAGGATCGCGCGAGCAGCACCGTGTGGGGGATGCCGCGCGCGGTCACCGAGCTGGGCGTGGCCGACGCGGTGGAGCCGCTCAGCGGCCTCCCGGGAGCCATCGGGAGGGTGATCCGCGCATGAGCTCGTCGGTGCAGCAGCTCCATGCGCAGCGGACGCTCGAGGCTCGGCAGCGGCACGCAGGCTTGGCGGCCCGCTCGGCGCTGCTCTCCAACCTCCGAGGCATCGCGTTCGCGGTCTTCGTCGTCGCCGGCCTCGCGGCGTGGTGGCTGGGGCAGGAGCAGCGCTGGGCGGCGCTCGCGCTCTCCACGCTCGGCCTCCTCGGCTTCGTGGCGCTCGTCCTCTACCACGCGCGGGTGCTGCGCGCGGAAGAGCACGCGCAGCGCCGCGTCAAGGTGAGCGAGCTGGCGGAGCTGCGGCTCAGTGAGGCCTGGCGTCAGCTCCCGGACGACGGCACAGAGCTCACGAGCAGCGAAGGCTTCGCGGACGATCTGGATCTGTTCGGACCGGGCTCGCTCTTTCAGCGCCTCACCCTCGCCCGCACGCGCTACGGCCGTCGCCGGCTCGCCGCGCTGCTCGTCCAGGCCTCCTCGGTCGAGGAGGCGCGGGAGCGACAGCTCGCGGTGGGTGCGCTCGCCCCGGAGCTGGAGTATCGACAAGAGCTGGAGGCCTTGGGGCTCGAGCTGGCCGTCAAGCCGGGGGGCGCGCCCGCGCCGCCGCCGGACCCTGAGCCCTTGCTCGCGTGGGCGGAGGGCCCGGCGAGGCTGTCCACTCGGCCGTGGCTCGGGCCGCTCACCTGGGTGCTCCCGGCGGCCAACCTCGCGAGCCTGATGGCGGCGCAGTGGGGCCTCGTGCAGGGGTGGGTGGCGCTGCTCCCGCTCGTGGCCTCCGCCGGGGTGGTGCTCAGCGTGCGGCAGTACACAAGCTCCGTGTTCGAGACGGTCAGCGCCGGGCACGGGGCCTTCCAGCGCTACGCTCGCATGTTGGAGGTGGTGGAGCGCTGTCCGGCGGAGGCGCCGCTGCTCCGGCGCCTGCGCGAGCGCGTGATGAGCGGCAGCCAGCGCCCCTCGGTCGCCATGCGACGCTTCGAGACCGCCCTGGGCACCTTCGAGCTCCGCCACAACGGCCTCGTGTACCCCCTCATCAACACCCTGCTGCTCTGGGATCTGCACTGCACGCTGCGGCTGGAGCGCTGGCAGCGGGAGGCGGGAGGCGCCCTGCGCGGCTGGTTCGAGGTGCTCGGGGAGATGGAGGCGCTCACCTCGCTGGCCGGCCTGGCGCACGACGAGCCAAGCTTCGTCTTCCCGGAGCTCCACGAGGGGCCTCCGCTGTTGGTCGCGGAGGAGCTGGCTCACCCGCTGCTCTCGGCGACGACTCGGCGCGCCAACTCCATCAGCCTGGAGCGCCAGGGCACGGCCTGGCTCATCACGGGCTCGAACATGTCGGGCAAGAGCACGTTCTTGCGCTCGCTGGGGCTCGCCGTGGTGCTCGCCCAGGCGGGCGGTCCCGTGTGCGCGCGGAGGATGAGCCTGGGTCACGTGCGGCTCGTCACCAGCCTCCGCGTCCGGGACTCTCTGAGCAGCGGCGTCAGCCACTTCTACGCCGAGGTGGAGAAGCTCAAGGCCGCCTTGGACGCCACCGCGGGCGAGGTGCCGGTGCTGTTTCTCCTCGACGAGATCTTGCACGGGACCAACTCTCGGGAGCGTCAGATCGGCGCTCGCTGGACGCTCGCGCGGCTGCTCGAGCGCGGCGCGACCGGCGTGATCACCACGCACGACATGGGGCTCTGTCAGCTCACCCCACCGCTGATGGACCGCGTCACGCAGGCGCACTTCCGAGAGACGGTGGTCGAGGGCACGATGAGCTTCGACTACGTGCTCCGCCCGGGGCCGGTCGAGGGCGGCAACGCGCTGCGCCTGATGCAGCTCGTGGGGCTCGACGTGCCGCTCGAAGAGCCGGAGCCCTAGCGCTGAAGCTCCCCCGGCGGCGCGGAGGAGGGGAGCCTCAGCCCTCGAGCAGCCCGAGGGAGCGGCCGAGGTCGTCGAGGTCGTCGAGGGCGATGCCGTGCTCGGCGAAGCCTGCTCGGAGCGCCGCGCCCGTCTGCTCGAAGAAGGCGTCCTGCATGGCGTCAGGGCGCCCGAACTCCCGATACAGGTGCGCCGTGCGCTGCAGCTCGTACATGCGATCGATCCGCACGGCGCGCACGTACGGCGCCGTCAAGGCCACGAGCCGCGCGGGGTCCATGGGCAACATGGGCTGGATGATGACGTAGGTGCGGAGCCCCGCGGCGTGACACCGGCGGAGCGCGTCGAGCCGCTCCTCGATGGGGTCGCCCCCGGGCTCGAAGTGCTGACGCACGCGGTCGTCGTCGGTGGGGATGGACAGCCCGACCGCCGCGCGCTCGAAGCGGCCCAGCACGTCGAGGTCCTCCACCACGCGCGCGGCGCGCGTCAGGATGACGGGGGTGAACCGCGCGTCCGCGAGCACCTCGAGGCACTGCCGCGTGATCCGATAGCGTCGCTCGAGCGCTTGGTAGGGGTCCGTCAGGATGGGGCTCATCCGGACGATCCCCGGGCGCGCGCGCGCCACCTCCTGGCGGAGCACCGCCGCCGCGTTGAGCTTGACGTCGACGTAGCGCCCCCACGGCAAGTGAGGTTGGCCCTCGAGCTCCCGCGAGAAGTCGGCGCGGTCGGCGACGTAGCAGAAGTCACAGCCGATCATGCAGCCGACGTAGGGGTTGACGTAGTAGTGCCCCGCCCCCTCTGGGATGAGGACGCGCTCCACCTCCAGCTCGCGGACGCGAGCGCGCGTGGAGGTGGTGGGGCGCGTGACGACGGGCAGGAGCCCCTCGCGGGCGCGCACGATGGAGGCGACCTGGAGGACGACGCGCCGCTCTTCTTCGGTCAGCGGCGCTCCTGCCTGGAACGCTCGCCGCACGCAGAGGTTGAAGCGCTGGGTGCGGGCGTAGCAGTCGCGCTCGTCATCGCGGCGCTCGAGCTCGATGAGCAGGACGTCCTGGCCCTTCCCGAGCGTGAGCTGGAAGCCTTGCTCGGCGTCCCACCCCATGAGCTGCCAGCCCGAGCGAGACGGCGTCTGCAGTCGCTCCAAGAGCGGCTCCAGCAGCGTCCGCGCGAAGCTGTCGATGTGGCGTGTCTCGCTCATGAGGGTCCGTCGGGTGCGCCGAGCCTCGGGCAGCCTAGCGCAGCGGGGGCGTGGCGCGAGCCGGACCGGGCCGCAGCGTCTCCGCGTGGACGCCTCAGGTCGAGGCGAGGCGGCGCCGCTGGCGGGCCTCCGCCTCCGCCCAGCGGCGGTGGTCCTCCGGGGTGACGCGGAGCAGCTCAGGGACGGGCGCGGGCCGCCCCTCGTCGTCCAAGGCCACGTAGACCAGGTAGGCGCTGTTGGTGTGCGAGACGCGCCCCGTGATGGGGTTCTCCGCGTGGACCTTGACGCCGACCTCGAGGCTGGTGGTCCCCACCCAGTTGACGCTCGCGCTGCACTCCAACACGTCCCCCACCGCCACGGGCGAGCGAAAGGTCATGGAATCCATCGCGACGGTGACGCAGGGGCGCGCGGAGTGGCGCATGGCGCAGATCCCCCCGGCCTCGTCCACCATCTTCATGATGAGCCCCCCGTGGACCTTACCGAAGGCGTTGGCATGCTCCGGCAGCATGAGCTGATGGAGCTGGATCCGCGAGCTTGCCACGCTCTTGGCAGGTAACGCGCTCATCGCCCCAAGCTACACGGGGGCCGGCGCACATGCTAGCTTGCCGGCGCGGCGCCGCCGGTGAACCTGCTCTACTTCGTCCTCCTCGTCAGCTCCCTCATCTTCGTCCACGAGCTGGGACACTTCCTGTTCGCCAAGGCCTTCGGGGTGAAGGTCATCACCTTCTCTCTGGGCTTCGGCCCGAAGATCTTGCGGCTCCGGGGGCGTGAGACGGAGTACTGCGTCGGGCTGCTGCCCCTGGGCGGCTACGTCAAGATGCTCGAGGCGAGCAAGTCCGACATCGTGCTGCCGGAGGACCGGCGGCGCACCTTCGAGAGCTTGCCGCTGCACAAGCGGGTGATGGTGGTGCTGGCCGGGCCGGTGATGAACCTGCTGTTCCCGGTCTTGCTCTACTTCTCCGTGTTCGTGAGCGAGGGGCCGTTCTTGCCGCCCATGGTCGGGGTCGTCCTGCCGGGGCACCCCGCGCAGGGCAAGCTGCGCGAGGGGGATCGCATCATGGCGGTCAACGGGCGGGACGTCGGCACCTTCGACGAGCTCAAGCGGCTCATCTCGAAGAGCCCCGGCGCCACGCTCCGGCTCAAGGTGTTCCGTGACAATCGCCACGTCGAGGTGGAGGTGCCGGTCGAGGAGACCATCGAGCGGCGGGACTTCGACATCGTCGAGCGCGTGGGCACCATCGGGATCCAGCCTAGCGCGCCGGCGCCGGTCATCGGCGTCTCCGATCGGAGCAGCCCTGCCTACCGCGCCGGGTTGCGGAGCTTCGACGTGGTGACGCACGTCGCGGGCAAGCCCATCCGGCGCTACATGGACCTGGACGCCATCTTCGCGGACAACCACGGCGAGACCTTGCCCGTGACCTACCTGAGGCCGGTGGCCGCTGCGGGTGCGCTCGACCGCTTGGGCACGCTCTACGTCTACGAGGCCGGGGTGGTGGCCTTGACCCCCGAGCCCACTGGCAACGATGTCATCGAGCGCACGGGCATGGAGCTCGCCGATCTCTACGTCTCGGCGATCCCGCAGGACTCTTCGCTGGCGCGCGCCGGGCTGCGGGTCGGAGACAAGCTCCTGCGCCTGGATGACGAGCCCATCCCCGCGTGGTCGTCGTTCCGGGAGCGGGTGATGGCCCAGCCGGACAAGCCGCATCGCATCAGCTTCTTGTCCTTCGAGGCGTCCGAAGAGCGCTCCGCGGAGTTCAAGCTGCGGCGCGAGCAGCTCATGGACGAGACCGGTCAGAGCTACGCGCGCTATCAGCTCCAGCTCCAGCATTGGGTCCCGCTCTCCCCGGAGAGCCGCGTCGAGCACCCGGCGCGCATCCGGTACGCGCTGACCAAGGCGCTCGACGAGACCGTCGACGTCACGCGCTTCATCCTGATTGGGATCGTGCGCCTCGCCCAGGGCCGCGTGAGCTTGAAGGAGCTGAGCGGTCCCATCACCATTTATGAGGTGGCGGGGGAGGAGGGGCGCAAGGGGCCGGACCGGTTCGTGTGGGTCATGGCGCTGCTCAGCATCAACCTCGGCTTGCTCAACCTGCTGCCCATCCCGGTGCTGGATGGGGGCCACCTGCTGTTTTTCTTGGTGGAGGGGGTGCTGCGCCGGCCGCTGCCGCTGAGGGTGCGCGAGGTGGCGCACATCGTCGGGATGGGCATGCTGCTGGTGCTCATGGGCTTGGCCTTCAAAAATGACGTGGAGAAGCGCCTGGACGCTCGAGCGCTCCAGCAGCGGGGCGCCCCGTGAGCGCCGCGGGGAGCGTCACGGGGCGGCGCGTAGCGGCGAAGGTGGTGGAGCGTGTCCTGAAGGACGGCGCCTTCGCCGTCGCGGCGCTGGACGCCGAGCTGCGTCGGCACCCCGCGCTCGAGGCGAGGGAGCGCGCGCTCGCCACGGAGCTGAGCTACGGCACCCTGCGCGCGCGCCCCGCGCTCGAGCGCGCGCTGACGGAGCTGGCGCCGCGGGGGCTCGGTAAAGACGCAGCGGTGCTGGCCGAGCTGCTCGTCGCGGCGCACCAGCTCCTCAGCCTGGACAGGGTGGCGCCGGCGGCGGCCGTGAACGCCGCGGTCGAGGGCGTGCGACGCCTGCGGGGCGAGCGCGTGGCGGGCTTCGTGAACGCCGTGCTGCGCCGGCTCGCGGCGAGCGGGCGCCGGCTCGAGCCCTCCGCGCTGGTCGAGCGAGCGCCAGCGTGGCTGCTCGACGAGCTGACCCGGAGCGTGGGGGTGGAGGAGGCGCGCGCGCTCTTGGGGGAGCCGCGGCGCGCGGCGCAGGTCAGCGTCCGCGTGGTGGCGGGGGCGCCCACGCCGGCCTGGCTCGCGCAGGCGCGCGTGGGGCGCGTCTCCCCGCGTGCGCGCTCGTTCGAGCGCAAGGGGGACCCCCGCGCGCTCGAGGGCTATGCCGAGGGCGCCTTCGTGATCCAAGAAGAGGGGGCGCAGCTCGTCGGCCTCGCCTTGGGGGCGCGCCCCGGCGAGCGCGTGCTCGACGCCTGCGCCGGCCGTGGGCAAAAGACGAGCTTGCTCGCCGAGCAGCTCGGCCCGACGGGCGAGCTGTGGGCGACGGATCTGCACGCCGCCAAGCTCCGGTCACTGAGCGCCGAGCTCGAGCGCCTCGGGCTGCCGCCGGCTCGGACGCGGGCGGTGGATCTCTCCGTGGGCAGCGCCGATCTGCCGCAGGGTCATTTCGACCGCGTCTTGGTCGACGCGCCGTGCAGCGGCTCCGGGACGCTGTGGCGCCGCCCGGAGATCGCGCTGCGGCTCTCCCCGGAAGATCCCGCGCGCCTCGGGGCGCTCGCCGTGCAGATCCTGCGCCGCGCCGCGCCGCTGCTGCGGCCGGAGGGGCGCCTGGTGTTCGCGGTCTGCAGCGTGCTCACCGCGGAGTGCGAGCAGGTGCTCGAGGCGGTGGCCGATCTGCTCGAGCCTACGCCCTTCGACGCCGCGGAGGTCGAGGCCGTGGCGGCGGGGCGGAGCTGCTTTCGGCTGTTGCCGCTGGCCCACGGCACGGACGGGTTCTTCGTCGCTTCGCTGCGCCCGCGTCGAAGCGCGGGCTTTGGCTAGCGCCGCGCGATTGCGATTGCGCCGCAGGGGCGAGCGAGGCAAAAGCCGGCCATGACCGCGTTCTCGCCGAGTGGAACTTGTACTGCGCTCGTCACCCCCTTCACCGCCGAGGGCAGCGCCGTCGACTGGCCGGCCTTCGAGCGGCTCGTCGAGGGCCAGCTCGAGGCGGGGATCGACGTCCTCGTGCCCTGCGGCACGACCGGAGAGACGCCGACCCTGAGCGACGCAGAGCAGGCGGAGCTCATCGCGCGCACGGTGAGCCTGGCGCGTGGGCGCGCCCAGGTGATGCCCGGGACTGGCTCGAACGGCACCCAGAAGACCATCGAGCTGAGCCGTCGCGCCGTGGAGCTCGGGGCGGACGCGGTGATGGTCGTCATGCCCTACTACAACAAGCCCTCCCAGCTCGGGATGCAGCGGCACATCGAGCTCGTGGCGGCGGCCGTCCCCGCCCCGGTGGTGCTCTACAACATCCCCGGGCGCTGCAGCGTGGAGCTCAGCGTGGACAGCACGCTGGCGGTGCTGGACACCTGCCCCAACGTGGTGGGCGTCAAGGACGCGACCGGCAACGTGCTGTACTGCCAAGAGCTGCTGCGTCGCGCGGGGGAGCGGGTCAGCGTGCTCTCGGGCGATGATCCGCTCACCTTGCCGATGATGTCCGTCGGTGCGCGCGGGGTCATCAGCGTGACCTCGAACGTCTTGCCGAGCGCGGTGGCCGACGTGGTGCGCGCCGCGGCGTCCGGGCAGTGGGCAGAGGCGCGCCGGCGACACCTCGCGCTGCTCCCGGTGCACCGGGCGCTCTTCGTCGAGCCGAACCCGCAGCCGGTCAAGGCGGCGCTCGCCGCGCGCGGCCGGATGAGCGAGGCGGTGCGCCCGCCGCTCGTGGCGGCCAGCGCGGCGACCCGAGCGCAGGTCGTCGCGGCCATCGAGGCGTGGGAGCAGGAGGCGTGAGGCTCGCCCTGCACGGCGCGAGCGGCCGGATGGGGCTGGCCATCACGCGCTTGGCCGCCGCAGAGCCAGGCTGGCAGCTCGTGGGGGCCTGCGCCGGTCCGGCAGATCCGGCCCTGGGTCGAGATCTCGGGGAGCTGGCGGGCGTCGGTACGCTCGGCGTGGAGCTGACGGCCGATCTCGGCGCCAGCGTCCTCGGTGCCGAGGTCCTCGTCGATTTTTCTACGGCGAGCGCCGTCGCGACGGTCGCAGGCACCTGCGCGCGCGCGGGCGTCGCGCTGATGAGCGGCACCACCAACCTGGACGAGGCGGCGCAGGCGGCGCTCACGCGCGCGGCGGAGCGCGTGCCCGTCCTGTGGGCGTCCAACACTTCACTCGGGGTGCAGGTGCTCGCGGAGCTCACGGAGCGGGCGCTCGAGCGCCTGGGTCCAGGCTGGGACGTCGAGCTGGTAGAGCTGCACCATCGCAAGAAGCTCGACGCACCGAGCGGCACCGCACGGCGCCTGCTCGAGGTCGTGCGGGGCGCCCGCCCGGAGCTGCGAGAGCTCCGCGGCCGGGACGGGGAGGTCGGCGCGCGCACGGAGGAGGAGGTGGGGGTGTTTGGCGTGCGCGGCGGGGACGTGGTCGGCGAGCACACGGTGTACTTGTTCGGACCGGGGGAGCGGCTGGAGCTGACGCATCGCGCTACCCACCGTGAGCTGTTCGCGCACGGAGCGCTGCGCGCGGCGCGCTTTCTCATCGGGAGATCGGCGGGTCGGTATCAGATGGCGGACGTGCTCGGAGCGTCCTCGGCCACGCTTGCACGTTGACGTCGCGCCTAGGACGTCATCATCATTGAGGCATGGCGACCCTGAGCTGGCGTGCCGGCAGTGTCCTCGTGGTGGGTGCGGCGCTCGCGTGGGGGTGTGGGGAGGGCTCGCCGGCGGACGTTGGCTTCGTCCCGGCTGGCCCCGGCGGCAGCAGTGGCAGCAGCGGCAGCAGCGGCAGCAGCGGCAGCAGCAGCGCGCGAGACGGCGGCGCCGGAGCGGCGGCGCAGGCAGGGGCCAGCGCGAGCGCGGGCGCAGGGGGTGAGGCAGCGAGCGGCGGCTCGGCAGGAGCTAGCGGAGCCGGCGGCACGGGCGCGACGGGCGGCACGGGCGCGACGGGCGGCACGGGCGCGACGGGCGCGACGGGCGGCACGGGCGCGACGGGCGGCACGGGCGCGACGGGCGGTGATCGCGGTGGCCCTCCCTGCCCAACCCAGCAGCCGGGCGCGTTCGCCCGCTGCGGGGAGCCAGAGCAGCGCTGCACCTACGGCGGCAAGCAGTGCACCTGCGGCTCGGTGGGGACGTGGAGCTGCTTCGACTGCCCTGCGAGCGCCGCAGACGGGCAGAGCTGCGGGCTGGCGACGAACTCCTGCGGCTATGACGGCACCCTGTGCGAGTGCACGCAGAGCGGCCTCAGCCGCAAGTGGGCGTGCACCAGCTGCCCCACGCGCGCGCCGCAGCCTGACGCGCCCTGCGAGCGCCGCGGGCTCGACTGTGAGTATGAGGCGCGAGACTGTGTGTGCAAGGCGGCCGGGCTCTCTAGCCGGTGGAGCTGCGCCGCCTGCCCCGCCGAGCAGCCGCGCTCGGGGAGCTCTTGTAGCCTCGAGACGCAGCGCTGCGCCTACGGGAGCACGAGCTGTCGCTGCGTCGGCGGGCTGCTCGGCGCCAAGTGGGAGTGCTGAGCGCGCAGCGCGGCTCATTCGCCAGCGAAACCGCTTGCGAGGTGGCAGATTGGACTAAGCTGCGCGGCGCCCGGCCCGAGTGACCGCGGCGGCTCACAGAGAGGACCACGCCGTGCACCTTCCGACCTTCACCTGGGACGTCGACCCCGCGTTAGTGCACATCGGCTCCTTCGCGCTGCGCTACTACAGCCTGCTCTTCGTCGGCGTCTTCATGGGGGGCTACGCGCTGCTGAAGTGGCAGATCGAGCGCGGCGGTGGGGACGAAGAGGACGCCGGTGACTTCATCGTGTACGGCGTCGTGGGGGTGCTCGGCGGGGCCCGCGTCGGGCACGTTTTGTTCTACGATCTCGACAAATTCCTGAAAGATCCGTTCTGGCTCTTCGAGATTTGGACGGGCGGGCTCGCGAGCCACGGCGCCGTCCTCGGCCTCATCGTGGCGATGTACCTCTACACGCGCCGCAGGAACCTGAGCTTCTTGGAGGGGGCGGACCGCTTCGCCTTCTCGGCGGCGCTGGGCGCGGCGCTCGTCCGCGTCGGCAATTTCTTCAACTCTGAGATCGTCGGGATCAAGACCGACCAGACCTGGGGGGTCCGCTTCCCGCGCTTCGACCGTGAGGCAGCGGCGCTGGGAGAGGTGCCGCTCCGCCACCCCAGCCAGCTCTACGAGGCGCTCATCGGGTTTTCCATCCTGCTCGCGCTCTACGTCGCGGATCGCGCCTGGGGCCGCGAGCAGCGGCCTCGGGGCGCGATGATCTCGCTGTTTTTCGTGCTCTACTTCCCGGCGCGCTTCCTCATCGAGTTCGTCAAAGAGCACCAGGTCTTCCTCGAGCCGACGGCCACCTTCGACATGGGCCAGTACCTCTCCATCCCGGGGGTGTTGCTCGGCGTCTATGGCCTCTGGTGGAGCTTTCACCGGCGGCTCCCGGTGGGCTGGCACGCGCGAGACAGCGCCTTCTGGAAGACCGCCGGCACGACGACGGCTGACGGCTCCTTGACTGACGAGGAGGGCGAGGAGGACGAGGAGGACGAGCTCGACGATGAGGAGCCGGAGGCGTCGGAGGAGGACGACGAGCCGGGCGAGGGCTCGGGCCATCGCCGTTAGGGGAGGAGCGAGGGCCGCGGGCCTCGCGCGCTGGCGGTGGCACCTCGCCACGCTACGGCGTCAGAGGGAGGCGATGGGGGGTGAGCGGCCGGGCGCTCAGGGCCCGTAGGCGGGCAGGGGGACACCCGCCGCGGCGAGCTGGGCCTCGGCGCGCGCGCTCCAGCCACGGTTGGCGAGCGGGCTCGCCGGGCTCGGGTGCAAGACGGAGGAGACGCTCACGCGCTCCGCCAGCACCGCTTGGGCGCGCCGCTCCGCGAAGCCGCCGATGCCGACCACGTGGCTGACGCCCAAGGTGCTGACGAGGCGCTCGAGCGCGCCGTCGCAGCGCTCGTAGAGGGCCTGTCGCTCCGCGCGGCTCAGCTGGTCCGGCGTGACGTTGCGTCCGCTGGCCTCCATGAAGACGAGCGGGCAGTAGTTGGCGACGAAGCACGTCGAGAAAAAGCGCGCGGGCTCCGCCCAGCGCGCCTGGACCCAGCCCCAGAAGCGGGCCCCGCTCACCTCGCTGCGGCGGCACTCGAAGCCCTCGATGGGGCGCGCGGGGTGCTGCTGAGCGGGGCGCTTCACGGCCGCTTGGACGCCCAGGTAGTCCCGGACGAAGCTGACCTCGCCGAAGGGGACGCCGGTCTGCGCCATCCCAAACGGGCCGGGGTTCATCCCCAAGAACAGCACTCGCTTCGGGCCGGAGCCCCAGCGCTCGAGGTAGCGCTCGTGGGGCGCTCGCGCGTAGCCGAGGGGACGGTAGACGTGACAGACCGGAGAGGAAAAATGCAGGGAGAGCAGCGCAGCATGGAGCGCGCGGCTCTGCTCCACGAGGGGACTCATGCCCGGAGCGTGGAGGGGATGGAGCGGTGTGGCAAGCCCGCGCCCGGCGGCGCCCGAAGCCGCGACGCCACCCGTGCTCTTGGCTTGACGGCACGGAGAGGGATGCGACTCTTAGCGCCATGGCGCGCTTGGCCCGTAGGTCCGTGGTCGTTCGTGGTGTCTGGCTCGCCGTGGCGGCCGCGGTCATCGTCGGGGGCGTGAGCTGCTCGGCCGCGTCGGGCGTGGAGGACGATCCAGAGGGCACCGGAGCGACCGGCGGCAGTGCAGGGACTGCGGGGAGCGGCGCCGTGAGCGGCGGCGGCGGCTCCGGCGGCTCGGGCGGCTCCGGCGGCGTCATCATCCCGGTGGACTCGGGGACGGATGCGCCCACGGACGCCACCGTGACGGACGGGCCTGGCGTCGTCAACGACGCGCGGCCGGACGTCATCTTCAGCGACGCCTGCACCAGCGAGCCCTATCGACCCGGTCCGCTCGAGCGCCGCTGCGCCGCTCCCACGAGCAACGAGTGTGACGCCCGCTCGGACGTGAACGCGGCGCGCTCCAACGGTGTCACCGGGAACGGCTTCGACGACGACTGTGACGGCTTGGTGGATGAGGGCTGCTCCTGCGACGTGTCCCCCGGTGAGACCAAGCCATGCTGGCTCGTCTCCGGCAGCCAGGTGGACGCCTCGGGGCAAGCCGTGGGGTGGTGCAGGTCCAACAGCGTGGGGACCATGCGCTGCATCGCCCAAGGAGAATTCCCGGTCTGGGATGGCGAGTGCCGAGGCGCCCAGCCTCCCTTCGGCAGCGACGTGTGCGCCGTGGGGGACTTCGACTGCGACGGCGTGGACCTGAACAGCAAAGAGCACGACTGCAGCTGTGACGAGACGGAGGTGGTGTGCCCCACGTCCCCCATCACCACCGCGCCCTTCCCGCCACCGCGTAACCTGCCCTTCGTGGACGGCTCCAGCTGGATCCGCGGCGGCAACGCCGCGGCCACGGACTGGCAGTGGACGGCCACCGGCGGAGACTGCGACAACGTGCTGCCTCACCCGAGCTTCCAGCTCTTCAACGGGCCGGATGGAACCGGCGCACCCAACACCCTTCAACAGACGGGCCTCGGCCCGAGCCGGGATCAGACCGGGATCGTGATGCCCACCGCGAAGGGCGCGACCAGCCGTATCCACTTCGGCTTCGGCCTCTCGGGGGACTACCTGCTCAAGGGCGAGTTCACGCTGCGGGGCCGCCGCTACGAGTGCACGCAGAAGGTGCAGGTGCGCGCGCCTGGCATCCGCGCTGAGCTCTGCTGGTCCCCCATGCCCAACGACGTGGACCTGCACTTCGGCCGCCTGCAGCGGCCCGACGCCTGCCCCTCGGGCAAGAGCGGCTGGTTCTGGAGCTGCATGGGCAACGACCAGAACGCCGATCACAGCCAGGGGACGGACTGCTTTTACGCCGTCAACTCGGGGAGCTGGGGCTACGCGACGTCGCCCCCCGCCGTGTGCCATGGCTGGGGGTCGCGCCGCCAGGCCACGGACGCGTGCAACAACCCGCGCCTGGATTTCGACAACATCGAGTGCAACCGCACCATCTTCAACCCGGGCAAGCCGGTCACGATCTTCGATCCGCTCGGCTTCTGCGGCGCGGAGAACATCAACCTGGACAACCCCAGGAACGGCGACCGCTTCGCGGTGGCAGCCCACGCCTACAGCATCAGCGGCACGGTCAAGCCCCACGTCAACATCTACTGCAACGGCCAGCGCAAGTTGTCGCTGGGCTTCCAGCCAGGGAAGGTGGACTTTCCGCATCTGACGCAGGGCGGCGCCAGCACGGGCGGGGACCTCTGGGTCGCCGCCGTGGTGGAGGCGCAGGTGAACGGGGCCGGAGCCATGACGGACTGCGCCATCACGCCGGTCAACTCCGTGACGCCCAAGCCGGGTAAGGACGGCAGCACGGACTACTGCGTGGACACCAACCCGCGCAACCAGAGCTCCGCCGGCACGGTGGATGGCTGGCACTTCACGTCCTCGGGCGGGATGCCCACGACCGCCGGGCAGCTCTGCTTCCACTGAGCCGTGCAGCGCCGCGCGCCCGCCGCCGACGACTTGCCCGAGTGCCTGGCGTGCGGAGCCTGTTGCTTCAGCAGCGAGGCGGGCTACTTACGGGTCTTCGAGGTGGACGCCGCGCGGCTCGGGGCAGATCGCGCGGTGGTCACGGTGAGCGTCGGCGGGGCGTGCTACCTCGCCATGAAGGACGGGCGCTGCGCGGCGCTGAGCGTGGACCTCGAGCGAGGCTCGGCCCGCTGCACCCTCTATCCACGGCGGCCGGACGTCTGCCGGCACCTACAGCGCGGCTCCGCGCAGTGCCGGCAGGCCATCGCGCGTGCCCACCGCCCCCAGCGCGCGGCGCCCCGGGGCTGAGCGCGCGCGGCCCCGGCGTACCCCTGCTCAGCTCGAGCTGAGCAGGCCTTGCAGCGAGCCAGGGTGAATTCGATAGCTCTTGCCGCAGTAGTCGCAGGAGATCTGCAGCGGCTCTGGGTCTTGCATCAGCTCGCGGAGGTCCGCCGCGGGGAGCGTGGCCAGGGCGGAGATGACGCGCAGCTCGCTGCACCAGCAGCCAAAGCCGATGGGGCTCGTCTCTACGACGGTGTGCGGCATGCCGTCGAGGAGCTGCTCGAGCAGCCCGGCGGCGCTGAACTGCGCTCCCGCGACCTCACGGGAGATGTCCTGGTAGTCCTCGAGGCGCGCCGTCATGATCATGAGCGGGCCCCTGCCCACCTCCGGTAAGAGCTGCACGAGGTAGCCGCCGGCAGCGACGACCTCATCGCCGTGGAGCACCGTGGCGACCGCCAACATGCTATCCACTTGCTCGGACACCTGCAGGTAGCTCATGAAGCCGCTGGTGACGCTGCTGCCCACGTCCAGCTCGACGACGCCTTGATTGAGCTTGCCGCCCGGCAAGGTGCGCATGACCCGCAGCAGAGCGCCCGCTCCACAGTCCATCGTGTGCGCTCCTTGCGGGAGCTGGATGAGGCCGCGCGTCATCCCCTCGGGGTGAGAGTCCGCGACGAGCGTGCCCGCGCCCCCGGCGCCGCGCAGGACGCTCTGGACGCGGAGCTCCGGCGCCATCGTGTGTCGGAACAGGACGGTGGCGGTCAGGAGATCTCCGAACTGACGGGCGACCTCCCCCTGCCCCGCCTGGGCTGCGAGCGCGCCGCGCACCGTCTGCGTGGTGGACGCGGTGATGACCCGGAAGGCGCCGTCGTGGGTCAGCGCGCGCTGGATGAGGTCGCCCGAGGAGAGTGGCACGTGGTCCTCCAGGTTCACTGGTGCGCGTCAGCTCGGGGGCTGCTGGTCCTTGGTCTCGAGTAGGGCTGTCAGCTCCGCCGTGTCGAGCGGCTCCGAGATGCGGTAGCGCTCCCCGAGCCAGCCCCCCAGATCGAGCAGCTTGCAGCGCGGGGAGCAGAACGGCGCGGCCGCGGTCTGCGCCGCCTCCACGGTGAGCGGGGTGTGGCATTGGGGGCAGCGCGTGGGCACCTTCGGCTACGTAGAGCACGTCCGAGGGGCTGCCAAGAGTCGCTGGCGCAGCGCCGCGGTCAGCGTGATAGCCTCGCGCGCCATGACCCAGGGCTTGTTGCTTGAAATTGGTGTCGAAGAGCTGCCGGCGAGCTTCGTGGCGGCGGCGCTCGAGGCGCTCCCCGTGCTGCTCACCGAGAGCCTCCGTGAGCTCCGCCTGGGGCACGGCGCCGTCCGCGCGCTCGGGACGCCGCGCCGCTTGGCGCTGCTCGTCGAGCAGGTGATGGAGCGGCAGCCGGATCTCGACGAGGAGGTGCTCGGGCCGCCGGCGCGCGTGGCCTTCGACGCGCAGGGTGCGCCCACGAAGGCAGCCGAGAGCTTCGCGCTGAAGACCGGCGTCGCGCTCGAGAGCCTGCAGCGGGTCGTGACGCCCAAGGGGGAGTACGTCGCGGCGCGCCGGCAGGTGCTGGGGCGCGCGGCGCTGGAGCTGCTCCCCGGGGCGCTCGAGCAGCTCTGCGGGAAGATCTCGTTTCGAAAGTCCATGCGCTGGGGGGCTGGGGAGACCGCCTTCGGTCGGCCCGTGCGCTGGATCGTCGCGCTGCTGGGCGCGGCCCCCCTCCGCTTCTGCTTCGCGGGTGTAGAGAGCGGTGTGCTGTCTTCTGGCCACCGCTTCTTGGGCGAGCCGAGCTTCCCCGTGGGAGGCGCAGACACCTACGTGGAGCAGCTCCGCGCCCAGCACGTCCTCGTGGACGGCGCCGAGCGGCGGCGCGTCATGCAGCAGCGGCTGCTCGAGGCGGCGGCACAGCTCGGAGGCCAGCTCATCGAGGATGAGTTCCTGGTGGAGGAGAACCTCTCCTTGGTGGAGGAGCCGCAGGTGCTCGTGGGAGGCTTCTCCAGGGGTTTCTTGGAGCTCCCGGAGCGCGTCATCTTGGACGTCGCCAAGGGGCACCAGCGCTACTTCGGCGTGCGCGGGCCGGACGGGGAGCTGCTGCCGAACTACCTGGCCGTCGTCAACACGGCGCGCTGCCCGGAGAACATCCGGCGCGGCAACGATCGGGTGATGCGAGCGCGGCTCTCGGACGCAAAATTTTTCTGGGATGAAGATCGCAAGCTGAAGCTCGCCTCGCGCCGGCCCAAGCTCGATGGCATCACCTTTCACCAACGCCTGGGGAGCGTGGGTGACAAGGTCCGCCGGATGGAGGCCGCGCTCCCGGCGCTGGCGTCCGCGCTGGGCTTGACTCAGCCGACCCTCCAGAGCGCCACTGCTGGCGCGGCGCTCGCCAAGTGCGACCTCGTCAGCTTGATGGTGGGCGAGCTGCCGGAGCTGCAGGGCGAGATGGGGCGCGCGTACGCGCTGCTCGAGGGCTACCCCGTGGCGGTGGCCGACGTCATCCATGAGCACTATCAGCCGCGGAGCGCCGAAGATCGCGTCGCGCCCTCGGCGGCGGGGGCCTTGGTGGCGCTGGCGGATCGCCTGGACACCTTGGTGGGCTGCTTCGCGGTCGGCATCGCGCCCACGGGGAGCGCCGATCCGCTCGCCCTGCGCCGTGCGGCGCTAGGCGTGCTGCGGATCTTGCTCGCTCATCAGTGGGACGTCGCCGTCACGGCGCTGCTGCGGATCAGCTACGGCAGCCTCGCGCAGGTCGCGCTGGATCTCGAGCTCGAGCCGCTCGTGAGCAAGCTAGGAGCGTTCTTCACGGAGCGCCTGCGTGGCCTGCTCGAGCAGGGCGTCGAGCGCCTCGGTGAGGCGCCTTCGGCAGCCACGGGGCTGCCGAAGGACGTCGTCGAGGCCTGCTTGGCGGCGGGCGCCGACCGGGTCGTCGACGCGCTCCGTCGGGCCGAGACGCTCGCCGGGCTGGACGCGACGACGCGGGCGCGCGCCGGAGAGGTCTTCAAGCGCGCCGCCAACATCGCCAAGGAGGCCCCCGAGGGAGCCCGCGTGCCCCCGGAGTCCTTGGGCCTGGAGGTGCACCCGAGCGAGCAGGCGCTGTTCGAGGGCACGGCGCGGCTCGAGCGGCGGCTGGCGGCGGCGGCCACGGACTATCCAGCGGCGTTCGCGGCCGTGGAGGAGTTCGCACCGCTGCTCTCCAGCTTCTTCAACGATGTCTTCGTGATGGATGATAATGTGACGTTACGGAACAATCGTCTGCGGCTGATGCGCGACGTCCAGCGCGCCTGCGCCAGGCTCGCGGCGTTCAACGCGCTCGCGCGGTAGCTGCCGGATCGGCGCTCCTGGCCTTGAGGGGGCTCTCCTGATAAACTGAGCCTCGCCGTGTCACAGAAAGCTACCCCCTCCACCAAGCTCCCTTCGTTCTCACGCAGCCCGCGAGGGATGCTCAGCCGTACGGAGTCGGCGCTCAGCGCGAAGGCCATCGACGTCGCCGATCAGCTCCCGTCCGAGGGTGACGGAGGTGGCGTCATCCCCGCGCAGCACTGCAGCCACGGCTCGCACGGCAGCCACGGCTCGCACGGCTCGCACGGCAGCCACGGCTCCTGGTGAGCGCCTCTCACGGGCGAGCTGTCGCGCGCGTGTGAGAGCACGGCTCACCTGGCCCGCGGCCCACTCGACGGTGGTGCTCAGCGAGGGGGCGCTCAGTCGGCGTCCCGGCGGGTACGGTCGTTGACGCGCGCACGCCAGGCTTCAAGGCGATGGTAGGCGTGCTCCGGCCACTCCAAGCGTGACAGGCGGTCCAGCAGCTGAGGGAGGTGATCACCGACCTGCGTCGGTTCTTCGAAGACGTTGGCCGCCTCCTCGATGAGCTCGAGGGCGGCGTCTGGCTCCCCGAGCTGATGGTGGAGCCACGCGCGCGTGACGAGCTGGTGTTGGCGCGGCTCTGCCTCCTCCAACGCCACCGTGGCGCGCTCATCCAGGATGCTTCGAGCTGCGTCGAAGCGCCGCTGAGCGATGGCGACCTGCGCCTCGAGGACGGCGCTCTCCACGATGCCCCAGGGATCCCCCATCGTGCCGTAGATGGCGCTCGCCGTGGTCGCGTGCGCTTCGGCGCCGTCGAGGTCGTCGGTGTCCAGGCTGATCATCGCGAGCAGGCGCTCACACGCCGCGTGCCCGCGCGGGTTGTGGAACTGCTCGAAGGACTGCAGCGCTTCACGGGCTTGTTCCTCCGCGCTGGCGTAGTTGTGCATCCGGTGCTCGAGGTGGGCCAGGGAGGCGTTGTTCTGGGCGATCCCTAGCCGGTAGCCCGCCGCCTCGAACTCCGCGTGCGCCTCCAAGGCGAGCCTCTGCGAGCGCCGCAGCGCGCCCTCCGAGTGCTCGATCCAGCTCGAGAGCAGCAGGCACTGGCCACGCCCGAGCGGCTGCCCAATCTCGGCGAAGTGGGCCTCTCCAGCGCGGAGCGCCACGCGGCCCCGCTCGTAGTCGCCCAAGAGATAGCTGAGCTCGCCGGTGACGACCTCACAGAGCGCCATCCCCAGGACGTGCCCGAGCTCCTCGAAGAGCTGATGCGCCTTGGCGACCTGCTGCAGGCCCTCGGTGCTCCGACCCTTCTCGCTGGCGAGGTGGCCGAGCAAGCGCAGGCAGTGGGCCGTGTGCTCGTGATCGCCCAGCTCCTCGAAGCTCGTGCGAGCGATCTCCGCGTGCGTGATGGCCTCGTCCGTGCGCCCGAGGTGGCGGAGCGCCTCGGCTTGCCAGCGGTGCTTCTGCGCGAGCGCGCTGTCCTGGACGTGGCCCTTGAGCAGATCCAGGTCCGCGATGGTGGTCGCGGGCTCACGCTCGGCGTACCAGGCCCGCTCCAGGTAGCTGAAGAGGGCCTGGGCGGCGGCCTCGTTGCGGCCCGCCTGCAGGAGGTTGAGGACGCGCTGCCGCGTGATGCGTCGGCCGCCGGCCAAGGGATGCTGGAGCAGCGCCTCCGCCGCCGCGGCGAAGGTGCGCGCGGCGTCCGGCTGCTCCTTCAGGCGCGCCAGGAGGTGCTCCTGCAGCAGCGCGTGCGGCCAGGCGTAGCCGCCGCTGCCGCGCGGCAGCATCACCTCGGCCTGCTGGAGGCTACGGATGCACTCCTCGGGAGGTAGCTCGAGGAGCTGGAGGAGGGCCACCAAGACGGGGCGGCGGATGTCACCGCCGAGCGTCGCCAGCGCGTAGGCCGCCGGGCGGTGCTCGGCCGGTAGCGTCGCCAGGCGGCTGTCCCAGAGCTCCGCGGTGGTCTGTGGACGCAGCGCGAGGACCGCCTTCGGGACGCGGTAGGCGCCCTGCTGCAGCTCGATGTTACCGTTGAGCGCCCACGCGTGGAGCTGCTGGAGCGCGAACAGCGGGTTGCCGCGGCTGCGCTTGGCGGCCTCTGCGGCGGCGTCGTCGTCGAGCGGCAGCGCGGCGCGCAGGAGCGCGATGGTGGTGGCGTCCTCGAGCGGCTCCACCTCGATGACCTCACCGCCCATCAGCTCTCGGAGATCGCGGAGGTGCTCGGCGACGGGGGTGCCGAGCTGCACGTCTTCGGAGCGCACCGTCCCCACCATGACGAGGGGCTGATCCGGCTCCTCTTCATGGATCCGCTTGAGCCCCTCGAAGGTGCCCGCGGTGCCGTGGTGCAGATCATCGAGCCAGAACAGCAGCGGCCGCCCTCGGGAGATCCGCCTCAGGGTGTAGCGCGTGACCATGCGCCGGGTCTCGCGGGAGTCCAGCGTGAAGCGCATCCCGCTAGGTCCGAGCGGCGCGGCCGACCCCGGCGCCGTCGGTCGCATCCACTCCGCCGCGCCAGCGACCCACGCGCGCCCGTTTTTGTCTTGCTTATCGACGTGCCAGCGCGCCAGCAGGCTCTTCTCGATGGTGTCGCGCTCCGCGCGCTCGAAGTTGAAGTATTGAGTGACGGCGCCCACCATGCCGTCGATGGTGCTGCGGACGCGCCGGTAGCGCGCGCGCAGGGGCACCATGGTGCCCGCCTCGTGGAGCTGCTCGCACAGCCACTCCGCCAGGCGTGATTTCCCGACGCCGGCCTGACCGACCAAGAGGATGAGGCGATGGGAGTCACCGCGTCCCGCGATGACGTCGTCACACGCCTCGAGCAGCGTGCGCCGGATGTCCTCCCTGCCGACCAGCGGGCTCGGGCGGATGCTGAGCAGCCCGCCCGCGTGCTCTTTGGCCAAGCCCAGCTCGGGGGCGCTCCGCTCCGCCGAGCGCTCGGCGGCGGTGGGGGGCTGGGGGACCGGCGCTCGGCGGGCGAGGCGAGGGAAATGCCAGGCCTTCTTGCTGGGCCGCGCCGGCTTCAGGGCGGCCCAGTCGCGGCGGGCCTCCGCGGCGAACTCCCAACGGTCCCAGCCTCGCTTGGCCAGCGCCCGGAGCACCCAGTCGATGACGCCCTCGGGCGCCTCGATGCTGAGCGCCGGGGTCGGCACTGGCTCGAAGGCGTGGCGCTTGAGCAGCTCCTTCGGCTCCCCGGTGAAGGGCGCCTTCCCGCTCACCATGCGGTACACGATGCAGCCCAAGGAGTAGAGGTCCGTCGCCCCCACCACGTGGTGCATCTCATGTTGGATCTGCTCGGGCGCCATGTAGCCCGGCGTTCCGGCGCCCGCGTGGGGGGTAAACTCGAGCGCCTTGCTGCCGTCCAGGCGCTCGTCGTGAGGATCTTGCTTCAACCAGGCGAGCCCGAAGTCCAAGATGTGAACCGTGGGGGGGCCGTCCACATGCTCTTCCACGAGCACGTTGGACGGCTTGAGGTCTCCATGCACGATGCCGCGCGCGTGCGCGTGGGCCAGCGCCGCGAGCGTCTGGTCGACGATGGACCACACGAGCGGGAAGCTGAGCTTGGCGTAGCTGAGGTCATGCAGGGAGACCCCGCTCACCAGATCCATGACCAAGAACGGAGAGCCGTCGACCAGGCGCCCGAAGTCTCTCGCGCGCACGATGTTGGGATGATCGAGGACCGCGAGCGCGCGCGCCTCCTTGTAGAACCACATCAGGTAGTCGAGCGCGTGCTTCGGATCTGGGGGGATGACGCGCTTGAGCGCGACCTCGTCCCCCGTGGCGCGGTCGCGGCAGGCATAGACGATGCCCATGCCGCCCTCTCCGAGGACGTACTCTACCTCGTAGCGTTCAGCGAGCACGCTGCCGGGGCGGACCGGCGCCGTCCCCGGCTCCTCCGTCACCTCGAGGCCCGACTCCGCCGCTGCCGCCGCCGCCGCGGACGAGAGCGGGACGATGGGATCGAGCACCGCCGCCGCGGAAGGGATGCTGGGCGGCGCGCTGTCGAGCGGCTCCGTCGACCCGACCGAGGGGTCGGCGCCGTGCCGGCTCACGGCAGGTGACGTCCCCGACCCTGGATGCCGAGACTTCCCCGTAACAGCCATTGCGGGGCGCAGTGTAGCTTCCGGGCGCCCCGCGTCGAGCCCCAAGCTGAGGGCTCGCGGCGACCGCCTTTTTGCTAGCCTGCGGCCACCATGTCCAACACCGAGCTGCCGCTGGCCCAGCGCGACCCCGAGATTGCCCACCTCATCCGAGAGGAGGAGGCGCTCGAGGGCCGCACGCTGAGGCTCATCCCGAGTGAGAACTACGTCTCGCGCGCGGTGCTGGAGGCCACGGGCTCGGTGCTCACCAACAAGTACTCCGAGGGCTACCCCGGCAAGCGCTACTACGAGGGGCAGCAGGTCATCGATCGGGTGGAGCAGCTAGCGCGCGAGCGGCTGCTGCGGCTCTTCGGGGCCGAGCACGTCAACGTGCAGCCCTACAGCGGCAGCCCCGCCAACCTCGCGGTGTACCTGGCCTTCTGCCAGCCTGGCGACAGCATCATGGGCCTCGGGCTCCCCGCCGGCGGGCACCTCACGCACGGCTGGAACGTGAGCATCACGGGCAAGTACTTCACGAGCCACGCCTATGGCGTCAGCCCGAACGATCACCGGATCGACCTGGCAGAGGTCGCGCGCCTCGCGAAGGAGCACCGCCCGAAGCTGCTGTGGTGCGGCGGCACGGCCTACGCTAGAACTTGGGATTTTGCGGCGTTCCGTGAGATCGCGGACTCGGTGGGCGCCAAGCTGGTGGCGGACATCGCGCACATCGCGGGCCTGGTCGCCGGCGGCGCGCACCCCTCGCCCTTCGGCATCGCGGACGTCATCACGAGCACCACGCACAAGACGCTCCGCGGACCGCGGGGGGGGGTGCTCTTCAGCAAGGCGGAGCTCGCCAAGGAGCTCGACCGCGCCGTGTTCCCCGGGCTGCAAGGGGGGCCCCACAACCACACCACCGCCGGCATCGCGGTGGCGGCGCACGAGGCGCTCCAGCCGGAGTTCAAGGCTTACGCGCGGGCCGTGGTGGACAACGCGCGGGCGCTGGCGGAGGCGCTGCTCGGGCGGGGCTTCTCGCTCGTCACGGGCGGCACGGACAACCACCTCATCCTCATCGACCTGACGAACAAGGGCATCGCCGGGAAGCTGGCGGCTCAGGCGCTCGACCGCGCGGGCATCTGCGGCAACTACAACTCCATCCCCTTCGATCCGCGCAAGCCCTTCGATCCAAGCGGCCTGCGCATCGGCACCCCCGCCATCACCTCGCGGGGGATGGGCCCGGACGAGATGAAGCGCCTCGCGGGGTGGATGGAGCAGGTGGTCGCGGCCCCGGACGACGCAGGGCTCACGCAGCGGGTGGCGGGAGAGGTGGCGGAGCTGTGCCGGAGCTTCCCCGCGCCCGGCCTGCTCACCTGAGCGGCGCGGCCGCGCTCACCAGGGCGCGCACAGCCCCGCGAAGGGGGGCAGGCCGTTGGCGCAGCGACTCGCGCACTGCCCGGTGGCCACGTCGAGCGCCTGCCCCGCCGCGCACTGAGGGAGCTGCGCGAGGCACACTCCCGCGACCGGCGCGGTCCCCGACGGGCACGCTTGGGTGCAGGTCCCGAACAGCAGATCGCGCACGGAGCAGTCGCTCGCGGTGGGCGCAGGGCGCTCGGCGGGGAGGCTCGTCGGCGTGACGCCGGCCTTGAGCCCGGCGTCCACCGTGAGCAGCTGCTTGGCGTGAAGGCGCAGCATGGCCTCGCTGACCCAGGCGTAGCCTCGCTCGCCCCAGTCCGTACCCCAGCTATTGTGGAGGAGGTACTGACGACCGCCGAGCGCTGGGCGGTAGCCCACGAGGGTGACGGCGTGCCCAGCTTGCCGTGCGGCCCAGTCCGGTACGACGCCGCCCTGCACGCTCCGGTAGCCCCACGCTTCGCTGTCGATGTCGAAGCCGACGTAGATGACCTTGCCTTGGGCGAGCGTCTCGGCCACCTGCTCGGGCTCTGCTGGGAGGGCGAGCTGCTGCATCCCCTCCACGTTGTACTTGCCGAGGGCCCTGGCCTGCTCGAGCTCGCGGACGAGCCGCGGGTCGCGCCGCCACGACCCTGGCGTCACGCCGTAGGCCTCGCCGCACCACACCTCCGTCTGGGACTCATTGAGCTGACAGGCCCGGGTGGGGTCGTAGGGGAAATCTCGGTCGCTGCTGAGGTACTCGCGCGTGCGGGCGCTCTGGTGGAGCTGGGTCCAGGTGTCCGACGCCAGGATGTGCAGCGGCGCGACGACGTCTGCGACGTTCTGGCGGCGTAGGGAGTTGGTCATCACGTTCGACAGCGCGAACGTCCAGCACACGCCGACCTGAGCCTGATCGAGCACGGGGCCGTCGAGCCCCTGAGCGCGGAGGTCCACCGCCACCGGGAGCCCCGCGAGCGGGCGCCGAGCGGAGGGGGCGAGCGGCGCGGCGGCGCGCGCGAGCTCGGGGAGCGCGGCGCAGCTCAACGCGACGCGGCGGCCTGGGGCGACCTCGACGGCGCCGCAGCTCCCGCTCCCGAGAGCGGCGGCCGGCACCGCGCCGGCCGCGGCGCCGCCGCTGGGAGCGCCGGCCGACCCCGGCGTGCCCGGCGGAGCGGCGGGCAGCGCCGCGACCGCGTGGGCGGTCAGCGTGGCGAGCGGCTGGAGGCTCGCCAAGGGAGCGCAGCCGGAGAGGATCGTCAGGGCGGTGAGGGCGGCAACCTTCGAGGACATGCCCGGCTCCTCGCAAGCAGGATGCCAGCTCACGGGCGTGCGAGCCGCGTGGGATCTCCCTCGGCGCGCGTCGATCGCGATCGACCGTGGGCGGTCAGAAGCTGCCGGAGTAGCTCAAGCTGGGGGCGCCGAGCAGCGGCGCCGCCGTCGACGCCGTGGACTCCGGGACGGGATGGGAGGACAGCTCGAAGCCCAGGACGGCGCCGGTGGCGGGCAGCAGCAGCACGCCGAGCGCGGACACCCACCCTGGAGCGTCGAGCCCCTCCGTGAGGACGAAGGCCAGCGCTGCGCCGCCGAGCAGCCCGCCCGCGTGCCCCAGGTAGGTCCAGCCGAGCGTGCCGTTACCGCCCATGAGCCGCCCGCCACCCCAGGCGCCGAGTGGCGCCACCGCGGCCGCCGTCCCGAGGCCACCGAGCACCGCTGGGCCGAGGCAGCCGAACATCCTCTCGGAGTGCTCCGACAGCCACTGATCGAGCCCGCAGGCCACCGTGGCTCCCGTCACGACCCCGAGCGCAGTAGCGCCGAGGTAGCCCGCCCCCTCGACGGCGATCCGCCCGCCCCTCCCTTCGGAGGGCTCGAAGCTCGGCGCCGCCCGCGCCGCCGCCGCGCTGCCGAGCGAGCCGATGAGCAGCGCCACCCCCAGACCCCGACCCGGCGAGCGTGACGACGGCATGTAGCGCCAGAGAGCATCTCTCGCCGCTCGGTCAAAGTAAAGGCGCGCGCCCAGGGCGAGAGCGGCTCCCTGCGTTCTGCTAGCCTGGACGCCGTCATGACGCCGTCGCACCACCCCACCACGCCCTCGGAGCCTCAGTACGCCGCTGAGGGTGAGAGCCCCGGCGAGCTGAGCGCGCTGCGTGAGGCGGTGCGCGCCTGGAGAGCGGGGCCCGTCGCCGCCAGCCAGGCGAAGCTCGGGCCGCGCCGGGAGCGCTTCACCACCTGGAGCGGCCTCGAGGTGCCGGACGTGGTCACGCCAGCGGAGCTCGGGCTCGACTACCAGCGCGATCTCGGGCTGCCCGGTCAGTATCCCTTCACGCGCGGCGTGCAGCCCACCATGTACCGCAGCCGCCTCTGGACCATGCGCATGTTCGCGGGCTTCGGCACGCCGGAGCAGACCAACGAGCGCTTCCGCTTCCTGCTCGCGCAGGGGCAGACGGGGCTGAGCACCGCCTTCGATTTCCCGACCCTCATGGGCTACGACAGCGACTCGCCGCGCTCGCTGGGGGAGGTGGGGATGTGCGGCGTCGCCGTGGACACGCTGCGCGACATGGAGGTGCTGTTCCAAGAGATCCCCCTCGACCGCGTGACCACCAGCATGACCATCAACGGGCCGGCCATCGTGCTGCTGGCCTTCTACGTGGCGCTGGCGGATCAGCGTGGCGTCCCGCGCTCCAAGATCGGCGGGACGGTGCAGAACGACTGCCTCAAGGAGTTCATCGCGCAGCACGCGTGGCTGGTGCCGCCGCGCCCCGCCATGCGCATCGTCACGGACATGATCGAGTTCTGCTCGCGAGAGGTGCCTCGCTGGAACACCGTGAGCATCAGCGGCTACCACATCCGCGAGGCCGGCGCGACGGCGGCGCAGGAGCTGGCCTTCACTTTGGCGGATGGCCTCGCCTACGTGGAGAGCTGCCTCGAGCGCGGGCTGCAGGTGGACGAGTTCGCGCCGCGGCTCAGCTTCTTCTTCGACGTCCACAACGACTTCTTCGAGGAGATCGCCAAGTTTCGCGCGGCGCGGCGGCTCTGGGCGCGCTTCATGCGAGAGCGCTACGGGGCGCAGCAGGCCGAGAGCCTCAAGCTGCGCACCCACGCGCAGACGGCGGGTGTCAGCCTCACGGCGCAGCAGCCCTACAACAACGTGACGCGCGTGGCGCTGCAGGCCCTGGCGGCGGTGCTCGGCGGTACCCAGAGCCTACACACCAATTCGCTGGATGAGACCTACGCCTTGCCCACCGAAGAGGCCGTCACCATCGCGCTGCGCACCCAGCAGATCATCGCGGAGGAGAGCGGCGTCGCCAACACCATCGATCCCTTGGGGGGCTCCTATTTCGTGGAGCACCTCACCCAGCGCCTCGAGGCCGAGGCGCTGGGTATCATCCAGCACATCGACGAGCTCGGGGGGATGGTGAGCGCGGTGGAGCGCGGCTACCCGCAGCGGGAGATCGCCAAGAGCGCCTACGACCTCGAGCGGCAGCTCAACTCCGGCGAGCGCGTAATGGTGGGCATGAACAAGTACCAGCAGGAGGAGGGGAGCCGGATCCCGCTGCTGCGCATCGACGCCGCCGTCCAGCGCGCGCAGGTGGAGAACCTGGCCAAGGTGAAGGCGGGGCGCAGCGCGGTGGACGTGCAGGCGCGCCTCGAGGCCGTGCGCCGCGCGGCGCGGGGCGGCGGCAACCTCATGCCCCCCATCATCGAGGCTGCGCGGGCGTACTGCACCGAGCAAGAGGTGTGCGACGTGCTGCGGGAGACGCTCGGCACCTACACGGATCCGGCGGAGTTCTGAGCGTGGCCGCCGCGCCGCTGCGGATCGTGGTCCTCGACGGCCACCCGATGAACCCGGGGGACCTGAGCTGGAGCGAGCTCGAGGCGCTCGGCGCGCTCGAGCTGCACCCGCGCACCAGCCCCGCGCAGCTCCAGGAGCGCGCCGCGGGGGCGCCCGTGCTGCTCACGAACAAGGTGGTGCTCGGCGCGGAGCAGCTCCGCGCGCTGCCGGACCTGCGCTACGTGGGGGTCACGGCCACGGGCGTCAACGTGGTGGACCTGGCGGCGGCGCGGGAGCTGGGCGTCACCGTCACCAACGTGCCCGGGTACTCCACCGCCAGCGTGGCGCAGCTCGTGTTCGCGTTCATCTTGGAGCACTACGCCCAGCTCGGCGCGCAGCTCGCCGCCACGGCCGCCGGCGCCTGGCCGCGCAGCCCAGATTTCTCCTTCACGGCGGCGCCGCTGCGAGAGCTCGAGGGGCGCACCCTGGGGGTCGTGGGGCTGGGCGCCATCGGTCGGCGCGTCGCGGCCATCGCGGAGGCCTTCGGCATGCAGGTGCTGGTGCACTCCCGCAGCGCGCAGGCCGACGCGCGCTGGCGCTCACTCGACGCGCTGCTCGGCCAGGCGGACATCGTCAGCCTGCACTGCCCGCTCACCGAGCAGACGCGCGGGCTCATGAACGCCGAGCGACTCGCGCGCATGAAGCCGAGCGCGCTGCTCGTCAACACCGCCCGCGGCCCGCTCATCGACGAGGCGGCGCTCGCCGCCGCGCTGCGCGCGGGGCGGCTCGGGGGGGCGGCGCTGGACGTGCTCAGCGTGGAGCCGCCACCCGCAGACCACCCGCTGCTCGGGGCGCCGCGCTGCCTCATCACGCCGCACCTCGCCTGGGCCACGGTGGAGGCGCGGCAGCGCTTGCTGAGCACGGTCACCCACAACCTCCGCGCCTACCTCGAAGGGGTGCCCGTGAACGTGGTCTAGCGGCGGGCGCGCTCAGCGGGCCGGCGCTCGGACGCGCCGAGGGCTCGCGCGCTCGGAGGGAGGCCTGGCGTGAGCGGCGCTCGCGCCGAGCGTCTCATGTTGCGACGCTCGGGGACGTCGCGTATCGTCGGGAGCGAGGTGTGAGATGAGAGCACTCTGGGGCTTGAGCGTTCTAATGATCCTCTCGGCGTGCACGAGCACCGAAGGGGGCGGTACGGACGCCGGCGCGGGCGGCGCCGGCGCGGGCGGCGGCGGGACAGGGGGCGTCGGCGCGAGCGCCGGCACGGGCGGCGTGGGGGGTGTCTCGGGCAGCGCTGGTGTCAGCGGCGCTGGCGCTGGCGGTGAGGGCGGTGGCACGGGGGGCGGCAGCGCCGGGTCGGGTGGCACGGGGGGCGGCAGCGCCGGGTCGGGTGGCACGGGGGGCGGCGGCGCCGGGTCGGGTGGCACGGGGGGCGGCAGCGCCGGGTCGGGTGGCACGGGGGGCGGCAGCGCCGGGTCGGGTGGCACGGGGGGCGGCAGCGCCGGGTCGGGTGGCACGGGGGGCGGCGGCGGGACGCCGACGCTCCCAGTCGCAACGGATCTCCGCGCCTTCCCGTCGGCGGAGGGCTTCGGCGCCTACGCGCGGGGTGGCCGCGGAGGGCAGGTGCTGCACGTCACCAACTTGAACGCAGGCGGCCCCGGCTCCTTGCAGGCCGCGGTGAACACCCCAGGCCCACGGACCATCGTCTTCGACGTCAGCGGCCACATCCCGGACGTCATCGTCGTCGAGCGGGGCGACCTCACGATCGCCGGGCAGACGGCGCCCAGCGGCATCAGCGTGGCTGGGCTGATGCTCCAAGGGGACATCGTGTGCGAGGGCACGGGCTCCTCGTGCCCGCTCCCCTCACGGTACCCGGAGAATTTCATCGTCCGCCACCTGCACATCCGGGTGGATCCGAGCGACGGCGACGGTGGCGGCGACGGGATCCGCCTGCACCACGCGGTCAACGGCATCATCGATCACGTCTCCATCGCCAACGCGGTGGACGAGGCGGTCCAGATCAGCTTCTCTCGGACCATCAGCATCCAGCACACCATGCTCGCGGAGACCATCGGGGCGCACGGAGCCTACGGCGGCATGCTCATCAACTACAGCGACGCGCCGCGCGGCTTCCCGCAGACGGATCTGTCCATCCATCACAACCTCTGGGTGCGCATCTACGGCCGCTACCCTGAGATCAACCGCGAAAACGTCCGCGACACGGCCATGTCGAACCTGGAGATCTCGAACAACGTCTACTGGGGGACGCGCGCGCCCATGTACGTCACCACCCGGTCACCCGGCTTCGAGCAAGATCTTCCCTGGCGCCTCAACGTCGTGGGGAACGTCGCCCGTGACGACCCCGGGGACTCGGTCTCGTTCGGCTTCTTGGCGCTCGAGCCGCCGCCCAACCTGAGGGCCGGCGGCACGATGTTCATGGCCGACACGCACATCGAAGGAGTGACCGAGTCGGACTACGACATCATCTTCAACAACAATGATTTCCGCGACGCCATCCAGACTCGGGGTACCCCTTGGTACGGTCGTCGCCCCGCGTGGGCCATCGCCGCGCGGCACGACTTCCCGGGCGTGACGTACACCCCGAGCGGGCAGCTCGTGGACTTCGTCGCGCAGCAGGTCGGCGCGTTCCCGCGGGATCGCTTCGATCGTCGCATGATTGGCTATCTGCGGGATCGGCGGGTCGACACGCGCGGGGTCAGTGGGGGAGGCGGGGACATCTCGGTGAGCAACCCCGAGGGTGATCTCATGCCGGTAGGGCCCTTCCAGAATGCCCCTACGGACACGGATCGGGACGGCATCCCGGACGCCTGGGAGCAGAGCCACGGGCTCAACCCGAACTCTGCGGCCGACGGCAACGCCACCACGCTGTCCGTGGCGGAGCTGGGCGTCGCGGGGTACACCAACCTCGAGGTGTACCTCGACTGGCTCGCGCACGAGCGCGAGGCGGGGCGCTGAGCCGCGGGGTGTCGCGCGCGGCGTGGCGGGTGGCCGTGAGGCACGCTGCCCCGCCGCGCGGGACGCCCTGCGCGCACGCGCGAGGGAGCGCTGACCCCTGGCAGGTGCCGGCGCGAGCGGTGGGGGAGCGCCTCAGCCTCCCGCGCGGACCTGCTCCGCAAGCCGGCCGGCCGCCTCTGCCAGCGGCAGCAGGGTCACGCGCTTCGGATCGCGCTCGCGGCGCGGCTTGAGCTCCACCACGCCCTGCTCGAGCCCGCGCTTGCCCAGGGTGAGCCGCAGCGGCATCCCTAGCAGATCGGCGTCCTTGAACTTCACGCCGGGGCGCTCCTCGCGGTCGTCCACCAGCACCTCCACGCCGAGCGCCTCCAGCTCCGCCTCGAGCCGGGCCACCGCCTCGACGACCTCTGGCTCTGCCCCGAGCTGCACCAGGTGCACCTGGTAGGGCGCGATGCTCATGGGCCACAGGATGCCGTCCGCGTCGTTGAACTGCTCCACCGTGGTGGCGATGAGCCGAGAGACGCCGATACCGTAGCAGCCCATCACCATGGGCTGCATCTGCCCCTGCTCATCCAAGAAGCTGGCGCCCATCTTGCTGCTGTAGTGCGTGCCGAGCAGGAAGATGTGACCCGCCTCGATGCCGCGGAACACCCCGAGCGGGGCGCCGCAGCTCGGGCAGGCGTCGCCCTCCTTCACGCTGCGCAGCTCCGCGAGCTCCGCCTGGAAATCCCGGCCGAGCTGCACGTGCCGCAGGTGATGATCGGCCTCGTTGGCGCCGCAGATGGCGTCGCTGAGCGCCGCTGCGTCGCGATCGATGACGATCTTACCAGCATAGCCGACGGGCCCCGCGAAGCCCGGCGCCGCGCCCGTCGCCCGCACCACGTCCCCGGGCGCGGCGAGCGCCAGCTCCGAGGCGCCGAGCGCGCGCGCCAGCTTCACCTCGTTGACCTCGTGGTCTCCGCGCACGACCACCATGACCAGCTGCTGGTCCGCCCGGTAGACCAGGCTCTTGAGCAGCGCGCGCTCGGCGACCCCGAGGAACGCCGCCACCTCGCCGATGGTCTTCTGCTTGGGCGTCAGCACCTTCTCGGGCGCAGGCACGCTGGGGGCTTCGGGCCCGGGGGGCGTGGGCGCCGGCGCGCTGGCGACCTCGAGGTTGGCGGCGTAGTCGCACTGGCGACACGCCGCCAAGAGGTCTTCACCCGACTGCGCCAGCACTTGAAACTCCGCGCTACCGCTGCCGCCCATGGCGCCGCTGTCGGCGCGCACCATCCGGTAGTCTAGGCCGAGCCGATCGAAGATGCGCGTGTAGGCCACGCGCATCTTCTCGTAGCTCTCCCGGGCGCGCTCCTCGCTCACGTCGAAGGAGTAGGCGTCCTTCATGATGAACTCGCGGCAGCGCAGCAGCCCGCCGCGTGGCCGCGGCTCATCGCGGAATTTGGTCTGGATCTGGTAGAGGTTCTTGGGCAGGTCCCGGTAGCTCTTGAGCTCTCGGCGCGCCAGATCCGTGATGATCTCCTCGTGGGTCGGCCCCAGGTGATAGTCGCTGCCCTTGCGGTCCTTCAGGCGCAGCAGGTTGTCTCCGAACAGCTCCCACCGCCCCGTCTCCTTGAAGTAGTCGCTGGGCAGCAGCGCGGGGAGCAGCACCTCCTCGGCGCCGGCCCGGCCGAGCTCTTCCCGGATGATGCGCTCGATGTTGCGCAGCACCTTCAGGCCGAGGGGCAGGTAGCTGTAGATGCCTGCCCCGACGCGCCGCGCGTAGCCGGCGCGGAGCAGCAGGACGTGGCTGGCGCTGGTGGCGTCCGAGGGGGCCTCTTTCAGCGTGGGGAGGAGAGCTCGCTGGTAGCGCATGGTGCGGCCGCCGTAGCACGAGCCGCGCCCCGCTAGAACCGCTCGGCGTGAGCCAGCGAGGCGCCGCGCGGTCACCAGCGAGGGGGCGGAGGCGCGGCGAAGCGTCCGGGGAAGGGATCGGCCTGCTCCCTGCGATCCAGCTCGGGCTCCGACCAGGGCCAGCGGCTGCCGACCTCTGTGAAGAAGGCCACGCCGATGACCCCCACGTTGCGCGCCTTGCCCTTGGCGCTGGCGTAGCTGTCGCGCACGCGCCCGAAGCGAAAGGCCGCCACCTCGCTCATGCTGCGTCGGAAGCCGTCGATCTCGATGGTGCTGAAGGGGCCGACGATGTAGCCCCGCTTGTCGAGCCGCCCGTCCTCGCCGTCGATGACGTCGAGGCCGTCCACGGTGACCACGGCCTCCACGCGATTGCCGGTGTCGTTGCGGAGCTGGATGACGTAGCGCTCCCCGTCCTCCCCGACGACGAGCTGGCGCTGTGGCGTGCGCAGCGCGCGGAGCGGCTGCCCGCGCTCACCCACGAGCCGCACGGCCAGCTCCCCCGAGCCGACGCGCTCGAAGGCCTCACCCCAAGCGCTGCCCCCGTCACGCTGGGCCTGAGCAGCGACCCCGCGGGCGTCGTTGTAGTAGAGCGTGGTCAGGGCCAGGGGGCTCGAGGGCGCTTCGCGCTCGAAGGGCGCGGAGGACACCCGGCTCGAGCGGGTCTCCCCCCAGCTCGTGCCGAGGCCGGAGCGCTCACGCTCCACCACCTGCTCTTCGCGCTCGCTGGGCGGGGTGAGGGCGCGTGGTGCGGCCGCGGCGGCGCCCGCGCCGAGGCTCGGAGCGCGGCCGTCGTCCGCCGCTAGCTCGGGTGAGGCCGCGCCGGCAGGGGCCTCGCTCGCCCCCCAGGTGCCGCTCGCAGGAGGCGCCTCGGCGGGTGGCGCGGGTTGTCCTCCGCACGCCGCCGCCAACATCACCGTCATCACCCCATGGACCAAGTTGCTCGTTCGCATGTCGACCTCCGATGGGAGGACAACGCGCCGCCACGGCAGGGCTTACACCTCGCCGCTGGCCCCGGCGCGAGCGCTCAGGGGCCGAGACCGTGGCGCGGGGCGCGCCGGCAGGGCGCTAGAAGAGCCACCCGAAGGAGGCCTCCAGGTACGGCTGGGGCTCGAGGGCCGCGTCGAAGATGGAATCGAGCTCTCGCTGCGTCGCCAGCGCGGAGGCCGCGGGGGCGCTCCCCGTCACGCGGAGGTAGGAGCGGTCCAGCTCGCCCACCTGGACGGCGGCGCCGAGCAACAGCGCGAGGCGGAAGGAGCCGTTCGAGCGAAAGCCGTAGCCAGCGCCGGCGAACAGCAGCGGCAGGGTGCCGGTGCGCTCGTAGTGGAGGGTGTAGTCCGGCGCGCGCTCGTCGCCCTCGAAGCCGTAGCGCGCGAGCCCCAGCCCGGCGTCGAAGATGAGCGAGTGCCGTGGCATGAGCCAGAAGCGGGCGCGGGCTGGCAGCGTGAGCACGGTGCCGGAGGCCTCCGCTGACACGCCGCCCTCCGTCGCGCTCTCCTCTCGGTAGCGCAGCCCCACGCCCAGCGAGAGCTCGAGGAAGCACGCCGGCTGGTACGCCAGCTCCACGCCAGCGTACACCAAGGGGCCGAGCGCGTTGGCGTGCAGTCCGAGCGCGCCGGGTGGGCAGCGGCGCGCGGTGGGCGGCGCCGCGGGCTCGGCGACGTCGTGGGCCGTGGCGTCAGGCGTCGGCGTCGGCGTCGCCGGCGATGGCGTCGGCGTGGGCTCCGGATCGTCGTGGGGCGGGCGCCCGGCGATGACCACGAACTCTACGCGGCGGTTGCGCTGTCGCCCCGCCTCCGTCTCGTTGGTGTCGAGGGGGCGCGCCTCACCATAGCCTCGGGAGCTGAGCCGCCCCGCCGCGATCCCTTCGCGCTCGAGCCAGGTCACGACGGCGCCCGCGCGGCGGCGTGACAAGACGAGGTTGTACTGATCGTCGGCGGTGGAGTCGGTGTGCCCTTCCACGCGCACCTTCATCTCCGGGTGCTGGTCGAGGTAGGCGCGCAGCGCCTCCAGGGTGTGGAAGGTGCCCTCCCCTTCGAGGGTAGCCTCGTCCCTCGCGAACTCGATCGTCCCCGGGACGAAGAGCTTCCCGTCCGCGTAGCGGATCTTCTCGGGGAGCGTCGAGAAGGAGAGCGTCGCGCGGGTGTGGACCCGCCCCTCGCTGGTCGTCGAGCCTCCGCCCTCCAGCTCGGCGCTGGCGGCGCCGCGCGCCTGGAGCTGGGCGTGGCAGCCGCTGAGCAGCCCCCCCAGCAGCAGCGCGAACCACCGGCGCGTCATCGCGCGGGCTCCAGGTGAAACCACACCCTCTCGACGCCTCCGAAGGGGTTGAGCTCGTACCCCGTGGAGCTGATGAAATCGATGGCGACCGCGACGGACCCCATGAGCTCGAAGTCAGCGCCGTCGAGATCGTAGACGGTGAAGCTCGCGCTCTGGAGGCGGTCGACGTCGAAGCGCAGCGGGGCGCGCCGATCTCGAACGGTGCCGTCGAAGCCTCCCAGTCGGCAGTGCGTAGTGTCGGGGCAGTAGCTGGTGCAGCCCACGACGCCGTCGGTGTCCACGCAGACGAAGGGGTCGGGGGGATCTTGCGCGCCATCCCAGTCTAGCCCGCTGGGGCTCACCGCGCGGACCTGCACGGCGTCGATGACGAGCCAGAACGCAGCGCGAGGATCGACGTAAGTGCTGCAGGTGCCGGCGACGCACGTCGCGCCGTGGGTGCACTCGCCGCAGCTGAGCCCCGGCGCACCGCACGCGGACCAGTCCTGGGCCAAGGGCTCGACGCAGGTCCCTCGCGCGCAGCAGCCAGAGGGGCAGCTCGTGGCGGAGCAGGCGTCGAAGGTCGAGGTCTTGTCCGCGGAGGAGCCGCAGCCAGGGGTGAGCGCGGCGAGCGTGAGCAGCGCCAGCCCAGCCGCGAGCGCGGACCTCAGCGGAGCGCTGACGAGGGAGAGGAGGGTAGACATGAAGAGGGGCTCCGATGGGGGGGTCTGCGTGGTGGGTTCGCGTGGGCTGCGCCGCAGCAGGGGTTGGGGTGCGCGGGCGATGCACCCCCCGTGCAAGCCGCTCGCCAGGGCTCACCCTGGCTCTCTCGATGGGTTTTCGAGGTCGGGCGGCCGATCGCGATCACCGCGGGCGGCGCTCGCGCTGGCCGCGATCGGACTGAGGAGCCGGTGGAGCGCTAGACAAGCGGCGGCGTGCAGCGCACGCTCCCAGGGGTGGAGACCCGGACGGAGACGGAGACGGGGGAGATGCCGCGGGCGCCCTCCGGCCCCCCGCGGTTGCCGCACCTCTTGCTGGCTTTTCCGGAGCCCCGCGTGGTGCCCCTGCCGTCGGAGGGAGAGGCGGTGGGGCGCGCCTGGTGCGAGGCCTTCGGCGTCGCGGACGTGCGCGTCTCTCGCCAGCACGCGCGCTTCTCCCGTCGGGGCGGCACCGTGGTGGTCGAAGATCTCGGCTCGCGCAACGGGCTCTACGTCGACGGTGAGCGGCTCCCCCCGGGCGAGCGGGTCTCACTGGTCGACGGGAGCGTCCTGAGGCTGGGCCGGAGCGTGTTCGTGCTGCGCACCGGCTGGCCCGTGGGAGAGCGCGTGGCTCCGCCGCTCACGCGGCTGGTCGCCCCCTTTGGCTTGAGGGAGCTGCGCGAGCACCTGAGCGCGAGCTGCGCGCTCGGCGCGCGCGCCAATTGGCTGCTCCTCGGGGAGACGGGCACGGGCAAGGAGCTGCTCGCGGCCCACCTCGCCCAGCAGCTCACGCCGCGTGGGAAGTACGGCGCGCTCAACCTCGCGGCCATTCCCCCGGAGATGGCCGCGTCGCAGCTCTTTGGCCACGTGCGGGGAGCCTTCACCGGCGCGGCGACGGAGAGCCTGGGCTTTCTGCGGGCTCACCACGGCGGCGCGGTGTTCCTGGATGAGCTGAGCGCCTTGCCGCGGGCGCAGCAGGCCGCGCTCTTGCGCTTCCTCCAAGAGCGCGAGATCCAAGCCGTGGGCAGCGCTCGCACGGAGCGGGTGGAGTTGCTGGTCATCGCCGCCGCCCAGGGTGCCACCGAGGCGCACCTCCAGCGTGACGTGTTCGAGCGCTTTCAAGCGCAGCTCAGCCTGCCGCCGCTGCGGAGCCGTCCGGAAGATCTCTACGCCATCGCGCGGGCGCTGCAGGCCCAGCTCGGGCTGGCGTGGAGCGACTCGGACCCGGCCGCGGTGGAGCGGCTCATGCTCCACGACTGGCCAGGCAACGTGCGGGAGCTCGGGCGCGTCCTGCTGCAGGCGCTCGCGAACAGCGGCGCGGAGCTGAGCCTGGGCGCCATCGAGGCCTTGCTCGGACCACTGGAGCGCGCCGCGTCGGGGAGCCTGACGCGGGCTGCGGCGGAGGCGGCCGTGGAGGCGACCGGCGGCAACAAGACGCGCGCAGCCAAGCAGCTTGGGGTGTCGCTGGGCAAGCTGCGGCGCACCCTCGAGCGCGGCTAGCGGGCGCGCTGCCGGCAGGCCGCCAGTGAGTCTCCCGGAGGGTCCAGCCAGAACGCGCCGTACTTCACGGCGGCGTCCCCAAATCCACCAAATTTTCGCCCGTGCAGCAGCACGGAGGTGCTGAGCCCGTCGACGGGGAGCGTGGTCCGGCCGAGCAGGCGCGCGCCGGGTGCCGAGGCGCTGAGGACGGTGATGGTGAGCGACTGGGTGGTCACGTCCTCGGTCGTCACCCGGAGCGGCGCCCTGTCGCGCTCGTCGGCGAGCCGCCAGCAGCGCGTCGCCCCCGCGCGCGTCGCCGCGCACAGCGTGGCATCGGGGTGCTGGGTGAGGACGTTCTTGGTGGGCTCGTCCGCGCGAGAGACCCAGCTGGGTGTGAAGTCCCAGCGCTCCCCTGGCGGCAGGTCGCGCGGGAGGTCACGACAGCTCTCCGGCTTCACGGGGCCCGAGCAGTCACAGACGTAGTGGCGCCAGGGCGAGGGAGCTGGCGCCGGCTCGGGCGGTGGGAGCTCGAGGGTGAGGCTGGGGTTCGGAGCGGACGAGGGGAGCTCGAGCTGGTCCGCGGGTTGGGCGGCGGCGCGCCACGCCGTCCAGCCCCTCCAGCCGACCAGCACGACGACCAGGGAGGCCACGAGCGCGGCGAGCCCCAGCCCGAGGGCGAGCGCGGGCGAGCGCGGGCGAGCCCCTGATCGAGGGGGCGCGGGTGGGATCTCGACGTGAGGCGATGGAGGCAGCGAGGAGTACGGAGGACCCAAGAGCGCGGGCGCGCGGGCGCTCGGCTGGGTGAGCGAGGGAGGCCCCGGGTAGCCCTCGGTGGCGCCAGGCAAGGTCGCCGCCGTGACGGCCTCGGCGCGCAGGAGCCCGGCGTGCGCCCGCGTCGCTGGGGCGAGGGGGAGCGCCGCCAGCGTCGTGACGCCGTGACTGGGCTCGAGCGTCGAGAGCAGCTCCGCCGCGCTCCGCGGCCGCTGCTCGGGAGTGAAGGTGAGCGCGCGCTCGAGGACGGCGCGCCACCCCGCCGAGCTGCTCGTGAGCTCGACGGGAGCGCGGTGGCGGTACGCCAGCGCGAGCTCCTCGTCACGCTCCGGCCACGGGCTCCGGAGCGGGTGGCGCCCGGTGAGCAGCTGGTGCGCCACGACCCCCCACGAGAAGACGTCCGACGCCGGCAGATCTCCGGAGCCCTCTGGGAACCAGCTCGGCATGAGCCGCTCCGGCGCCATGTAGAGGCGCGTGCCGACCTCCACTCCGAGGCGCGTCATGGGCTCGGGGTTGCCGCTGGCCGTCGCGATCCCGAAGTCGAGGAGCTTGATGTGCTCGCCCGCCTCCGGAGCCTCCGTGAACCCCTCGCCGAGCATCACGTTGCTCGGCTTGAGGTCCCGGTGGACGATGCCGCGCGCGTGACAGTGGGCGAGCGCCCGCGCGAGGTGCAAGGCAGCGTGCTCACGGGCCGCCGCGGAGAGCTGCCCCCGCTCGAGCGCCGCCGAGAGCGTGGTGCCCACGACGTACTCCAGCACCAAGGCCAAGAGCTCCCGCCGCGGATCTTCGAACAGGCCGTAGCAGCGCACCACCGAGGGGTGCTCCACGGCGACGAGGCTGCGAGCCTCTCTCCGCGCGCGCTCCAGGCTCGTGGGATGAGCCCCGTGGAGGGATAGGATCTTGAGCGCGCGGAGCTCTCCGCTCACCCGATCGCGCACGCGCCAGACGCTCGCCTGCCCGCCGCGGCCGAGGAGCAGCTCCAGGACGTAGCGTTCGTCGAGCGTCGTTCCTGCTTCGAGCATGCTGACCGTGCGCGGGAGCGCTGGAGGGGCGCTCCCGCGCGCTCAGCGTACCATAGCGGCGCGCGAGCCCGTGGTGCGCCTCGCGAGCCGGGCAGCGGCGAACCGCACCCCCCCTTTGGGCTCGAGCGTAGCGCGGAGGGCGACCTCCGCCGCTGCGCGCCGGCTCAGCGTGAGGCGGCCTCGAGCGCTTTGGCAGGGCTGGCGTCGGCGCCGTGCGTGGGCTCGGTGGCCGCCGCTGCGTCGCGTGTCGGCGCCGCGCTGCCCGCCGGCTGCTCGAAGCTCTTCGCGAGATCACCCAGCACCGCGGCCGTGGTCTCCAGGGTGCGCGCGCTCGTCTGGAGCGCGAGCTTACCGACGGAGAGGCCGTAGCGGGCCCAGCTGGCGCCGATGTCCACGACGGCGTCCACGAGGTCTTGAGGCTGCTGCGTGGTGGGGGTGGGAGATGATGCTTGGGTCATGGTTCAGTCCTCTCGTGTCGGGGTGCATGCGGCGCGTCGTGGCGGCGCGCCAGGGGTTCAGGGAGGGGCCGTGTGCTACGGCTTGGGCCTGGGCTGGCACTCTTGGCAGACGAAGAGCGGCGGCCCGGGGCGGCTGCGCACGGCGAGGCCCGCGGGCTCGCCCGCCTCCAGCCCAGCGCCACAGCGCGCGCAGGTGGAGGCCTGCGCGATCACGACTGGCTGGTAGGCCACCACGTCCGCGAGCGGGTTGAGGCGCTCGACGGCGCGCCGCAAGCGGCCACGCTCCTGGTGGACGCTCTGCGCGGTCTTGCTCAGGCGGTCCTCCACGCGCTCACTCGCGCGGTCGGCGAGCTTGACGGCGTCCTCCAGGATGGTCCGCACCAGGTTGGAGACCGGGACGCGCAGCGCCGAGGCGGCCGCCTTGAGCTCCCCCTCGAGGACCGCCGGGATCCGCGTGTGGAGCACGCGCTCCTTCTTCTCCGTGTCGTCGGCCATTGGTGTCACCTAGTGACACAATGTATCACGACGTGATACGTGTCAAGGGGCTGGCTGGAGCCCTCGCTCACGTGGTGCCGCCGAGGCGGGCTACCGCGCGTGAAAGACCAGGCTGGCGGAATTGATGCAGTACCGTAGGCCGGTCGGCTCCGGGCCGTCGGGGAACACGTGCCCCAGGTGCCCGCCGCAGCTCCGGCACAGCACCTCCACGCGCCAGAGGCCGTGGGGGAGGTCCGGTCGCTCCTCGACGCGGGCCGGGTCGAGCGCCCGGGTGAAGCTGGGCCAGCCGCAGCTCGTCGCGTACTTGGCGTCGGCGTCGAACAGCGCGGCGCCGCAGCCGGCGCAGCGGTACTCCCCGGGGGCGAAGTGATCCCAGTACCGTCCCGTGAACGGCCGCTCGGTCCCGCCTTGGCGCAGCACCGCGTATTGGGGCAGGGTCAGCAGCTCCCGCCATTGCTCCTCGGTCCGCTCCACCTCGCGTGTCACGAGGAGAGCGTTCGGCCGAGCGCGCCCCGAGGCAAGCCCCTCGGAGCACTCCCTCCCCCGCCCGGTGGGTCACACCGGGACGTTGAAGTCACGCAGCGCGGCGTTAAGGCTAGTCTTTTTGTCGGTGCTCGGCTTGCGCTGACCGATGATGAGGGCGCAGGGGGTCAGGTACTCCCCGGCGGGGAAGCGCTTGGGGCGCATGCCTGGGATGACGACCGAGCGCGCCGGTACACGTCCGCGGAGCTCCACGGGCTCGCTCCCGGTCACGTCCAGGATCGGGGTGGAGGCCGTCAGCGTGACGCCCGCCCCCACCACCGCCTCGTGCTCGATGAGGACGCCCTCGACGACGATGGCGCGCGAGCCGATGAAGCAGCCGTCTTCGATGATGACGGGCTGCGCCCCGGGCGGCTCCAGCACTCCGCCGATGCCGACGCCGCCCGAGAGGTGGCAGCCTTCACCGATCTGCGCGCACGAGCCGACGGTGGCCCAGGTGTCCACCATGGTGCCGGCCCCCACGTGAGCCCCGATGTTGACGTAGGCCGGCATCACGATCGCGCCGCGCGCGACGAAGGCGCCGTAGCGGATGGCCCCGGGGGGCACCACGCGCACGCCCGCCGCCGCGAGCTGCTTCTTGATGGGGAGCTTGTCGTGGAAGCCGAGCGGGCCGGCCTCCGTCTCCACCATCTTCGTGACCGCGAAGTAGAGCAGGACGGCCTGCTTGATCCAGGCGTGCGTCGTCCACGCTCCCGGCGCCTGCTGCGTGGCGACGCGCAGCTCCCCGGCGTCCAGCTTGGCGATCACCTCGTGCACCGCGCGGGCGTGCGCGGGCTCTTCGAGGAGCTGCCGGTCCGCGAAGGCGGCCTCGATGTGGGCTTGGAGCGTCTCCGTCATGAGCCGAGGAGCTAGGCGGCCTCGGCGGCGGTGTAAAGCGAGCTCGCCCAGCGGCGCTTCAGCCCGCTCCCGTCACGCGGAGGCTCGCCCAGCCAGGTCCGAGCTCGAGGGTCCACCCGAGGTAGAGGGCGGCGCTCTCGAGCACCGGACGGAGCGGTGTGAGCGGCAAGAGCAGCGGGAGCTTCACGACGGCGGGACCCTGCTGGCCGTGGGACAGCTCCAGCTTGACCTCCGCGGGCGCCACGAGCGAGAGGGCGAGGTGTCCGCCGTGCGGGTGCTCTCCACACCAGGCGGCCATGAGCGCCAGCGTCTCGGTGAGGGTGTGCCCGCCGAGGGCGAGTTCCGGGAGCTGCGGCGCCACCGTGAGCGAGCAAGGCAGCGCGGCGGTGGTGACCTGGCTGGCGCGCGGCGACTCAGCGAACGCGCCCTCGATGAGCGGGGCGATGGCCGACGGCTGAGGCGCCTCGGCGAGGACGCCGTCACAGTACTCTCCCAGGCGATTGGCGGTCGCCAGGGAGGGCCCCAGCTCGGCCAGCGCCCGCTCGAGCGCTAGGCGCCGGACCGTGTTGAAGGGCCCGGCCTGCGCCGCCTCGAGCACCTCGATGAGCTGCGCGACGTGGCGCTCCGAGAAGCGCTCGAGCGCCGCGCGCCCCGGGCCGAGCGGACCTGGTCGTACCTTGGCCAGCGCCCGCGCGGCGTCGAGCGCCCGGCGCGCCTCTTCCAAGGCGCCGGGCAGGAGCTGACCCACCTGCTTGGCGCTCGCCTGAGGCGAGCGCAGCAGGTGCTGCAGGCTCCAAAACGTGGTCAGCGCCGAGCGGAGTAGCCCCCGAAGTGCGCGCTGCTCGGCGAGCGAGCCCTCTGCTCCCTCCCCCTCCCTCCCCGTGGACATCAGAGCAGCTGGTGCGCCTCGAAGAAGTAGGCGATCTCCTGGCGGCCGTTGTCCTCCGAGTCGGAGCCGTGCACCGCGTTCTCACCCTTGCTGGCGCCGTAGAGCTGACGCACGGTGCCGGGGGCGGCCTCCGCGGGGTCCGTGGCTCCGATGACCTCGCGGTAGCGCTTGACGGCGTCCTCGCCCTCCAGCGCCACCACCACGACCGGACCGCGCGTCATGAACTCCACGAGCTCCCCGAAGAAGGGGCGCTCCTTGTGCACGGCGTAGAAGCCCTCCGCCATCCGTCGCGAGAGGGTGAGCTGGCGCATGGCCAGGATGTCGAAGCCGGCGTCCAGCAGGTGCTGCAAGATGGCACCTTGCTTCTTCTTCTCGACCGCGTCGGGTTTGATGATGCAGAGCGTACGCTGAATGGCCATGGGGAGGGTCTCCGGTGCGTGCCGAGGGCCACGCCGTGGGTAGATGAAAAACCAGGGTGAAGGCTCAGAGCAGGCTCTTGAGAGTCGTGCCCATCGCCGAGGGTGAGGTGGTCACTTTGACGCCAGCGGCCTCGAGCGCGGCGAACTTGTCCTTCGCCGTGCCCTTACCGCCAGAGATGATGGCGCCGGCGTGGCCCATGCGCTTGCCGGGCGGGGCCGTGGCGCCCGCGATGAAGGCGGCGACCGGCTTCTTCATGTGGGCCTTGATGTAGGCGGCGGCGCGCTCCTCGGCGTTGCCGCCGATCTCCCCCATCATCATCACCGCCTCCGTGTCTGGGTCTGCGTTGAACAGCTCCAGCACGTCCACGAAGTCCATGCCCCCCACCGGGTCGCCCCCGATGCCCACGCAGGTGGACTGGCCCAAGCCGAGCGCGGTGAGCTGCCCCACCGCCTCATAGGTCAGCGTGCCCGAGCGTGAGACGACGCCGACCCTGCCGGGGAGGTGGATATGCCCCGGCATGATGCCGATCTTACACTCACCGGGCGTGATGACGCCGGGGCAGTTGGGGCCCACGAGCTTGGCGCGGCTGCCCTCGAGGACGCGGCGCACGCGCACCATGTCCATCACCGGGATGCCCTCGGTGATGCAGATGACGAGCTGGCAGCCGGCGTCGATGGCCTCCACGATGGCGTCGGCCGCGCCGAGCGCCGGGACGAAGATGCACGAGGTGTCGGCGCCCGTTTGCTTCACGGCCTCCGCCACGGTGTCGAACACGGGGATGGAGAGCTTGGCGCCGCTCGGCCCCTCCGCGGCGAAGCTCTCACCGCCGCGGTTCGGGGTGCTCCCAGCCACGACGTTGGTGCCGTAGAGGGCGCACTGCCGAGCGTGGAACGAGCCGGCCGAGCCGGTGATGCCTTGGACGACGACGCGGGTGTTCTTGTTGACGAGGATGCTCATGGCTGACTCCGTTCACCCCTGGCTCAGGCGGCCCTCACGGCGGCCACAATCTTGGCGGCGCCGTCCGCCATGTCACTGGCGGCTTGGATGCGCAGCCCGCTCTCCTGGAGGATCTGCTGGCCACGCTCCACGTTCGTGCCCTCTAAACGCACCACCAGCGGCACGGTGAGGCCCAGCTCCTTGGTGGCGGCCACCACGCCCTCGGCGATGACGTCGCACTTCATGATCCCACCGAAGATGTTGACGAAGATGCCCTTCACCTTGGGGCTGGAGAGGATCATCTTGAAGGCCTG
>CAUJEM010000103.1 GCA_963169915.1 Myxococcota bacterium
GATGCCTAGCTTTCCGAGCAGGCTGTCCGGGCGGATCCCGAACATGCGGATGCCTACCACCTTGCCGTTCTCCTGCTCCGGCACGATCCTCGCGGACTTCATCAGCTCCGCTTGGTTTTCCAAGATCTTGTCGACCACCGCGCGATCCACGTTGAACTCGGTGTCGCTCACACGCTGGATCTTGGAGGCGATCTCCGTCTGGAGCGCGCTCGGAGCGCCCTTCGCGGCGGGACCGGCCGCGGGCCTGGCGCTCACCGTGGGCGCCGCCGCGGCGGGCGGGCCCTTGCGGAACAGCATGGCCTGGCAGAGCTGCGGCCCACCCTCGAACCAGACGGAGGGCGTGGCCTCCCGCGGGTTGTAGCCGATGTAGGCCACCTGCCGGCCCCCCACGTCGTCACCGATGCGGCGCATCTTCGGCGCGGACTCCCCCGGCCCCTGGATGGCCGCGAGCGACCAGAGCGGGTCATGGCTCTCGGTGACGATCAGGACGTTGATGCCCTCGCACGCGCTGGCGCTCAGCGGATCGGAGAGATCCGGCGCCTGGTGGGTTGGGGTGGGCAGGCTGTCCTCCAGCGGCTTGGCGTCGAGCGGCCCCGTCACTGAGTCGAAGGGGTTGCGCGAGAGGATGGCGCTCCCCGAGCGGTCACGGCGGCTCTCCTCCGGGGCTCCGAGCTGCGCCGTCAGCTCCGCGGTGGTGCGCGGCCCCTTGGCCCCGGTGGAAGCCGCTGGCGGCGCGAGCAGCAGCGCGCCCAAGAGCTGACTGACGCCGCTCGCCTGGTAGTACGCGACGAGCACGGTCAAGCCCGCGATGGGGACCGCGAAGTATTTCTGGATGAGCTGATCGAAGGCCAATGGGGCGTTGCCTTATGAGCGAAACCCATGCCAGCGGCAACGCACAAATCAAGTTCATGAAATCTTGGAGATTTTCCAGGAATTCCCGCACCGAGCACTAGACAGCTTGGCAGGTGGGTGGGCGAGAGCTCAGCTCCTTTGCCATTTTGGCACGAGCCCCTGCGAGGCGTGGGGTGGCTCACCCGTCGCGGGGAGCGCTCCGCCACCGCGCTCAGCCGTCCTCCCCGAGCTTGCGGTAGATGGTGCGCGTCGAGATCCCGAGCAGCTGCGCCGCGAGCCCCTTGTCGCCGTGGGTGTGCGCCAGGGTCTCGCGGATGAGGCGCGCCTCCACCTGATCGAGGGGGGTCCCGATGGCGATGGTCAGCGCGTCGGGGGCGCCCGCCTCCGCGCGAGCCACGGGCTCCGGCAGATCCGTGACCTCGAGGCGCTCTCCCGGACATAGCACGGCGGCGCGCTCGATGACGTTCTCGAGCTCACGGACGTTGCCGGGCCAGCCGTAGTCTTCGAGCTTGGCTTGCGCCGCGGGGCTGACGCTGAGCCGCGCCCGCCCATTTTTCTTGCAGTACACGCCGATGAAGTGGTCCACCAAGAGCGCGATGTCTTCCCGCCGAGCGCGGAGCGGCGGCGCCAAGATGGAGATCACGTTGAGCCGGTAGTAGAGGTCCTCTCGGAAGCGCCCCGCGCTGACCTCGGCCTGCAAGTCACGGTTCGTCGCGGCCACGACGCGCACGTCCGCGCGGACCGTGTCCCCTCCCACGGGCTCGTACTCCCCCTCTTGCAGCACGCGCAGCAGCTTGACCTGCACCTGGGGGCTCAGCTCGCCGATCTCGTCGAGGAAGATGGTGCCGCCGCGGGCTCGCGCGAAGCGCCCCTCACGCCGCGCGACCGCGCCGGTGAAGGCGCCGCGCTCATGGCCGAACAGCTCCGCCTCGAGGATGCTCTCCGGCAGCGCCGCGCAGTTGACCGCGACGAAGGGGCGCGCCGCGCGCTGGCTGCGGCCATGAATGAAGCGCGCCAGCAGCTCTTTGCCCGTCCCGCTCTCACCCAAGATGAGCACGGTGGCGCTCGACGGCGCCGCCTGCGCTGCCACGTCCAGCACCCGGCGCAGCGCCATGGATTGACCGACGATCTCTCGGGTGGTGTATAGCTCGAGCTCCTTCTTGAGGGAGCGGTTCTCCGCGACGAGCCGCGCGCGCTCCGCCGCCTTGCGCACGCTCTTGACGATGTTGGCGCGCGACAGTGGCTTCTCCACGAAGTCGTAGGCGCCCTCCCGCATGGCCTGCACGGCGGTCTCGACCGTACCGTACGCCGTCATGAGCACTACCTCCGTGTCCGGAGACAGCTCCTTGACGGCGCGCAGCAGCTCCGCGCCGCTCGACCCCGGCATCATGAGGTCCGTGAGCACCACCTCCACCTTGTGTCGACGGAGCAGCTCCAAGGCGCGCTTGGCGTGCTCTGCCGTGAGCACGCGCAGGCCCTCCCGCTGAAAGATCTTCTCCAGGGACGTGAGGTTGGCCGGCTCGTCGTCCACGACCAGCACGGTGATTTCCCCGAGCTCCGGCACCAGCGGCGGAGCACACACTGGCCCTGTCACGGCATCAGCCATGGCGACACTATGACATGAGCTTGACAACTTGCGAGTGTCTTGTCATTTTGGCAAGGCGCTCGGGCCGGGCTCGCGACCGCGGTGCCAGCCGACTGGAGAGCGCTGGCTACGCCTGCGCGGCCAGGACGAACAAGCCGAGGGTCGCGGCGATGCCCAGCGTGAACGCGAGGGAGCGCAGCTTGTCGGCGTCCAGCAGGTACGCCACCCCATGAAACACGCGCGCCACCACCCAGACGAGCGCCAGGCGAGTCATCCAGAGCGGCTCCGCCTGCACGACGTGCGCGACGAGCACCGCTGGAGCGAAAGATGCGAGCGCCTCGAAGGCGTTGGCGTGCGCCCCCATGGCGCGAGCCCCCAAGCCGGTGAGCTGCGCCTGCTGCAGCCGCGGGAGCTTGTTGTCGATGGCGTCGAACTGCTTCTTGCGCTCGGACACGCTCGCCACCGACCAGACGTAAGGCAGGCAGACGCCGATCAAGAGGCACCACAGCGGGGTCGTCATGCGCGGCATGTTCCAACGAGGCGCGCACCTTGTCACGCTCGGCGGCGCCAGAGCGCGAGCAGCGTGAGCGCGAGCCAGCCCACGGCGGTGCCCGTGGCGCCGGGCGCCGCCAGGCCGCAGCTCGCCGACGCCTCGGCGTCCTCACGGGGCGCAGCGGCCGCGCCGGCCCGACCTCCGGCTCCCCCCGCCTGCTCGCCCGGCTCCAGCCCCCCGGCGCCCGCTGCGCCCACCCCGCTCGCACCAGCGCCGCCGGCCGCGGCACCGGCGCCGCTCGCTCCGCCTCCGCCTGCGCCGCCTGCTGCCGCGCCACCAGCCCCACCGCTCCCGCCGCCCGCGCCGCCCGCGCCGCCCGCGCCGCCCGGCACGCAGGGCCCCTCCGCGCGCAGGAGCGCGATGTCCTCCCCGTAATAAAACCTCAAGATGCGCTCGTAGTCGTAGCCGCGCTGGCTCTCGAGGCAGCGCGCGCCCCACTGGCTCATGCAGCCGCGGTTCTGGCCGAAGATGGGCTGCCCCGCCGGGATGTAGCCGAGCGTCGTCATCGCGACCCCCGCGCCGGACTTGCCCTCGTTGTAGGTGACGTACTTCTCACGTGGGGCGCTGGCGGCGCCGACGCAGGTGGGGGGCGCCGTGTTGCGATCTCCGTCGACGTAGAAGCCGTAGGTGAGCATGGAGTCGTAGGCGAGGTAGAGCCCGGCGGTGGCTCGGACGGCCTCTCTCACCAGCGCCCCGGGCTCCCGCCCGCAGCTATACACCTGGCAACCCTGCCCGTCGCAGATCTCCCCCTGGGTGGCGATGCCATAGTAGGCGACGGACCGCGCGGCGATGGCCTGCGCCTTCAGCGCCTCCAGCCCAGCGCCGCCGTTCTCGCAGTTGACCACGTGCGGGAGGTAGTCCTCCTCGAGCTGGAGCAGGCCGACGCCCGTGACCTGGACGCTACAGTGCGCCTCGACGAGCGGCGCTCGGACGGCTTGCTGGGAGCTCCCGAGCCACGGCTCCGCGTCGCCCGCGCCGCACCCGACGAGTGAGAGCCCACACCACCACCCCAGCCATCGCGCGCGCCTCGGCATGGGTCCAAGCCTAGCAGCTTCGGGCGCGCTCAGCGCATGAGCTTGCTGAGCGCCTTGAAGTCCTCGCTGCCGGCGGCCCCGAGCCAGTCGAAGACGACCGACTCGGCCGTGGTGCGGCGCCCGCCCGCGTGCTCAATCATGGCGAGCCCCGCCTCCCGATGATCGGTGCGACGCGACGCGACGCCGTCGATGGGCACCCACACCTCCAGGCCACGCGCCACCAGATCTCGCACCGTCTGGAAGACGCAGACGTGCGTCTCCATCCCGACGATCACCACCTGGCGACGGCCCGTGGCCTCGAGCGCTTCGAGGAACGCGGGCGCTCCACACGCGCTGAAGCTCAGCTTCTCGATCCGCGGCGCCGCGATGCGGTCCAGGGAGTCTGCCACCTCCGGCAGCGTGGCGCCGAGCCCCTTCGGGTACTGCTCGGTGGCGATGCCCGCGACCCCCAGCCGCTCCGCGCCTTCCAACAGCAGCCGCGTCGCGCGCAGCGTGAGCGCGAGCTGCTCGTCCGGCATGGCGACGGAGAGCCGCTCTTGGATGTCGATGACCAGCACCAGACAAGCTTTGGGATCGAGGCGGCTTAGCATGAGCGGGCTCCTGGACGCGGACGTCAACGCACCTGGATGACCAGCTCCAAGGGCGCACCCTTGCGGGTGATCTGGAGCTTGACGCTACCCGATGTCCTCAGCCCAGAGTAGCCCTCGAGCAGCCGCTCCCGGCTCTCCGCCGGCACCCCGCCCACGCTCTCCAGCCTGTCCCCGGAGCGCAGCCCGAGCTGCGCCAAGAGCCCACCAGAGGTGACGCGGAACAGCCGCATGCCGACGACCTCCTCACCGCTGCGCTCGACCAGGTATCGCTCGGAGGGCGCCAGCTCCTCGGTCCGCGCCAGCAGCACCTCGACCTCGGAGCGGTCGAGGGAGACCACGCCCTCCGAGAGGGTGCGGAGGCTCTCGAGCCGTGCCGGCGCACGCTCGCTCACGGTGGCGGCTACCGCCGACGGCGCGGGCACCGGCGTCGGCACCCCGCCTCGGAACAAGAGCAGCTGGCAGAGCTGGCCGTCTCGCTCCAGCCACGCGGCGGGGGAGCCGTACCGCGGGTTGTCGCCAGCGTAGACGAGCGTGTACTCCCCGAGCCGCTCGCCCGGGCGGAGGCGCTGGGCGGCGGCGCCGCCGACGGCCAAGATCGCGGCGGACTCCCGCGCGTCGCGCTCTTCACTCACCAGGCTGAGCGAGACGTCCGCGCACAGCGGCACCTCGAGCGGGTGATGGGCGACGGGGCCCTCGGGCGGCGCTGCCCCCTCGGCGCTCGCGGCGGCAAGGGTGGAGTCGAAGGGCCGTCGCTCCAAGATGGCCCGCGCGCTGCGCTCGCGACGCGGCGCCGCAGCCACCGCCGTCGCCGCGGGCGCCCTGCTCGGCGCGAGGCCGGGGGTGAGCGCCTGCCCCAAGAGGCTGGAGAGCCCTCGCGCTTGAAACCACACGATCCCGAGGATGAGCAGCACCAGCGCGCCGACGACGGCGCCCCGTTCACGCGAGCTCGAGCTCATGGCTCGCATGGTTCAGGGCGAAGGGGCGCTGGTCAAGCCGGGGCGAGGAGGTGACGGCAGGCGCGCCGCGCCCTAGGCTCGTCCGCCGTGGCCACGCTGCTGGATCTCACCGTCCCCCAACCCGGCTCCACCACGACGCGGCGGCTGCTCGGTCAACACCTCAAGCACACGCTGAAGTTGCTGTTCGAGCTGCCCATGGGGCGCTTCCCCGCACCGCTCTTCGACGATTTCGGCCAGCTACGAGCCAGCGTGGAGCGGCTCCTGCGTGACCGCCAGCCATCGCTGCCGTTCGCGATCGCGCGGCGCGTGACGCACTCCACGCTGGTGTACTGCTTGCACCGAGAGCTCTACGGCGACGGCGACGTCCAGAAGCTCGACGCCTGGTTGACGGAGCTGACGGCCCTCATCGCGCTCGAGCTCACGCTGGCCGACGCGCTGCCTCCCGGCGGGGTGCGCCTGGCCGCCGCGCCGCCTCGGCAGCTCTCGCTCAGCGCCAACCTGGAGCTGACGCTGCCCCCGGGCTGGCAGCTCGGCTTCGAGCCGGGCGCGCTGAGCCTCGAGCGCGGCGCCGAGCGCGTGCGCTTGCCCCTCGGCGACGTGGACCGCTGGCGCCTGCCAGAGGGCGGAGCGACCCGGCGCCCCTACGTTCCCATCGAGGGCGAGCTCGTGCTGGCGCTGGCAGACAACAACCCGCTCTGGGCGGAGGAGGCGCACCCCGACAAGCTCGGCAACGCCCTGGACTTGGGCGAGCGCTCGGCGCAAGAGTGGATAGAGGCGCTGCGCGCGGCGCTGGCGCTGGTGGACGCTCACCTGCCGGCGCTAGGGCAGGAGCTCCGCTGGGTGATGCAGACCATCGTCCCCGTGGGCTACGATCCCGAGCGGCACCTCTCGGCCTCCTACGGCGAGTGCATCGGGCAGCTCTACCTGACCTTGCACCCCGACCCGCTCACCCTGAGCGAGGCGCTCATCCACGAGTTTTCTCACAACAAGATCAACGCGCAGTTTCACCTCGATGGCGTGCTGGAGAACGCCTTCTTCCCGCTCTACCCATCACCCGTACGGCCAGACCCACGGCCCCTGCATGGCGTCCTGCTCGCGGTCCATGCCTTCATCCCCGTCGCCTGCCTGTATGAGCAGCTCGAGGCCACGGGACACCCACTGTCGGCGCAGCCGCGCTTTCAGGAGCGCTTTCGGAAGATCCTGCAAGGCAACCACGAGGGCACCGTGACGCTGCTCGAGCACGCGCGCCCCACCCCCTTCGGCCGAGCGCTCTTCGACGAGCTGCGGCGCTGGGACGACCGCTTCGCGCCGAGGCGCCGCTAGGGCGTGCGCGAGCGAGCCCCAGGGCGGCGCGGCGAGCTCGCTGCGGCAGGGCTCCCGGCGCCGGGCACCTTTGGCTAGGCTGCGCCGGTGACGCGCGACGCCCCCTTGTTACGCCTCGTCGAGCTCGCCCGCCGTGAGCTCGACGGTGCTGACGCTCGCCTCGAGCTCGGCGGACGTGAGCCGCGAGATCCGCGCCTCGTCTGGGTCGCGCTCGAGGACGCTTGGCGGCTCGTCGTCAGCTTCGACGAGCCCCCGGCGGACCGAGAGCTCCGGCAGGGGCGCCTCCAGGCGCTGGTCGAGGCCTTCATCGGGGCGCGCGCCGTCGGCGCCGCCGAGCGCCCCAGCGTCATCCCCGCCTCCGCGGAGGAGAACCTGGAGGAGGAGCTACGGATCTTGGCCGAGCGCGCCGGCGCGGTCGCCGCCGCGGTCATCGACGGCAGCTCACCCGTCGTCTGGGGCTGCTCCCTGCCCCTCGCCCCGGAGGAAGACGTCCGGCACCTGCTCGACGTCGTGAGCCTGGCCGAGGCGCTGGCGGAGCGCTCGCTGACGCTGCCGCCGCTGCTGAGCCAGCCCCCCGAGGCGGCGCTCCAGCAGCTCCTCCGAGCGGGCCTGACCGAGCGCTCCCTGCTCGACACCCTGCGCCGCTGCCGCGCCATCGCCCCCCGGGCCAGCCAG
>CAUJEM010000104.1 GCA_963169915.1 Myxococcota bacterium
TTGGCGCGGGCGCCGTGGACGGCCGCGATCTTCTCGGCGCGGTGCTCTGGTAGGGGCGCGGGAGGATCGCCCTTCGCGCGCCGGCGATGCCGGGCCTCGAAGCGTCCGGCGACGATGTGAACCTCGCGCTCGTAGAGGAACGGCGTCCCCGCGACGTGAGCAGCCTTCGGCGGCATGGAGTACCGCACGCCCTCGAACACGACTTCCGCAGTGGGACCGACGACGACCGGGATGCGTAGCGGCAGACTTTCCGGAAAGATCTTCACCGGGCGGAGCCACTCCCTCCTCGCCACCTGTCCTCTCGCCGGTCTCAACCCGATGGAGTACCTCGCCGACATCCTCCCTCGTCTGGCTCGGGGAGAGGTTGCCCGGCAGGCGCTGAGCGCGCTGGTGCCAGCCGCGTGAAGAGCCGCGCACGCGGCCAGCGCGCGAGCGGTCACGCCCACTGCGCCGGCCTGATCGCGGTCCCCGCCGGCACGGTGACGCCGCCCATGCAAGGGCGGTGAGCACGCGCTACGCGCCTGCACTCGTCCCTCGGCTACCAGACCCCCGCCGAGAAGGAGCTGGAGGCGCTCGAGGCCGAGAACGCTGCGTCACCAAGGTGTCCAAGAAATCGGGGGAGCCCCAAGGGAGGAGAGGTGAGCCTCCTCTACCTCGAGAGCGAGAGCGAGAGCGAGAGCGGTGCTAGCGGTGCTCGGGGCGCTACTTGCCGCCGATGGTGATCTGATCACGGTTGTTGACCTCCACGGTCCACACCTCCGGGATCTTCCGCTCGACGGCGAGGGCGTCCTCTTCGTCGAGGACGTCATGCTCCCCGACGCTGAACGGGTCGGCCGTCCGCCACGCGGGGACCTGGGCGTCGAGCTGGGCCACGCTGAGGCGCACCCGGTAGAGCTCGAGCTTGTCCGTGGCCGTGATCCAGTGCGACAGCACGACCTCCTCGAGCCCGCGCTTCTCCCCGGCGCGCATGAACCGCCACAGGTACTTCGCGTCGATCAACATCGTGATGCGCAGGAAATTCTCGGCGGTGAGCGTGGTGCCGGAGAAAGAGTCCGTCACCTTGGCTTGCACCAGGTACTTGCCGTCCTCCCGCTGGCTCGCCGAAAATTCTTTGTCCTTGTCCAGCATGAAGAGCCACGACGCGCTGCCCATCTTCTGCAGGGCCTCCGCGGCGCTCAAGGCCGAGTCCTTCTCGATGGTGGCGTAGGCCTTCTTCGTCTCGTGGCCGCACCCGAGGGCGGCGCCTGCGCTCGCCAGGAGGAGCAGTGCTCCCAAGATCTTGTTCACGGACATACTCCCTCTCTAGGCTGAACCGCTGACCCTGAACCAGCCAACCCCGCCAGTCAGCGAGCACGATGGGGCCGCGAGCCCAATCTAGCAGTTCGGTGGAGGCTCGGTCCATCACGGTGACGGGAGGCCCAGCGCGGGTGGCTCAGTCCCAGGTCAGCTCGTAGACGCAGCTCACGTGACCGCGCCCGCGGCACCGTGGGTGCGCCATGACCGCGTTCCTGCCACCCACCAGCTCGATGACGCGCGGCAAGTAGCCGGTCAGCTCGAGGCACAGCGCCTCATCGACGACGCCCCAGTCTTCGAGCGTCCCCGACACGGATTTCGGCGACTGCCGCGTGACGTGCCACACGCCGGTGTCGTGGAAGCGTCGCCAGTAGTCCATCATCTTCTCGATGGCGTAGGCCGGGTTGGCCAGCCGGAAGAACACCCGGTAGATGAGCTTCATGTCCTGCTCGGCCTCGAAGCGACCGAGCGCCGGCAGCAGCGCGAGATCACCCTGGCCGAGGCCGAGATCGATGGCGCGGATCATCCGCGCGTAGAGCGCCAGCTCGTACCAGCCGATACCGACCACGCTCCGCAAAACCTCGGCATCCGATGGAGCGAGCCGCGCGAGCACGCGCTCCCAGGCGTCCGCGCCATGGAGCTGCTCGCAGAAGGCCCGGGCGTTGACGAAGTTCATGCCCTTGGTCGTCGCCATGGGAGCCGAGCCTAACCGACCTGGTGGCCGAGGCGATCCGTTCGCGCCCCTCCACGGCGTGGCTCAGCGGGCGCTGCCGAGCCAGCGCGGCAGCAGCAGCGCCTGGCCGAGCCAGAAGGCCGAGCGAACGCTCATCGCCAGCAGCGTGCGCAGCTCATGCGCGCCGCCGCGCAGCACATGGACGCCCAGCAAGGCGAAGACCACGAGCGTGCTGGCGGCGAGGGCTCGCGCCAGCCAGAGACTCCAGGATCGCCCCGAGAGGATGGCCACGCCGGCGAGAGCGTAGACGAACCCGCCGCCGAAGTTGAACACGAGCACGAAGGGCACCACGTGGCCCGCCGCCAGCCGCGACGCCTCATCCCCGAACAACACGCGCCCGCCGCTCAGCACGCTGAGGACGCCGAAGATGAGCGCCAGGACCCCGAGGAGCCAGCGCCAGCGGGCGGCGCGGTGGGAAGCCGTGGCTGCGCTCATCGTCCGGGGAGGCTAGCAGAGGCTCGCGTCCTCGGGGTGGCTGGCTCGCGTGCCCTTCGAGCGCACCAACGCCGAGCGCCCCGAGGTGACCCGGGGCGCTCGAGGGAGGCGTTGGCTCCTGAGCTCGCTCAGGGGCTGCCGCCAGAGCCGCCTGCGCCGGCGTTGCCGCCGCCCGCCGCGCCGGCGTTGCCGCCGCCCGCCGCGCCAGCGTTGCCGCCGCCCGCCGCGCCAGCGTTGCCGCCGCCCGCTGCGCCGCCGCCGCCGCCGGCGCCACCGCTGCCGCCGCCGCAAGAGACGGGCGCGCCGCCGTCAGCGAACATGGCGCCGTCCATGCAGCCGAAGTTCAGCGTGGGCGAGAGGGACGTGAGGTCGACGACGTTGCCGCACTGACCGCTCGGGCGGCAGCAGCCGGGGAGCGCGAAGTTGCCGGCCGGCGTGGTGAGCGTCTGCGCGGGGCAGTCCACGTCCGCGTCACCCGGCTGGTTGCGCGCGGCGCAGCCGGCGGGGATGGCGGGGATGAGCCCGTTGACGGGCGTCAGATCGATGCCGCAGCTATCGGGCGCTTCCGTGGGGCAGCAGGGCGCGAGGTCCAGCGCGCCTGCGATGTTGCCGCCCTCGCAGGTGCTGGTCCCACACGTCACGGTCTGTCCGCCGCCACCCGTGCCCGCGGTGCCCGCGCTGCCCGCGCTGCCACCCGAGCCCGCCGTGCCACCGGCGCCGCTGTCACCCCCGGAGCCTGCGCTGCCCGCGCTGCCCGCGCTGCCCGCGCTGCCCGCGCTGCCCGCGCTGCCACCGTTCGCCTTCTTGCCGTCGTCGTCGTCACTGCAGCCTTGCAGCGTGCCGAACGCAAAGGCCGCGATACCCACGCCGAGGACCAATTTCAGAGCTTTGTTCATAGTACCACCTCAGGAAAGCGCGCCGTATTGGAGAAGCCGGCGAACCCGAGGGCAAGCCGCATCGAAGGAGGAGCCGCTGCTGGCGCCAGCACCGCGGCCCCCCAAGTGAGCCTCAATCTCCCTCAGATGTCCAGATTCCGGACGCTCAGAGCGTTCTGCTCGATGAACTGCCGGCGGGGCTCCACCTGGTCTCCCATGAGGACACTGAACAAACTATCGGTGTCCACGGAGTCACTGAGCTTGACCTGCAGGAGCGTGCGCGCGTCCGGGTTCATCGTGGTCTCCCACAGCTCCGAGGCGTTCATCTCACCGAGGCCCTTGTAGCGCGTCTGCTGCACCCCCTTGCGCCCGCGCTCCTCCAGGTAGCCCTGGAGCGCCTCGGAGTCCGCCAGCTCCACCGGCTCGCTCTGCTCGGTCCAGGCGCGGTACGGGGCCGGCCCGAGCGAGCGGATGTCGTCCTCCACGCTCATCAGCTCCTCGAAGTCCGGCCCGGCGAGCAAGCCGACGTCGATGATGGCCTGCTTGCTGGAGGCCCCGGGCCGGAAGTGCACGAGCAGGCGCGCCTCCCCAGAGGCCTGGGTCTCCACCTCCGCCCGCAGCGGCGTCAGCTCCGGGTGGCGCTGCGTGAGCTCCGCCTCGAGCCGCCGGGCCAGCTCCTCCACCTTGGCCGCGTCGCGGAGCTGCTCGGGCTGGAGACCGCCGAGCCTCAGGAGCACGGCGAGCGCGCGCGCGTCACAGTGACGGTCCAGCTTGGTGAGCAGGGCGCGCTGGGCCTTCAGGCGCCGCGCCAGCTCATACAGCGGCCGGCCCGACACCGCTGGGCCTCGCGCCGCCTGGACCGTGAGCCCCTCCACCGAGTTCTCGAGGAGGTACTTGTCGAGCGCGGCGTGATCTTTGAGGTACTGCTCCTTCTTGCCCTTGCGCACGCGAAAGAGCGGCGGCTGCGCGATGTACATGTACCCGTCTTCGATGATGCCCTTCATCTGCCGGTAGAAGAAGGTGAGCAGCAGCGTGCGGATGTGGCTGCCGTCCACGTCCGCGTCCGTCATCAAGATGATCTTGTGGTAGCGCAGCTTGGAGAGATCGAACTGGCCATCTTCACCGATGCTGCAGCCGAGCGCGCTGATGAGCGTGGCCACCTCTTGGGAGGAGAGCATGCGGTCGAGCCGAGCGCGCTCCACGTTCAAGATCTTCCCTTTGAGCGGCAAGATGGCTTGGAAATGCCGGTCCCGCCCCTGCTTGGCGCTGCCACCGGCGCTCTCCCCCTCCACGATGTAAAGCTCGCTCTCTTCCGGGTTCTTGCTCTGGCAGTCCGCGAGCTTGCCGCTCAAGGTGGTGAGATCCATCACGCCCTTGCGCACCACCTCCCGCGCCTTGCGTGCCGCCTCCCGCGCCTTGGCCGCCGTGACGGCCTTGTCCACGATCTTCTGGGCGGACTGGGGGTGCTCTTCCAGGTACCGACCGAGGTGCTCGGTGACGGCGTTCTCCACGAGCCCCTTGACCTCGCTCGAGACGAGCTTGCTCTTGGTCTGCGAGTCGAAGCTCGGGTCCGGGTGCTTGACGTGGATGACGCAGACGAGCCCCTCGCGCGTGTCTTCGCCCGCGAGCCCCGCCTTGACGTCCTTGAACAGGCCCGCCTGCGAGCCGTACTGGTTGAGCGTGCGGGTGAGCGCCGAGCGCAGCCCCGTGAGGTGCGTGCCGCCCTCTTTGTTGAAGACGTTGTTCGTGTAGCAGAAGACCTGCTCGGTGTAGCTGCTGGTCCACTGCAGGGCCACGTCCACCAGGACGGAGGCCTGCTTGCCGTCCGCGGCGGGCATCTCCGCGAGGAAGGCGATGACGTCCTCGTGGACGGGCTCCTTGGTCTGCGCCAAGAGGTGCACGAATTCCTGGATGCCGCCCTTGAAGACGAAGCTCTCTTTGCGGCCGCCACCGCGCTCGTCCACCAGGTTCATGGTGAGCCCGGAATTGAGGAAGGCCAGCTCTCGGACCCGCTGCATCAAGATCTCGAAGCTGAACTCCAGGCTGGTGAAGATCTCCGCGTCCGGCTTGAAGGTCACCTTGGTGCCGCGCTCGCTGGACGCCTCCCCGGCGGTGATGGGCCCCTGGGGGATCCCCCTGCGGTACTCCTGGCGCCACACCCTGCCGTCGCGCTTGATCTCGAGCTGGAGCAGCTCACTCACGGCGTTGACCGCGCTGACACCCACGCCGTGCAGCCCCGCGCTCACCTTGTAGCTCGAGTGATCGAATTTTCCTCCAGCGTGCAGCACGGTCATCACCAGCTCCGCGGCGCTGACGCCCTTCTCGTGCATGTCCACCGGGATGCCGCGCCCGTTGTCGCTGACGCTGACGCTGCCGTCGCGGTGCACCACGATGTCCACGCGATCGCAGTAGCCGCCGAGGTGCTCGTCCACGGAGTTGTCGACGACCTCCCACACCAAGTGATGGAGCGCGGAGCCGTCGTGCACGTCCCCGATGTACATGCCGGGTCGCTTGCGCACGGCCTCCAGCCCCTCGAGCACCTGGATGTTTCCGGAATTGTAGTCGGAGCCAGGCGCCGCGGGCGCCTCGGGCAGGGTTACTTCGCTCAAGCGGGTCCTCGATGGTTCTGCGGGAAAAATCGCCGAAAGGCTACTCTTGACCGCCCCGAGCAGCAACCCGGCAGCCCCGCTTTCAGCCTCCGTGGAGCGCGCCCGCCAAGAGCCGATAGTCCGCCCGCTCACCCTTCGAGAGCCCCGGCGTGACCAGCAGCTCCGGGCGGGTGGTCGTCACGAAGACCTGACTGTCCGTCTCACGGAGGAGCGCGTAGACGGCGCCCGTCCGCTCCGGGTCGAGCTCGCTCGAGACGTCGTCCAAGAGCAACACGGGGTGCAGCCCAGAGGCTTGACGGACGCAGCCGAGCTCCGCCCACTTCAAGGCCAGCGTGAGCAGGCGCTGCTGTCCTTGCGAGGCGTGACGTCGCGCGGAGCGACCGTCCAGGTCGACGTGGAGCTCGTCCTTGTGCGGCCCGAAGCTGGCGGAGCCGCGCGCCAGGTCTTTGGCTCGCCGCTGGTAGAGCTCGCGCTCGAAGCTCTCGATGTCCTCCGTGCCGCCCGGCTCGAAGCGGACGTCGAGCGAGAGCGAGGCCGTCGCGAGCCGTGAGAAGGCGCCCTGGAGCTCGCCCGCCAGCCGCGCGGCGGCCTCCCGCCGAGCCCGCTCCAGCTCCACGCCGTAGCGCGCGACGAGCCGCTCGTAGTCGACGAGCTCCGCGGCGCTGGTGCCGCGCTCACCGAGCAGCCGTTGACGCTCACGGGTAGCACGGAGGTAGCTGGCTCTGACGACGGCGCTGGCGGGGTGCTGGTGGAGCGCGATGCGGTCGAGCAGCGTGCGCCGGAGCTGCGCCGGACCGCTGGCGAGGCCGAGATCTCCCGGGTGGAAGGCCACGACCGGCGTGCGGGTCGCGTAGCTCGCCGCCCTGGGAGCTCGCTTGGCGTCAATGAGGAAGCTACGCCCACGCTCGCCAATCGCCGCGCGCTGCTCTCGCAGCAGGCCCGCCTCCTCCAGCGTGACCTGCACGGTCGCGAGGCGCTCGGCCTGCTGGATCACCTCCGCCAGCCGCTCGGTGCGGAAGCTGCGGCTGGTCGCCACCACGTACAGGGCCTCGATGAGGCTCGTCTTGCCCTGCCCGTTGTCGCCGCTGATGACGTTCAAGCGAGGCGACGGCCGGAGCTGCAGGCCGGCGAGGTTGCGAAACGCGCTGACCCGCACCTCTTGGACGAGCAGGCGGGTGGCCTGGGGCTCGGCTCCCACCGCCGGCGTCACCTTCGACGACCTCGTGGCACGGCGTCAGATGCGCATCGGCATGATGACGGCCAGGTAGCTCGTGCCCTGGTCCTCGGTGCCGGGGCGCAGCACGGCGGGATCCAGCTCCCCGCTGACGCCGAGCAGCACCTCTTCGTCCGTGATGCTGCCAAGCACGTCCCGGACGTAGTGGGCGTTGAAGCCGATCATCAGCTCCGGGCCATCGTAGTCGACGTCCAGCTCGTCGAAGCCCTCGCCGCTGTCCGGGTTCTCGCTCTCGATCCGCAGCTTGCCCGGCGCCACCGAGAGCTTGATCCCGCCCGTCCGCTCGCTAGCGGCGACGGAGACGGCCTTGACCGCGTCCTGGAGCTGAAGCCGGGGCGCGCGCACCGAGCGCTCGCTGCGCTCCGGGATGACCTGCTGGTAGGGGGGAAAGACGGCGTCCACCAGCTTCACACTGAAGGTGAAGCCAGCGAGCTGAAAGAAGGCGTTGGGGCCGCTCTGCGAGACCCTGAGGCGCGCCTCGGCCGCCTCCCCTCGCGCCTCGTCACACAGCCGCTTGAGCTCGAGCACGCCCTTGAGGGGGATGAGCATGCTGGCGGTGCCGGCGGGCTCCGCCAGGAGCTGCTCCATCTTGCTCAGCCGATGGCCGTCCGTCGTCACCATGCGCAGCCGGTCCCCTTCCCACTCCAACAGTGCGCTGTTGAGCTGCGCCCGGGTGTCGTCCGTGGAGATGGAGAAGCTCGTGGCGTTGATGAGCTGCGAGACGCTGTCGACGTGCAGCTCCAGCACGGGAGCGCTCGCCTCCATCTGCGGCAGAGAGGGGAACTGATCCCCGGGGATCCCCTGAAGGGTGTAGCGCCGTGAGGCGCCGACCGCCCGCAGCGTGGTCTTGCCGTCGCTCGAGTGGAGGGAGACCTGACCTTCGGGCATGTTGCGTACGCGCTCGAGCAGATCTTTCGCGCCGAGCCCGATGCTCCCACCCTGCTCCACCTGGGCGCCGATCTGGCCGCTGACGGCGAGGTAGAGATCCGTGGCCGCGAGCCGGAGGCGGTCTTTGCCCTCCGTCTCGAGCAGGACGTTCCCCAGCACCGGCATGGTGCTCTTCTTGTCGGCGACGTTCTGACAGCGCGTCAGGACACGGAGGAGATCTTTCTTGCTGACGACGACGTGCATGGGCTTCTCTGGTCTAGCTGGGCCCGCCGAGGGAAGCCATGGCAACCGCGCGATGCTGGGAAATCACGGCCAAAGCACTGACTTTACATCGACACTGCAAGATCCTGGCGCCCCGCGGCATCCCCTCAGAGCTTCTCTTCTAAGAGAGAGAATTTAAATTGATCCAGTGGTCTCTGTAGGGGCTGTGGAGACTGGGGAAAACGAAGTATCTTCTTGATTTTATTATAGTTTCTAGTTTTCTTGGTGTGGACGGCCAGGGGGAAGAGGCTGGGATGGATTGAGGACAAGCGCCCGAGGCGCCGAGGACGCACGGGCAAGCCCCAGGCCCAGAGAGAGCTTGTCCAGAGCTTGTCCACAGCCTGTGGATGGAGGCTCATCCCTGCTTTTCCGGGGGGATGGCCGCTTCGATCCGGGTGAGCGCCTCGAGCAGGCCGCGTCGGGCTTCGGCGTAGGTCTTCGGTCCGACGCCGCCCGCGGCGTGGGCTCGCTCGAGGGCGACGAGCTCGTCGAGGAGCAGCTCCCGGGCCGCCAGGTGGTCTTGCTCCTCCGCGCTGCGCCGCGCGTCGCGCCCCCGGGGGCGCCGGAGCGCGGCCACCACGCCCCCGGCGAGCAGGGAGAGGGCGAGCAGCACGCTGGGCCAGCGACCCTGACCGCGCTGGGGGATGCCGTGGAGCCGAACGTGGATCTCGGCGAGCTCCGGATCCCCTTGGCGGAGCTGCTTGGTGGAGACGAGCAGCCGCTGGCCGCGCTGATTCTGCATGGGCTCGGCGGGATCGAAGCTCAGCGGCTGGCGTGCGCCGCCACGCGGCTGACCAGAGCCTTGGACCTCGAGCTGCATGCCGCGGCTGGCTTCGGCCATCACGCGCAGCTCCGCCACGTGAGGAGGGAGCTGGAAATCGAAGCTGGCGCTCGGCTCGTGGCGGCTGGGGATTTGAAACCGGAAGCTGGCGTCGCGCTGGCCTGGGGTGAAGCTGCCCGTGAGCCGCGCCAGGCGCTCGCCGTCGAACTCGAAGCGGACGCCGCCGGTCCCCTCGGGGGCGTTGAAGGCGCGCGCACCCGCCGGCAGACGCACCCCGAGGTCCTGCGGTACCCAGGTGACGCTCCCCAGGTTGAAGACGCTGAGGAGCACCTCGAACTGGAAGGCGTCGTCCTTGGGCTCCAGGTAGACGACCGCTCGGGCGCCGACCAGCGCGCGCTCGATGTCGCGGGTGACCGGGAAGACGTGCAGGAGCACGCGCTGCCCGAGCTTGTCTTGGAGCTGGAAGGGCTCCGAGGAGTAGGTGGCGCCGTCCTGACGGGTGCGCACCTGGAAGCTGAACGCCGAGCCCGAGGGCAGGCCCGTGAACTGGACGGCGCCCGCGGCGTCGGTGGTGGCCTGACGTTGCTCGCTGCTCTCCCCTTCGGCCACGGTCATGCGCAGGATGGCGAGCGAGACCTCTCGCCCGGCCAAGGGGCGCCCTTGGGCGTCGGCGATGATGGCGGTGACGCTGCCGGCGGGCACCTCGGAGCTGGCGAAGCTCTCGTCGCTGGGGGGGCTGCTGCGATCTTCCGCAGAGGCGTCGCCGCCGCCGAGGCGTGGGTGACTGGGAGGCAGAGCGGTGGGCCCGCCGCTGACGTCGCCGGGCGCGACGCTGCTGACGGGTGAGGCGCTGCTGGCGGCCGGGGCGGCGTCCTGCGCGGCGCCGTGGGTGGTGGCGCCCCCGAGCGCGAGCCCCAGGAGCAGCGCGAGCACGCGAGCCCGCGGGGGCATCAGCCGAGCTCCAGGCGCGCGCCGCACTTCTTGCAGAAGAGGGCGTCGGCGTCGTTGGGGGTGGCGCAGCTCGCGCAGGGGCGTCCAGCGCCGCGCTCGTGCGGCGCCGTGGGGTCGGCGGAGGGCGCGGCCGTGGCGGCCTCAGGGCGCTCGGCGGAGGCGCGCAGGCGCGCCGCGAGGAGCTGCTCCGCGCGCGCTCGCGCGGGCTCCAGGCCCTCGTCCACGCTCTCGAGCAGGCGCTTGGCCTCGGCGCGGTAGCGCGCCTTCAGCTCGGCGTAGTCCTCCTCGCTCACCTTGCCCACGCCGCGCTCGTACTCCAGGTCCTTCAGCGCGCGCAGCACGGCGCGCTTCTGCTCTTCTTGCGCGGTGGGGGCGCCGAGCCCGAGCGCCTCGTCCAGGCTGAGCTCCGCCTCGCCGGTGAGGCTCTGCACGCTGCCCCACACGAGCGCGATGAGCAGCAGCAGGGCCCCGCCAGCGAGCACCAGCAGCGCGAAGCCGAAGCCCCGCGTGAGCCCAGCGAGCAGGGCGCCGAGGGTGAGCGCGACGGGCGCGAGGCGCCGCGCCAAGGAGCTGATGTCTTTCGGCATGGATCAGCGCTGGGTGCGGCGACGAGCGATCACGCCGACCGCCACCGCCAGCCCGGCGAGCGGCGCGAGCCCCGCGGCCAGCCAGCGTGAGGGCGGCGCCGAGGGAGCGCGGAGCGCGGCGGGCGCCGGGCGCGCCTCGGGCTTGACGAGGGCGTGGGCGTCGCTCGGCGCGGCCGCGAAGACGATGGTGAGCATCACCGACGCCGCCACGCCCGCGGCGACGCGTGCGTAGCTCCACGCCCGCGCCGTTCCGAGCTCCAGCTCCGGCCAGAGCGAGAGGGTGGCGCCGAGCATCAGGATGGCGACCCCGAGCCAGATGAACCCGACGAGCGGGTTGATGTGGATCTGGAAGGTTGCTTGGCGCGTCTCCGGGCTGATGGTGCCGACCACGACGTAGAGATCTTCCAACGGGTGATGCAGCATGGCCACCTCGGTGGAGGGCATCTCGCTCTTGGCGTAGATGAACTTGCCGGGGCTGACCGAGCCCCAGGGCTTGCCGTGACGGGTGACGTCCAGATCCGCGAACGCGGCGCGCTTCTCGGAGTCCACCGTCATCCGGGGCGCGCGGTAGGTCAGCTCATAGGCGCCGATCTGGTGGCGCTCCCCGGGGCGCAGCGTGGTCTCGTGGTCCGTGCCCCAAGCGCGGCCGGTGAAGCCGATGAACATCAGCGCCACGCCCACGTGGACGATGTAGCCGCCGTAGCGCCGGCGGTTCTTGTCCACCAGCCGCACGAGGGCCATCAGCCAGCCCTCCGGCTCTTGGCGCTTGCTCGCCGCCGCGCGGCGGGCCTGCGCGCCGCGCCAGAACTCTTGCACCACCACCGCGAGGTTGAAGGCCACCAGGCTGATGACCACCAGCGGCGCCACCGCCCCGGCGTGCTTGAGCGCCACGCCGACGGCGCCGGGGTAAAACTGATCGTTGGGCACGATGGCGGCGAAGCCCAGCGCCTTGCCGAAGGCCAGGTGCAGCGCGCCGCCGAGCACCAGGGCCGCCACGGGGAACACCGCCGCGCGGCGCAGCGCGGTCTGGCTGGTCTTGCGCCAGCCGAACAGGGGCGCGAGCCCCATGAGCAGGAGCAGCGCGATGCCGATGGGCGCCAGCCAGCGGTTGAAGAAGGGGGGGCCGACGGTGACGCTCTCCTTCCAGAGCCACTCGCTGATCTTCGGGAAGACGGTGGCGACGGAGATGAACACCGCGATGCCGAGCAGCGCCCAGTTGTTGAGCACGAACATGGCCTCACGGCTGGCGACCGCCTCCACCTCACCCTGGGAGCGTAGCTGCGGCAGGCGCCACACGATGAGCGCGAGGCTCAGCGCCGCGATGAGGGCCATGAAGTAGACGAAGAAGAGCCCGATGTCGCTCTGCGCGAAGCTGTGCACGCTGGCGATGAGCCCGGAGCGCGTGAGGAAGGTCCCGAAGATGGTGAGGAAGAACGTGCCGCAGATGAGCGCGATGTTCCACACCTTGAGCATGTTGCGCCGCTCCTGGATCATGGTGGAGTGCAGGTAGGCGGTGGCCGTGAACCAGGGGATGCACGCGGCGTTCTCCACCGGATCCCAAGCCCAGTAGCCGCCCCAGCCGAGCTCCTCGTAGGCCCAGAGCATGCCCATCACGTTGCCGAGGCTGAGAAACAGCCAGGCGAACAGCATCCACTTGCGTGTCGCGACGATCCACTCGTTGTCCAGTCGCTTGGTGACGAGCGCCGCCACGGCGAACGCGAAGGGCACCGAGCAGCCCACGAAGCCCACGTAGAGGCTGGGCGGGTGGAACATCATGTAAAAGTTGCGAAGCTGCGGGTTGAGGCCCTCTCCGTCCGGCGGCGCCCCCGCCAGGCTGGTCCAGAACGGGTTGGCGGCGAAGATCATCGTGATGGCGAAGAAGCTCACGATGCCCATCAGGGTGGCGATGACCCAGGGCTGCAGCTCGCGGTAGCGGCCCTTCAGCCACGCTACGCAGCCGGAGGTGTAGAGGCTGAGCAGCGCCAGCCACCAGAGCAGGCTGCCGTCCTGCCCGCCCCAGAGCGCGGCGAACAGGTAGCTGGGGCTCATGCTGCGGTCGCTGTAGCGAGCCACGTAGCGGAGCCGGAAGTCGTGCGTGATGAAGGCGTAGGCGAGCAGGAGCACGGCGAGGCCGGCCGCCGCGCAGGTGGCGTAGGCCCCGAGCCGCGCCGACTGCAAGAGGCGCGGGCGACCGCGGGCCGCGGCGATGGAGATACCCCCGGTGTACGCGGAGAGCACCAGGATGGCGTAGAGCGTGGCCTCTCCGAACTCAGGTAAGGTCTGCCACATGGCGGGGGCCATATAGCACCCGCGCGCGCAGGTGGCGGAAGATCAGCTCACCGTGGTGCCGACGAGCTCACCCAGACACACCCGCTTGATGTTGCCGCGGGACATCTTGAACACCCGAATAGGTAGCCCATTTTCGCGGCAGAGCGCCACGGCGGTGGAGTCCATCACGCCGAGGTGTTCGCTCAAGAAGCGGTCGTAGCTCACTTGATCGAGCAGGGACGCCTCGGCGTGGTGCGCGGGGTCACGGTCGTAGATGCCCTCCACCTTGGTGGCCTTGAACAGCGCGCTGGCGCGGATCTCCATGGCGCGCAGCGCCGCGGCGGTGTCCGTGGAGAAGTAGGGGTTGCCGGTGCCGGCGGCGAAGATGACCACGTTGCCGCGCTCGAGGTGCCGGATGGCGCGCCGGCGGATGTAGGGCTCGGCCACCTGCTTCATCTCGAGCGCCGTCATCACGCGGGTGCGCACGCCGGCGCGCTCCAGCGCGTCCTGCAGCGCGAGCGAATTGATGACCGTGGCGAGCATCCCCATGTAGTCGCTCTGCCCGCGGTCCATGCCCTCGCTGGCGCCGCGCAGCCCGCGGAAGATGTTCCCGCCGCCGACCACGACGCCGATCTCCACGCCCGCGGCCTGCACCTCCGCGAGCTCCGCGGCGGTGTCTTTCAGGGTCGTGGTGTCGATGCCCGCGCCGCCGGTGGCGCCGGAGAGCGCCTCCCCGCTGAGCTTGATGACGACCCGGGAGTAGCGAAGAGGAGAAGCGTCGTCCGTCACGGCGCCGCGGCTTAGCCTGCACCCGCCGGCGCTGCAACGCACGCCGCGCCCGCCCCTCCCGCGCGCCGCGCTGGCAGGGGGGCGCGGCCCGTAGTAGGTGCTGGGCCTAGCAGATGTCTCGGTCCCAACGCTTCGGCCCCGCCCTGCTCGCGGCATGGTCCTCGCTGGCGCTCGGCGGCGCGGGCTGCCAAGGGAAGTCCTCCACCCCGGCGCCGAGCCCCAGCGCCTCGGTCGCCGCCGATCCGCTCGAGCTCGACCCGGAGCTGGCCGCCAAGGTGCTCGCCAAGGTCGGTGACCGCCAGATCACGCTCGGGGACTACGCCTCGGCGCTCGCCCGGATGGACCAGTTCGAGCGGCTGAGGTACCAGACGCCGGAGCGCCGCCGCCAGCTCCTCCAAGAGCTCATCAACGCCGAGCTGCTCGCCGCGGAGGCCCGCCGGCGCGGCCTGGCGGAGCTGCCGGAGACGCAGGAGCGCGTCCGGCAGCTGCTTCGTGACGAGCTGCAGCGTGATCTGCGCGTCAAGCTGATGCGGCCCGGGGAGCTGCCGGAGGCGGAGGTGCGCAGCTACTACGAGGCGCACAAGGCGGACTTCGCCGATCCGGAGCGGCGCCGGGTCGCGGTCATCGTGCTGGAGGACGAGGCGAAGGCGAGCCGGGTGCTCGCGGAGGCCCGCGCGGGGGGCGCGGTGGAGTGGGGCCAGCTCGTGCGCGCGCACTCGGTGGATCAGGCGCCGAACCCGACGGCCACCGCGCCGCTGGAGCTCGCGGGGGATCTCGGCATCGTCTCGCCTCCGGGGGAGCCGCGCGGCAGCAATCCGCGCGTCCCCGAGGGCGTGCGCGCCGCGGTCTTCACGCTGGCCAAGGTGGGTGACGTCGCCGAGCAGCTCGTGCAGGACGGCAAGCGCTACTACGTCGTCAAGCTCACCGGGCTCACCGAGGCGCGCACGCGCAGCTACGCGGAGGCCGAGCGGAGCCTGCGCGTCACGCTGGCGCAGCAGCAGCTCGAGGCAGCGGAGCAGAAGTATGAGCAGGAGCTGCGCCAGCGCTACCCCGTGAAGATTGACTCGGAGCGGCTCTCCGAGGTGCGCCTGCCCGCCATGGATCATGTCGCGCCTGCCGCCAGTCGTTGAGGCCAGCGACTGGCGCTGGCAGCTTCGGCACGGCGTCCGGAGCTTGGCGGGGCTCGAGGCCGCGCTCGAGCTCACCGAGGACGAGCGCCGCGGGGCGCGCGCCGCCGAGACGGCCGGCTTCCCCATCGCGATCACGCCCTACTATCTCGGCCTCATCGACCCACGGGATCCCGCGTGCCCCATCCGGCGGCAGGTCGTCCCCCGAGCGTCCGAGCTCCAGCAGGTGCCGGGTGATCTGAGGGACCCGCTCGGGGAGGAGGCTCACGAGGTCGCCCCGGAGCTCGTGCAGCGCTACCCGGACCGCGCGCTGCTGCTCGTCAGTGATCGCTGCGCGGTCTACTGCAGATTTTGCACGCGCAGCCGCATGGTGGGCGGCGGCGGCGGCCCGCGCTCGCTCGAGCGGCTGGGGCCGGCCTTCGAGTACCTGCGCGCCCACCCCGAGGTGAGCGACGTCATCATCAGCGGGGGAGATCCGCTCACCATGACCACCGAGCGCCTGGTGCGCATCGTGGAGGAGCTGCGGAGCATCCCGCACGTGGAGACCCTCCGGCTCGCCACGCGCGTGCCGGTGGTGCTCCCGCAGCGCATCACCGAGGAGCTGCTCGAGGCGCTGCGTCCCCACCACCCGCTCTGGGTCATGACGCACTTCAATCACCCACGGGAGCTGACGGAGGAGAGCCGCGCCGCGCTCCGCCGGCTGGCGGACGCGGGCTTTCCGGTGATGAACCACAGCGTCCTCCTGCGCGGCGTCAACGACGACGCGGCGACGCTGGCGGCCCTCTTCCGAGGGCTCGTGCGGGAGCGCGCGCGGCCGTACTACCTGCTCCAGGCGGACCCAGTGCGGGGGACCGGGCACCTGCGCACCAGCGTGGCCCAGGGGCTCGCGCTGATGGAGGCGCTCCAGGGCCGGCTGAGCGGCATCGCGCTCCCGAAATACATCATCGACGCCCCGGGGGGCGTGGGCAAAGTGCCCATGACGCCGGACTACGTGGTGCGCCGAGCGCCCGGCGTCACCACGCTGCGCACCTGGCGCGGGGTGGAGGTCGACTACCTCGACCCGCCGGAGCGGTGAGCGCCCAGCCCGAATGCCGGTCGCCCATGACGCGCCGGGCCGAAGATGCTAGCGAGCCGCCCACCATGTCCCGAGACCACCAGGCCTTCCCGGAGCTCGACGCCCTGAACGAACAAGCCCTGCTCGGCGGGGGCCAAGCCCGGATCGACAAGCAGCACCAGGGCGGCAAGCTCACCGCGCGCGAGCGCATCGAGCTCTTGCTCGACGCGGGCAGCTTCGTCGAGATGGACCGCTTCGTCACCCACCGCTGCGCGGACTTCGACATGCAGTCGCAAAAGGTCCTGGGGGACGGCGTGGTCACGGGACACGGCACGGTGGACGGGCGGCGGGTGTTCGTGTTCGCCCAGGACTTCACGGTGTTCGGCGGCTCGCTGAGCGCGGCCTACGCCTCGAAGATCACCAAGGTGATGGATCTGGCGCTGAAGGTGGGCGCGCCCGTCATCGGCCTGAACGACTCCGGCGGCGCGCGCATCCAGGAGGGGGTGGAGAGCCTGGCGGGCTACGCGGAGATCTTCACGCGCAACGTGCTGTCGAGCGGCGTGGTCCCGCAGCTCAGCGCCATCCTGGGGCCCTGCGCGGGCGGCGCCGTGTACTCCCCCGCGATGACGGACTTCATCTTCATGGTGGAGAAGACCAGCTACATGTTCATCACCGGGCCGGACGTCATCAAGACGGTGACGCACGAGGAGGTGAGCAAGGAGCAGCTCGGCGGCGCCAGCGCGCACGCCGTCAAGAGCGGCGTGTGCCATTTCACCGCCCCAGACGACGCCGCCTGCATCGCGCAGATCCGCCACTTGCTCGGTTTTCTGCCCCAGAACAACCTGGAGGATCCGCCGCGGCGCGCCTCGGCGGATCCGGTGGATCGCCTGGTGCCGGAGCTGGACACGCTGGTGCCCGTGGAGAGCAACAAGCCCTACGACATGACGCGCGTCATCGCCGCCGTGGTGGACGACGGCGAGCTGTTCCAGGTGCAGGAGCAGTACGCCAAGAACATCGTCTGCGGCTTCGCGCGGATCGGCGGGCGCCCGGTGGGCGTGGTCGCCAACCAGCCAGCGTTCTTGGCGGGCGTGCTCGACATCGACGCCAGCCTCAAGGCGGCGCGCTTCGTGCGCTTCTGTGACTGCTTCAACCTGCCCATCGTCACCTTCGTGGACGTGCCCGGGTTTCTGCCAGGCGTGGAGCAGGAGCACCGCGGCATCATCACCCACGGGGCCAAGCTGCTGTTCGCGTACGTGGAGGCGACCGTGCCCAAGCTCACGGTCATCACGCGCAAGGCCTACGGCGGCGCGTACGACGTGATGAGCAGCAAGCACATCCGTGGGGACGTCAACTTCGCCTTCCCCAACGCGGAGATCGCCGTGATGGGCCCGGACGGCGCCGTCAACATCGTCTACAAGAACCAGATCGAGGCGGCCGCAGACAAGGAGCAGGCGCGCCGGGCCTTCGTGGAGGAGTACCGCGCCAAGTTCGCCAACCCCGCCAAGGCAGCGGCGCTCGGCTTCATCGACGAGGTCATCTACCCGCGCGACACGCGCCGGCGCCTGGCGGCCTCGCTCGACATGCTGGCCACCAAGCGGCTCAGCAACCCGCCGCGCAAGCACGGCAACATCCCGCTGTGAGCCGCTGAGCCCTCAGCGGAGCAGGAGCAGGAGCGCCCCGCAGAGCAGGGCGAGCGCGAGGAGCGCGGCCGCGCCGACGCCGAGGCCGCGCCGCACCTGGGCGTCATCGGCCGCGTCCAGCGCCGCCAGCACCAGCGCGTGGCGCGTGGCGGCGGCCAGCACCTGGGCGTCGGCGGCGCGGAGCGCCTCGAGCGTGGCGGGGGCGAGGGGGAGCGGGTGACGGCGCTGCAAGGCCTGGCGTAGGAGGTTGGCCCAGGCCTGGCGCTCTCGGCCTGCGGCGCGCTCGAAGGCGGCGCTCTGGGTGGCGTCGAGGAGGCGAAACTGCTGCTCGAGCTGGCGCTCTTGGGTGCCGAGGGCGCGCGCCGCTTGGGCGCGGCGCTGCGCGGCGGCGTCGTGCTCGCCGATGATGCGCCGGGCGGCGAGGGCGGCCTCGCGCGCGGGCGCGAGCCGCGCCTCCGCGTCCGCGACCGCGGCCTGCTTCTCCTGGAAGGTCGCTCGCTGCGCCTCCGTGGGGGAGGTCTTGCGCGCCTGGGCCTCGTGCACGGCGGCGACGGCGTTGCGCAGCTCGATGTTCGCGCGCTGCGCGCGCGCCTCGGCGCGCTGCAGCGCCTGCTCGGCCTCGGCGAGGCGCGCGTCGTCTGGTGCGCGGGCGAGCTGGGCTCGGCGGTCCTCGGCCTCGAGCGCGGCTCGATCGCGAGCGAGCGCTTCGAGGGCTTGCGCGTGCGCCTGGTGCGTCTGCGCCGAGCGCTGACGTTGCTGCTGGGTCTCGAGGCTCAAGGCGTCGATGGCGGGCAGCTCCAGGGCGAGCTCGCCCACGGCTTGCAGCGCTGGCCGCTGCCGACGAGCGCAGTCCGCGAGCAGCTCGTCGCGCTCGTGCTCCGCGCGCTCCAAGAGCGTGAGCTCTTGCGCGAGGCTGCGCGTGAGCGCCCTGCGGCGCAGCAGGACGCGCAGCGCGTAGAGGGGCGCTTGGAGGGCGCTCGTGGGGAGCGCCGGGTAGGCGGCGAAGTCCGCGAGCTCGCGCGCCTCCGGCCGCAGGCTGGCCGGCTCCGGGGTGATCCCGGTGGGCAGCGCGACGTGGGTGGGCGCGGGCCCCTCCGGGCTCGCCACCGTGGCCGTCTCGAGGCTCGGTGCCACGGGGCCTTCGTCGAGGTGCAGCTCGGCGCCCAGGTCGAGCCGGGGGGCGGCGGCCTCTGCGCCCTCGTGGAGCTCGAGCGGCGCGCCGGAGTCGTCGAGCTCGAACTCACCGCTGCCAAAGTAGCCGCTGAGGGGGCCGGCGGGGGCGCTGGTGGGAGGGGCGACGCGGGGCTCGGCGCTCGGGGTGGGCGCGGCCGACGCCTCCTGGCGGCTGGGCGCCGTGGGGACGTCGAGGTCGGGGATGGCGTCCAGCTCGCTCGGAGGCTCGGCCATGGTGAGCCGTAGTCTACCCGACCCGAGCGGGGTCGGGGTGCGCCCCAAGGCGGCGCCGGGGGGGCCTACCGCGCGGGCGCACGGGCCAGTGGCTCGAGGAGGGCGGCGCGAGTATAGTGCGCGCCCGCGGGTATCGGTCGAGGAGCTGCGTCCACGTGTCAGTGCCCAGGGGCGAACCTAGTTCCGAGCCACCGAGCGTAGCGCCCGCGCCCACGGCGCCGACCGCCACGGGCGTGGAGGCCGAAGCGTCGCGGTGGCGGCGGTGGGCGCGCGTGCTGCTCTACGTGCTCGCGGTCGCGGTGGCGGGCGGGGTGGGCTTCTGGCTGTGGCGGCAGCACCGCGTGGCCTTCGACGACGCGTGGATCTCCTTCCGCTACGCGGACAACCTCATCCGAGGCCGAGGGCTGGTCTACAACCCCGGGGAGCGGGTGGAGGGCTACACCAACCTGCTGTGGGTGCTGCTCACCGCGCTCGGGATGGCGCTGAAGCTCGAGCCGCTGTCGGTGGCGCGGGTGCTGGGGCTCGGGGCCCTGCTCGGCCAAGCAGCGCTCGTCGCGTGGCTGCTCGCGGCGGCGCGGCGGCGGCTGTCGGTGGTGGATCTTGGGCTCGCGTGCCTGCCCACGCTGCTCGTGCTCGCGGCGTCTCACGTGGAGCTCGCGGGCGCCGGGCTGGAGACGTCGCTGTTCGGGCTGCTGGCGCTCGCCACGCTCGTGCTCTTCAACGCGCCCCTCGGAGAGGGTGGCCGCGCCCTGCGCTGGCTCCGTGCCTTGGTGCCGCTCGCGCTGGTGATGACCCGCCTCGACGGCGCCCTCTTCCTCGCGGCCTCGGGGCTCAGCTGGCTGCTGTTCCGCGGCGCCGGAGCGCAGCGTGCTCGCGCGGTGCTCCGCGACGCCCTGCGCGTCTACGGACCTGCTGCCGGGCTCATCGCGCTGCTGCTGCTCTTCAAGCTCATCTATTACGGCGGCGTCCTCCCCAACACCTACTACGCGAAGGCGGCGTACCTCAACAGCTGGGACGTGGGCTGGCTCTACCTGTCGGCGTTCATGAAGAGCTACCCCGGCGTGTGGCTGCTGCTGCTGCTGAGCGCGGTGGCGCTCGGCGCCACCCGCACCGGCCCGTGGCGCCCCTTGGTGGTCGCGCTCGGGCTCTCGCTCACGGCCTTCGTGGTGTACGTGGCGAAGGCGGGCGGGGACTTCATGGAGTACCGCTTCATGTTCGAGACCTACGCCTCGCTGGTGGCGCTCGCCGGGCTCGGCGTGGTGGTGCTCGGAGAGGTGTCGCCCTGGTCGGCGCCCGCGGTGGGCGCGCTGCTGCTCATCCTGGGGCGTGGCGCGCCGGTGATGGAGAAGACCAAGGGGATGCAGTCGCTCGACGAGATGGACGGCTACGCCCGGCAGGGGGTCCGCGTCGGGACCGCGCTCGGCCAGCGGCTCCCTGCCGACACCGTCATCTCCACCACCTTGGCGGGGACCATGAGCTTCTTCTCCGATCTCAAGGTGGTCGATCAGCTAGGGCTCAACGACTACGGGGTCGCGCACCAGCCCTACAAGAACCGCTCCATCCACGCGCGCGGTCACGTCAAATGGGCCTCGCTCGACTACCTGCGAGGGCGCGGGGTAAGCTTCGCCTTTCATCACCCCGGCACGAGCGCCTGTGAGCGGCTGGAGCCGACGAGCACGCCGCAGGTGTTCATCCGCTTGGACGACGTGGAGTGCGTCCGCAGCGACGCCCTGACGATCCCGCCGGCGTTGCTCGACTACGTGTGTGGTCACCCCGAGCAGTTCTCGCTCCATGGGGTGAGCTGCCCGGAGCCGCCCGTGCTCTACGCGCCGAGCGAGGGCCCTGCGCCCGCACGCGCGGAAGAGGCGGCGCGGCGGCGGGGCCGGTGGTTACCGGAGGCCGCGCTGCGCTTCGAGACCACCGCGCCGCTCTGGGTGCAGACCGGAGACGCCTTCGAGGGCTGGCCCATGGCCGAGCAGACGACGCGCACGCCGCCGGTGGGCGCCATCGGTAAGTTCATCACCTCCTACCACCCCACCCGCGGCGATGGCGCCACCGGGACGCTGACGAGCGCGCCGTTTCGCATCGAGGGCGACGTCATCGCGCTGCGGGTCGGCGGCGGGAACGACCCGCGGCGGCTGCGGGTGTCGCTGCTGGTGAACGGCAAAGAGGTGCGCTCGGCGACGGGGCGCCAGACCGAGACCTTGGCCCCGCGCTTCTGGGACGTGGCGCCCTGGCGCGGCGCCGAGGCCCAGCTCGAGATCGTGGACCAGGTGCGCGGCCGCTGGGGCCACATCATCGTGGATGAGCTGACGCAGTTCCAGAGTGAGCCGTAGCGCGGGCAGAGGCGGCGCCGTCTGCTCGCGCGGCGCGCTCAGGCGTGGTGGGCTTGGAGGTACTCGGTGAGCGCGACGGCGTTGTTGTGGGCCTCGTCCTTGGCGGAGTAGAGCAAGGTGACGGTGCCGGGCCGCTCGAGCCCGAGCAGCGGCTCGAGCGCCTCCGGGTGGGCGTCCAGCTCCGAGAAGTAGCGCCGCCGGAACTCCGGCCACTTGCTCGGATCGTGCTGGAACCACTGACGCAGCTCGCTACTGGGCGCGAGCTCGCGCAGCCAGGCGTCGAGGGCGGCCGCCTCTTTGCTGAGGCCGCGCGGCCAGAGCCGATCGACGAGCACGCGCTGGCCGTCCGTGGCCGCCACGGGCTCATACACACGCTTGGCGACGAAGTGGTGACGCGGACGATGGGCACCGGAGCGGGGCTTGGAGAGCGCCATGACCGCCCCAACCTAGCGCCTTCAGCCCGGAGCCGCCACGCGCTACGACGGCGCGCATGCCTGGCCCTCACCACGGTCGCTCGGTGGCGCTCGGCTGGGTGGGCGAGCGCGGGCGTCGCTGGCGCGAGCAGCTCCCGGCCATGGAGGCGATGCTCGCGCCGGTGGACGCGCCGCTCATCGAGGCGCTCCGGCTGGAGGCGCCGTGCCGCGTGGTGGATCTCGGCTGCGGCGGCGGCGGGGCGACGCTCGAGCTGTGGCGCCGCGCGCCGCGGGGCAGCGTGGTGCACGGCTTCGATCGCTCGCCCGCCCTCGTCCAGGTGGCGCGGCAGCGGATGCCGGCGGGCGCCGTGGGGCTCGGCTTCGACGTCGCCGACATGGGGCGCCCCCCTCCCGCCGAGCCGTACCACCGGCTGGTGGCGCGCTTCAGCGCCATGTTCTTCGAGCAGGAGGCGGAGGGCTTCGCCAACCTGGCGCGCTGGCTCTCGCCTGGGGGAAGCTTCGTGCTCGCGGTGTGGGGGCCGCCCGAAGACAACCCCTGGCTCTCGAGCGTGCGCCGCTGCGTCGAGCAGGTGGTGTCCCTCCCGGCCCTCGGAGCGCGGGAGCCCGGGCCCTTTCGCTACGCGCAGGTCGAGGCGCTGCTCGAGCTGCTGCGCGGCGCTGGCCTGGAGGCGCTCGAGGTGAGTGACTGGCGGGGGACGTTGCCGCTCGGGGGTGGTCGGTCGGCGCTCGAGGCGGCGCGCTTCGCCCTCACCACCTTCGTCACCTTCTCCGAGGTGCTGGAGGCGGCGGGCGCTCCGGCCATCGACGAGGCCCTGCGGCGCGTCACCGCGCTGCTCACGCCTCACGAGCGGGGCGGCGTGGTGCGCCTGGGGGCGCGGGTGCACCTGGTGACGGGCAGCGCGCCGCGGTGAGCCGCGGGACGTCGGAGCGGAGCGCGCTCTGCTAGCATGGCGGGCATGGATTCCCTCACGCCTCGCTGGGTGGAGCAGCTCCGCCGACGGGCGGGCGCCGCCGTGGTCGACAATTTCTTTCGGGGGGTGAGCGGCGCGGCGGGGCTGCACCCCCAAGCGCGACCGGAGCGACACGGCGTCGAGCGGCTCCGGGACGTGCCCTATCGGCAGACGGGCCTGCGGGAGCACACGCTCGACGTGTACCGGCCCCGGCGCGTGGCAGAGGGCGGCGCGCCGCTGCCCGTCGTGCTGTACGTGCACGGGGGCGGCTTTCGCATCTTGTCGAAGGACACGCACTGGGTCATGGGCTTGTCGTTCGCTCGGCGCGGCTACCTGGTGTTCAACATCAATTATCGGCTGGCCCCCGCGGCGCCCTTTCCGGCGGCCATCGAGGACGCGTGCGAGGCGCTCTGCTGGGTCGTCGCCAACGCCGAGCGCTACGGGGGGGACCCGAGCCAGCTCGGCGGGCGAGAGCGCGGGAGGCAATCTGGCGACCGCCCTGGCGCTCACCACGGCCTATGAGCGCGCCGAGCCCTGGGCGGCGCGCGTGTTCCAGAGCGGCGCGCGCCCGCGCGCCGTGGTGCCCGCGTGCGGTATCTACCAGGTCACCGAGCCGGAGCGCTTCCTCCGTCGCTGGCCGCACATGAGCCCGTTCATCTACGACCGGCTCACGGAGGTGAGCCAGGCCTACGTCGGCGCCCGCCCGGCCGCGGGCTCGAGCGCGCTGGATCTTGCCGATCCGGTGGTGTTGCTCGAGCGCGGCGAGGCGCCCGCGCGCCCCCTGCCGCCGTTCTTCGCGTTCTGTGGCACGGCCGATCCCCTCGTGGCCGACACCCAGCGGCTCGTGCGCGCCTTGCGCGAGCTCGGCACCCGCTGTGAAGAGGAGTACTATCCGGGGGAGCCGCACGCGTTTCACGCCATGGTCTTCACCCGCAGCGCGCGCCGGAGCTGGGAGCGTACCTTCCGCTTCCTCGAGCGTGAGCTGGGGGCGGCGCGGGGGTGACGCGGGGCGGGCGCGCCGTGCGCGCCGTGCGGTAGCGCGCCAAGCTGTGTTAGGCTGCGGCGTCGGGCCAAGGAGCTAGCGATGCAAGGTGGTTTTCGTCCTGGAGATCCTTACGGTGCGCCTCCACCAGGGGGGTACGGGCCGCCGCCGGGCGGCTATGGGCCACCCGCGGGGCCGCCGCCGGGCGGCTTCGGCGCTGGGGCGTCGACGGGCGCGCCCTTCGGGGTGGACCCGCTCAGCGGCCAGCCCTACTCGGACAAGTCCAAGATCGTCGCGGGGCTCTTGCAGATCTTCTTGGGCAGCTTCGGGGTGGGCCGCTTCTACCTCGGCTACATTGGGCTCGGCGTCGCGCAGCTCTTGATCGGCTGGGTCACCTGCGGCGTGTGGCCGCTCGTGGATGGCATCCTCATGCTGATGGGCAAGGTGCCGGACGCTCAAGGTCGGCCGCTGCGCGAGTAGCTCCCGCCTCGCGCCGTGGGCGGCCCGGCGTCGCGTCAGGGGGCGGGGTCGAGCTGCGCCTGCGCGCCGGGGTGGCGGGGGGCGACCTTCGGGCGCAGCTCCCGGAGCAGCAGGCTGCTCGGCTGGAGCTGCTGGAGCACGTCGAGCACGGCGCGCGCCGAGGCGCGCTCGCCGAGCGCGGCGAGCAGGCGCGCCTGAGCGCCGAGGGAGCCCTCCAGCACGCTCAGCGTCGCCTCGTCGCGGCGCGCCCCCTCGAGCGCCCGCGCGCCGACGCGCTGCGCAGCGCGCAGGACGTCGGGGAGGCCGAGGGCGCGATCGGAGCGCCCGAGCGGCTGGGCGCGATAGACGAGCCACAGGGGGGCGGGCGTCAGGTGCGGCAGCAGGCGCGGATCGTAGCGCTCGTCGAGCTCGACGTAGAGCGGGCGCAGATCGGCCAAGCTCGACAGCGCGTGCTCCCCGGGGCGCCCCTTCATCGCCATGTCACGGATGAGCGGGGCCAGCCCGGGCTCCATCGCGAGCAGGCGGCGCGCCACCGAGCCGCGATCGAGCAGGTGCAGCGGGACGACGACCACGTCCGGCCGCTCCCCGCGCACCACGCGCGCCGCCCAGAGCCGCCACGCGAGCGCCTCCGAGCGGACGAGCACGAGCGCGCGTGGGGGGAGCTGTCCGAGCGCCTCGTCGGTGTAGACCTCGGCGCCGTGCTGCTCGCCGCGGTCGGCGACGTAGCCGGAGTCGTCGAGGGTGACGAGCGCCACCGTGAACGAGAAGGCGACGAGCAGCGCGGAGGCGGGGCGGGCGAAGGGGAGCCGCGCGACGGAGAGCGCCCCCACCGCGACGTGGACGCCGAGCGCCGCGAGCGGCCCGAGCGCCGCCAGGGCGAGCAGCCGCACCGGCGCCAGCGCGTCGATCGCGAGGGCGCTCGTCGGCGCCGTGGGATAGACCAGATCGGCGCCGAGCAGCGCGAGCAGCGGGACGCTGAGCCAGCGCGTCGAGGGTCGGAGCACGCCCCAGGCGGCGCCCCCGAGCGCCGCCACGCCGAGCAGCAGCCCAGCGTCGTGCTGCCAGGCCATGGCCGCCTCGAGCGGGCTCGAGCCCTGGGCGGTGCGCAGGCTCAGCGTGCCGAGGTCGCGGCCCAGATCGACCCAGGCGCGCTGGGCCAGGGGACGCAGGGCGACGGGGAGCAGCCCGACGGCGGCCACGCTGCCGGCGCCGCCGAGCAGCCAGGCGATGCTGCGGCGTGAGGGGAGCTCGCCGAGCCAGGCGGTCTGGACGCTGAGCGCCAGCAGCAGCGCGAGGGCTGCAGCGTGGCTCTCGAGCCCCGCGGCGGCCAAGAGCGCGCCGTAGCCGAGCCAGAGGCGCACGTCGCGGGTGGACGCGCTCGGTCGGAGGGTGAGCCCGAGCAGCACCAGCGCGACGGCCAGGGTGGCGCCCCCTGCGATGCTCCCCTCGAGCTGCCAGGTCGCCCCGAGCGTGATGGTGAGGCTGCTCGACAAGGCGAGCGCCGCGCCGAGCAGCGGCGTGGGGTGCGCCGCGTCGAGCAGGCGCCGCGTGAGCGCGTAGAGCAGCCGTGAGCCGAGCGCGAGGCCCAGCGCGCTGATCAGGGCGGCGCGCATCAGGCGTCCCCCCACGGGCACCAAGGAGGCGAGCTGCATCAGCGCCGCGCTGAGCACCCCCTCCCCGCCGACTGGCACCAGGCCGAGGCCCCGCACCACCGCGAGGTCGTCGCGCCACTGCGCGCTCGGGCTGACGCGCAGCACGGTGACCGCCAAGGGCACGACGAGCGCCAGCCACGCGCACCAGGGCGCGAGCCAGTGCTCGTGAGGGGGGCCGGAGCCGCGCTGCTCCATGCCCCTGCCCTCGCACGTCGAGGCGCGGCTGGCCCAATTCCAGGACGCTGCGGCCGGCGCGCGGGGGCGCGCCCGCGTGGCGAGCGTGGCTCCCGTGGTCTCGGAACTGCGCTAGAACCCCCCGCCGCGGCGCCCGCCTCCCTCGGGGTCGCCCAACCCAAGGACATCCAGGTGGCGCGCTTCATCGACGAACTCAAGAGGACCCATGACTGCGGCGCGCTGCGCGCCGAGCACATCGGCCAAGAGGTGGTGCTCTTCGGCTGGGTTCAGTACCGGCGCGACCACGGCAGCCTGGTCTTCGTGGACCTGCGGGACCGCGAGGGCCTCACCCAGATCGTGTTCGATCCGGACCTCGGCCGCGAGGCGCACGCGCTCGCGGAGACGGTGCGCAGCGAGTGGGTGCTCGGGGTCCGAGGGCGAGTGCGCTCGCGCGGCGAGCAGTGGAGCAAGAAGGAGAGCCGGATGGTGTCCGCCGCCAACCCCAACCTCGCCACCGGGGAGATCGAGGTGGAGGTGCTGGAGGCGACGGTCTTCAACCAAGCCGACACCCCGCCCTTCGAGATCGAGGACGTGGTGGAGACCCGCGAGGAGATCCGGCTGGAGTACCGCTACCTCGATCTGCGGCGCGCTCCCCTGCAGCGCGCGCTCAAGCTCCGCCACCGCGTGAGCCAGGCGGTGCGCGGCTACCTCTCTGGCGCGGGCTGCCTCGAGCTCGAGACGCCCTTCCTCGTGAAGTACACGCCGGGCGGCGCCCGCAACTTCCTCGTGCCCTCGCGGCTGCACGCGGGCAAGTACTATGCGCTGGCGGAGAGCCCGCAGCTCTTCAAGCAGCTCTTCATGGTGGCCGGCTACGAGCGCTACTTCCAGATCGTGCGCTGCTTCCGCGACGAAGACCTGCGGCTCGATCGCCAGCCGGAGTTCACGCAGATCGACATCGAGCTGAGCTTCATCAACCAGGACGACGTGTTCGCGCTGGTGGAGGGGCTCATCGTGGAGATCTGGCGGGCGGCGCTCGGCGTGGACCTCACCGAGCGCTACCCCGGCGGGCGCTTCCCGCGGCTGCGCTTCGACGACAGCATGCGCCTCTACGGCAACGACAAGCCTGATCTGCGCTTCGCGCTGCCGCACGTGGATCTCACGGCGCTGGTGGTGGAGCACGGCGGCGGCGGCGTGCCCTTCTTCGCCCCCATCGCGGAGCGCTTCCGCAGCGGCGCTTACCGCGCAGAGCTGCCCGCGGAGATCGTCAAGGCGCTGGTGGTGCCCGCCAGCGCCAACCTCTCACGCGCGGACGCGGACAAGCTCGAGCAGCAGGCCAAGAGCATGGGCGCGGCGGGCCTGGCGCGCGCCAAGGTGGGCCCAGGCGGCGCGTGGACGCAGTCGCCGCTGGCCAAGAGCGTCACGGACGAGTTCCGGCTGGCGGTCAACGCGGTGGTGGGCGCCCAGGAGGGTGACCTCGTCTTGTTCCAGAGCGGGCGGGCGGCGCAGGTGCACACCGTGCTGGCGAACCTGCGCCTCCACCTCGGCAAGAAGCTCGGGCTCATCCCGGAGGTGGGTCACGGCGGCGATTTCAACTTCCTGTGGGTCATCGATCCTCCGCTGTTCGAGTACGACGACGAGAAGCAGCAGTGGGCGCCGGCGCACCACGCCTTCACGCGCCCGCACGACGACAGCGTGCCGCTGCTGGAGACGGATCCGGGCAAGGTGCTCTGCTACCGCTACGATCTGGTGCTCAACGGCTTCGAGATCGGCGGCGGCAGCATCCGCCTGCACGATCCGGCGGTGCAGCGGCGCGTGTTCGCCACGCTGGGCATCGGGGAGCAGGAGGCGCAGGAGAAGTTTGGCTTCTTGCTCAGCGCGCTGCGCTTCGGCGCGCCGCCGCACGGCGGCATCGCGCTAGGGCTGGATCGCCTGGTGATGCTGCTCGCCGGCGCGGAGAGCATCCGCGACGTGTTCGCCTTCCCGAAGACGCAGAAGGGCACGGATCTGATGAGCGACGCGCCCACGGAGGTCGCGGACGTGCAGCTCGCGGAGCTGCACGTGCGGGTCTCCGAGCGGGTGGAGGCCGAGCGCCGCGCCAAGCTGCAGCGCTGACCCGAGCGCTCCGGGCAGAGGGTACAATTGGCGTGAGCGTGCAGCCGGAGGCGGGCTGGTGCGGCGCGTCACCGGGTGGAGCGCATGACCAGTGCTCGGCGCCGCCCGCGGGCGCGCTATAGTGTCTCCATGGCTCGAGCCACTTGCTTCCCGCTCATCTTGGCCTGCACCACCGCGGCGCTCATCGCCGCCTGCTCGGCGAGTCCGCCCGGTGAAGAGGACGAGCTTGGCGGCAGCGGCGGGGTCGGCGCCATCGGTGGGGGCGGCGGCGGCGGGGGGCGCAGCGGCGGCGGGGGCAGCGGCGGCGACATCGTCTTGGACGACGGCGGGTCGGACGACGGCGGAGTGACGGAGCCGGGCAGCGCCGTCATCGTCCCACCGGGGATGGATCCTGGCGTTCCGGGGCGCTTCGGGGATCAGGACACGGGCACGGCGTCGATCCAGCTGCTCTATCCCGCCACGGAGATCGTGCTGCCGCGCAACCTCAACGCGCTGGAGCTGCACTTCAAGCCAGGCGCGGGGCAGACGCTGTTCGAGCTGCGCGCGGACTCGCCACGCTACACCTACCGGGAGTACTTCACCTGCACGCCGCTCGGCGGGGGCTGCGTCCACAGCCCCAGCCCGACCTTCTGGAGCGGGCTGGCAGCGGCGGCCGCGGGGGGCAGCTTCGTGCAGTGGCGCCTCCGCGGCCTCGACGGCGGCGGGACGGTGAGCAGCTCGGAGACGCGCACCATCGCCTTTGGTAAAGAGGAGTTCCGGGGCGGCATCTACTACTGGAACACCGGGGAGGGCGCCAACGGCGTCGCCACCGTCCAGCGCTTCGACTACGGCATCGCCTTTCGCCGACCGGAGACCTTCATCGGGCCGGCCATCGCCGGCGCGGCCACCTGCGTGGGCTGTCACGCCATCTCGCCGGACGGCTCGCGGATCGTGGTGGGCCTCGACATCCCGAGCGGCGGCTACAAGGTCTTCGAGGTGGCCACGCGCCAGCAGACGCGCATCAACGGCACCCCGGCGCAGGGCAACGGCCCCTCGTACTACAGCTTCTCACCGGACGCGGGCAAGCTGCTCCTCGGCAGCGGCCCCTTCATCACCGAGCGGGATCTGAGCACGGGCGCGGTGCGGGAGGTGGTCCGGCCCGGCACGCAGCCGGACTGGGCGCCGTCCGGGAACGCCATGGTCTACGCACGCCCCAGCCCGGCGCCGCCGATGAACAACTACGATCTCGCCGGCGGCTCCATCGGGATGATGGACTACGTGGGCGGGCAGTGGACCAACCACCGCGTGCTCGTGCCGTTCCAGGGCAAGAACAACTACTACCCGGCCTTCGCGCCGGACGAGCGCTGGGTCATCTTCAACCGCAGCCCCTCCAACCAGAGCTCGGCCAGCTCACCGCTGCACGGGGACCTCTACGTGGTGGACACCAGCACCTTGCAGCAGATCAAGCTGGACCGGGCGGCGCAGGGCGCGCCCACGAGCTGGGCCAAATGGGTGCCGGGCATCTACAGCTACGACAACGGCAAGCGCGTGATGTGGTTCACCTACTCCTCCACCCGCGGCTACGGCCTGCGCTACAGGGATCAAGAGAAGGTGCAGCTCTGGATGGCCGCGATGGACCCGGACCGCGCTGCCGGCGGTCAAGATCCCACCTTCAGCGCCATCTGGCTGCCGTTCCAGAGCATGGGCGGCGGCAACCACATCGCCCAGTGGGTGACGCGCGTGGTGCGTCAGCCGTGCACGGCCACCCGGCAGTGCAACGGCGTGGAGCAGTGCGTGGACGAGCAGTGCATCCCCATCATCCAGTGAGCCAGGAGCCAAGCGGCCACGGGCACGCTCACCAGAAGGGGCCGCGCACCAGGGCTACGGCGAGCAGCAAGATGACGAGGGACAGCAGCATCACTAGGCGCCCCAGGTAAGAGGCTTTTCGCCGGTGCTGCTCGAGCCGCGCCAGGGCGGCGGGGTCTTGGGCGGTGCCGTCGTCCTCCGCGGGCGGTCGGTGCACCAGGGTGGCGATGAGCACCACGAGGACCAGCGCCAGCTTGTAGCCCAAGATCTTGCCAAAGCTGGTGGTCCAGAAGCCTGGGCTCAGCACCTCCACCCAGCCGCTGATGCGAAAGCGGGTGTTGATGAGCCCGCTGAGGACGAGCACCAGCATGGAGATCCACCCGAGGCGGTGGAAGCGGGGGGCCACCATCCGCACCAGCTCATGAGATTTGGCGCGCAGCTCCGGGCGGCGCAGCAGCGGGACGAACACCGCGGCGAAGAACAGCATGGAGCCCACCCAGGCGCAGGCCCCCAGGATGTGCAGCCAGACGCTCAGGGAATAGAGCAGGTGTCGAGTCATGCAGTATCGGTCACTTAGCGGGCTGGGTGGCGGGCTGGCGCTGCATCGGGAGGGGACGCAGCGAGCGTGTGCCGAGCGCGGTCGTGCTCAGAACGTGGTCGTGGCGTCGGTCGTCTGTCAACCCAAGGACAGGCGCTCTGAGGGGGGTGGACCTCCTTGGCGCTGCTGTAGGCCGTGGCAGAAGGAAATTTGCGTTGAACACGTAATCGACAGCAGGTATGCTCCGCCGTTCGAAAGGGAGCATGATGAGAACATTCTTTAGAACGGTTCCTTGGGGTCTTTCGGTTGCCTTCGCGCTGGCGCTCGCCGCGCAGGCGTGCGTCGTTCAAGAGGACGACGGCGCCGATGGTGGAGCTGCGGGGAGCAGCGGGTCCGGCGGCAGCGCCGGTAGCGGCGCCACCGCCGGTGGTGGCGGTAGCGCGGGCTCAGCCGGCGCAGGCGGCAGCGCGGGCGCTGCAGGCAGCGCGGGTGGCGGCGGCAGCGCGGGCGCGGCAGGCAGCGCAGGTGCGGGCGGCAGCGGCGGCGGCAGCGCGGGCTCAGCCGGCGCAGGTGGCAGCGCGGGCGCGGCAGGCAGCGCGGGTGCGGGCGGCAGCGGCGGCGGCAGCGCGGGCGCAGGCGGCAGCGCGGGCGCAGGCGGCAGTGCGGGCGCAGGCGGCAGCGGCGGCGGCAGCGCGGGCGCTGGTGGCAGTGGCGGCGGCAGCGGCGGTTCGGGGGGGTCGGGCGGTGGCTCCCAGCAAGACGCGGCCATCGCCTTCAAGACGGGCACCACGGCCATCCCCAACGGCTCGGACTACGCCCCGATGAACCTCAACGGCATCGCGCCGTTCTCGTCGGGGATCGCGTCCATCACCATCAGCAACGTCGGCGGTGCGGACGTCAGCATCTCCTCCATCGAAATCCTGCCGGAGGTCGGCGTGCTGCAGGATGAGTATCGTCAGTCCCGCCCCGGTGCCACCCAGTACACGCCCGAGGATCTCGCGGGAACGACGATCCCCGCGAGCGGCAGCGTCACCCTGGGCCTCTTCTTCTGGCCCATGGCCTCGGGGCCGCGCCGCGCGGAGATCGTGGTGCACACCTCGGACGGCAAGCGCGCGTCTTTCTTCATGGCGGGCCGCGGCCGGGACAACCTGGTCTTCAGCCCCACCATCACCAAGTCACGGGAGCAGGTCTATGCGGTCGCCGCGGGGAAGGTCTCCTTCTTCGATCCGGGCGGCGGCGTCAGCGACGGCGCCGGCGGGATCGTGATGTCCGGCCGCGCGCGCGAGCTGTACGACAGGTTCAGCCCAGATCTTGCCATGGTGCGGGTCCAGGGCGACGGCACGCTCGCCTGGGCCAAGACCTGGAGCGAGCAGTACATCCAGACCATCCCGGAGCCCAACAACGAGACGGGCGGCGTGGCCGATCAGATCGCCGCGGGCGCGGACGGCGCCGTGTACATGGCGGCGGCACGCTCCACCAACAGCTCCAACGTGAACGACAGCGCCCTCGTCTACAAGGTGGACATCGCCACGGGCGCGATCGCTTGGGCGAAGAGCATGCGCAACGGGTCGCAAGATCAGGCCTTCCGCAACTTCTTCGTGCAGACCGTGGACGCCACGCTCCCCGACCGCGTGATCGTCGGCGGGACGAGCGATGGTCGCTGGGCCTTCGCCGCGCTGAAGAAGAGCGACGGCTCCTTGCTCTACAGCCGCATCCTCGATCTTGCCTCCGGTGGAAGCGCGGGGAAGATCTACTCGATGCGGATCGCGGCCGACGGGACGGGCTACTTCGGCGGAGAGAGCAGCAGCCGCGCGGTGATCGCGCGGCTGACCGCGCTCGACACGGACACGCCCGCGCTCGCATGGGCTCAGTTCACCGGCGGTGGGATCGGCACGCGCATCGACTCCATCGACCTCACGGCGGACGGCGCGGCGCTGGTCGCCTACCACATCGGCGGCGCCACCCGCACCTTCGCGGCGGGCCGCTACAACTCGGACGGCGCGCTGGCCTGGGCCAAGGCCTGGGAGGTCACCTCCGGGCGCGCGACGGCGTGGGTCGTACGGCGCCGCGCGAACAGCGTGTTCGTGGGAGGCGTCTTCGCCACCACGCCGCTCGACACCACCGCGGGTGACGGGCTGCTGCTGAAGCTGGACGTCGCCACCGGCGCCTACCAGACGGGCGGCGCCTTCTACGGCGGCAAGACCACCACCACCACCGGGGGTCACATCCTCAAGGCCTTCATCTTCAATGGGGACGAGGTGCAGATCATGTCGGACACCTATCCCGGCACGAACAACTACGCCCACTACTGGGGCCTCTGGTACCAGCCCCCCACGGCGAAGCTGGACTTGCCGCTGAACGGCCAGAACGGCTCCGAGCGGGTCATCGACTACAACCCTGGGAGCATCGCTGCCATCTCTGGCGCTTCCATCACGCGCTTCCCGTCGTCGTCCGGGGTCACCGGCGGCCCGGGCTACGAGGTGGAATCCACCACCGTGGACACCGCCACGATCTGGAAGGACATCGCCTCCACGGACGCGGGCCTCTACCCGGCGCGCACCTACGAGCACGGTCCCACGGGCGTCTTCCACCTGCAGACGGTCACCATCAGAGACTGAGCCAGCTCGGCTCGGCGGGCCTGCCCCTACGGACGGTAGGGGCGGGCGCCACACCAAGACGGCGAGGGCGCCCACGGGGCGCGCCTCGCCGTCGTCATTTCGGCGGCCTGGGGCGGCCGCTCAGTGCTCTACTTCTCGGTCCGGATCGATGGGGTTGTGCGAGGGTTCGCTGCGGTCTCCGCCGGGGGAGAGCAGGAAGATGAGCGGGATGGTGGAGATGCAGATCACCAGCAGCCCAACGATCTTGGCGAGTGTGACGAGCCCATGTTCCATGGCGAGGGCCTCAGCTACCGCGTCCGGGCGGACGCCGCAAGGGCCGCGGGTCGGTCGACGGCGCCTTGCCCCCGGACGCGCCCTGCTGGCGGCCCTCTCCGGCGCTCGGCCTGCGGAGACCCGCGCCCCAGGCCGCGCTAGGCGAGCGGCAGGGCCGCGCGCACGGCGCTGAGCAGCGGCCCCACGTCGCCGCCCAGGGCCTCGTCCAGCATGGGGTACATCATCTGCTCTTCCTTCTGGTTGTGCTGCACCAGGAGGTCCATCATCGGCGCGGAGGCGCGCAGGTAGCCGGCGGCGTCCTGGGACGAGAGGGCGGCGCGCATCTGCTGAAACAGGGCCTCCAGGTCGCGATGCTCCAGCCGCATGGTGGCGGTGGGGCCGCCCTCTCCCATGCCGGTGTGCTCCTCGAAGGCCGGGAAGAGCAGGTCGTCCTCCACCGCGATGTGGGCCGCGATGCGGCGCAGGAACTCCTCCGCGCTGCGCGTCAGCGCCGTGAGCTCCCCGGCGCGCGCGGCGCGCTCGGCGGCCTCATAGAGGGCGTCGACCTGGCGGTGGTCGGTGGTCATGTGCTCGTTGATACTGGTCATGGGGACTCCTGACGGCTCACGGTGGGAGGGGGGGCGCGCCGGCGCGCTCGCTGAGCGCGCCGCGGCCCCGAGGGCTCAGCGGGCCGCCACGGCCACGCGCGGCTGCGGTTCCAGGCGCTCAGCGGCGGGCGTCCCCGTCATGGGGCACTCCCCGATCGAGAGGCAGGGCTCGAAGCGCTTGCGCGTCTGCGCCATGGCCGACCAGCGCCGCGCGGCGGTGGGCTCGGCGCCGCCGAGCTCCGCGGCGGTGGGTGGGATGGGCTTGCCCTCGGCGAGCAGGCGCTCGGCGCGCCGCAGCCCGAGGTAGGCCGCGCCGTAGGCGCCGTTGAGCTGCCCGAGCCCGTTCGGTGCGACGGAGAACGGCGAGCCCAGCGCGCCCTCCAGCGCCTTGATCATGGCCTCGTTGCGCGTCATGCCGCCGGTGAGCATGTACCCTGGCTCGAGCCCCACGCGCCGCATGAGCTGGATGGCGCGGCCCCCGAGCGACACCATGGCCCCCATCATGATGTCCTCGGCGGGGATCCCGTTGGCCAGGTGGTTGATGACCTCCGACTCCGCGAAGACGGCGCAGACGCTGCTGATGGGCTTGGGCTCCGTGGCGCGCAGCGCGTAGGGCCCGATGTCCTCGGTGGTGAGCCCCAGGTAGCGCGCGGTCTTTTCCAAGAAGGCGCCGGTGCCGGCGGCGCACTTGTCGTTGAGGCGGAAGGCCTTCACGTTGCCGCTGCCGTCCACCTTGATGGCCTTGATGTCCTGGCCGCCGATGTCGAGGATGGTGCGCGTGTCCGGGAAGAGGTGCACGGCCGCCTGGGCGTGGGCGGTCAGCTCCGTGACCTGCGCGTGGCGGAAGCTCACCGTGTAGCGGCCGTAGCCCGTGGAGCTGACGTAGGTGATCTGCGAGCGCTCGAGCCCGCCGTTCTCTAGCAGCTCCTCGAAGGCCTTCTCGGCCGCGACGCCCAGCTTGAACCCGGTGCGGCGCACCGCCGTGGCCACCACCTCCCGCTGCTGGTTGAGGCAGATGGCCTTGGTGTAGGTGGATCCGATGTCGATGCCGACGACGTTGATCATGCTCTCCTCCTCGACGGGTTCAGGGCGCCGCCACGGCGGCCGGGGCCTCCACCCCGAGGCCAAAGGCGTGCTCTCGCGCGAACAGCGCGGCGCCCAGCGCGCCGCAGAAGTGGGCGTCTGGGCTGACGTTGATCTTCATGCCCACGGCCTCCTCCAGCAGCTTCACCATGGCGATGTTGCGGCTGACGCCGCCGGTGAAGGTGACCTCCGGCTGGATCCCGACGCGCCGCGCGAGCGAGACGCAGCGGCTGGTGATGGCCTGATGGACCCCCATCAGCACGTCCTCCGGCAAGATCCCCTTGGCGAGGTGGCTGATGATCTCGGACTCCGCGAACACCGTGCAGGTGGTGGTGATGCGGACGGGGTTCTGCGAGCGCAGGGCGAGCGCGCCCAGCTCGGACAGCGGCAGCTCGAGCGCGTAGGAGGCCGCCCCCAGGAAGCGCCCCGTGCCGGCCGCGCACTTGTCGTTCATGGTGAAATCCCCCACCTGGCCGTCGGGCTTCACCGAGATGGCCTTGGTGTCTTGCCCGCCGATGTCGATGACCGTGCGAGTGCCGGGAAAGAGCGACACCGCGCCGCGCGCGTGACAGGTGATCTCGGTGACCTGCTCGTGGCCGAAGCTCACGTTGTACCGGCCGTAGCCGGTGCCGGCCACGCGCACGACGCGCGCCTGGTCGATGCCGGCGTTCTCGAGCGCCGCGTCGAAGGCGTCTTGGGCCACGGTGATCATGCTCGTCTCCATGTCGAGCAGGGCGCGGCCGACGAGCCTCCCGTCCTCGTCCAGGATGACGGCCTTGGTTTGGGTGGAGCCGACGTCCACGCCGCCGACGTACTTCATGACGGACCTCCTACGACGGGCAAGCGGATCTTGGTGTCCCCGGGCGCCCCGCCGCTGCGCTGCTGGAGCGACTCGAAGAAGGCGTCCACTCGGTTCTTGATCTGGGCGTCGGACCAGTACCGTGGGTCGATGAGGTCCGACTCGATGTACAGGCTGGGGATCTTCAGCCGCTCGGTCAGGTAGTTGCGGGTGTCCGCCATGCCCGAGGAGACGAAGCGGCAGCTCTTGATGCCGTGAAAGACGATGCCGTCCACGTCGTACTCGCGGAGCTGCTGCGCCAGGCGCTCGTGCGCAAAGAACTGGTTGGAGAGCCCGCGCTGCGCGGCGAGCGCGGTGATCTCCGCGAGGCTCTCGAGGGGTCGAGAGGTGTCGTACACGAGCTCTCCCGCGTCCATGCCGCCGGCGGCGAAGGTGAGGTAGTCCGAGTAGGCGAAGACCCCGCCCCAGGACTCGAACAGCTCTACCAGGCGCCGCATGGAGACGTAGCAGGGGGTCCCGGAGAACAAGAGCCGGAAGCGCTCGTTGTCGATCCTCCCCTCCCCGCGGGCCACCTTGGCGCTCAGCTGCTCGTCGAGCTGCCGCATGAACTGCACGCCCTCCTCGGTGCCGCGGTACACGTTCATGATGCCGATGTAGGTGAGCCCGTCCAGCATGGCGTTGTAGGGGGCCGGGCAGGCGCGGTTGAGCGCCATCACGTTGTTCCAGTGGTGGACCATCCGGTTGACGCGATCTTCCACCTCCGCCAGGCGATCCATGTCGAAGCGCTTGCCGGTGATCTTCTCGCAGCGGCCGATGAGATCGCGGAATTGCGCCTCGATCCACTGGGCGTCCGCCATGTGCTGGGCGTCCCCCGGGCGCACCCTCCAGCTCGAGCCGCGCTGCCCCGGCAGGTCCAGCACGAAGGAGGGGGTGTCGAGCATGCGCTCCCAGATCTCTCCCCACTTGATGAAGGTGCTGCACATGTTGGACACGATGGCGATGTCCGCCTTGGGGATCGTACCGGCGGGGTGCTTCTGCTGGCGCAAGATGAGCCCGACGTCCGCCTTGACGTAGGAGCACACGTCCGGGGAGTAGCCGTAGTCCTCGGAGTCTCGCAGGTACTCCTCGGACACCTTGCGCACGCCCATCTGCAGCGAGTTGATCTCCGGGAAGACGAGCTGAAAGTCGAAGGTGCGCAGGATCTCTACGGCGTTGCCCATCACGAAGACGTTGGCCACGTACTGACCACGCTCCTTGGCGTGCTCGAGTCCTCCGTACCAGTCCTTGAACAGGCGCTGGCCTTCCTTCTGCGCGTTGAATTCGGGAACGGCTCCTTCGGGAGCCTGGGTCGGATCTGCGGCTGAGGTGGACATGGGCACACTCCGTTCAGGCGAGGGCAAAGAGGAGGGATTCGGCGAAGGTCTCGAGCTGCATCGCCATCTGCTCGAAGGAGGTCATCTTCTCTTCGAACTCCAGCACGAGGTGACGGACCGAGACCGCGTCGAGGTGCTTGGACCAGGCCACCTGCTCGTCCAGCCCGGGCTCGCAGAACTTCGCCGCGGTGACGATCACGGCGTCCGCGCGGCTGCCGCGGACCATGTCCATCAGGTAAGCCTCCTTGGTCTTGCGCTCGTCGTGCTGCACGGGGCTGGCGGCGGCGTGCTCCACGAAGGCCTCGGCGAGCGCCCACACCGGATCCCCCGCCTCCGGGACGTCGGCGGTGAGCCACCGGAGGCCAATCAGCAGATCGTCGTCGACGACGTAGCAGGTGTCGTCGATGGCCTCGAGCATCTCCAGCGGGGGCTGCTCGCAGAAGCCGCCGACGAAGACCACCCGCGGCTTGTCTTGCGCCACGCGCTTGCGCGCCCGCAGCAGGCCGAGGGCCTCCTCCAAGAGCAGGTTGTGCGTCTCCGCCGGCATGCGCGTGCGCGCGCGCAGCAGCAGGTAGGACTCCGTGCAGCTCACCTTCCATGGCTCCGCCGCGCGCAGGGCGTAGAGCTCACGCAGCAGGGCGCGGTTACGGTTGTAGGTGCGGATGCTGCGCCAGAGCGCCTCGTCGTCGATGGGGCGGCCGAGCTGCTTCTCGACGTCGCCGCGCAGGCGCTGGTACTCGGCCGCGGTGTAGCGCACCGCGCCCGGGGTGTTGGGGTTCTGCGGCAAGTAGAGGATCTGCGCGAGCTGCTCGGGGAAGTTGCGCGCCCAGATCCCCCCGAGGTGCTTGGCGGCGTCGCAGATGGGGTGCGTGACGAAGCCGGTGAGGCTCTTGAGCGAGCCGTTGAGCCCCATCTCCGTGGTGGAGCGGCAGATGGAGCAGATGAACGACCCCATGTGCGCGTCGGCGTACTTGAGCTCCAGCTTGTTGCCGCCGCCGAGCAGGTTGACGGGCAAGAGGCCGCCGGCGTGGACGATCTCCTCCGGGAAGTAGACGGGGAAATGGCCGAAGGTGCCGGAGTAGCCGGCCGGCAAGGCGTCGTCGGTGGGGACCGGCCCGAGGCGTCGATCGTTGCAGTGCTCGAGCAGCTCCGTCAGGCGCTGCTCGGGGTCACGAGCGCCGAGCTCGGCGGGCGGGGGTGGCCCGAGCGCGGCCTGCTCGGCCGAGCGGTGGAGGGCTGCGGGGTTCTCGTCGGCCGGCTGAGGGGTCATGGGCTAGGTCTCCGGGGATACGGCGCAAACGCGGTCGTGAGTGGGCGCCGAGGGCGACACGTGGGCGCTCGGACGAAGCAGGGGGATGTGCTGACGCTCGCGCAGGCGGTCGTCGAGGTGCTCCACCTCGTCCGTCGTCCCGTAGAGCGGGCAGTCTGGGCGCAGGCCGCAGAGCAGCGTGCGATGCAGGGAGTGCGCGAGCTGCTCCGGGGTGCCGTGCTCTTTGGGGCGGTACCAGCCGTAGGTCCAGTTGAGCATCCCGAACACGGCGTAGGTCAGCCGCTCCACCTCCAGCTCGTCCACGGCGCGGCCCTTCGGGGCGGCCTTGCCCCGCGCCGCGGGCAAGCAGGACGACTGCAGCAGCACGTCGCGGATGACCTCGCGCCCGACGCCGTAGTACTCGCTCTTGATGGCGCGCACCGCCTCCCGCTGCTTGGTGGGCAGCGCGTGCGCCTCCTGGACGAGCACCTGCATGACCGCGCGCCGGCTGGCGACGTACTGCACGTGCTGGAGGATGAAGGCGTAGAGCTTCTCACTCGGCGTGCTCACGCAGCCCAGGGCGCTCCGCGCGGAGCTGACGAGCGCCTCGAAGGCGCGCACCTGCAGATCGAACAGCAGATCTTCCTTCGAGGCGTAGTAATGGTAAAAGCCAGCGGGGGTCTTGCCGAGCTTCTGGGCGAGCTCTCGCACGGACATGCCGTGGAAGCCGCTCTTGGCGAGCACCCCGGCGGCGGCCTCCAAGAGCTCCAGGCGGCCTTCGGCTTTGCGCGAGGGGCGCGCCATCAGGCATCCTTCCAGGCGGGGGCTCGTCGCTCGAGGAAGGCGGCGATGCCCTCGTTGCCGTCGTGGCTGGTGACGACCTCCGCCAGGTACTGCGCCTCGGCGGCCTGCAGCGGGCCCTCGAGCGCCGCGAGCAGCCCGCTGGCGCGGCGCGAGACCTTGGTGGCCTGGCGTAGCGCCTGGGCCGACAGCGGCGCGAGGTGCTCACGATAGAAGGCCAGCACGTCCTCCGCGCCGCTGACGAGCTGGCTGGCGAAGCCGAGCCGGAGCGCCTCCTCCGCCGACAGCGTGGCGCCGGTGAGCAGCAGCCGCTCGCTGGTGGCGTGCCCGAGGCGCAGCGGCCCGAGCACGGCGAGCACGGGCGGGAACACCCCGAGCTTGATCTCCGGGCAGCCGAGCGTGGCGTCCGCGGTGCAGAAGACCAGGTGACAGGCGGTGACGACCTCGAAGGCGCCGCCCAGGCACTTGCCGCGCACGAGCGCCGCGACCGGGACGGGGTGCGCGGCCAGCGCGCGGATGAGCCCGTGGAAGGCCGCGAGCATGGCCGCGGCCTGATCGCGCTGGTGCTCCTCGACCGAGGCGCCGAAGGAGAAGTGATGGCCGGCGCCCTCGAGCAGCACCAGCTTGACCCCTGGCTCGCCGCGGTGCGCGCCCAGCGCCGCCTCGAGCTGCTGGCACATGGCCATGGACAAGATGTTGCCCTTGGGCGCGTCCAGCACGATGTGCTGGACGCGGCCCTCCTCGACGAGCTGGTGGCGGAGCAGCGGCGTCATCCGGCGCCCTGCTCGAGGTTCCGCTTGAAGTTCGCCAGCGCCGAGGGCGGCAGCACCTCCTCCACCAGCGCGCGGTCGAAGCGCGCGCCTTCGGCGAGCCGACGGCGCAGCGCCAGGAAGTCGATCTCGCGCTCCCGGCCCTCGCTGAACTGGAAGGCGGAGAAGCCGGCCATGGCCTCGGTGTTCATGTTGAGCGCCAGCCAGCTCCGGTTCGTCTCGGAGTTGCGCTGCCACACCTCGAGCTTCTTCTTGCGGAAGCTCTCCAGCGTCTTACGGGTGCAGTCCGGGAAGAGGTAGAGCAGCTTGGTGACCAGCCGGTCCACCGCGGCGTCCAGCCGGGAGAGATCGACGCGGCAGCTCTCGAGCAGGGCCTTGCCTTGCTCCTTCTCCGCGCCCTCCTTGAGCTCCCCGAGCACGACCCGGCCGTACTCGTCGAGCAGGCGCTCGGTGATGACCAGGGGGTTGGCGACGAAGCCGCCGTCCGGCTTGACGTAGACCGGCACGATCTCGTTGATGACGCCGAGCTGCAGCGCCTTGTGGGCCGACCAGGACTCGCAGAGCACCAAGGACTCCGGCGCCCGACCGACGCCGACGAACAGATCCAGGAAGTCCGTGCTGCCGCCGTCGGGCGCGGAGCCGTGCTTGGGGCCAGCCTGACCGAAGCGCGCGTGGTCCCCGGCGATGGAGAAGTCGCACGCCATGCCGATCTCTTGCCCGCCGCCGATGCGCATCCCGTTGACGCGGCAGATGACCGGCTTGTCACACAGCAGGATGTTGGTGACCATGTCGTTGAAGAGGCGCATGTACTGCGCGTACTCCAGCGGGCGGCCGGCGTAGTACGTGGCGTACTCCTCGGTGTTGCCGCCCGTACAGAACGCGCGGTCCCCCACCGCCGTGAACACCACCGCCACGGCGCGACGGTCCATGCTGGCGCGGCGGAAGGCCAGGATGACCTCCTTGACGGCCTCGGTGGTGTAGCTGTTGAGCTGCTTGGGGTTGTCGAGGCTAATCCACACTTGGTGGAGGCCCTCCACCTCCTGGCCAGCCTTGTCGAGGACGCGGCGCGTCTCGTAGCGGATGTGCCGGAACTCGAGGTCACTGGCGAGTTCATGGTTCTTGAGCGGTGCTTTCACGATGGTCTCTCCTGAGCTGCAGACGGCGAGTGAAGTCCTGTGGGGGCGCGTGGCTACGCGCGCGGGTCGAGCACCACGCGGCGCTTGAGGCGGTGGGCGCGCATGTCGTCGAGCACCGCGTTGACCTCGCGCAGCGGGCGGAGCACCACGAAGGGCTCGAGCGCGAGCTTGCCCTGCGCGATGAGCTCGAACACCTTGGGGTAGGCCTCCGGAGGGCAGCCCCAGGTGCCGTGCACGCTGGCGTCGAAGGCCATCAGGTTCGAGAGCCGCAGCGTGACCTTGGCGGTGGTGAAGCCGACCTGGACCATGGTGCTGCGCCGCCCGATGAGCGTGAAGGCCGTCTCTTGGGCCGTCGGGTGCCCCGAGCACTCCAGGATCTTCGTGCGCCAGCTCGGCAGCCCCCAGCTCTTGGCGTGCCGCTGGACCTCCTCGCGCACGGCGCGCGCGTCCTTGCCCGCCGTGTGCACCGTCGCCGAGGCGCCGTGCCGAGCCATGAGCGCGAGGCGCTCCTCGTCCACGTCCAGCGCGACGACCTTGGCGCCGAGCGCCGCGCAGATCTGCGCCGCGAACCCGCCCACCCCGCCGGCCCCGACGACGACCACGAGATCTTCCGGCGTGACCTGGGCGCGCAGCGCGGCCTGGTAGGCGGTGGAGACGGCGTCGGCCACCACGCCGTAGTGGCGCACGTCCACGCCCCCGGGGGCGTCGAGCACCTGCAGCGCGCCGGCCGGCACGAGCAGGTGCGAGGAGAAGGCGCCGTGGATGTCGTTGCCCGGCATCTTCTGGCGCGGGCAGGCGTTGCCGTGACCCGCGTGACAGAGGTCGCAGTCCCCGCAGGGCAGCACGGCTGGCACGACCACGGTCTTGCCGACCAGGTGCGCGAAGTCGGGCCCCGCCTCCAGCACGCGGCCGACCGCCTCATGGCCGAGCACCAGGGGCAGCGGGTGATTGGTACGGACCTCTCCGTCGGCGAAGCCGAGGTCGGTGTGACAGAGGCCGTTGCCGAGCACCTCGATCAGCGCCTCGGCGCCTCCAGGGGCCGGCAGCTCCCACTCCCGCTCCTCCAGCGACGACTTGGGCTCTACGAGAAACCAGGACTTGGCGGTGACGGGCACGGGCGCCTCCGGGGTCGATTAGTTAAACGAACGTTCGTTCAATAAACCAAGCCGGGGGTGGCGGTCAAGGAGCGCGCGGGGGCGCCACGGCGCGGCGCTCAGGGCGTGCTCAGGGCGCACCCGGGCGTCGCGGGGGCGCCACGGCGCCGGGCGGCGCTCAGGGCGCGCTCAGGGCGCACCCGCGCCGCGCGGCGGCGGCGCCGCGTGGCGGCCCACAGGGGGCGGCGCCGGGCGGGCTCGGGCGCGCGGCGCTCAGCCCGCGTACTGGCTCTGCAGCAGCTTGGCGATGGTGCCGAGCTGCATGTTGCTGGTGCCCTCGTAGATCTTGCCGATCTTGGCGTCGCGGTAGAACTTCTCCAGGGGGTACTCCTTGGTGAAGCCCACGCCGCCCACGAACTCCACGCAATGAGAGGCCACGCGCTCGGCCACCTCGCTGGCGAAGAGCTTGGCCATGGCGGCCTCCTTCACGAAGTCCTGGCCGGCGTCCTTCAGGCGGGCGGCGTTGTAGACCATGAGGCGCGCCGCCTCGATGTCCATCGCGGCGCGCGCGTACTGGAACTGCAGGCCCTGGAAGTCCGCGATGGGCTTGCCGAACTGCCGCCGCTCCAGCATGTATTTCATGGCGTAGTCGAAGGCGCCCTGGGCGAGCCCCACCATCTGCGCCCCGATGCCGATGCGGCCCTCGTTGAGCGTCTCGATGGCGATCTTGTAGCCCTTGCCCACCTCGCCCAGCACGTTGCTCGCCGGGACGCGGCAGTCCTCCAGGATGAGCTCGGCGGTGCTGGAGGCGCGGATGCCGAGCTTGTCCTCCTTCTTGCCCACGCTGAAGCCCGGCGTGTCGCGCTCCACGAGGAAGGCGGTGATGCCCTTGTAGCCCTTCGAGGGGTCCGCGTTGGCGAGCACGATGAACAGCGAGCTCTCCCCGCCGTTGGTGATCCACAGCTTGCGCCCGTTGAGCACCCAGGTGTCACCGCGCTGCTCGGCGCGCGTGGCCAGCGCGAAGGCGTCCGAGCCGGAGCCGGCCTCGCTGAGCGCGTAGGAGCCCACCCACTGCTGGCTCATGCGCGGCAGGTAGCGCGCCTTCTGCTCCTCCGTGCACCAGCGCACGAGCGCGTTGTTCACGAGCGTGTTCTGCACGTCGATGAGCACCGCCACGCTGGGGTCCACCTCCGCCATGGCCTCCACCGCCAGGATGGCCGTGAAGAAGCTGGCCTCGGCGCCGCCGTAGGCCGCCGGCACCTCCACGCCCATCACGCCGAGCTCGAACAGCCCCTGGATGAGCTCCGCGTCCATCGCCGCGTCGTGGTCCATGCGGGAGACGGCCGGGGCGACGCGCTCACGCGCGTAGGCCGAGACGGAGGCGCGGAACAGGCGCTCTTCTTCGCTGAGCAGGGTGAGGGCGGGGTGCGTCATGACAAAGCTCCTCGAGGGGGGCGATCAGGGGGAGGGGGCGCCCCGCATAGCCGCGCGCGCGCGGTGCGGCAACGGCCGGGGCGCTCAGCCGCCGAGCGCCCAGCGCGCCAGCGTCCAGCCCAGCGCGGCGGCGGCGAGGCAGCCGAGCACGGTCACCCCGACGTTGAGCAGGGCGGCGCCGAGCGCGCCTTGAGAGAGCTGCCGGAGCGTCTCATAGCTGAAGGCGGAGTAGGTGGTGAAGCCGCCGAGCAGCCCGGTGGCGAGGGTCAGCCGCAGCGTGGGCGAGAGCGCGTTGGCCTCGAGCCCCGCGAACATGACCGCGCCCATGGCGCAGGAGCCGAGCAGGTTGACGCCGAGCGTGCCATACGGAAACCCCCGGCCGAGCGCGCGCGCCGCGGCCTCCACCAAGAGGTAGCGCGCGCCGCCGCCCAGGCCGCTGCCGAGCATGACCCACAGCCCACCGGTCAGGAGCTCACGCGACGGCGCCACGTCCCCTAGCCTAGCGCGCGGCCGCGCGCGCCGCCGAGCGAAAAGGGCTCAGCGCCGGACCAGCTCACGCGCGACGCGCAGCTTCAGGGCGCGGCCCTCGCGCTCCAGCTCGAGCACCACGTCCGTCCCTCCGGGTCCGCTGAGGCGCGCGCGGGCGTCGCTGAGCGACTCGAGATCGGCGCCGTCCACGCCGAGCAGCACGTCCTTGGCGCGCAGCCCCGCGCGCTCGGCCTCGCTGCCGGGGGCCACCTCCAGCACCACCAGCTCGATCCCCTCGGCGCCGAGCTGCTCGCCGAGCGTGATCGCGACGCTGGCGCGGCCGCCGGTGTCCGTCTCGTCCCCCTCGGCGCGCAGCCGCAGCTCGAGGCCGCCCCGGCTGCGTCCGGCGCTCACCTCCGCGCTGATGGCGGCGCGCCCCACGCCGGCGGCGAAGGCCTCGAGGCGCTGCGTGCCGGGCGCCACCCTGCGGAGGGTGAAGCGCCCGTCGCCGCCGCTCAGCACCATCCCGGGTGGCAGCGCGCCGGCGGGCAGGTACGCCGGGACGCGCCCGACGGCGACGCGAGCGCCGCGCACCGGCGCGCCTTCGGCGTCCACCACGCGCCCCTCCACGTCCCCGCCCTCTTCGAGATCCACGCTGGGCAGCTCGAAGGGGCGATCGGCGCGCCCGGTCGGGGTGACGGTGGCGCTCAGCGTGGCGCTGGCGCGCTCGGGGTGCGAGACGCTGAGCTCCACGGGGCCCGGCGGCACGTCCCGGAGCTGGTAGCTGCCCTCGTCGTCCGTCTGCGTGAAGAGGCGGCGCCCCTCGACCAGCAGCGTCACGCTGGCGCCGGCGAGCGCGCGGCGGCCGCGCAGCTCGGTGACGCGCCCCTGCACGAGCACCCCGCGTCGCAGGGTCAGCGTCAGCAGCTCCGGCGCGGCGGCGACGTTCTCTGCGAGCGGCGCGTAGCCCGGGGCGTCCACCAGCAGGCGCGCCGGCAGCTCCCGCGCGTCCACGAACTCCACGAAGCCCGCCTCCCCCGTGAAGAGCGTCTCGCGCCGGGGGGTCTCCGGATCGAGCGACAGGAGCGTCACCTGCGCGGCGCCGAGCGGGGCGCCGGCCTCGTCGAGCACGCTCACCCGCACGGGCTCACGCTCGCGCGGCAAGGTGAGCTCCACGCGCGTGAGCGCGCCCTCCTCGAGCTCGAGCGCGCGGCGCAGCACCGGGCGCAGCGGATCGTCCCGGCGCGCGACGTTGAGCCACACCTCCGCGGGTACGGCCGTGAAGGCGAAGCTGCCGTCGCTGGCCGTCTCGGTCGCGCGCTCCACGCTGCCGCGCAGCGCCGTCACCTGGACGCGCACGCCGGGGGCGGGGCGTCCGTCGGCGTCGAGTACCCGGCCCTCGAGCTTGCCGCCCTCGAGCAGCACGAGCTTCACCTCGGCGCTGCCGCCGGGGGCGAGGTTCACCGGCTCGCTCAGCCCCTCCACGTAGTCCGGGTGGCGCACCAGCGCGCGCAGGCGGCCCGGCGTGAGCGGTCGCGCCACGAAGCGGCCATCGAAGCGCGTGATCCACGGCTCGGGGGGCGCCTCGAGCGCGCTCGTGTCGAGCGCGAGGCCGCTGACGCTGAGCGGCGCGGGCTCGTTCGGCCGCGGGATGGGCGGCACCGGGCCCGGCATGACGCCGAGCTCCCCCGCGGGGATGAGCGCGGGCGCGCCGGGCAGCGCCCACTGGAAGTGGCGCGCGCGGTAGGCCAACAGCTCCGGCGTCTCCGAGACGGGCAGGCCGTGCAGATCCGTCCCGATGATCTCGACGGAGGCGCCGTCCACCGGGCGTCCCTTGGCGTCGACGACCTCGCCGCGCAGGGTGCCGCCGCGCAGCAGCGCGACGCGCAGCGGCTCGCCGTCGAGCACCTCCGGCACGCTCACCACGGGGCTCGGCACGAAGTCCGGCGCGGACGCGCCGAGCGTGGCGGGCCCGGGCGGCAGCGGGCCGAGCACCACCATCCCGTCGCCGCCCGTGCGACCGCGGAGCGGGAAGCTGCTGAGCCCCTCGGTGCTCAGCGTGACGTCGGCGTTCGGGACCACGACGGCGTTCGGCTCATCACCGTCGGTGACGAGCGCGCGCACTTGGCGGCCAGGCTCGAGCTGGAGCGTCAGCTCCTGCTCCTGGCCGCGCTCGAGCTCGAGGCCGGAGTGCGTGGCGCTCACGAGCGTACCGCGCGTCGCCCGCAGCTCGTAGCTGCCCGCGAGCAAGCCGGAGATGAGCGCGCTGCCCTGCGCGTCGGTCTGCGTGCGGCGCAGCGGCCACAGGCTGGTGCCCACGATGAGCACCTCCGCGTCGGCGGCGGGCTCGCCCGTAGGGAGCCGGACGTGCACGGTCAGCCGCCCGAGCCGTCGCAGGCGGAACGTCACGCTGGCGTCGACGCGCTGCTCGGTGAGGGACTCGTAGCCGCGCGCCGACACCTTGACCGTGTAGGGCCCTTGGCCGAGCCGACCGACCGTGACCGCGCCGCCGGCGCCGGTGAGGGCGCCGTGCGGCAGCGGATCGGCGTCGGTCACGAGCACGGTGGCGTCGCCGAGCGGCTGCCCCTCGTCGTCGAGCACGGTGACGAGCACCTGCCGCGCGGGCAGCAGCCCCAGCGTGAGCTGGCGGGGCGCGGCGTCGAGCGAGAGCTGCGTGGAGACGCGCGCGCGGCCCGGTGCGTCGGCCAGGATCCAGAGCACGCCCTGCGGCAGCTCGCCCAAGCTGAGCCGGCCGCTCGCGTCGGTGCTCCCGCGACCGGCCTCGTAGAGGTGGCGTCCGCGCTGCCAGTAGACGCGGAGCTTGGCGCCGGCCAGCGGCTGCGCGGAGCACGCCGCGGCGAGCGTGCCCGCGCAGCGCGCCTCGTCGACCTGGTGGACGACGAGCTCGAGCTGCCCACCCCGCTGCGTCACGTCGCTGGGGAGGGCCGGGACGCTGGGCTCGACGACGAGCGGCGCGAGGCGCACGTCGGTGAGCCCCCAGGTGAAGATGAGGCACGCGAGCAGCGCCGCCAGTCGGGCGTAGCGCTGGAGGAGGTCTCGGGGGGCGCCCACTCGGCCGACCATAGCCCTGGCGCGGCCGGGCGGCTGCCGTCATCGGCGCACCCGGCCGGCGGCGGGGGCGACGTGCTAGGCTGGGAGGATGCCCCGCTCTCGATGGCGCTCGCTGGCATCGGCCTGGGGGTCGTCCATCCTGCTCGGGGTGCCGGTCTTGGCCGCGGCGTGTGGGGACGAGCCGCGCGCGCCGCCCTTCCAGCTCCCGCGGGAGGACGGCGGCGGCGCTGGGGGCTCGACCGACAGCGGCCCCATCGTGCTCGACGCGCGCGATGGCCCACCGCCCGTGGACGCGCCGGGGTTCTGCGGCAACGATCTCTTGCCGATCACCATCGAGAAGCCCAACCTCTACTTCGTCATCGATCGCTCGGGGAGCATGGCCGCGCCGGTGGCTGGCGTCACGCGCTACGCCGCCGTCCGCCAGGCGATCGACAAGACCCTGCTGCGCGTCGGGCACCGGGTGCAGTACGGCGCGGCGGTCTACCCACGGCTGAGCAGCGCGCCGGAGCAGGGCTGCGAGCCCGGGCAGGAGGTGTTCCCGACGACCGAGGGCGATCCCCCGAGCTACGGGCTGGCCGGCCTGCGGGGGCCGGTGCTCACGCGGCTGCGCGCGAAGCTGGCCAGCATCGCGCCGAGCGGCGGCACACCCACGGCCGCCACCCTGGCCGAGCTGACGCCGCTGCTCGGCGCGCTGCCGGGGCGCACCTTCGTGGTGCTGGCCACGGACGGCGCGCCGAACTGCAACCCGGCGGCGAGCTGCGACGCCGCGCACTGCCTGCTCAACGTGGAGGGCTACGTGGACAGCAGCCTCGACTGCACGGATCCGCGCTTCAACTGCTGCGACCCGCGCAACGTGCTGGGCGGCGCGCAGCAGTGCGTGGACGAGCCGGCTAGCGTGGCCGCCATCACGGCGCTGAAGACCGCGGGGATCCCCACGTACGTCATCGGCCTGCCGGGGACGGAGCTCTACGCCGGCGTGCTCGACGCCATGGCGGAGGCGGGGGGCACGGCGCGGCAGGGCGACGTGAAGTACTACCCCACCAGCTCCCAGGCGGAGCTGGAGAGCGCGCTACGCGCGATCGGGGTGTCGCTCACGGTGAGCTGCACCGTGGAGCTGAAGCAGCCTCCGCCCGATCCGCAGCAGGTCAACGTGTACTTCGATCAGCGCACCGTCCCGAGTGATCCGCTCGACGGCTGGAGCTGGGTGAGCGACCGCACGCTCGAGCTGCATGGCGCCGCCTGTGAGGAGCTCAAGAGCGGCGACGTGGGTCAAGTGCAGGTGGTGGCGGGCTGCCCCACGCAGATCCAGTAGCCCCGACCGAGGGCACGAGCGGCCGGGGGCCGATGCTCACCCTCACGCCCACCGAGGGACCCCTGGAGGGACGGTTCCTCTCCCAGGGCGCGCCCGCACGGCGGCGCTTGACGTCGAGCAACATCCCGATAGCGTTCGGTCGACTCGGCGAGCGCGGCCGAGCCAGCGCGCGAGCGGCAGCGCGAGGAGCGCTCCGGGGAGATCTCGAGATGGACATCGTCACCCTGCTCCAGGTGCTTCTCTTGCTCGTCGTGATCGGCTTTCCGCTCACCGTGCTCGTGCTCGTCACGCTCCGGAACAAGCTCCGCCTCCACTTCGTCGTCGTCGACGCGAAGACGAAGGCGCCGCGGCCGGGGCTCACCGTGTACGGCGTCGCGACGGTCGCGACCACGACGTGGGCCCGCACCCAATCCGGCGACACGGTCTCGATCCAGAACGGCGGGAGCTCCTCGCACAAGAAGAAGCTCGGCGTGACCGACGAGAACGGCGAGTTCCGCGGCGAGTACCTCTTCGCGGGCTACGGGATGATCACCTTCGACGTGATGAACGAGTACGGCACGCCCAACCTGCTCTTGTGCCAGCACCTGCGCCTCGAGGGCGCTTCGTCCCCGAAGAAGGTCATCGAGGTCTCGCCGAAGGGGACGATGCAGATCGACAACCCGAACGAGCCGGAGCAGGTGCGCTTCGAGTGACGGCGGGATCTGGGACGGCGCGCTTCGAGGGACGCGCGCCGAGCAGGCCGCTCGAGCGAGGTTTGGCGCCCCATCGGGCCGAGAGCGCGCGGCGGCGCGGTGAGCCCCGCGGAGGAACGCGGCGCGCGGCGTTGCTCATGGGCCTCGGCGCGGTGTTCGGCATCGGTGCTTCTGGCGCGCCTTGCGGGCGGCCTCGCGAGCGTTCTTCTTGGCGCGCGCGGCGGGCTCTGGCGGCGTGGCGGGGGGTGGACGATCGGCGCCGTCCAGCTCCTCGCGGCGCTCCGAGGCGTGTGTGCCCCGGCGGGGGCGCCTGGGCGGACGTTGCGGCGCAGGGGAGGCTGGTGGTGGCGCTCGCCCGGAACCTGGAACAGGCTCCCGCGCTGATCGAAGGCGTTGGGAGAGGCTGAGGGGGGCGCCAGGGTCCAGCGCCGAGAGGAGCGAAGTCTCGACGGGCCGCCGGCTACTTGAGGGCCTTGTACAGCGTCGTCGCGCAGCAGGTGCTCGCGCTCAGGTAGAGGTGCGTGGCGTCAGCGCCGACCAAGCGGACGCTCGCGCTGCCGGCGGCGATGCGCTGGCTGCCGCCGCCCGAGAGGGGCACGCGGAAGACGCCGCCGAGGTACGAGGAGGTGAAGTACAGGTAGGCGCCATCGACGATCATGGTCGTCACGCCGTCCATCGAGACGAGCTGCTGCGGGGCTGCGTCGCCCGCCTTGTAACGATAGACGCCGTTGAGCTGACCGGAGGCGGCGTAGCGATTGTAGTAGAGGGTGTCGCCCACCGCGACCATGGCGATACGGGCCATGGATGCGTAGTCGAGCAGCGGCCCGTCGACGGTGACAGGAGTGCCGCCGCTGAGCGGCACGGTGCGCAGCGCGTACGCGTTGTTGTCGCGCGTGACCCAGTAGATCGCGTCGGTGGTGACCTCCAGCCCATAGATGGCCCCGTGCGTGCCCTGGTTCTGGGAGACGAGCTGCTGCTCAGCGCCGCCGCTCGAGGGGCGAGAATAGATGTACCCGCCTGGGTCTCCAGACTGGTAGTCCCCCGACGCCCAATAGAAGGTATCCCCGACCAGCCTGAGGAACTGAGGCTGGTAGGTCGGCTGGAAGACGACCGTCGGCAGGTCATCCGGCGCCGCCGACCGAGCCTTCTTCAGCACGAGCGAGGGTGTCCCGCGCTCGGCCCAGTACACGTCCGTGGAGGTCAGCACCAAGGCGCCGGTGCCTTTGGTCCGGAAGGTGGGTGTCTTCCACAGTTCCTTCACGCCGCTGCCGTTCATGGGATACAGCGTGACGGTGTAGGAGCCATGGGTGTGCGCGAGCGTCGAGTCGTCGAAGGCCCAGGTCAGGTTCTGCTGGTTGTCACTGCCGTAGGGTTGAGCCGTGTACACCTCAGCCAGCCCGCACGCGCCCTGAGTGCAGGTCGTCCCTAGGGAGCCGCAGTCCCGCCCGCAGGCGCCGCAGTGGTGATTGTCACTCGCTAGCGTGACCTCACAGCCGTTGGCCGCGTCGCCATCACAGTCGGCCTTGCCCGAATCGCACTGGAGAGGCGCCGCGCCGCCCGCGCCCGCGCTGCCGCCGCCGCCCGCGCTGCCGCCCGCGCCCGCGCTGCCGCCGCCGCCCGCGCCCGCGCTGCCGCCCGCGCCCGCGCTGCCGCCCGCGCCCGCGCTGCCGCCCGCGCCCGCGCTGCCGCCGAGACCACCGTCCTCGCGGGTATCGCGTGCCTTCTTGGAGCCGGGGTCGTCCGAGCACGCGACGAGCCAGGTGCCTACCGAAAACACCGTGCCCGCGAGGAGAGCTAGGGAGCGTTTCATGACACCATTTCCTCCGGGCAGCGAAGCTAACAGCACAGCGATGGGTCGCCAAGGACCCAGCGCTCCCGCGCCCGCCCCCCCGCGAGCGAGCGAGCCGATGCCAGCGGACGCACTCACCAGCGTGGCTCGAGCGCAGCTTCGAGCGGAGCCCCGACACGCCTCCCGGTCGGCCGTCCATCGAGCCGACCACCATCGGCGCCGCCTGCGCGGTGGAGTCCCTCCGCTGGCAGCAGCATCGATCGACGCAGCTCGGTCCTCGCGAGATACGCGGAGCGCGACGCGGGGCGGCGCTGGTTCGAGCAGAGCGATGAAGGCTGACCTGACACGGGCGCGACGCTGGGCCTGCGACCTCGGCTCCAGCATCGCCCTGGTGCCGACGACCCTCGGGGTCGTGGTCGCTCCTGTCGATGACGCGTGATGCGCGGCGCTGCTCACGCTGGGGAGCGTCACCCGCGAGGCGGGGCGGCACCTGCAGGACGTGACGCCGTGGCTGAGGGACCACGTCCGCCGCGCCGCGCAGGCGCCGTCCTCGGCGGAGGGGCCTTGGTAGCGCCGCACGGGCGATCGTCCGGCCGCCCTGCTCGAGGGGCCGCGCGAGGCGGTGCGACGCTGCGGGCGGCGGCCGGCGTCAGCGGAGGCGCGGAGCGCTGCGTGGCGGAGCCAGGGGCCCCCCGGCCCACTCACCGCCCGGGATCTGGGACGCGCCATAAGGAGGCGGGAAGGGCGGCCATCGGGCCGGCCAGTAGAAATCCTACGAAAGGGAACATTTTTCCGGTCATCGCCGGGCGCTGCATGGTAGCGACTTACCATGCACTTACAGCGACTTCGGCACTTCGTGGGGGCGTCGCTCGCCTTGGTGGCGGTGAGCTGTGGCGGGGAAGGAGAGAGCCGCGCGCCCGCCCGTGAGCTGGGTGCCTGGGCGGGCGAGTGTGAGCGAGTCCCCTCGCTCCTCGAGGCCGCCCACGCGTGCCGGCGGGACGATGAGTGCCCCTGCGCCATGGCGTGTGAGCTCGGGCAGTGCGTCTCGCACTGCACGCAGAACAGCGACTGTGGCGCGGGCACGGTGTGCGACGCGTTCGGGCGCTGCGTGCTGCCCGCGCAGGCGAACCGGCCGATCCGTCCCGGTGATGTCGCCAGGGGTCAGAGCCCCGCGAGCCCGACGCCCCAGCCCTCGTCCTCCGCGGCGCCGCCGGCGCCCGAGCCCCCGGTGCCGCTGCAGAGCGGCGCGCCGGCGCTCGATCGAGACTCGCTCGAGCTGCTCACCGCAGACGCCGTCGCGTCGTTTCGCGTGGCGGCGCAGGGCGGCCGAGTGGAGCGTGGCCGCGTCTCCGCCGCCGAGGGGCTCGAGCTCGACTGCGACGGCAGCGGCGCGTTCGTGCGCGAGTGCGTGCTCGAGGCGCTCGAGCCCGACGCCGCGCCGCGCGAGATCCGCGTCCGGGCGGAGGGAGCCTGGCCGGACGACGATCAGCGCCTGAAGGTGACGGTCTTCACCGGCACCGCGACGCGTGAGGTCGGCGTCGTCAAGAAGGGAGCGCCCGCAGCGGGAGCGCGACCGCGCGACGGCGTGTATGAGGGGACGGCGTGGCTGGTCGGCGCGGGCCTCAGCGCGCGCACGACGGAAGACACGCTGCCGCCGGAGCTGGCGCGGCTGAAGCTGTCGGTGCAGGCGCGCGTCTTCGCTAGGCCCGACGGCTCCTACACGGTGGAGCTCGACGAGCCGCGGCGGGCCGTCTTCCCGAGCGGCGCGGTGGGGACGCTCGCGCTCACCAACAGCGCGACCGCCTGGCAGCTGACGGTGCCGAGCCGCCAGTACCTCGGAGACGATCGGGACGCGCCCGACGCGGCGGCGCTCGACGTCCACGCCACCGAGACGATGAGCGACGCCACCTTCCGCAACGGCGTGCTGCTGGGAGACTTGGTCGTTCATTTCGAAGGCGTGACCACGCCCGAGTACGCGCCCTTCGCGCGCTGGCGCCTCAGCCTGTCGCGCAGCGGGCCGCTGAGCGAGGGCGCCGTCGCCCCGGCGGTTCAGGAGCGCCCCGTGGCGGCGGTCGCCACGCGCGCCACCACGCCGCTGCCCGAGGAGGCCGGGCTCGCCATGATCCCGGGCTACGGCCTGCTCTTGCCGCTCGAGCAGGCCGTCGCCGCCTGGTGCACGCCAGCGGCGGCTCCCGCCGCCGTCACGGGGCTCTCGAGCGTGGTCGATCCGCGAGGGGATCTGCAGTGCGGGCTGGGCGGGACGACGCAGCGAGCGTTCTCCACCTCGCTCGGCACGCTGCTCGATCGCGGGGACTACCTCGACGGCTGCGTGCGCGCCTTCGACCCCCAGAGCCTGAGCTGGGGTGACGTCACGGCGGCGGCGCCCTGTGCCAACCGGGCGCGCGCCATCGCCACCATCGCCACGGCCCTCGGCACGGACCGCGAGCGCGCGCTCGGCACGACCGCCAGCCCCGATCTCCCGAGGAGCCGCCTGGGCAGCCGCGCGCTGCAGCTCTGGCTCGGGGCGCAGTCTATCACCGGCAGCGATCCCGCACGCCTGGCCGCCCTGGGGCCGCTGCTGCCGAGCGGCTCGGAGGTGGACAAGCTGCGGTACTACGCCGAGTACGATCACGGCTTCGACGCCCTGCGACGCAGCGTCGCCGCGTGGGACCCCGTCTTGCACCCGCGCGTCGGGGTCGGGCTGGCCGCGATGGCGCCGCAAGCGCTCCAGCAGCCGGACTACCGTGACGGCTTCCCCGGGACCACCTACTCCGGGTCGGGCGGCGAGCAGGCCGTCGGGCTCCCGGTGAACATGCTGGCGGCGCTGACCAGCCAGCTCGGGGGCGTGTCCGCGCTCGTGGACGCGCTCGCCAACCAGCGGATCACCTCGCGCGACGCGCAGCGCTTCGGCGTGGAGATCGCCAACTTCATGCCGCGCAGCGTGGTGCTCTTCGCGATGGCGCAGGGGCTGCGGGACGCCGCGCGCAGCCAGGGGGCCGAGCCGTGGGAAAATAGCTGGCTGGCGGTGCGCGCGAAGTACGGCGCGGCGCTCGCCAAGCTGAGCGACGACCTCCACGCGCTCGAGTCCAACAAGAACCCGCTCGGGATCGAGGACGGAGACTTGCCCCTGTACCGCCTCGGGGAGCAGCAAGGGCCGAGCAGCCGCTTCTCGGCGGTCTCCGACTCCCTGCTCGGTCGCGAGGACTCCTCGGATCCCGCCATCGCCCCCGTGCTCATCGACCGGGCGCAGGACGCCGAGCTGCTCGCCCGCGGCTCGCTGTCCTCGGTGCTGGCGCGTGACTACGAGAGCGAGCTCCAGGGCGCGGCCGTCTCCCGGAACCTCGAGGCGGTGTCGCGCTACTACGGCGAGCAGGTCTCCAGCCTGTGCGGGCTGGAGCTCAGCTCGCTGGACGTGCTGGCTCACGCCGACGAGATCGACGCCAACACCTGCTTCATCGCGCCGGAGTGCCTGCCCTCACCGGCCGTCGCGGCGGCGCGCAGCTCGGCCATCCAGACGGCGCACCAGGTGTGCCTCTACGCCAAGTACCGGAGCGTCCTGGGCGACGCCATCACGACCTTCGACGCCGCCCTCGATCGGAAGATCGACGCCATCGAGGGGCAGTTCCAGCTCGCGCAGCCGCTGCCTGCCTTGCCGGCGGACATCGTCGCGGGGCTCTCGGCTTCGAAGCAGCCGGACGGCGGGCTGCGGGTGCCCGCGACCATCGACCCCAGCAACATCTTGGAGGCGCGCACCCTGTGCGACTCCGCGCGGGACGCTAGCCTCGCGGCGCGTCCGGCGCAGCTCCCCGGCACCTGCGCGACCAGCGACGACTGCCCCGTGTCGATGGTGTGCGACGCCGTCTCGGGGGGCTGCACCACGCCGAGTGAGCTGCCGGAGTCCTGCTTCCAGGGCAGCCTCGGCAGGCAGCTGCTCGCGCTGCGCGCGGCGGCCATCGAGGTCGAGGCGGCCGTGGACGAGTTCAGTGAGTATGGTGATCGCTACGCTGCGGCAGCGCGGAGCTGCGCCTTGCTGGAGAAGAGCGCGGAGAAGGCCGCGGAGCTCAACCGGGGCCTCGACCGGACCATGAAGCGGCTCGAGGCGGCGAAGCTGACGATGGACATCATCGAGAAGACGGCGTCGGTGGTGCGAGAGATCGCGGGCACGGCCGCGACCGACCCGGTGAAGGCCGCCTCCCTCGGCGTCCAGGTGGCCGCGGGCGCGGTGGAGACGGCCGCCTTCGCCATCTCGGCTGGGCTCCAGGTGAAGATGGACGACACCGTGCGTGAGCACGAGCACGCCATCGACGCGCTCGATCGCAACACCGAGGTGGCGGTCTGCTTCAACGAGGCGGGCATGGAGCTCATCGGCGCGAAGGCCGCGCAGAAGCGCGTGGAGCGCAACCAAGCGGAGATCCGCGGGCTCTTGTACGAGTTTGCGTCCATGCAAGGGAGCGTGAGCGCGGCGCTGAGCGAGGGCAAGGCCTCGCTGGTGAACGAGCAGGCGCGGGCCGTGCTGCCGGCCAACGCCGACTACTGGCTCGACGCCAACGTGGATCTGTTCGAGCAGCGGCTGCGGCGCGCGCGCCGCGCGCTCTATCTCGCCATCCTGGGCGTAGAGTACGAGTTTCAGCTCACCAGCGCCGAGCGGGCGAACGTGCTCGCGGCGCGCAACAGCGCCGAGCTGGAGGCCATCTTGAGTCGAGTGCGCGACAGCGTGCGGCGGGGCGCGCCCTACGGCGGCGGCAACCCCACGGAGCTGCGCAGCGTGCTCAGCCTCCGCAAGAACGTCCTGCAGCTCGCCGATCGGCGCACCACCGCCGCGGGGTGGCACCAGCTCGCCGACACGGAGCGCTTCCAGTTCCTGCTCGTCTCGCCCGAGTTCGCCGTCTACGACAAGGACGGCTCGTACCTGGGGCAGGAGATCCCGTTCTCCCTCGCGCCGCTCGGGGCCGCGGGGCTGGCGGACGCCTCCGGCATCCCCCTGTTCAGCGGCCTGTCGTGTGCGGAGCGGCTGTGGTCGGTCAACGCGGTGGTCGTCGGCAAGGAGCTGATGGTGGGGACGGACAGCAGCATGACGTCGCTCCAGGTGCGCAAGCGCAACACCTTCGAGAGCGGGTGGTGCTCGAGCCAGCACGGTCAGGAGCCGCAGCTCGCGAGCACGCGACCGGGCGTCAACCTGTTCGTGGATCCGCTGAGCGCGGCGTCGTGGGGTGAGGACTCCACGCTCGCCTCGCTCACCAGCAGCGGGCAGACCAAGGCGTTCTCCTACGCCACCGTCCAAGCGCGCGCGAACGTGGATCAGGCCACCCTGGAGTCGGACGGCTACACGGATGGAGCCTCGGTCGCGCTCGCGGGCCGCGGCGCCTTCGGCGAGTACACGCTGTTCATCCCGCGCACCTCGCTGGCGACGAACGGCGGGGCGGGGCTCGCGCTGGAGAACGTCGAGGACATCCTCATTCGCCTCGACTACGTCGCTGCCGAGCGGCAGTAGCTGGCCCCACGCGGTGCAGCGGTTCGTCACTTTGGAGTGTCCATGCGTATTTCGAAAACCAAGACCCTGACCATGACCCTCGGGCTGCTCCTGGCGCTGCCGCTGCTCCGGTGCAGCAGCGAGGACGGCAAGGGACGCAGCCCCGCCGGGGCGGACGCTGGGCAGGAGGGCGACGGCGGCGTGACCGATGGCGCCGTCACGGCGGACGGCTCCGATGGGCAGGCCTGCACGCCGAGGACCTGCGCGGCGACCGACCAGTGCGGCAGCTACGACGATGGGTGCGGCGGCACCCTCGACTGTCGGGCGGCGTGCAAGTGCACGGCGGACGATTTCGACACCACCTGTCCGCCGCGCCCCTGCGAGGTGGCGGCGGGGTGTCAGGGGGGCGAGTGCCAGTACGCGCCGGTGCGGTGCGGCGCCACCGGCGCCGAGCAGGCCTGCGCGCCGGTGGCGTGCGCCGGGGACGACTGCGGCCCCATCGCGACGACCGCCGGGGACACGCAAGGGCTCTATCCCTGCGGTGGTGCCGTCTGCAAGGGCGTCACGGCGTACTGCGACCCGCACGCCGGCGTCCAAGGCGGCAAGGTGGTGTACGAGAACAGGTGCGTGGCGCCGCCGCGCAGTGGCTGCGGCACCTGTGAGCTGGGGCTCCGCACCTGCGACGCGGCGAGCGATCGCTTCCGGTGCGCCGAGCCGAGCGTCCCGGTGAGCGAGGGCGGGGGGACGGTGGAGTGTGACTCGGCGGCGGCGGCCTCGACCTTCATCTACGTGGACGCGCAGTACACCGCGGGGGGCTCGGACGGGAGCCGGCAGCGCCCCTACACCTCGTACTTGGCGGCGCTCGGCGCGGCAGAGGCCAGGAACGCCCGCGGCATCGTCATCGCCGGCTCGCCGACCTTCACCGAGCCCCTGGTCGTCAAGAGCGGGATCAGCGTGTACGGCGGCTTCGAGGCGTCCCCAGGCTTTCAGCCCAATCGCGCGCAGCGGCCGCGCTGGGTGGTCCCCGCGACCGCCGCGAACGGCAATCGGCTCATCGGCGCGACCGCGCGGGACATCGTGGATGGAACGGTGCTCTACCATCTCGACATCGAGACGGAGGACGCAGCGGGCAACAGCGGCGGCCAAGGGATCTCCAACATTGCGTTCTGGGTCGAGAACGCGACGGCGCTCCAGCTCGAGGAGGTGCACGTCCGCGCGGGCCGCGGCGGCGCGGGCGCGGACGGCGCGGATGGCCGGTCCGGCGACGCAGGGACGCCCGGAGAGAGCACGTCCCCCGGCTTGGCGGGGAGTAGCTGCGCGACCCCCTGCATGCTGACGAGCTCACCGTCAGGGGCGCTGCCGGTTCAGGCGGCGCCGCCCGCGGTGAACGGCGCCCGGTGCGGCGCCGGCGGGAGGACCGACACCAACGCGTCCATCATCGGCGCTGCCAAGGCAGGCAACGCCAACGTCACGAGCCGGCACCTCGGGCAGGGGCAGGTCGATCCGCTGGTGGTCGCGGTCGGTGCGGCCGGTACCCCCGTCAACGCCAGCGGCTGCAGCTCCTCGGAGATAGCCGGGGCGGGCCAGCCGGGGCACGCGGGGGTCAACGGCAGCGACGGCCAAGACGGCGCTTCCGGGGGGCGCCCTCAGCTCAGCCAGAGCGGGGTGTCCACGCCCGCGCCCACGCCGGGCACCGCGGGCGGCATGGGCACCTGGGGGAGCGGGGGCGGCGCAGGGGGCGGCTACCGAGACGACTGCCTGAACGACCCGAATTGGGGCGGCGACGGCGGCGGCGCGGGGGGGCCTGGCTGCGGCGGGACCCTGGCGACCGGCGGCGGCGCGGGGGGGCTCTCCGTCGCCATCGCGCTGGTGGGGAGCAGCCAGAACCTCGTGCTCCGCGCGTCCACCGTCACCGCGGGTAGCGGCGGCGCGGGCGGCCGCGGTGGGACGGGGGGGGCGGCGGGCGGCGGTGGTGCGGGCGCGAGCGGCGCCGCGGGCCTCGGCTTCGGCGTCCGGCAGGGCGGCAGCGGCGGACGGGGTGGCCGGGGTGGTGACGGCGGTCGCGGTGGGCACGGCGGCGGCGGCGCCGGCGGGAGCTCCTTCGGCGTCTACTGCGAGACGGTCAGCATGACCCTGAGCCGCGACAGCGCGAGCACCATCAGCGCCGGTAGTGCTGGCGTCGTCGGCTCGAGCGCGGGAAACGCGGGGGCCACGGGGGAGTCCACCGCGGTCGCCCGCTGCACGACGCCGTAGCCGGCACGGCTCCAGGCGGTGGAGCGCCCCGGCTCACCGAGGGCGAGCCCGCACGAGCGCGGGCTCGCTCAGTGCAGGGTGTGCCAGCTCCCGTCCACGCGGACCTTGGGCACGTCGGGATCTGCCGGTGGCAGCACCGCCGTGGGGAGCTCCGGCTCCTCCTCCGCGCGGGCGAGGACGATGTGCATGCGCGTGAGCCCCTCGCGGAGCTCGACGGCGCGCTGCGCGCGCCGGGCGTCTTCGGCGTCCTCTTCTCGTCCCCAGCGCTCGAGCGTCCGCTTCTGCTGCTTGCGGCGGCGGTGCCAGCCGACGGCGGCGATGGCGATGGCGCCGACCCAGAGCGTGCTGCCACCGAACAGGACGGGCCAGAAGCTGTAGCGCCGCGCGACGTCCTCCCGCCACTCGTGCTCCAGCGCCTCCAGCGTGGTGGCGTAGGCGTCGACCAGCGCGCTGGCGAAGGGCTCACCGCCGCGCACCCGCTCGATGAGCTGCGTGAAGCGGCGGGAGTCGTCGCCGCGCTGCAGAAAGCGCAGCACGTCCGCGGACTGCGCGTAGGCGATGGACACCTCCGCGTCCGCCTCGGGGAAGCCGTGCTCGAGCTTCTCCAGGGGCAAGAGGCGGTCGGCCACGGCGGCGCGCCAGAGGGTCTCCAGGCGCGTGAGGCGCCCCTCCCCGGAGACGTTGACGGCGAAGCCCTCGTTGAACCAGCGGGGGATGTCGTAGCCAGCGACGGCGTCTCGCAGGGCGACGTGCGCCAGCTCGTGCTTGAAGGTCTCCTGCAGGGTGCCCACGGCGTTGGGGTGGACGGGCTGGAGCGTCAGCAGCACAAGTCCCAGATCCGAGTAGGCCACGCCCGCGGCGTAGCTAGGGAAAGGGGCCCCCTCCGGCGCGAAGCTCGCCATTTCGCCCGGCGTGCGGGCGACGTACACCGTCACCTTCTTCAGGACGGGTTGACCGAGCAGCGCGCTGAGCTCGCGCTTGATGCCCTCGGCGCTGGCGATGAGCGGCGCCACGCGCTCCCCCTCGCTCGGCTCGTACGCGAAGTGGATCCAGCCGGCGTCCCGAGTGATGAACCCGGAGGGCAGCGGGCGTAGCTTCAGCTCCTGGCCGTGCGTCCGTGGTGAGTCCGCCGGCGCGGGCCGTGGTCCGGTGGGCGCGGGCGCCGCCGCGCCCGGCTCGTTGACGGTGACGCCGGCGCGCGCGTCCGTGGGCTCAGGCCCGGGCGGGGCCGCCGCCTCCAGCGACGCGGCGGGAGCAGCCGCAGGCGACGCTGGTGCGGCGAGCGCCGCTGGTGCCCCGAGCGCGCCACACACCAGCAGCAGCGCCAGCAGCAGCGCCCGCCCGACCGAGCGCGAGGCCCCAGGGGCAGCCTGCAGCACCGTGCGCATGACCCTCAGTATGAAGCGACCGGGAGACGACGGCGAGCCCCGACGACCTGCTGTCAGTGGCTGGATGGGCGCGCAGCGCGGGGACAAGCTAGGCCGTGGGGCTCGAGGGGGGTCTGCGGGGCGCGCTCAGTCCCGCCGGCTGCCCAGGATGCTGAGCAGCATGACGAACAGGTTGAAGAAGTCGAGGAAGAGCCGCAGCGCGGCGCCCACGGGGCTCTCCAGGTGCGCTTCGCGCATCAGGCGTGAGGTGTCGTACAGGATGTAGCCGCCGAACAGCAGCACGCCCACGCTGGCGATGGCGAGCTGGAACACCGCGCTGCCCAAGAACAGGTTGAGCACGATGGCGCCGAAGAGCACGAACAGGCCCATGGTGAGCATGCCGCGCAGGAAGGAGAAGTCTCGCTTGGAGATGAGGGCGTAGCCGCTGAGGCCCGTGAAGGAGGCGACGGTGAGCAGGAAGGCGTCACGGATGGGCGCGGTGCTGAGCGTCATGCCCTGGGAGGCGTAGAGCTGCACCGCGAACAGCATGGGCGCCAAGAACACGCCGCTGACGAGCGCCGCGCCGTGCAGCGCCAGCACGTTGAGCACGGGCTTGTTGCGAACCCACGAGGCCGCAGTGAACGCCCCGAACATCACCGCGTAGGAGATGAGCAGCGCGACCCAGCCGGAGGACAGCAGCGCCACGATGGGCGGCACGCTGGCCGCGGAGCCGTCCCGCAGCGTGATGGTGACCGCCGAGCTGTCGGCGCCTGCGTAGAGCGCGAAGAGCGCTCCGCCCGCCGCCGCGACGATGCTGGTGGTGAACCAGCCGTAGACGCGCCGGAGGTAGACCGCGCGCGCGCTGGCGGCGACCGCCGGGGACGGGGCCGTGAACGAGGAGGGGATGCCGAGGTGGGGGTTCATGACTCAAGGTCCTTACAGGGGTCCGGGCAAGCTAAGCACGGCGCCGGACAAGTAAAGCGGCGGGCTCAGCCCCCGGACGGTGGGGTGAGGGGCAGCAGGGCCTGGGCGGGCCAGAGCAGCACCGCGCCGGCGCTGTCGGCGGCGCGGC
>CAUJEM010000105.1 GCA_963169915.1 Myxococcota bacterium
GGGGCAGGGGGTGCGGCCGGGGCCTGTGGCGCTGCGGGTGCGGCCGGTGCGTGCGGTGCGGCCGGTGCGAGCGGTGCGGCCGGTGCGAGCGGTGCGGCCGGTGCGAGCGGTGCGGCCGGTGCGAGCGGCGCGGCCGGTGCGAGCGGCGCGGCCGGTGCGAGCGGCGCGGCCGGTGCGAGCGGCGCGGCCGGTGCCGCCGGCGGGACTGGCTGCGACGATACGGTCGGCGTGCCCGTCGCCTGCGGCGATCTGGACGGGCTCGGGAGCTGCGACGAGTGGACCGTCGCGGCTTGCGAGGCAGCGACCAGCAACTTCAAGCCGCGGGTCGCCGAGGCCGCCATCGCGTGCATGTACAGCCAGGGCGGGGACGTCTACTGTGACTACTACGACTGCATGCGCACGGCGCTGTCCGGCGCCTGTGAGGACAGCTCACAAGACGCCGCCGATCTTTGCACCGCTGCGGCCAACAGCTGCGATGACGCCATGACCTCGGCGGAGTGCCACGCGCTGGTGGATGGCCTGAACGAAGATGGGCGAGCGGCCGTGGCCACCTGCGTGACGTCGGGCTGCACGTACGGGCTGTGGTCCTGCGTCGAGGGGCTCTGAGCGTACTCCCCGGCGGCGCTCCACCACCCCCACCACCCTGGCACGCCCAGCTGACGAGCGTCGGCGTCACCGGCACCAACGGTAAGACGACGACCACGCGGTACCTCGCGGCGTTGCTGGGGTGGTTCGGCGCTCCGATCCCCAGCGCTACGACCCTCGGCTTCTGCATCGGGACGACGCCGCTCGAGCTCGAGCCGGGCTACTCCGGCTTCCTCGAGACCTTTCGGCGCGGTCGGGCGATGGGCGCACGGCATGCGGTCCTGGAGCTCACCAGCGAGGCCTTGGCGCGCGGCTTCATCGCGGCCTGGCCCTGTCAGGTCGGCGTCTTCACGCAGCTCACGCGCGACCATCTGGACTCCCACGGGAGCGCGGAGCACTACCTCGCCAGTAAGGCGCAGCTCTTCCTCCAGCTGCCGCCGGGAGGCTGCGCGGTGCTCAACGCGGCGGATCCGACCAGCCTGCTGCTGTCGGAGGTCACTCCACCCGGCGTCGAGCGGCTCTGGTACGCCTGTGAGACGCGCGGGGCGCTCGCGCGGCCAGCCCAGCTCGAGGCCGAGGCGGTGCGCGTCGGCTGGGACGGAACCCGCGCGCGGCTCCTCTATCGGCAGGGCGCCCGGCGGCTGGAGGGGGAGCTGCGCCTCCGCGCCGTTGGCGCGGTGTACGTGGAGAACGCGCTGGCGGCCTTGGCGGGCGCGCTCGTGCTCGGGGTGCCGTGGGAGGCGGCGCTCGAGCTGTTGGCGGAGGCCGCGCCGGTGGAGGGGCGCGCGCAGCTCGTGGGCGAGGCGCCGCACGTCGTCGTGGATTTTGCTCACACCCCAGACGCCCTCGCGCGCTGCGTCGCGAGCTTGCGCGCGCTGTGCACGGGGCGGCTCATCGTGGTCTTCGGGGCGGGGGGCGAGCGGGATCGCCCCAAGCGGCCCCTGATGGGGGCGGCCGCCTCCCTAGCCGACCACATCATCCTCACGAGCGACAACCCCCGCTCGGAGTCCCCCGCCGCCATCGCCTCGGAGATCCGCGAGGGCATCGAGCCCGGTCCGCAGGTGGAGGTGGTGCTCGACCGGGCGGCGGCCATCGCCCGTGCGATCACGCTGGCCGCTCCGGAGGACGTGGTGCTCATCGCGGGGAAGGGCCACGAGCTGACGCAAGCCCTCGGCGGCCGGGTGCAGCCCTTCTCCGATGTGGCGCAGGCGGAGGCGGCGCTCCGTAGGCATTGACGCGGGGCCTGCTATGCTGTCGCGCCATGATGAAGGCGTACCGGCAGCAGTGGTTCGGGTGGGGGGCGGTCGTGGCGCTCGTCGCTGGCTGTGGGGGCAGCGTCGACCGGGGAGTCGACGGGGGCGCCGCCGGGAGCAGCGGCTCGGGGGGCAGCGCAGGGACGGGCGGCACCGCGGGCACGGGCGGTGCGCCCACGCGCTGCGTCGCGACGAGTGACTGCGTGGTGTTGCCGGCCTCGTGCTGTGGCTCGTGCGGTGTGGCCACTCGGGGGGACGTCATCGTCGCGCATCAGGACGACGCCCCGGCGATCCGCGCGGAGGCGTGTCGGGACGTGGGAGGCTGTCCGGCGTGTGCGGGCACGCCGGACCCGACGCTCCAGGCCATTTGCTCCGAGGGGCGCTGCGCGCTGCTCGATCTCCAGGGCAGCGCCTTGACGCGCTGTGAGCAGGACGCCGACTGCGTCGTCCGCGTGCCGGACTGCTGCGAGTGTGGAGCGGACACGAGCACCGAGCGTCTCGTCGCCCTCCGCCGGAGCGCCCGGGGCGACTACGAGCAGCTCGTGTGCCAGCCCCGCCAAGCCTGCCCGGAGTGCGCCGCGGAGTATCCCCCGGAGGCCGCCGCGCTCTGCGAGGACGGCCACTGCTCGTTCCGGATAATCCACCCCGACTGAGCGAGGTGGCGGCGCGTGGACGACGGGGGCGCTCGAGCGAGAGCCAGCTCGAGCAGCAGCTCCGGCGAGAGCCGAAGGCCGCTTGCCGCGAGGTGGCTCGGCTCCTGATCGAGGAGGAGCCAGCCTCGCCCACGCCGGCCCAGCTCGTGGAGTGGGTCGAGCGTGAAGGAGCTCTCCCGGAGCTTCTCGTCCAGCTCACCGGCGCGCCGACGGAGCTGCCAGAGGCGCAGCTCAGAGCGCTCGCCGAGCTCGCCCTGCCGGAGGTGACGCGCGCGCTGCTGGCGGAGGCGCTGCTCCTCGCGCAAGGCAGAGCGCTCGAGGCGCTCGGGCGCTTCGCCTGCGTGGCGCACCGCGGCGTTCATCACACGGCGACGTACAAGGCGGTGGCTCGGCGTTACCCCGAGGTCGCCCCCGCGGTGATCTTGGAACACCTCGTGGCGAGCACGCCGGGTGAGGAGGGCAAGTGGTTTGCGGCCGCGAAGGAGGCGGGGCAGCTCGAGGAGGCCCTCCGGCTCGCGCGGCGCTCTCCGACCGATCCTCGGACCTTGGTCCGCGCGGCACGGGACTACCTGGAGCTGGCGCCGCAGTTTGCGGTGGAGGCGGCGCTCACCGCCCTCTACTGGATGACCCGGAGCCGCGCTCGTGATCTGTCGCGCGTGGACGTGTGGGAGGCCTTCGAGCGGGCCCTGCAGGGCGCCGAGCTGCTCGGCTCGGGCGAGGAGACGCTCCAGCGCCTTCGTCAGATCGTGGAGCAGGAGCCCTCCGCGGACAAGCTCGTGACGCGGCTGCTGGGGCGCGAGCTAGGACTGCGCTGACGTCTATGGGAAGCTCAGGCGCCTGCCGTCGCGGCCGCGCCGCGCGTCGCCTTTGCGGCGCCCTGCCGTGAGGCCTCTGGGACGGCGAGGTACGAGCGCGCGTCGAAGCGCCGGGTGCGCGCCCAGAACTCGATGGTGCTCCCGGGCCAGACGGTGGTGTTCTTGCCGGAAGACGAGATGTACCAGCTCGCGCAGCCAGAGCCCCACACCGTCTTGGGGAGCCGCTTCTGGAGGGCATCGTTGTAGCGCCGGAGCGCGTCGTGCCGGAGCTCCACGCTGGCGAGCTGACGCTCCCTCATGGCCCTCAGCGCGCCAATCGCGTAGGCGATCTGCGACTCCATCATGAAGACCATGGAGTTGTGCCCGAGCCCGGTGTTCGGACCGAAGATGAGAAACAGGTTGGGGAACCCTGGGATGGTGGTGCCCAGGTAGGCCTCGGCCCCCTCCCGCCGCCAGCGCTCCCCGAGATCCGCGCCCGCGCGGCCCTTCACCTCGAAGGGCGCGACGACGTCCGCGACGTGGAAGCCCGTGCTGAAGATCACCGCGTCCAGCTCGTGGTGCCGACCGTCCTGGGTGACGATCCCGCGCTCGTCGAAGCGGGCGATCGCCTCGGTGACGACGCTGACGTTGGGCCGCTGCAGCGCCGGATAATACTCGCTGCTGAGCAAGATCCGCTTACAGCCCATCACGAACGTGGGCGTCAGCTTGGCGCGCAGCACGGGGTCCTTCACGACGCGGCGCAGGTACAGGCGCGCGATGCGCTCGCCCAGCTTCATGAGCTTGGGGTTGCGGAAGGCGACCCCGGTGAGCTCATTGCGCCAGAAGAGCGCGGCGCGCAGCGTGCTGCGCAGCAGCGGGGCGTGCTGGAGCACCTCCTGCTCTAGATCCGAGAACTCATGGTCGAGCCGCGGCAGCACCCAGGCCGCCGTGCGCTGGAAGACGCTGAGCTGCGCGGCCTGCTCGGCTACCTTGGGGATGATCTGGATGGCGCTGGCGCCGGTGCCGATGACGGCGACCTTCTTGCCGCGCAGATCGTACTCGTGATTCCAGGTGGCGGAGTGGAAGTGGACGCCCCGAAACTCCTCGAGACCCTCGAATTGGGGGACGCTCGGCCGGTTGATCCCACCGCAGCACGGAAGGAGGGACCGCGCGGAGTACTCCTTGCCGTCGGCGGCTCGCACGATCCAGCGCGCCTGGGCCTCGTCCCAGCGCGCGCTGGTGACCTTGGTGCCGAGGCGCAGGCGCGGCCGGAGGCCGTGCTCGGTGACGCAGCGCTCGAGGTAGTCTCGGATCTCCGGCTGGGGCGCGAACAGCCGTGACCAGCGCTGGGCTTGATCGAAGCTGAAGGAGTACACGGGGGAGCTCACGTCACACGCAGCGCCCGGATAGGTGTTCTCCCGCCAGGTGCCGCCCACGGCGTCTGCCTGCTCGAGCAGCAGATAGTCCGTGAAGCCCGCGCGCTCGAGCTGCACCGCCGCGCCGATCCCAGCGAAGCCGGCCCCGATGATGAGGATGTCGTGGCGTTCCATCCGGCAACCTTCATCCGGTGTTGAACCTTGGTCAATAGGAGAGAGCCTGGGCCGCCGGGGGCTTGCGCTCGGAGGCCGAGCTGCGAGGCTGCGCGCATGGAAGCTTCTACATTCGGAGACTTCGAGCTCGCCTCGGCGGTCGAGCCGCTCGGGCCAGGCCACTTCCGCGCGGTGCTCCCGGAGGGCTGGCGGCAAGGGCGGGGCGCCTTCGGGGGCCTGGTGCTCGGGACCATGGCGCGTGCCCTCATCACCGCCGACGCGGAGCCGGAGCGGCCCTTGCGGGCGCTCTCGGGGGAGATCCTGGCGCCGGTGACCACGAGCCCGCTCGAGCTGCGGCTGACGCAGCTACGGCGAGGGAGCGCGGTCAGCACGTGGGACGCCGTCTTGACCCAGGAGGGCGAGGTGCGGGCGCGCACGACGGGGATCTTCGGCAAGGAGCGGGCCTACCGGGAGGCCTGGGCGCCCGAGCCGCCACGCTTCGAGCGCCCCTGGCGAGAGGTCCCCGTGGCCCCCATCGTCCCGCCCCTGGCGCCGGAGTTCGGTCAATACTTGGAATTTCGCCCCACGGGGCTGCTGCCCTTCTCCGGCGCGCGGGAGGCCACCGCCGAGGGCTGGGTGCGCTTTCACCGGCCGCTGCGCCACCTCGGGGCGCCGGAGGTGACCGCGCTGCTCGACGCGCACTGGCCGGCCGCGCTCGCGCGCGAAGCGGGGCCCCGCCCCGCGGCGACCATCGCCTTCACGGCGCAGTACTACCAGCCCCAGCAGGAGCTGGCGCTGGCGGCGCCGGTCTACCACCGCGCGCGCGCCCTCGCCGCTCAGCACGGCTACGTGCTCGAGCTGCGGGAGCTGTGGTCGGAGCACGGGGAGCTGCTGGGGACCAACCAGCAGACCTTCGTGATCATCAAATAGCCTGCGCCGCGCCCGGGCATCCTGCGCTATACCTGCGGGCGCCCATGCACGAGCGCCTGAGCAGCCTGGTCTCGGTGCTGGCGGTCGGGACCCTGGTGGCCAGCGCCAGCAAACGCATGGGCGTGCCGTACAACGTCGCGCTGGTGCTCGTGGGCCTCGCGCTCGTCATCTTGGACGTGCTGCCCCCTACGCCCTTGGACCCGCAGCTCGTGCTGGTGGTCATCTTGCCGCTGTTGGTCTTCGAGGGAGCGCTCTTCGCGGACACGGACGGCCTGAGGCGGGCGGCTGCGCCCATCGTCGCCCTGGCCGCTCCGGGCGTCATCATCTCGCTGTTGGGCACCGCGGCGCTCGCGATGTGGTTCGTGGGCTTCAGCTTCTCGGCCGCCCTGCTGCTCGGGGCGCTGCTCTCCATCACGGACACGGTCAGCGTCCTGCTGGCGTTCCGCTCGGCCTCCGTCCCGCGCCAGCTGCAGTCCATCATGGAAGGCGAGAGCCTGTTCAACGACGGGACGGCCCTGGTGCTGGTCTCGGTGACCACCACCATGCTGCTCCAAGGCAGCTTCGAGCTCGGCTTCGCCGTGCGTGGGATGACCGTCGCCATCGGCGGCGGGATCGCCGTGGGTGCGGCGGGTGGAGCGCTCGGTGCGCTGGTCATCCGCAAGGCGGCCGACCACCTGATCGCCGTGCTCGCGTCCATCGTGCTCACCTTCGGGACGGCGCTGCTCGCGGAGTCCATCCACGCCTCTCCCGTCATCGCCGTCGTCATCGCGGGGGTCGCGGTCGGGCGCTCCGCGCGCGCCGTGCTCGAGCCCGCCACGGTGCTCGCGCTCAAGGGCTTCTGGGCCACCGTGGGCTTCTTGCTCAACGTCCTGGTCTTCGAGCTGGTCGGCATGCAGCTCCGCACCTCGGATCTCATCGCGGAGGCGGGGCCCATCCTGCTCACCTTGGTGGCGCTCCACGTCGGGCGCGCCATCGCGGTCTACGGGTCGTTCGCGGCCTTCGGGCGCTGGCTCGGCGCGCGCACCCCCTTGCGCTGGCAGCACGTGATGGTGGTGGGCAACATCAAGGGGGCGCTCTGCATGGCCGCGGTGCTCGCCTTGCCCCAGACCACCCCCTTTCGCGACAGGCTCATCACCATCGTCTTCGGGGTCACCTTCTTGACGCTGGTCACGCAGGCGCTGCCGTTTCGGCGGGTGCTCCACTGGTTGGGGGTCAGCGCCTCGGCCGGTCACTCCGCCATCGACCACGCCAAGGCGACGCTGCTGGGCGCGCGCCACGGGCAGATCGCGCTGGACGAGCTGATGCAGGCGGGGGTCTTGTCGCAGCGTGACCACGCCGAGCGCCGCGCCGTCTTGCAGCGCGAGGCCATCGACGCCGAGCGGATCTTGCGGGACGTCAGCGCTCGCCATGAGCGGGATCACGTGGCCGACGTAGCGGTGCTCTTGGCGCAGAAGGCGGCGCTGCAGGAGGCCGCTCAACGTGGGCTCATCTCCGACTACTCGGCCGAGGAGCGCGTCGCCAGCATCGACTCTCGGCTGATCGCGCTGGCGACGGAAGAGAGCTGAGGGCAGGCTGGGTGCAGGCGATGACGGATCGAGAACGTTCGGGGCCGAGGAGCAGTGTAGGGATGGAGCGCGCCGCATGAGGGTGCTGATCGTCGGCGGAGGCCACGCTGGGCTGGGGCTCGCGATCCAGCTCGCTCGGGCGGGGCACGACGTCGCCCTGCTCGACCGAGAGCCCGCGGTCGTCAGGAACGCGACGGACCGCCACGGGCTCGTGGCCCTGCCAGGGGACGCGACCGACGCGGCGGTGCTCGACGACGCGGAGGTGTCACGCATGGACGTCGTCGTCACGATGCTCCGTCGGGACGCGGACAACCTAGCGGTGGCGCTGCTGGCGCGCGCGCGCGGCGTGCAGCAGATCATGGTCCGCATCCGCGACGCGGCCTACCGCGCCGTGTACCAGGCCGCCGGGGTGACGCGCGTGCTGTCGGAGACGGAGATCTTGGTCAGCGCGCTGGCCACGAGCGTGGAGTACCCCACCGTCCTGCACGCCATGTACTTGGGCGACGGCAGCTCCGTCGCCTTCGAGGTGATGATCCCAGAGGGCGCGGCGCTCGATGGGATGAGCGTGGTCGAGGTGGCGCGCTTGCCGGATTTTCCTCAGAGCTGCGTGTTCGCTGGGCTGCACGGGGACGATGGGCAAGTCCACCCGCCCCGGGGCGGCTCGGTGCTGAAGGCCGGGCGGGTGGTGCTCATCGTCGCGCGTCGCGACGAGCTCGGGAAGGTGACCGCGTTCCTGGAGCGGCGCGGCTAGCTGGGCTCGCCCACGGAGACGCCAGGCGCTCGGGTCCAGGCGCTGACGACGGCGTCGGCGCTCACGTCGCCCCACCCCTCGTGGCGTCGCCCGACGCTGCGCCGCGGTCCCGCCGAGGCATGAAAGACCGCGTGCCTCTTTTCTTCCACGCAGGGCTATCATCTCTCGGCATGTCCGTCGCCGCTAGCAAGCTACGCCTCCCGACCCCTGCCGAGGCCCTCCCGGGCCGCGCCGAGCCCATGGTGGTGGCGGCCCGCCACTTCGTCACGGGGGCGCCCCTGCAGGGACCCTTTCCAGGCCTCGGGCTCGGGCTGTTCGCGCTAGGGTGCTTCTGGGGAGCAGAGCGCAGCTTCTGGCAGACGCCCGGGGTCGTCTCGACGCAGGTCGGGTACGCGGGCGGCCTCACCCCCAACCCCACGTACCAGGAGGTCTGCTCGGGGCTCACGGGGCACGCCGAGGTGGTGCGGGTCGCCTATGACCCCACTCGGCTCGACTACGCCGCGCTGCTGAAGATCTTCTGGGAAGCACACGATCCGACGCAGGGACTTCGCCAGGGGGCGGACGTGGGCACGCAGTACCGCAGCGCCGTCTTCGCCTATGATCGCGAGCAGCGCACCGCCGCGGAGCTGAGCCGCCAGCGGTACCAGGCGGAGCTGCTCCGCGCGGGGCTCGGCCAGATCACCACCGAGATCCTCGACGCGCCGAGCTTCTATTTCGCGGAAGACACCCACCAGCAGTACCTCGCCAAGAACCCGGAGGGCTACTGCGGGCATGGTGGAACCGGCGTGGCGTGTCCCATCGGGCTCCCGCCCGCGGGTCCTCACCGCTGAAGCTCAGCGCTGGCGTCGCGCTCGGGGCCCTCGGCGGGCACGCGGTGCGGCGTGCTGGCGGGCCTCGGCGGAGAGCGCCTTCCAGGCCGCGAGGCGGCCGGCGTCGAGCGCTCCTTGGGCGATCGCGAGCAGGAGGCGACAGCCCGGCTCCGCGGTGTGGGAGCAGTCGCGAAACTGGCAGCCTAGCGCGAGCGCCTCCAGCTCCGCGAAGGTCTCCGCGAGCCCCTCCTCCGCGCGCCAGACGCCCAGCTCCCGCATCCCTGGGGTGTCGATGATGACGCCGCCGGTGGGCAGCGCGAACAGGTGGCGTGCGGTCGTCGTGTGGCGCCCTTTGTCGTCGCTCGCGCGCGTGGCGCGCGTCTCGAGCGCCGAGTGGCCCAGCCAGGCGTTGATCAGCGTAGATTTTCCGACCCCCGAGTTGCCCAGCAGCACGCTGGTCTTGTCTGGCAAGAGCGCTCGGAGCGCCTCCACCCCTTCGCCCGTGAGCGCGCTCACCACGTGGACCGGGACCCCAGGGGCGAGCTGGCGCAGCGCCTCGACCACGGCCGGCGCCTCGGACGAGCGGTCGGCCTTGGTGAGCACGATCCGGGGTGCGACCCCGCCCTCCAGGCACATGCTGAGGTAGCGCTCGAGGCCACGCGGGCGCTCACCGTCGAGCAGGGCGGCGACGATCAGCGCGAGCTCGACGTTGGTGACGAGGAGCTGGGCCCTGCCGCCGTCCGCCGCGCGCCTCACGAGGGAGCTGCGCCGCGGGAGCACCCCGTGGATCGCCATCGCATCGCCCCCCGTCGTAGAGTAGGCGACCCAGTCGCCCACGACGGGGCGTTCCATGGGCTCGCCCCGAACGCTGGCGCGGAGCCGGCCCGTGAGCCCGGCGCGGAGCTGCCCCGCCGATCCCTCGAGTAGGTAGCCGCCACGGTGCTCGACGCTGACGCGCGCCAAGGGCAGCGGCGCCAGCCTGCTGGCGAGGTGCTCCCCGAGGCGGCCCACGTCGAGCCCCAGGCGCCGTAGGCGAGGCTCTAGGCTAGGGACGGGCGACATAAGGGGGTAAGCCTCTATACCACCGCCGCACGATGCCTTTGAGCCGCCGCGGGGGCCAGGTGGGGGCGCTGGAGCCGCCGCGGGGCCACGCGGCGGCGCTTGAAAGCCGCGGACGCCTCCGGCACGCTATGGCGCATGAAGCTCTCTACGTACCTTAGCGCTGCCACCCTTGGGCTCGGCCTGCTCTGGTCGAGCGCGGCGCTCGCCGACGTGCCTCCCCCAGACACCTGTGAGACCCAGGGGGCGCCCTGCAACAACGCGCCGCCCAACTACGACTCCCCCGGGACTTGTCAGGCCAAGACCTGCTCCAAGACGCTCCCGGACGGGGACGGAGGCGTCGCCACGCACGAGTACCCCTGCAAGCTGTGCGTCGCTGACAACGGCAGCGCGGGAGCGTCGGGCTCGGGAAACGGCAACGCGGGGGCCGCGGGCTCGGGCAACGGTAGCGCGGGCGCGGCGGGGAAGGGCTCGAGCAGCGACTCCGGCTGTAGCCTGTCCCAGGCCGACGGTGGCGCGCCGGCCGTCGCGGCGCTGGCCGTGGCAGGCCTCGGGGCGCTGCTGCTCGGCCGCAGGAAGCGCTGAGCTCGATGAGCGCTACGGTGGGCCGCAGCGAGCAGGCGCTAGCGCCGCTCGATGCGGCGCGGCGTGGGTTGCTCGCGACGCTCCTGAAGGTGCGGTGGCTCGGGCCGCAGCTCGCCCGGCGTGACTCGCGGCTCGCCCTGCTCATCAGCGTGGAGTCCCTGGGGGCCTTCACCTGCGCGCTGCTCCTGCCGAGCGCCATGCTCGTGCTGGTCCCGCTGCTGCTCGGGATCCCGCACGTCGCCGCCGATTTTCGGCACCTCGTGCTCAGGCGAGGCCTGGGCCGCGACGTCCTGCTGGCCGTGCTGCTCGGCGTCGTCGCCTTGGCCACGCTCAGGATCGTGGACGTGGCGGGGCTCTGGCGGCCCAGCCTGCGCCTGGAAGCGCTCGTCGCGACGCTGTGGTGCCTTGGGCTCGCCGTGCTTGGCGCGCGCCGGACCCAGGCGCCGTGGCGTGCGGTGGTCGTCACCGGGGTGACCCTCGGCCTGGGCCTGCTGACCGTCGTCTCTCCGATGGCGTCGCGGCTAGGCTTCGCGCACCTGCACAACGTCTTGGCCATCGTGCTCTGGCTCGTGCTGTTTCGCCGCAGGCTGCGGCCGCTGCTCGCGCCGCTCGCGTTCATCGCGTTGCTCGCGGTGGCGCTCGGCAGCGGGGCGCTCCTGGACGTGACGCTCCAGCACGGGCAGCTCGAGGCCTTCGGCTTGCACCTCTTGCTGGCCTCGGACTACCTGGCGCCTGATCTCGCGCCGCGCTTGGCGTTGGGGCTCACGTGTAGCTACGTGTTCCTCCAGTCGCTCCACTACGGCGCGTGGCTGCTCATCATCCCGCAGGAGGACCGGCGCGGGGAGGGCACCGCGACCTTCACGCAGACCTGGCGAGCCCTACGGCGAGAGCTGGGCCGCTGGGGACTAGGGCTGCTTTGCGGGGGCACGCTCCTGGTGCTCGGCTTGGGGGCGCTCGCTCCGCTACGCACGCGGGACACCTACCTCTCGCTCGCGCTCTTTCATGGCTACCTGGAGCTGGCCATGCTGGCGTATTTCCTCGCGCGCGGTGGCCCTCGGCTCGTCAGGCAGCCCGCGTGACGGACTACCTCTACTTGTGGTGGCGCGCCTTCGTGTTCACGCAGGGGGTGGAGCTGTGCGTGGCCGCGCCGCTGCTCGCCCCTAGCGGTGCCAGCCGTGCCCGGCGCCTGGGCGCGGTGCTCGCTGCCAGTACCATGACCCATCCTGCAGTGTGGTTCATCTTCCCCGAGCTGGGGCTCGGCGCTGGACTCACGCTCGCGCTCTCGGAGGCGTGGGCCGTCATGGGAGAGTGGGGCCTCTACGCGCTCTGCTTCCCAAAGCTGAGCGCGAGCCGGAGCTTCGCCGCCGCCGCCCTCGCCAACGCCGCCTCCCTGGGCTTGGGGTTGGGGCTCAGAGCCGTGGGGTTGCCCCTCTAGCCAGGGCTCGCGGGCGAGCGCTCTCCCCTTGGGGGGCGGCTCGCCCGCGCCCTTGACGTCACCCGAGGAGCGGCGGATAGTTTTGCGATGCGCTGGAGTGGTGAGTGGTCGAGTGTGATGGTGGGGTGGATGGCGTTGCTGCTCGCTTCAGCGTGCTCCAGCGAGTTCAGCAGTGCGGATCGTGACGCTGGGAACGACGCCTCCGTGACGGACGGAGGCGGCAGCGGCGGGGTGAGCGGCAGCGGCGGCACGGGGGGGACGCCGGGGAGCGGCGGAACGGGGACGGTGGACGAGCCCTGCGCACCGAATGGAGCGCTCGCGTGTGCTGGGCATGCGCAGCGCAGCTTGCTCATCTGCTCGAACGGGAAGTGGATCTCGAACGGGCAGTGTCTCAGTGGACAGCTCTGCGACACGCGCAGCGTCAACCAGGGGCTCTGTGAGCCCATCGCGAGCGGCTGTGTGGGAAAGGCGGCGGGCGAGCGCTACTGCGAGGGACAAGCGATCTGGGAGTGTGGTCCAGATCTCGTCACCTCCGAGGTGGTGGGAGGGTGCACGGAGCAGGCCTGCGTCGACGGCGCGTGCGTGGGGCAGTGCCAGCCTGGGCGACGGGACTGCAGCGGGCTCCAGCCGCGAGAGTGTGATCTACAAGGGCAGTGGAAGCCGTCCGGGAGCCCCTGCCAGCACCTGTGCAGTGCCGGCGGTTGCTCCGGGACGTGCACCCCGGGAGAGAGGCGCTGCAACGGCCTCACGCCGCTGGCCTGCGATGCTACGGGCACCTGGCGGGAGGAGACGAGCTGTCCGGCGACGACCTCCTACTGCTCCCAGGGGACGTGCACGAGCTGCACGAGCAGCACACGGGACTGCGACGCCGATCCCTCCAACGGCTGTGAGGTCTCGCTGAGCAGCCCCTCGAGCTGTGGGACCTCGTGCACCGACCGCACCGCCTGCAGCACCAAGAACGGCGTGGCGAGCTGCTCGAACGGCGCGTGTGGCATCACCTGCAGTGACGGGTATGGAGACTGCGACGGGCTCGCCTCCACGGGCTGTGAGGTGGATTTCAACCAGGCCGCGAGCTGCGGCACGAGCTGCAAGAGCCTGGTCGCGTGTCAGGGGAGCGCAAGCTGTGACGACGGCGTCTGCGCTCCACCGAGCTGCGCTGGAGGCGGCAGCGGCCGCAGCGACTGCGGCAGCGGCTTTACCCCGGAGAGCTGCTGTGCGAGCTCGGTCGTGCCGGAAGGACTCTATTACCGCAGCTACGATGGCGTCTCCAACGGGTACACCAGCAAGGCCTACCCGGCGGTGGTCAGCTCCTTTCGCTTGGACAAATACGAGGTCACCGTAGGGCGGTTTCGCGCGTTCAAGCAGTCGTGGGACGGGGGCTGGAGGCCGACGTCCGGCAGCGGCAAGCACACGCACCTCAACCAGGGCCAGGGCTTGAGCGCACTGGGGGGAAACGGCTATGAGTCCGGGTGGGAGAGCGCTTGGGACAGCCTGGTGGAGCCATCGGACGCCTCGCTCCGGTGCGATTCTACGTTCCAGGTCTGGACGGCGCAGCCGGGGGTGAACGAGCGGCGCCCCATGACCTGCGCCAACTGGTACGAGATGTACGCCTTCTGCATCTGGGACGGCGGCTTTCTGCCCAGCGAGGCAGAGTGGAACTACGTGGCAGCGGGCGGCGCCGAGCAGCGCGTCTATCCTTGGTCGGAGCCGGCCACGTCCACGAGCATCGGGTGCGGTAACGCCTCGTACGGCTGCCTCAGCAACACCTGCGGTGATGGCGTGAACGGCTGCACGTGGGCGGACCTCATCGACGTGGGGACCAAGCTCTCGGGCACCGGTCGCTGGGGGCACTCGGATCTGGGAGGGAACGTGTGGGAGTGGGCCCTCGACTGGCACGCCGTGAGCTACCCCGCGGCGGAGTGCGTGGACTGCACCAACCTGAGCTCGGGCACGAACCGCGTCAGCCGTGGGGGGAGCTTCACCAGCGCCCCCGGCCTCGTGCTCACCGCGTACCGGAACCACGCAGTCCCTGAGAAGCGCATTTATCAGGTGGGCGCGCGCTGCGCCCGGGTCCCCTGAGCGGGCGCGTCGTCGCAGGGCTGGGCCGCCGCTGGCCATCTCAGCGGCGCAAGCCTAGCCCCGAGGGGCTGGCTCCTGCAGCGTGATCTTCATGACGATGCGGCGCTTCATGCGGCCGCTGAGGCGCGAGAGGACGTCGCCGAGGCGCATCTGAAGGCCATACTTGCGACGGAGCGCAGCGTAGGCGCGGCGCTCGAGCTCCGGATCCTCGACCCGCACGCAGCGGCCCTCGTGCCAAGGGCCGCGCAGCTTGCCGCGGACGTCACACGCGGCCACGCGCACCCGCGGGTCGCGGGCGATGCGCCGGACCTTGAACGACTCCACCAGCGTGAAGATGACGAGCGCGCCCTCTAGCGGCGCCACCCAGACCGGTGTTCGGACGCCCGTGCCGTCCCGCTTGAAGCTCTCGAGGTTGATGTAGCGCTCGTCCGCCAGGCTCATGATGAGCGGCACCATGGCGCCGGCCGAGGCGGTGGGCAAGCGTTGCCGAGCCCCTCATCATGCTAAGGGAGGCCCATGGCAGGCTTCGATGAAGTCGTGAGGGCGCGCCGCGCGGTGCGTGGCTTCTTCCCGGGCCGCCCCGTGCCGCGGGCGCTGCTGCTCGAGGCGCTGGAGCTGGCGCAGCGCAGCCCCAGCAACTGCAACGTGCAGCCCTGGCGGGTGACGGTGGTGAGCGGTGAGGCGCTCGATCGGCTCCGTGGGCGGCTCACCGCAGCCTTGGACGGCGGGGACTTCGGCGCGCCGGAGGACCCCATCGACACCTTCCTCGGGGAGTACCGGGCGCTTCAGGTCGCCTGTGGCGCGGAGCTGTACGAGCAGATGGGGGTAGAGCGTCAGGACGTGGCGGGGCGCCTGCGCGCGCTGCGGCGTAACTTCGAGTTCTTCGACGCGCCGCACCTGGCGGTGGTGACGATGGACCAGCGCTTCGGGCTGGGGGTGGCGCTGGACGTCGGGATGTGGGTGCAGACCTTCATGCTGGCGCTCACCGCGCGTGGCATCATGAGCTGCCCCCAGGCAGCGCTGCGGCAGTACCCCGAGCTCGTGCGGGAGGAGCTGGGGATGCCTCGCGAGCTGCGCCTGCTCTGCGGCGTGTCCTTGGGCTATGAAGATCCCGGCGTCGCCGCCAACCGCACGCGCTGCGGGCGTGAGCCGCTCGAGACCAACGTGCGCTTCGTGGACTGAGCGCACGGTGGAGCGCCGCGGTAGCGCCGCCTCAGTCGCCGAAGGCGTACACGAGCGCCGAGACGCGCCACAGCCCGCCGCTGGCGATCGCGTTGACCCGCGACTGGAAGCGGTGCGCGCCAGCGCTCGCCCAGGCCGCCGGCTGCTCGATGAACGGGGGCGTGACGCTGCCGGGGCACCAGTTGGCGCGGGAGGCGCGGACGCTCGGGATGGCGCCGCAGGGGTTCTCCAGGCAATACGTGAACTCCCGCAGCAGCCCGGGGATGGCCGGCTGGGTGGTCTCGGTGCACAGATCCGCGCAGTCGGTGCGCCAGGGCTGGTACTCGGCCAGCTCGACGCCGTCTGCGTCCACCGTGTGCGTTCGCTTGCAGAACTCCTCGGCGGGCCCGGAGCAGCCCACGGCCGTGACCCCGCCGTGCCCCGTGACGCGGTACTCGAGCCGCGCGCTGGTGGTCCCCTCGGGGAGCTCGAAGCCCACGCTGGGCAGCTCCGCCTCGGTCTGGTCTTGATACACGAGCGGGATGGCGGCGAGCACCTGACGCGGCGCCGGGCCTGGTGTCACCTCGAGCTGCGCGGAGACGTTCCAGCCGCCGTTCGAGCCGCTGACCTTGCCCTCGGCGTCGGAGTACGAGGGGATGCGCGCACGCAGCCGGTGCTTGCCGGGGCGGGCGTTCGCCAGATCCGTGAGATCTTGCTCGAAGCTGAGCGGGCCACCAAAGGGGGTGATGGCGCGCACCAGCTCGATCCCGGGAGGCTCACCCTCGGCGGTGGGGTCGTCGAAGGAGAGCTCGAAATTGCGATCGAAGGCGTCGCACGAGGCCGGCCAATTCTGCCCGCTGGGCGGGCGGTCTTGCGCCCACTTCTCGAAGGGGTAGCAGGTGCTCGTGAGCTGCACGCGCAGCACCACCGAGGAGAAGCTCCCCTCCCCGAGGTCCACCTCCGCCTCGACGCGGTGAAAGTTCGGCTCATCGCTCTGGCTGCTGATGCGCGCCTCGGTCAAGGCCGTGATCGTGAAGGGGCGCTCCCCTGGGGTGCTGGGATCGCCCTCGTCGGCGCCACAGGCGGGCAGCGCGGCGAGCAGCAGGGCGACGGCGAGCGAGCGGGCGGTAGGGGTCATCGTGGCGCGAAGGTGCCAGGACTGCGGGTGATCGGCAAGGGCGCTGGCTGGGAGCGCTCCAAGGGCTTGTAGAGGCGGCGCGTGGCGATGGCGCCGACGAGCAGGGTGACGGCAGCCGGGGCTGCTGCACGTGATTCGTCGCGCAAGGCCTGGGGGGTTGTAGGCTCCTGGACGTGCCCACCTCCTTCCCCTCCGAGCTCACCCTCGAGCTCGGCCTCGACGAGGCCGAGGATCCGTCGGCGCTGCGCCACCACGCGGCGCGCGCCCTGGGCGTCCCGGAGCCGGAGCTGCCGCGGCTCGTGCCGCGTCGTCGGTCCATCGACGCGCGGCGTGGGCGCGTCCGCCTGTGCTGGCTCGTCGAGCTGGGCGCGGCGCCAGACGCCGCGCTCGGCGGCGCCCCACCCCGGGAGCTGCGCGGCCCGGCGCGCACGCTCATCCTCGGTGACGGCCCCGCGGGGCTGTTTGCGGCCTACCAGCTCGCGCGCCGCGGCGTCGCGTGCACCGTGCTGGAGCGGGGCAAGCAGGTGCAGCCGCGCCGTCACGATCTCAAGCTGCTGCAGCGCCGAGGCGTCGTGGATCCGGACAGCAACTACTGCTTCGGGGAGGGCGGAGCGGGCACCTACAGCGACGGCAAGCTCTACACACGCGCGCACAAGCGCGGCAACGTGCGAGACGTGCTCGAGCTGCTGGTGCTGCACGGCGCGCCCGAGCACCTCCTCACGGACGCGCGGCCCCACATTGGCAGCAACCGACTGCCCAAGGTGGTCCAGGCGCTGCGTGAGCGACTCGAGGGCGTGGGCGTCGGCTTTCGCTTCGGCGCGCGCGCCGTAGGCCTGCTCACGCGGGGGGGCGGCGCCGATCGTCGCGTAGCAGGGGTGCGCCTCGAGGGCGGGGAAGAGCTCGAGGCCGAGCGCGTGGTGCTGGCCACGGGGCACTCGGCCCGGGACGTGTACGACTGGCTCGCTGCGCTCGGCGTGCCGCTCGAGCCCAAGGGCTTTGCCGTCGGCGTGCGCATCGAGCACCCGCAGCAGCTCATCGACCAGCGGCAGTACGGGCGCTTCGCGGGTCACCCCAAGCTGCCGAGCGCCGCCTACCGCGTGGTGGAGCAGGTGGAGGGGCGCGGGGTGTTCTCGTTCTGCATGTGCCCGGGGGGCTGGGTGGTGCCGGCCGCCACGGCTCCGGAGGAGCTGGTGGTCAACGGCATGAGCCTGTCGCGGCGGGACTCACCCTACGCCAACTCTGGGCTCGTGGTCGCCGTCGAGCCGAGCGACTGGGAGAGCGCGGGCTACGTCGGCGCGCTCGGCGGCGTCGAGCTCCAGCGCCGCCTCGAGCGCGCGGCCTTCGCGGCGGGCGGCGGCGCTCAGGTGGCGCCCGCGCAGCGCGCCAGTGACTTTCTGGCGCGGCGACGCAGCCGCAGCCTGCCGGAGTCCAGCTACATCCCCGGCCTGCGGGAGGCGCCGCTCGATGAGGTGCTGGACGTGGCCGGCGTCGGGCTGAACGCGCGGCTAGGCCGAGCGCTCTCCGCCTTCGAGCGCACGATCCCCGGCTACGCGGGTGAGGAGGCCGTGCTCATCGGCGTGGAGTCGCGCACCAGCTCGCCGGTCCGGGTCCCGCGCGATCCGGTCACCCTCGAGGCTCCAGGGCTCGCGGGGCTCTACCCCTGCGGGGAGGGCAGCGGTCACGCCGGCGGTATCGTGAGCGCCGCGGTGGACGGCGTCCGCGTCGCCGAGGCCATCGCGCAGGCGCTCGGCGGGGGAGGCTGAGGCTCGGGAGCGCGCGGCGTCAGGCCCGGTACGTCCGGTACCAGAGCAGCGCGTTGAAGAGCACCGCGCCCAGGACGTTGCCCAGGGTGACCGGGATCTGATTCCAGAGCCACCACTGCGACAGCGTGACCTTCGCCCCCGAGAGCATGCCCACCGGGAACACGAACATGTTGACCACGGAGTGCTCGAAGCCGAGCGCGAAGAAGGTGGCGATGGGCAGCCACACGAGCAGCACCTTCCCCGGCACGCTGCGTGACGCCTTGGCGATGATGGGGCCCAGGCTCACCAGCCAATTGCACAGCACGCCCATGCCGACGGCGGCGAGCCAGCCCGTCGCGCCGTAGTTGACGTAAGAGCCCTTCTTCTCCGCGAGGTGAGCGAGCGTCTCGAGCACGCCCGGCAGCTCCGCGGTGCCTCCCTTGGTGAGCGAGAACCAGAGCAGCGCGGCGAAGAAGACGCCGCCGACCAGGTTCGCCACGAAGGTGAGCGCCCAGTTGCGCAGGACCTCCCCCGCGCTCAGCGCCCCTGCCACCGCGCCGATGGGCATCACCGAGAAGCTGCCCGTGGCCATCTCCAAGCCCAGGATGGACAGCATGACGTAGCCCACCGGGAACAGCAGCCCCGCCGCCGCAGAGGGCCAGCCCTGCGACACCAGCAGCGCGCAGAGCGCCGTAGCGTAGGCGAGGAAGGGCGTGCACAAGAAGCCGCGCGTGAGCAGCTGGCCTGCGCTGAGCTTGTTCTTCTTGAGGGCGTCCTGCACCAGGTCCGTGCCCATCTGCGCGGGGGTGAGGGCGTCACTGATCGCGGAAGGAGCGCCAGCGAGCGCCAGCGACGCGGTGGGCGGGCCCTGAAGGGCGGCGGGCGATCCGGACTCGGCCATGCTGCTTCCTCGTGGAGCCGTCTCGGGGAGCTGCGCCACGCCTCCGCAGAGAACGGAGCGCCACGCAGCCCTCGCTCATAGCGACCTGTAAGTGAACTGTAAATGTTGGCGTGCTGGCGGTCCTCCTGGGCGGACTTCAGATAACGTGTCGTAACGTAAGTGCATTTTGCTGGTGCCGTGGTGCGCTGTGGAGGGCCTCGAGCCGCGCTCACAAGGCGCGAGGCCCGCCCGCGGCTTGCGTGGGCTGGGCGCCCCGAGTAGCGTGCCGTCCCCGCAAGGAGGAACGGACGATGCGGGCTTCAGCACTGCTTCCGGCGGTCATTCTGATGGGTAGCGCGCTGCTGGCGTGCAAGGCGAGGGTCACTCAGCAGGAGGGCCCGAGCGCCGTCAGCGCTGCGGCCGATCCAGCGGCCGCGGTCGCTCCTGCCGACGAGGTGACCTTCGAACGTCGGGCCCCGAAGGCGGGGACCCGCGCGACCCTCAAGCGCTCGAGCTCGTCCAAGGTGACCCTCCAGGGGCAGACCATCCGCGACACCGCGCGGATGGAAGCCGTCTACACGGTCAAGGCCTCCGACGAGCACCGCATCCTCAAGGCGGACGTGGACGTCAAGGACCTGTTTTCGACCTCTCAGACCGGGACGAACTCGGAGAAGAAGTCCGTCAGCCCGCTCTCCGGCTCGGTCTACACCGTCACCCGCTACGACGACGGCAAGCTCGGCGCCATGGACAGCGGTGGCACCAAGATCGCGCCGTCACTCGTCAAGCTCATCACGGAGGAGTTCTCCAGCGTCTTCGACAAGAACGAGGACACGGCGTTCCTGCCCAACCGCCCGGTGAAGCTCGGAGAGAAGTTCGTTCCGCCCAATGACTCCTTGGTCAAGCTGTTCGGCGGCAAGGACGACGGCAACACCACCTTCGATGGCTCGGAGTTCATCATCAAGGCGATCGGCCCGACGGACGTCACGTTCAGCGTCTCTACCACCATGACGCAGAAGCTCCCCAACGGGATGCGGCTCCGCGTGAAGTTCATGGGCAGCTTCGTCTTCATCCCCAAGGGGGGGTGGGCCACCTCGGCCACCCTCAAGGGCCCGATGACGATCCTCGACGCCGCAGGCAACGAGAAGGGCTCGGGCGACTACAGCTTCGAGTTCACCCAGGACTTCGGCTGAGGCGTCGGGCCGGCGGGGCGGTGGTTCGACCTCCGGCGCGGTGGTCGCGCTTGCCATCCGAGGGTGACCAGGGCAGACAGTCGGCCTCGCATGCGCCCGATGGTCTTGCTCTTCCTCGCGCTGTTCAACAGCATCCTCGGGCTCTCGGTCCTGTTTCCCATCTTGGGCCCCCTCGGGCGTGAGATCGGGCTGACCGACGTCCAAGTGGGCGCGCTGTCCACGGCCTACGCGGCCATGCAGCTACTCACCAGCACCTACTGGGGGCGCCAGAGCGACCGGCGGGGACGTAAGCCCATCCTGTTGCTCGGGATCATCGGGTTTGCCGTCGGCTTCTTGGCGTTTGGCGCCGTGGCGGAGCTGGGCAAGGCCGGGGTGCTCCGAGGCGCGCCGCTCTTCTGGCTCCTAGTGCTGACGCGGGTCGTGGGCGGGACCTTCTCGTCCGCCACGCTGCCGACCGGCCAGGCCTACGCCGCGGACATCTCTGCGCGAGGGGATCGCACCGCGGCCATGGCCGTCATCGGCATGGCCTTCGGGCTCGGGATCATCGTGGGCCCGGGCATCGGCTTTGGCCTCGCCACGCTGTTCGACAACCTCCTAGCTCCCGTGTTTTTCAGCGCGGCCGTCGCGCTCGTCAACGCGCTGTTCGTGGCGCTCAAGCTGCCGGAGCCGGAGCGGCGCCGCACCGGCGCGCGGCCGTCGCCGCCGCGGGCCATGCTGCGGCGCGTGTGGCCGCTGCTCAGCATCGGCTTCACGGCGACGCTGGCCTCCGTCGCCATGGAGCAGACGGTCGCCTTCTACTTCCAAGACCGACTGGGCTTGCGCGGTGAGGGGATCGAGACGGCGACGCGCGTCGGCTCGGCGCTCATGATCTACGGCGTGGTCGCGGTGCTCTCGCAGGGTCTGCTCGTCCGACGTTACAAGTTCTCGCCCCTCACGCTGCTGCGGGTCGGCTTGCCAGCGGCCGGCCTGGGCTTCACTTGGTTCATCGTCGCCAAGGTCTACGCCGCGCTCACCGGGGCGCTGGTGCTGCAGGGCTTCGGCCAAGGGCTCGTGCTCCCCGGGGTCACCGCGGCGCTCTCCCTCACCGCCAGCGAGGAGGAGCAGGGCGCGGTGGCAGGCCTCAACAGCGCGTCGCAGAGCCTCGGACGCACGCTCGGGCCCATCCTCGGGACCAGCCTGTACTCCGTCCGAGAGGAGCTCCCCTACGCCTTGGGCGCGGTGCTCTTGGCCGCGGTCTTCCTCCTCGTGCTGGTCAAACCCGGTCTCACCTCGCCCGGGCTGGCGCTGGAGCGTCCACCCACCGACGCGGGCTGAGCTCTCGTGGCGCCCGCGTGAGCGCCCGTCGGGGCTCAGACCTCCAGGACGACGGCGAGGTGCCCCGGCGGTAAGAAGCGGCTGCTGACGCTCTGCGGAGGGTGGCCCGTGCTCATGGCGCCGACGCGGGCGAGCAGCTCGAGCTCCTCCGGGACGAAGAACTTTCGCAGCGAGACCCACGCATCGTGCGTAAAGGGCAGATCTCGATAACGCACCAGCCCTAGCGTGGGGATGACGGCGGCGTTCGTCTTGCTCCGGGTCCCGTCGATGAGCACTACCGCGCGTGAGGCGATACGCAGCGCCTCGTGGGTGAGCACGGCGATGAGGCCCGGGGGAAAATGGTGGAGCGACTGCGTGCACACCAAGAGATCGAAGCTGTTGGCGGAGAGGTTCGAGGTGTCGAGGGCGTCCTGCACCCTGAAGTCGACGGCGAGCCCTCGTCGCTCGGCGTGCGCCCGACCGATCTCGAGGTACTCGCTGACGAGGTCGGAGGCGACGAGCTCGAGCGCGTGGGGGCCGCCCTTCGTCAAGTCAGCGACGTGCAGCAGGAACCCCCCGTGCCCAGCGGCCAAGTCCAGGATCCTCGTCGGCCGGGTGGCGCTGAAGAAGGGGCTCAGGACCCCCAAGAAGGCCTCGTAGACCCCGAGCGTGACGTTCAGCTCATCCAGGTGCGTCATGAGGCGCACGCGGCGCTCCCGACTGAAGCCGGGGCGATCGATGAGCTCGACGGTGTGGGTCTCCCTCCAGAGCCGGTCGAGCTGGCCGAGCGGCCCGCGTAGGCCCCGGGCGCGGCGATCCACCTCTGCCCGCATGTCCGCGAGGGCCTCGGTGGCGAGCTGCGTGAGGCGCTGCTTCGGCTCGCGGAGCGCCTCCGTGGGAGCCGCTGCGGCTCGCGCGGCCTGGAACTGGACGCTGAGGGCGGCGAGCGCAGGGCGCCGCGCCTCGAGCGCGCTCGCAGCGGCACGGCGGCGTAGCTCCGCTAGCGCTGCCGTGGTGAGCGTGGGGCGCCCCACGGCGCTCACGAGCCGCGACGCCCAGGTGACGCCCTGATCCACGAGGCGGTCGAGGTGACGCGTCACCCCTGCCTCGGGCGGCGCCTCACTGGATGTCATCGCACGCGCCCGACACGCCAGCGCTCTTGTCGTTGTCCGTGCGGCACTGCACCCAGGCGTGCGCGGGGCTGCCGTCGTCCACCACCGCGAAGGCGGGGGTGCTGCCGTTCGTCAGCGCCGCGGGAGGGGAGGCGAGGGTCAGCCGCAGCTCCTCGGACTGTGCGGGGCCGAGGGTCTGGCGGGTGTGGAGCTCGCCGAGGCGCGTGCCGCCAGCGGCGGGGTCGCCCAGGTAGAGGCCGACCACGACCCCGGGCGGGACGCTGGCGAGCCCGATGTTGCGGACGCGCGCGACGAGCTGGTAGTCGCCGCGACAGTGGGGTGAGAGCTCCACCACCAGATCCGGTGCGTTGAACTCCCCCGTGGGCTGGATGTTCTGGCGGAAGTTGTTGAGGCGCGGGTGGGTCCAGTTGACCGTCTCCCGGCGGGGGATGGCGCCGTCCTCCTCCACGTTCGTGACGTGGTAGGTGTGCTGGTTCCAGACGCGGCGGGTCCGCACCCACTTGCCCGTGGTGTCGCCGAAGACGCGCAGGCCTCGGACCATCGTGGTGTTGTCCGAGAGGCAGGTGAGGCCGCTGTAGTCGTTCGCAATCACGATGAGATCCGCGTGCCCGTCGTTGTCCACGTCGGCCACGAGCGGGTACTCCGTGAGCGTGCCGCTCGTGTTGCAGGTGCTCCAGAGCTCATCGCCCGTGTCCCCACGGTAGATGCGGAGCGTGTGCTCGTCCGCGTAGACCACCTCCGCGCGGCCATCCCCATCGAAGTCGAATACCGAGCTGCCGGTGATGGCCGACGAGCAGTCCTTGGTCGGCTTGAGCCAGATGTTGGTCTGGTTGTTGGGGATGCTCGCGTCCAGCAGCTTGGTGCCGTCGAGGACGGTGTAGCCGATGCCGGTGGCGACGGCGACGTCCGGCGTGCCGTCGCTGTTGAAGTCCGCGATGGTGGGGGGGCCGCCGCCGCGCGTGGCGCCGCTCGAGGTGGGGGCGCAGTGGTTGGTGAAGGTGCCGTTGATGTCGATGCCTTGGCGCAAGATCCGCGCGCCGGTGGCCTGCGTGGGGTCATAGACCCACACGTGCACCAGGTGGGTGGCGCTGTTGACGACCACGATCTCCGGCTTGCGGTCGTGATCGAAATCTCCCACCGCGAGGTGGGTGCCCACCAGGTTGGTGGTGGCGATGCGCTGCCCCGTGCGGTCATAGATGCCGTCGACCGTGATCACCTCGAGGAAGCCGTCGCCGTCCACGTCCGCGAAGGTCCCGGTGTTGGCGTTGACGACCGGGAACTTGGTCGCCCCGGTGGCGCCGTCGAGCACGGCGGTGCCCGTGAGCACCTCGGCCACGCCGTCTTGGTCCAGGTCCGCGATCGCGGGCATGAAGCAGCCGGTGGCGTCGGAGAGCCAGTACGGCGTGCCGTCGGCGTGGACGGCGCGCGTGCGGGTGTCCTGCGTGCACACCACCACCTCGTTGCCGGGCTGGCCGTCGATGTTGCCACCGGCCAGGTGGTGACCTGGGTGCAGCCGCTCGCCGAAGGGCGTGTCCGGGTGGTAGCTCCACTTCTCGACCACCTGCCCGCCCACGATGCTGATGGCGCGCAAGGTGCCGTTCTGATTATAGGTGGCCTGACCGGTGTCCCCGGTCGCTGGGCGGTTCACGCTGAAGGTACTGAAGAGGATCTCCGGGATGTCTTTGGCGTCGACCTTCCCGTCGCAGTTGTCGTCGTCGAGCTGCAGCACGATGGGCGCCATCATGATCTGCCCGTCTTGGAAGCTGCCCTCCCACACGTGCTTCAGCACGGGCTCGAAGACGCCCGTCGGTGGACGATACTCGCACTGCTCGAGGCACTGGAGGGGGCTCCCAGGGGCCTGTCCGGGACCGCAGAGGGGCGGGCGCGGGAGGCAGCGCCCCCGCGGCCCAGCGCTGCCGCCCACGCAGCTCCCGCCGCCATCGGGCGCCTCCCCGGGCTCTCCGAGCGCGGTCTCACAGTACTCTTGCGCGCCGCAGTCGTCGGAGTCCACGCAGGGGTTGCCCGGGCTCTCACACTTCTGGAAGGAGCAGATCTGGGCGCCGCCGCAGCACACGCTCCCACAGGCCTTGTCGAAGTCGCAGCACACGCCGTCGATGCAGACGCCGCCATCGCAAGCGCAGCCACCGCCCCCGCTGTCGACCTGGATGGTGGCGCCGCCGCCGCCCTGCCCCGTGCCCGCGGCGGCGCTGCTGCCGCCGTGGCCACCTGCATCGCCCGCGCCGCTCCCGCTGCTCCCGCTGCTCCCGCTGCTCCCGGCGAAGGCTCCGTCCTTGGTGGCGACCTCCCCGTCACCGCTGCAGGCGCTCCCGAGGGTCAGCGCGGCGAGCGCGAGCAGGACACTAGAGCCAACGAGGCGGGGATGAAGGAGCTTGCGGGTGAGCATGGAGTCCAGTCCTTGGGGAGGCGGTGAGCGATCTCGGTGAGCGACGGCGTTCGAGCCGGCGCGTCCGCCGGGGGGCGATGGTCGGCACGGGCGCCTTGCCACGGCGGCCCCCAGAGTAGCACAGGCGCGGTGGAGCGCTCCGGGGCGGTGGGCTCCTCAACGCGAGCGGTCCAGGCTAAGACGGCCGACATGGCCAGGGTCGTGATCTTCGGGGCCTCGTCCGCCATCGCCACCGAGGCGGCGCGCCTCTACGCGGCGCGAGGCGATCGGCTGCACCTCGTCGGGCGGAGCGCGCCGAAGCTAGCCGCGACCGTGGCGGCCTGCGGGCCGGCCGTGGCGAGCAGCGTGAGCGCGGACTTCACGGACACCGCGCGGAGCGCGCCGCTCGTCGAGGAGGCCGTCACCGCGCTCGGGGGGCTCGACGTCGCGCTGATCGCGCACGGCTGGCTCGGCGACCAGCTCGCCACGGAGCGCCGCTTCGAGGACGCGGCGGCGGTCTTTCAGGCCAACCTGCTCAGCGCGGTCGCGCTGCTCATCCCGCTGGCGAATCACCTGCAAGCGCAGGGGCACGGCAAGCTCGGCGTGATCACGTCCGTCGCGGGGGAGCGCGGCCGCCCCAGAAACTACACCTACGGCGCGGCCAAGGGCGCGCTCGGCCTCTACCTGCAGGGGCTCCGCTCACGGCTCTATGGCTCCGGCGTCACCGTCACCACCTTGAAGCTCGGCCCCGTGGACACGCCCATGACGGTCGATCACCCCAAGAACCTCCTCTTCGGCACGGCTCCAGGCGTGGCGCGCGGCATCGTCGCGGCGGTGGAGCGTGGCGCGGCGGAGGTCTACGTGCCTTGGTACTGGGGCGCCATCATGCCCATCGTCCGAGGCCTGCCCGAGCCGCTCTTTCAGCGTCTGTCGTTCCTCTCGGGGCGCTGAGCCGCCGCCCCACGGCGCGAGCCGCAGCGCCGCTGTCGGGCGCTGCGAGCTGGTGCTACGACCGGCCGCATGCCCCTCGCGGAGCAGCTCGCCGGCATCCCTTCGCTGGGGTGGCTGGAGCAGCCGTCGCCCGTCAGCGCGCTGCCGGGGCTGGCCAGCGCCCTGAAGCTGGAGGCGCTGCACGTCAAGCGCGACGATCTGCTCACGGCGCTGCACGGCGGCAACAAGGTGCGCAAGCTCGACGTGCTGCTGGCGCTGCCACCCTTCAAGGACGCACCGCAGTGGGCGTCGCTCGGCGCCATCGGCTCCGGGCATGTGGCGGCCTGCACGGCCGCGGCGCAGGCGCTGGGGCGCCACGTGGACGCGCACCTGTTCTTCGAGCCGCTGTCGCAGGGGGTGCTGGAGAACCTCGCCTTCGTGGCCTCCGGCCCGACACGGCTCCACTACTACGGCTCGCGGCTCGAGGTGGGGCTGTTCGCCCGGGACTTGGTGCTGCGCACGGAGCACCGAGGGAGCCCCGTCATCCCGCCGGGCGGGACGCTCCCGGCTGGCGTGGCGGGCGTCGTGCGCGCTGGGCTCGAGCTCGCAGCGCAGATCGAGGCGGGGGAGCTCGAGCCCCCGCAGCTCGTGTACTGCGCGCTCGGCACGGGCGGCACCGTGGCGGGGCTCGCGCTCGGCTTGGGCCTGGCTGGCGTCGCGTGTGAGCTGCGCGCCGTCGCCACGGTGGAGCGTTGGCTCACCTCCGAGCGCAGGCTCAAGGGGCTCATCGCGGCGGCGGCGGCGTGGCTCACCGCGCGAGGTGTCCCTGCGCGGCCGGAGCAGGCGGTGAAGGTGCGCGTCGTCCACGAGCAGCTCGGCCCTGGGTACGGCGTGGCCACGGCGCAGTCTCTCGCTGCGGTGGAGGTGCTGCGCCAAGAGGGCGTGCCCATCGAGCCCATCTACACGGGCAAGGCCTTCGCGGCGTTGCTGGCCGACGTCGCCGCTCAGCGGAGCGCGCGGCGCGTCCTGTTCTGGAGCACGGTGCGGCGCGGGCCGCTCCCGGCCGCCCCAGACTGGCGAGCGCGCTTGCCACCCAGGCTGGCGCAGCGCCTCGCGCAGGTGACCGCGCCGCGGACCCTGGGCCGCCGCGCGCTGCTGGTGGGGGGAGGGGCCGCGCTGACGGCGCTGGGCGTGGCGCGCGTCACGGGTTATCCGCCCACCCCGGGGTGGGCGGGGCAGGTGCTGGCGGCCTGGGAGGGTCAGGTCTTGGCGGCGGCGGCGCCGGTGCTCACGGGCTGCTCGCTCGTGGAGGGGCTGGTGGTGGCCGCCAACATCGATCGCTTCCTATGCACCATGGCCCCCGCCCAGCAGCGGGAGATCCACCAGCTCTGCGCGCTCGTGGAGCACGGCACCACGCCGCTAGGGCTCCGCCTCGCGCGCTTCACGCGGCTCTCGCCGGAGGCGCGGGAGGCCTACCTGCTCTCGCTGTCGGCGCGGGGCGGCTTGCTCGCGCTGGCGGTGCGAGGGCTGCGAGACTTGGTGCTGCTCGGCACCTACCAAGACGCCGCGAGCTGGCAGGGGCTGGGCTACGCGGGGCCGTGGCCGCCAGCGGCGCGCGGCCCCGCCAACGACGACGCAACGCAGGACGCCTGGCGAGCGCCGAAGGGCGCGCTGCCCAAGGGCGCGCGAGGCGGCGCGTGATCTTCGACGCAGCGACCTGCGCGCTCCCGCTCGAGCTCGAGACGGATCTGGTGGTGATCGGCTCCGGCGCCGGGGGAATGGCCGCGGCGATGGCGGCGGCGGAGCGTGGCGTCGAGACGCTGGTCTTGGAGGCCGGGGAGTACCTCGTCCCCCGGGACATGACCCAGCGCGAGGAGCAGATGTTCCCGCGCTTGCTCGCGGACAACGGCAACCGAACGAACGTCGAGCGGGACGTCAAGATCCACCAGGGCCGCGGCGTCGGGGGCTCCACGCTGCACAACATCAACCTCGTCAAGCGCATCCCGGAGTCCATTCGAGCAGCGTGGGCGCGGGAGCGAGGCCTCAGCCACTTGAGCGCTGAGGTCTGGGAGGCGCTCTACGAGGAGACGGAGCGGCTCCTGGAGGTCAGTGACGTCCCGCGAGACCAGTGGAACCGCCACAACCGCCTGCTCGAGGCGGCGTGCCAGCAGCTCGGCTGGAAGGGCGGGGGCCTGCGCCACAACCGCACCGGCTGCTTGGGCTCCGGCTTCTGCGTGGTGGGGTGCCGCTACAACGCGAAGAACAACGCCTTCAAGGTGCTCCTGCCGCGCCTGCTCGCGGCCGGGGGGGAGGTGCTGTCCAACGCCGTGGCCGTCCGCATCGAGCACCAGGGCGGCGCCGCGCGCGGCGTCCGCGCGCTGGCGGTGGAGCCCACGACGCGCCGCGTGGTGGGAGAGGTCCGGGTCAAGGCTGGGCGGGTGTGCGTTGCGGCGTCCGCCACGGGCAGCCCAGCGCTGCTCCTACGCTCCCAGGTGCCAGACCCGTCGAGCTCCACCGGCAACTCCCTGAGGATTCACCCGGCCGTCATCGCCGCCGGCGATTTCGCCGAGCCCGTCCACGCATGGAAGGGCATCCCGCAGACCTACGAGTGCACGGAGCACCTCCAGCTCGATGAGCCGAGCGGACACCGGGTGTGGGTGCTGCCGGCCTTCGCGCACCCGGTCGGGACCTCGACCATGGTCCCTGGCTACGGCCAGGCTCACCGAGCGCTGATGGAGCGCTACGAGCACCTCGGCGTGTTCACGGCGATGATCCACGACGAGACGCTGGGGACCGTACGCCCCCACGGCGAGCTCGGGCTCAGCATCGACTACTGGCCCAACGAGCGAGACCGCGCGGAGCTGGCGCTGGGGCTCTGGGCATGCACGCAGGCGCTCTTCGCCGCGGGCGCCGAGCGGGTGCTCATCCCGACGCGTCGCCCGCGGATCCTCAGGCCGGGAGACGACACCGAGTGGCTCCGGCGCTACCCCATCGAGCGTGGGGACCTCGACGTGGTGGCCGTGCATCCCATGGCCTCCATCCCCATGGGGGACGACCCCGCGCGCGCCGCGGTCGGCAGCGATGGCCGGCACCATCACCTGCAAAACCTATGGATCGCCGACGGCTCGCTGTTCCCGACGTCCATCGGCGTGCCCCCGCAGCTGTCCATCTACGCGCTAGGCCTTCACGTCGGTCGCGCCCTGGCGCGCTGAGGGGCGCGCGCCGCTCACAGCTCGGAGGGCGACTTGACGTCGAGGTGGCGCTGCAGGACCTCTCCCAGATGGTCGAGGGCCGCCTCGTCGAGCACCTCCTGGATGCGCTCGTAGTACTCGCGCTCCTCACGGCGCACGTGGCTCTCGAGCATGGCCCCCAGCCGATCCAAGCGCTGCTCGAGCGCCTCCGGGGAGCTGCTGGCTCCCGCGAGGCCGGCGGCGAGCTCCATCATCTCGGCGTGCTCGGACTCGATCTCGCTGACGATGCGATCGAGCGCCGTGTCCTGACCTGCCACCATGGGCGCGAGCACGCTGTCCTCCACCTCGAAGTGCGCCGCCAGCTCCCTGGAGAAGACGCGCTGGACGTGCGCGGCCAGCTGCTGACCGTCCGCGGGGAGCTCGGCGCGCAACCGCGGGTCACCCTTGCTCTGGATGGCCCGCGCGAGCTGCAGAGCGACGTGGTGGTCGCGCGAGAGGGCGCGCAGCGCTTCGTGTCGTTGGAGCGGCATGGGGGGACGTCAGCATCCGGCGTGCCAAGCCACCGGCACGTCTCGAGGACGCCGGTCGAGGGCAGCCCTCCCCGCGCAGGATCACGCCACGCCACGCCCGTCCGCCGCAACAATCAGCGCTCTGGACGTCATGAGCCCCACGCGGAGAGCGGGGACCCGCGGGGCCTCACCAAATAGTGACGATGGGGAGTGTTTTATCATTCCATGTCTCCCAGCGTTCCACTCTGGAGCCGCTGGGGTCGGCTGGCGAGGCATTATTTAGGGAGAGTCATTGGCATGGGCGCTGCATAATCCGGGCGCCATGACGGAAGCAGAAACCGTTGAAGAGCTCGTCCTCGCCACCAAAGACGTCATCGACCCCGAGACGGGGCTCAACCTCATCGACATGGGGCTGGTCTTTCACGTCGGCTACTCCGCCTCGATGCGGCGCGCGCACGTGGTGATGACCTTCACCACCCCCTCCTGCCCCTCGGGGGGTGTCATGGTGGAGGGCGTGGAGCGACGCTTGGCGGACGTCGAGGGGGTGGACTACGTCAAGGTCGACGTGACCTTCGAGCGGCCCTGGACCCCCGAGCGGATCACGCCCGAGGGGCGTGACGCGCTCGGGTGGCGCTAGGGCTCAGAGCGAGTTCTTCGTCACGTCGGCGTGCCACACGTCCGGGCCATCCCCCTTCTTCTCGAAGCGGAAGGAGCCCTCCGGCTCGGTGGCTTGGAGCGTGTAGTACATGCAGGAAGGATCGTGATCGAAGGTCACGTGCATGGTTCGGCCCGGGCTCAGAGAGCGGTAGGTGCCCATGATGGTCTCCATCCTGTCCTTCGGCTCGACCGCGCGGATGTCGAGCTCCACGTCGCTGGCCTTGGCCTTCTTCTCGTAGGCCGTCCCGCAGCCGGTCTTCAGCGTGCCGGCGATCCACTTGCCCCACTCCGCCAGGCGCGCCTCTGAGCTGGGCCCGATGGTGATGGCGCCACCGAAGCGCGCGAGCGCGATGGAGGCGATGAGCCCGCCAGTGCCGACGGCGTCGTCGTCCCCGAGCTCAGGCCCGCCGCCGAACAGCCGAATGTGCTGGAGGGTGGGGCCGCTCGTGAGCAGCACGGCGGAGGCGTCGCTGAGCCGATCTTCGAGCGGGCGGAGCTCCCAAGCGGTCTTGACGGCGGCGGCCTGGGCCTCGTCGAGCGCATCGACGAGCTGCGCCGTCTCCTCCACGTCCGTACCGTGCGAGAGCAGCAGCGTCGCCCCGTGGCGCCGGTACGAGGCGTCGAGCGCCGGGATGGACGTGAGCGGGACGGCGCCCCGCGCGGCGACCACGAAGGCCCCCAGCCGCGCCGCCGTCTGCGCCGTCTGCTCGGAGGCGACGGCGTCCAGGCTCTCCACGTAGATGGCGACGTAGGGGCCCGTCGTGGGCCCCCCGTCACCGATGGCGTCGAGATCCGA
>CAUJEM010000106.1 GCA_963169915.1 Myxococcota bacterium
AGACGGGGGTCAGGGCCTCCTGGGCCTCGTCGATGATGAGGACGGGGCGAGTGAGCGTGGTGGCGATGTGCTCGGTCCAGCGAGCGCGCAGGGACTTGAATCCGCCCCATCGGTTATGGGTCTGGAGCGGCACCCCGAAGAAGTCACCGAGCTCTCGGTAGAAGTCCATCGTGCGGGACTGCCGGTGCTCGACGGTGCCGACGACGACATCGCGCGCCGACTCGAGACGCTCGCCGAGGAGGCGGAGCGCGACGCCCTTACCGGCACCGGGGTCGCCGGTGATCATGACGTAGCCACCGTCGGCGATGCCCATCTCGACGCGGCGGAGGCGACAACTTCCCTGAGACCGGGGGGTTACGGCGTTCACGTCGTGCCACACCGCCACCTCGCGCGCGCTCGACTCGGGCTCGACCTCCCTCAAGTGCCTCTTCCAGAACGCCTGTCGACTCGACTCTGCCGCGCGCCGAGCCTGCAGCCCGCCACGGCGCCGGGCGAGAGGTCCATAGCCGTACGGATACTTCTTGATCGTGGCGAAGTGCGCTGCTGCCCGATCGCTCGCGCCCACTGGGGCCGGTGTCCGACGCGATCGTCGACCGCATCCTCGGCCGAGGACGCCTCCTACGTCTCGACGGCCCCTCGGTTCGTACCCAGCACCTCCCCGCCGACGAGCTCGCCGGAGGGGATCACGATGACCCCGGAAGCCGCAGAATTCCCGGAACGCACCCCGCTGGAGCCTCGCCATCGCGGGCAGCGCGCCGAAGGGCGCGCCTCGGCTACTGACGCCAATAGTAGATCAGCAGGAAAAAGACGATGAGAAAGACGGTGTAGCCGGCGAAGACGGGGTTCTTGAGCAGCCACTCTGGATCTTCGGCCCCGTCGCGGTCCTGCAGGGCCTTGCGGAAGAAGAGCACGAGGTAGCCCACGATCAAGGGCAGGCCCCAGAGCAGGGCGAGGAGATCACTTTGGGAGAGAAAAATGGTCAGGCTGATCAGGAACGCGACGGCGTTGAAGATCATGAAGACGATCAGGCTGCGACTCGAGACGCGGGCCAGAGACCGACGATAACCCTCGGACTCCTCGGCGCTGAGAAACTTCTTCTCAGCCACCCTCTTGCCAATCATCAGGAAGTTGCCAAAGAGCCACCAGGCCAAGAGCAGCCACGAGGGTGGCAGTTGGGCGCTGATGGCCGTCCAACCGATGAGAAAGCGAATGGGGTTGTTGGCGCTCTCGGCCGTTGAGTCCAGGAACGGGATGTCTTTGAGGCGAACCGGGGGGATATTGTAGAGGAGGCCGGCCACCAGCAGGGCGCCCAGGCTGAGGACGAACCCGTCGCTGTACCAGAGGCGGCCAGCGACGGCGCTGAGGGCGGTCAGGAGCAGCCAGAGGACCAGCAGCAGACGAGCGCTGATCTGCTGTTGCACCAGCGGGCGGTGACGCTTGGCGGGGTGATGGGCATCGTAGGGAGCATCGGTGATTTCATTGACGATGTAGTTGGCGGTGGAGATGGCCCAGGTCAGGAGGAACGCGAGAACGAGACGGCCGATATCCCCCCAGGTGGGCGCGCTCTGCTCGCCCAAGACCAAGGCCGCGACGAAGCCGGGTAAGATGGCCAGGCTGCGTGGCCAGCGGCCGAGCCGTAAGGCATCAAGGTAGAGGGCCAGTTTTTTGGGCATAGATTTCCCAGGAATCAAGCAATTGGACCTTCACGTTTATCTTCTTCAGCAGCCCCTGTAAAGCGAGGGGGAGGTGCGCGGTGGGGAGGAGGCGGCTGGCGAGATAAAGCACCGAGAAGTGCCAGGCGTAGCGCCGCTTGGCGATGATGGTAAAGCCACTGGCTTTGAGGAGTCGCTCGAGGCTTGGCAATGAGAAGAAGTTGATATGAGCAATACGATGATGCCACCAGCGTCTCCCCAAGACGCGGGCCGCCAAGCTGTCGATGTCAGGGGTGACCAGGACGAGGAGACCCTGAGGCCGCAGCAGTGGGTGGATCGCTCGCAGGAGCTCGAGGGGCTCCGCGAGGTGTTCGATGATGTCCAGTAGGGTGACGACGTCGAGGGGCTGGGTGGGACGAGGGAGGTCCGCCAGGGTGCCCGGGTGCAGGTGGACTCCAAAGCGCTGCCGGGCCTCCTCGACGAGGGAGAGGGCTGGCTCCAGGCCCTCGGCCTGCCAGCCGTCTTCACGGGCCAGCTTGACGAAGAGGCCGTTGGCGGCGCCAATGTCGAGGAGCCGCCCGTGGCCGGGTCTCAGGGCCCGCAAGCGGCGCAAGATGCTGCGAAAATTCTTGGCCCGCCCTTGGGCCTCGGCGCCGTACTCTCGATCGTCGAGCCGGCTATAAAAGCTCAGCAAGTCCTCCTGCTCGGGGGCGGGCGAGGCGTACACCATCCGGCAGCCCAGACAGCGATAGAACGTCCAGCACTGACCATAGCGCTTGTCGGTGATGTGGAAGTCCTGGCTGGCGAGGCGCGTCGGATCGAAATTGCCCTGGCGGAGGAGGCGGCGCTGCGCGGAGGAGCAGCCGGGGCAGAGGGCGACGTCTTTCATGGCCTGGATGCTAACACCAGTCACCGCTCGTCCCCGTGAGCGTCACGGAGCGCCGCGGGACCCCCCCTCGGCGACCGAGGCTTCCGGCGCTCCGAGGATCGACTCGAGCTGCTGCCCGCCGCGCGAGCGAGGGACAGGGCTGGGCCATGTCCACCGTGCTCCAGCCCGGGCCGTGTCGGCGCTACGGCGACCGTCACGAGCCGATGGATCACCCGTCCAGCCACGTGGATCGGGGCGGTCTCTCCGGGAAACGCTGGCCCGCCCCGGTCGGCTGGGTGCGGGCCCTCGGCTTCGGGGCCCGGGAGCTGGCGGCATGGGAGCGGCGGGTGCAGGATCACCCCCAGGCGTTCGTGAAGTCATGGTAGGGTGACTTCAGACCCTCGAGCCGGTGGATGTATCGTCGTCGAGCACACGGTGAGCGCGGGCCTCGCGGAGGGGAGCAGGATCGCGCTTCCGCTGGCGTGGTCTCCGAGGCTGCTTCACGCGACGGCGCCCGAACGCGCGAACGGGGGGCTCGCCGGCGGTGGGCTCGGTGTGCGCTGCGGGGCCCTCGACGAGGAGCTCGGCTCCGCGGGGTGGCTGCGCGGAGCTTCGGCGCCGAGGTGCCGCGCGTTGGGAGTGGCTCAACACGATGACGGGGAGCGAAGCGAGGGTCGCCCCTGAGGCCTCGGGGAGAGCGGACGGCACGCTGTCCATCCGCCGCTCACTCTTGCTCGCCCTCGGGCAAGCCATCCTCTTGTTCGTGGTCTTGCACGCGCTGGTCGCGCCGCTGCTGGTGGCGGACCTCGAGCGCTTCTACACGCCCACGCCCGGCGTCTTCGCCTTCCTCCTGATCACCGCCACGGTCACCGGCGCGCTGGTCTGGTTCGGCAGCTTCACGCACCCGCGCCGCCCGGTGCGAGCGGCGGGCTGGACGACGGACGGGCTCGCCCGTGCGGTCGCCGTCGGCCTCGTGGGCGCCCTCGCTTGTGTTGCGCTCCTTTCGCTCACCTACACCGTGCTCGGCGCGACACCGCAGGAAATCTGGAGGGCGTTGTCCGAGCGAACGCCAGGCGAGCGGGTCGTATTCTTCTGCATCGGCCTTCAGGCGGCGCTGACGGAGGAGACGCTCTTTCGCGGCAACCTGCTGCCCGCGCTCGAGCGTCGCCTGCCGGGCTGGGCGGCGGTGCTCGTGTCAGCGGCGGTCTTCGCGGTCTACCACCTGAACCCGCAGCCGGCAGGGCTCCTCACCAAGCTCGGCTTCGGCGTGGTGTTCGCATGCGCCAAGCGTTTCGGCGGGAGCCTGGTCGCGCCTGCAGTGGCGCACGCGGTGTTCTGGGTGCTGGCTGGTGCGATGTAGGAGCGCGGCGACGCCCTGGCGCATGGCGCTCCGACCTCACCACGCTGGACGAGCTCAGCGGGTCGTGGCCTGGGCCGCCGTGAGCGGCGACGAGGACGACGCCGGCGCAGCCCCGTGTTGACCCGAGCGCGCCCTCCCGGCAGCCTAGCCCCCATGGAACCGCGTGCCCCTGGCGGCGCCCAGCTTCAGGAGCTCTACGGTGCGCCGGCCGTGCAGGCGCGCGTGGCGGAGCTGGGGGCGGCCATCACGCGCGACTACGCCGGGCGGTCGCTGCGGGTGCTGTCGGTGCTCAAGGGCAGCTTCATCTTCGCCGCGGATCTGACGCGCGCCATCGCGCGGCCGCTCTCCATCGATTTCTTGGGGCTCAGCAGCTACGGCGCCGACACCAGCAGCAGCGGCGAGGTGCGGCTCACGCTCGACCTGTCCTACGGCGTCGAGGGAGAGGACGTGTTGGTGGTGGAGGACATCGTCGACACGGGGCTCAGCGTGAGCTTTCTGCTGGAGACGCTGCGCGCGCGACGCCCGGCCTCGGTGCGGGTCGCGGCGCTGCTCCACAAGCCGGCGCGCCAGCGGCGCCCCGTGCCCATCGACTACCTCGGCTTCACCATCCCGGACGTGTACGTGGTGGGCTACGGCCTCGATCACGCTCAGCGCTACCGCAACCTGCCCTACCTCGCCCAGCTCCCTGAGCCCTGAGGCGCTTCAGCGCGGGGGGCGCCCGCGCAGCCGCGCGAGGCGCTCGGCGATCTGCTGCTCGAGCCCTTGGCTGCCCGGCTCGTACAGCCGCTCGCCCGTCAGCGCCTCGGGCAGGTAGCTCTCCCCGGTCACGACGTGCTCCGGGTAGTCGTGCGCGTAGCGGTAGCCCTCCCCCCAGCCCTGCTCGCGCGCCAGGCGCGTGGTGGGGTTGCGGAGCTTCTTCGGGACGGGCAGGGCGCCGTGGGCCTCGATGAGGGCGCGCGCGCGCGTGAAGGCCTGGCCCACCGAGTTGGACTTGGGGCAGCTCGCCAGGTAGAGGCACGCCTGAGCGATGGGGTAGAGCCCCTCCGGCATCCCCAGGCGCCGAAAGGCCGCGTCCGCGTCCGTGGCGACGCCGAGCGCCCGCGGGTCGGCGTTGCCCACGTCCTCGCTGGCGAAGATGATGAGCCGCCGCAGGACGAACAGCGGATCGTCGCCGGCGTCCAGCAGGCGCATCAGCCAATAGATGGCGGCGTCCGGGTCGCTCCCGCGCATGGACTTGATGAGCGCGCTGGTGACGTTGTAGTGCTCGTCTCCGCTCTTGTCGAAGAGCAGCGTGCGAGACTCTCCGGCGCGCTCCACCGTCGCGACGTCGAGCTCCTCCTCGCCCGGGGCCACCAGCGCCAGGCTCGCCTCCAGCAGGCCGAGCGCGCGCCGCGCGTCCCCGTCCGCCGTGCGCGCCAGCAGCGCGAGCGCCTCGGGGGTCACCCGCAGCGCGCGCGCGCCCAGGCCGCGCTCGGCGTCGCTCGCGGCGCGCTCGAGCAGCGCGACGAGGTCCGTGGGGCTGAGCGGCTCGAGGCGCAGCACGCGGCAGCGCGAGAGCACCGCGGCGTTGATGCTGAAGCTCGGGTTCTCGGTCGTGGCGCCCACCAGCGTCACCGTGCCGTCCTCCAGGTGGGGGAGGAAGGCGTCCTGCTGCGCCTTGTTGAAGCGGTGGATCTCGTCCACGAAGAGCAGCGTGCGCCGCCCCTCGTAGCGCCGGCGCTCTTTGGCGGCGGCGATGAGCTCGCGCAGCTCCGGCAGGCCGCCCAGCACCGCGCTGAACGGCGCGAAGGCGGCGCGGGTCCGCTGCGCGATGACGTGCGCCAGCGTGGTCTTGCCGCAGCCGGGAGGACCCCAGAGGATGAGCGAGGGCAGCTCGTCCCGCTCGAGCGCGCGCGCGAGGAGCTGGTCGGCGCCGAGCAGGTGCCGCTGCCCCACCATCTCGCCGAGCGCGCGCGGCCGCATCCGCTCGGCGAGCGGCGGCGCGTCGCCCAGCTTGCCCTTGGCCACCGCGCTCGCCAAGAGGTGGGTCTGCGCGTCACCCGCGGGAGGCCGGCGCTTGCTCATGCGCGGGCGCCGAAGATGGCCGTGCCCACGCGCACGAGCGTGGCGCCCGCGGCGATGGCGACCTCCAAGTCGTGCGACATGCCCATGCTCAGCTCCGGCAGGCGCGCGGCGCCGCCCAGCGCCTCGCGCAGCGCCGCCAGCCGCTCGAAGTAGGGGCGCGCGCCCTCGGGCTCCTCGGTGTAGGGGGGCACCGTCATCAGCCCGCGCAGCTCGAGCGCGCGGGCGCCGCTCAGCGCGTCGAGCAGGGTGGGCAGCTCGCCGGGCGTGCAGCCCGACTTGGCTGCCTCGCCCCCGACGTTCACCTCCACCAGCACCGGCAGCGGCGGCCGCCCGGCCTCGAGCCGCTCCACCTGGGCGCGGCGCGCCAGCTCCTCGACGAGGCGCAAGGAGTCCAGCGTGTGCACCGCGCTGGCCGCGCCCAGCACGGCCTTCACCTTGTTGCGCTGCAGGTGACCGATGAGGTGCAGCCGCAGCTCCGGCAGATCGGCGAGCTGTCTGGCTTTGTCGCACAGCTCCTGCACGTAGTTCTCGCCGAAGTCCCGCTGGCCGGCCGCGTAGGCCTCGCGCAGGGCGTCGACCGGCTGCCGCTTGGACACGGCGAGCAGCCGGGGCGCGGGCCGCCCGGCCGCGGCGGCCGCCGCGGCGATGCGAGCGCGCACCTGCTCGAGCCTCTGCTGGACGGACATGGCCGCAGCCTACTTGTGGAGCAGGCGGCGGTACACGTCGAGCGTCCCCTCGGCCATCCGGCGCACGCTGAAGCCCTGAACGCGCTCGAGCCCGCGGGCGCGCAGGCGCCGGCGCTCCCCGGCGTCCTCCGCCAGGCTGGCCAGCGCTTCTCCGAGCGCCTCCGGCCGCTCCGGATCGACGAGCCACGCCGCGTCGCCCGCGATCTCCAGCGTGCTCGACTGGTTGCTGGTGATGACCGGGCAGCCCGCGCTCATGGCCTCGGCCACGGGGTAGCCGAAGCCCTCCGCCCGCGACACGAACACCTGAGCGACCGCGCCGCGGTAGAGCGCGCCCAGCTCCTCGTCGCTCACCCAGTCGAGCAGCGTGAGCGCCCCGCGCACCCCGCAGCGCGCGGCCTCCTCGCGGAGCCGCGCGCAGGTGGGCTCGTCGAGGCGCCCGGCCCAGGCCAGCAGCAGATCCGCCTCGGGCGCGCGGCGCCGCGCCGCGGCGAGGCCCTGGAACATCCCGAGCGTGTTCTTGCGCCAGTCCGCCGCGCCCACGTAGAGCGCGTAGGCGCGCCCCCCGAGCCCCCGGCGCGCGAGCACGGCGTCGTCGCTGGACTGCGGCTCCGGGCTGAAGCGAGTGAGATCCACGCCGTTGTGGACCACGCTGATCTTGGCGGGCGCGACCCCGAGCAGCCGCGTGAGATCGTCCGCGGTGGCGTGGCTGACGGCGATGATGTGCTCGGCGGAGTGAAAGCGGCGGTGATCGAGCAGGCGCCGGCCGACGCGGAAGCCGTCGTTGACGTCCACGTAGTGCTCGGGGAAGCGCAGCGGGATGAGATCGTGGCAGGTGATGACCCGGGGGCAGCCGAGCTCGCCCAAGGGCGTGGCGTTGGGGTGCCCCAGGTGGACCAGCGCGGGCCGCGCCTGGCGCGTCGCCGCGCGTAGCCGCGCGCGCTGCAAGAAGGCCCAGTGCTTGTGGTAGAGCACCGGCGTCTCTGGGGCGACGAGCCGCGCGGCCGCCTCGACCAGCTCGTCACTGAAGCGCGGCGGGCGCGTCCAGCTCAGCTCCGTGAGCCCCTGGACTTGCAGCTCCCGGTGGTGGACGAGCAGCTCGCTGAGGCCACGCGCCAGATCTCCTACGTAGCGCCCGATGCCGCGCAGGCGGGAGGTGGTGCGCAGCACCGTCAGATCCAGCAGCACCTTGGGCATGGGCCGAGCTACTCCCGAGCGAGCGTGAGCTCGGCGGAGCGCGCCTTGAGGCTGTCGCCGGTGGAGGCCTGCAGCGTCCCCTTGAGCTGCTCGCCTTCTCGGCGCAGGGTGAGCGTCCCAGAGAACGCCGTGGGCTCATCGGCTTCGGGGGACAGCGTGGCGATGAGCACCTCTTCCTCGGCCTGTCCGCGCGCCTGGAGCGCGCCGAGCGCTCCGGTGGCCCGACCCGTCACCGCGCCGCTCGGCGCGACCTCGAGGCTGAGCTCCACCGGACCCACGCCGAGCTTGCCGTCGTCCTTCTTCCAGCCCAGCGACGCGCCGGGCTCTCCACCGTAGGTGAACGCGTGCGCCTTGGTCGACGCGCCGCCGCGCCACTTCCCCTCGAGCGCCCCCGCGGGGGAGGGAGGCGGCGGCGCCTGCGAGGCGCTGGGCGGCGCGCTGACGGCTGGCAGCGCCGAGGGCTCGCTCGTGGGCGAGGGCTGCGCCTGGCAGCCGAGCGCAGCGCCCAGCGCGACGCCGAGGGCCAGCCGTCCCCCGAGCCGCTTCATGGCGCCTCCGGTGCGCTGGAGAGCGCCACGATCTTGACGCCGAGCTCACCCTCGACCGTCACGAGCTCACCGCGCGCCACCGGCACGCCCGCCACGCGCAGCACCACGGGCGCCGGCACCGGGGCGTCCGTGCGCAGCACGTCCCCAGGGCGCAGCCTCAGCCACTCTTCGGCGCTGAGGCTGACGCTCGCCACCTCCACGCGCACCAGCACGGGGGCCTGTAAGGCGGGGAGGCCGAGCGGCGTGGGATCGTCCGGGGCGGGGGCGTCGTCCGAGAGGGTCACGGTAGCGCTCCCTACTACGAGCGAGCCATCGAGGGCGAGCGTCGCCGTGATGGCGTGGTGCGAGCGGGGCGCGACGAGCAGGACGGGGCCGCATCCCTCGGGCGTCAGGCTCCAGGCGGCGCCCGGGAGCAGCGCGCCGCCCACCTCCAGGGTCTCGAGGAGCGCGCGCTCGAGCACGACCTCGGCGGCCACGACGGGCAGCGCGATGGGGAGCGTCGAGCCGCGCGCCAGCCCCGGCGGCGCTGCGGGCGCGAGCGCCGTGACGGGCCAGAGCCAGATCCTGAGATCGTAGGGGCGCTCGTCCAGAGTGACCGAGACGATGAGCTCCAGGCAGGGAGGTGGCGGCAGCGCGCCATGCCAGGGGGTGAGCGCCAGCTCGGCCCCCGTCCGTCGCCCCAGCTCCACGAGCAGCGCCGCGAGCGCCCCGACGAACGCCGGCCCCGGGGTCGCCGTCGGGCTCGGCAAGCCGGCCGCCTGCCCGAGCAGGCCGGCGACGAGCCGCTGCGCCAGCGCGCGCTCGAGCCCGAGCGTCAGCCGGGCGCTGCCGTCCGCGAGCTGGAGGCCTACGAGCAGCGCGCCCTCGGGGGGGCCCTGCGCGGGGAACGCGGTGCCGACGAGCCGCAGGCTCGCCGTGCCTCCCAGGCTGGTCGCGAGGGCTTGCGCGAGCGCGTCGAGCTGGACGCCGCGCGCCAGCACCGGGCGGAGCTGCTGGAGCACGCGCAGCTCCGCCCGCGTGAAGCTCCGGAGCTGCGGCCAGGGGTAGGGCTCCACCCTCACCCTGGGGACTCTAGCCCAGTTCTCGGCTCCGAGGCCCGAACGGATAGTCAGTGCCCACCCCGAGGCCCACCGAGCCGCGCGAGGGGGCAGGCCCTCGCGCCAAGAACGTGTAAGCTAGACCCATGACTCGCGTTTGGCTCTCCAGTCTGCTGTTCGGGGCGGCGCTCGCCGTCGGCGCCCCGGCGCTCGCTCAGCAGGGCAAGAAGAAGGACACGGCCGCGGCGGCCACGGCCCCGGACGCCGACGGGGTGCGGCGAGATCCCAACGGGGTCAAGGGCATCAGCCCCTTGTGGGAGGCCTTCGGCAAGGGCGACGCCGCCTACATCGCGCGCGACTTCGACGCGGCGATCGCGGCGTACACCGAGGCCATCCGCGTCGCGCCGCAGAACCCGCTGGGCCACTACCGCAAGGGGCAGGCGCTGGTGGCCAAGGGCGCGCTCGAGGACGCCATGCGCTCGTACACCGACGCGCTGCGCTTCTCTCAGGGCTCGAGCGCCCTGCGCGCGAAGATCCTGCTGGTCATCGCGGACGTCCGTGAGCGGCAGCGGGCGCTGGAAGACGCGCAAGACAGCTGGACCAAGTACGAAGAGTTCGTGACCTCGGACGCCACCGCCAAGGGCTACCCCGCCACGGCCGCGGAGCGGAAAAAGCGCATCAAGGTGATCGTCAAGCTCAACGCAGACTCGGCCGCCGTGCGCGAGCGGATCGAGAAGCGCGCGCAGCAGGCCGGCAAGTGAGGTGGCGCCGCGCAGCGCTCAGCCTCCGCCGAGCGTGACGCGCACCGCCGCCGCCAAGGCATCGTCCGCGTCGCGCGCGAAGGTCTGGAAGCGCGCATAGTCGCTCGGCTGGATGCGGCCCGCCGGCAGCTCCACCGAGCGCTCGAGCACGAGCACGCCGCCCTCCACGCGGTCTCTGATGCTGACGCGCAGCTCCCCCCAGCGGATGTCCTTCGGGGTGAGCGCTGCGCTGACGCGCGCGCCCGCAGGCAGGCGGATGCGCGCTGAGACCTGGTGCAGCGTGGCCTCCGAGAGCAGGAGCGGGGTCTGGCGCTCCGGGAGCGCCGCCAGCGAGGAGACGCGAAACGCGAAGGGTGGGGTGATGAGCAAGCCGTCGCCGTCGCGGAGCGCGAAGCCCGGGACCGCCGCCGTCAGCTTCAGCGTGAGCGGCTCGTCGAGCGCGTCGAGCTGCAGCACCTCGTGCTCGAGCAGCCGTGCGCCGCGCAGGGCGCGGCTGAGCACCCGCGCCTCCAGCACGTCGTGGAGCTGGCTGGCGGGCAGCTCGCTCAGCGCCTTTCTGAGCGACGCGGCGTACTTGCCCTCGAAGCGCTGGCGCAGCACTACCTGGGCCTGTCCGTCCGCCGCGAGCGTGATCTGCGCGTCGTAGCTGACGCCGTCGAGCGAGCCGCCCGCCGGGACCTGCGCGCGCTGCACGCCGCCCGGGACGAGCAGGTACGCGGGTGAGCCGCGGAGCTCCGCGGGGACGTAGCCGAAGGGCGTGAACCGGCCGCCCAGCGTCAGCCAGGTGGGCCCCTGCTCCGTCTGTACGACCAACAGCGGCCCGGTGAGCTGCGCGGTGTCCGACAGCGGGCCCAGCGGCGCGGGGAGCAGGCGGTTTTCGGCGATGGCGCTGGTGAGCTCGAGCCCGAGCGCCTCCGCGAGGCTCAGCAAGGCGCGCCAGCGGCTCCCGCTCTTGCCCACGATGGCCTTGCGCCCGTCTTGCTCCTCCCCCTCCTCGATGTTGTCGAGCACCCAGGTGTACAGGGCGCGCGCCCGCGCGCGGCGGGCGGCGGGCGGCAGCTTCTCCACGATCCGCTCCGCGATGCGGCGGACGCGCGGGTCGACCGGCGTGACGCTCTGGGCCGCGTCCGACAGCAGCGCCAGCCGCTGCTCGAACGGCAAGACCCAGCCCACACGCACGCTCGGCAACACCTCCGAGGCCGGCGGGCTGTTCGGCTCCGAGGGCGCCGCGGGGCTGCGGTCCATGCGCCAGCGGCGGAGCTGCATGCCGTGCAGCTCGCTGACGCTGGGGGCGGGCACCTCCCCACGGGTCTCGATCTCGAGCGGCTTGTCTGCCGGCGTGAGCAGCACCAGCTCGCTGCGCGCGTAGGCCACGCTCTCTTCTCGGAAGAACCACTGCAGGCCCGGGTACACGAGGCCGCCTTGACCGTCACCGGCGGTGGAGATCACGTGCTCGGTCTCGATGGTGTCGCCGATCTCGAGGTGAGGCAGCGTGACGGTGGGCTTGCCGGCGACCAGCTCCGGCTCGAGCACGCGGCCGTCGGCCTTGATCACGCGCAGGTGATAGACGAGCCCCTGGGGGCGCGGCTGCTCGGCGAAGCTGGCGATGCCCTCCGCGCTCTGGATCCGCACGAGCTCGTGGCTCAGGTGCCGGCTCGAGCCGTCCGAGCGCACCCACACCGCCGAGTAGTCGAGCAGGCGCGCCGCGGTGCCCGGGAGGTGCTGCCCGCTCTTTTCATACTCGCGGATCACCGCGCGCCCATCGAGCCGGTACGGCTCGAGATCGTTCGAGCCCTCCACCAGATCCAGGCAGGCCTGGAGCTCCGCGGTGGGAGCCCCTCGCGCCAAGGCGTCGAGCAGCGCGGCGCGCAGCGCCCCCCGCTCGCCCTGCGCGAAGCGCCAGTCCGCCAGCGCCAGCCGGGCGGAGGCGCTGCGGGGGGCCTCGTGCAGCAAGCGCTCGAGCTCCGCGGCCGTCTCGGGTCGGCGCCCCGCCGCGCGCAGCACGCCGCGCAGGCGCTCCGTCAGCTCCTTGCGCTCCGGGCGGCGCTGGCCCAGCCGCTCGAGCTCGGCCACGGCGCCGTCCCAGTCCGCGCGCTCGATGGCCCGATCGAGCACCAGCTCGCTGTCTGGATCGAGCAGGCGCAGCCGCTCGAGCAGCGCGTCGGCTCGCGGGAAGTCGCCCTCCGCTTCGTAGGTGGCGCTGCCCGCCGCCAGCGCCTCCAGCGACTCTGGGAACCGCTGCACGAGCTGCTTGATGAGCTGGGAGCGCTCGGCCGTCCAGCCGAGCTCACCGTAGAGGCGCGCCAGCGTGAGCCCGACGCCGGGCGTCTCCTTGAAGCGCTGCGCCAGCGCCTTCACCAACGGGACGGACTCGCTGGCTCCCGCTTTGTCTCCCGCCATGAGCGCGAGCGCGAGCTCGGACTGCCAGAGCCCGGGATCCTTCTCTGCGGCGCGCCGGTGGAGCTCGCGCATCAGATCGCGGGCGCGCGCGTCGTCGAACAGCGGGTCGTCCTGCACCACCTGCGCCGAGAGCGCCAGGGTGGGCCCGGAGGCCTCCCGCGGCTCGCGCACGAGCGGCTCGAGCAGCACGCTGGCCGCGTCGGCTTGCCCCTCGCTCCACAGCATCCAAGCCGCGATGAAGCGCAGGCCGTCGTCCTCAGGCGCGGTGACCGCGCCGTCGTGCACGTAGCGCGTCAGCAGGTTCGGATCGGCGAGCCGCTCCGGGGGCTGCGTCACGTAGCCGGGCGCAGGATCGGCCGAACTCTCTAGCTTGGCGGGCTGGCCGTCCAGGTCCAGCACGCGCAGCGCCGTGCTGGGGCCGGCGAGGCGCGCGAGCACGCGGTGCCGACCGGCCGAGAGGCGCACGGCGACCCCGAAGCGTGGCCACTCACCCCAGCGGCGTGGTTCGCGGTCGAGCAGCGGCTGGTCGTCCACCGAGAGCGTGAGCGCCGCCTGCGCCGCGAGCAGCAGCGCGCGCGGGCGGTCGAGCTCCAGGTAGGTCTCGGCGTAGAAGATCCCTTCGTCTTGAGGCTCCTTCGCCGAGACGAAGCAGCCCTGACGGGACGTCTCCAGCACGCGGGGCGGCTGGCTGCGCTTCGGGCTGCGCGGGAAGCGTCGAGGCCAAGGCCCGGGCGCCTCCGCGGGCCAGCGGCGCGCCTGGTCGATCTCGAAGCCGCTGCCGAAGGGGCCCGCCAACCGCACCTCCGCGACGCAGCCGAATTGGCGAGCGATCCGCTCCTCCACGCCGGCGATGGCGCTGCTCTTGGCTTCCTTCGCCCACCACTCGCCGAGCTCACCGCGCGCGCGCCACCCGAGGTGCCGCGGCTCGGCGAGCGCGCTCTCCACGAAGGGCTGCCACCGCGCCCACAGCCCGGAGGCGGAGGAGCGCCCCTCCACGGCGCGCTCGACCGCGAACCACGCGTAGAGGGGCGCCTCCGCGGCGTCCGAGTCCCGCGCGAGCTGCGCAGCCCTCAGGTAGTGGTCGGGGGCGGTGGCGACGCGGCCGTGCAGCGAGTCGTCGAGCCCTCGGGCGACGTAGGCCACGTAGTCTCCACCGCCGACCTCGTCGAGCCGCGCGCGGGCGCGCTGGGCTTGACGCGCGTCTCCGCCGGCATGGGTGAGCTCGGCCAGCAGCCAGCGGCCGACCGTGGCGGCGTCTCGAGAGGCAGCGGCGTCGCGCCGCCAGGCGCCGAGCGGCGAGGTGTCGGTGCCGGCCTGGCGACCTGCGCAACCGAGCGTGGCGAGCGCCACGCCGAGCCAGCACCACCGCGGCGTCATCGGCCCACCACCAGCCGCGGCGTCAGCGCGGTGTCGATGGCGGCGCAGAAGGCGCGAAACTCCTGGTAGTCTCGGGGAGACACCTGATCGACGCTCAGCTCCACGCGGCTCTTTACGGTGATCTCGCCGGCCTGCTCGCTCAGCGTCAGCGACCAGCTCCCGAAGCGCGTGCTGCCGCTCGAGGCGGCGGGCGCCGAGAGCAGCTTCATCCCGGCGGGGAGCCGGACGGTGAAGGTGTCGTCGCGGGTGGAGTGAGCGATGATGGTCACGGGTTGGGTCCGGCGCGTCAGCGCGGCGTAGGTCTGCACGTAGCGCAGGCCGGAGGTCACCGGCACGCTCAGGCCCGCGGCCTCCCGGCGCGCGAAGCTGGGCGAGCTGCCGCGCAGCTCGAGCCGCACTGGGGCCTCCACGTCGCTCAGCTCCGCCACCGGCACCCCGGCCGCGCCGGGCGTCAGCGAGAAGCCCGCGAACTCGCTCCCGAGATCTTCACCCAACCGATCGCGCCGGGTGCTCTCGGCGAGGTAGCGGCGCCGCCAGGCGGGAGCGTCCACGCCGCGCGTCACGTAGCCGAGCTCCAGCTTGGCCTCTCCGCTGGGGCCGAGGGTCGCGTGGACGCGCCGCTCGATGACGTTGCGCTTGGGATCGTGGCCGGGCAGGGTCACGAGCTTGGCGTTCCCCGCGTTCACCTGGAGGCCGAGCGCGCCCAGATCCATCTTGGGCAGCTCCGTGACCCCGGTGTGCTCCGCGGTGCCGTCCAGGTAGAGTTCGAGGCTCGGCACGTACGCGATGGCGTGATCGAAGGGCGCCAGGCTGGCGACGCTGGAGCGCCACCCGCCGCGCTGCCGCGTCCGCACGATGACGAGCGTCGCCGGGACGCCCAGCTCCTCGAGCAGCGTCACGATCGCCGTCGCTTTGTCCTTACAGTCGCCCCAGCCTCGAGCCACCGTCTGGACGCAGCGCCGCGGCTTGAAGCCATAGATGCCGAATTCCAGCGCTACGTACCGGGTGTTCTCCGTCACCCAGGCGTAGACCGCCTTCACCTTCTCGAGGTCGGTCGTCTTGCCGGCGCCGATCTTGCGCGCCAAGGCGCGCGTCTCGTCGTCCAGATCGAGCTGATCGCGCACGAGCGCCCAGTACCAGCGCCCCATGGACGCCCAGTCCTTGAAGGTGGAGGCGTGCACGTAGCGCAGCACCTCGCCCCAGGGCGGCATCAGGGGCTCCTGCACGACCGGCGGCAGCGCGGAGAGCTGCCAGCGGTGAGTGCGGCGCTCGCCCTGGGTGGTGACGGTGGGGGCAACGCCGAGCGAGGCCGAGTCCACGTAGACGTGGCGCGAGGTCGGCGTGACGAGCACGTACTCCGCGTTCTCCACGGGCTCGCTCGACTGGAGGTAGGTGACGTCCCCGAAGTAGTCGCCGAACTCGTTGCGGGCGCCCACCTGGTCGAGCCGATAGCGCAGCTCCACCACGTCCCCGGGCTCCAGCCGCGGGAGCTGGACATAGAAGGTACGCGCGGAGGTGTACATCGCGATCGACGGATCGTCGGCGGGCAGCTCGCCCGACTCGATGGACTCGTCCACGCGGCCGTCGGTGCGGAACACCCGCGCCTGCCGGAGCTGCACCACCTCGCGATCGGCCTGGTACTGCAGCGCGTACTGGCGGGCGGCGGCCGCCGCGACGTCCGTGAGCGGCTGGAACACCACTTGCCGGAAGGTGCTCGACAGCCCGCTCGGGTAGACGGTGGTGACGGTCAGGTCGCGCAGGGTGCGACGGAGCTGCCCCGCCGCGGCCACGCCGCGCCTCGCCAGGAAGCGCTCCGGTGCCCAGGCCCAGGCCTCGTCCGTGCGCGGCTTGGGCGGCTCGATGTGCTCGACGTACTCGCGCACCTCACGATCTTGGGGGCGCAGCCGCAGGATGCTGCGCAGGAGCGAGAGCTGCTCGTCCGTGTGACCCAGCTCGCCGTGGAGGTTGGCGAGCGCGCGCAGCGTGTCCACGTCTTCTGGGGCGAGCCGCAGCGCCTGCTGGTACGCCTCCACGGCGCGCTCGGGCTGCCCGAGCGCGCGGTAGGCGCGCGCCGCCGTGGCGTGCGCCCACTGCGCGTCCGGATCGAGCGCCAAGAGCCGCGCCGTCCAGCGCTCCGCGGCGGCGCGGTCCCGCCGGGCGAGCGCCAGCTCGAGCAGCCGACCGACGGCGCTCTTGTCGTCGAAGCGGTAGCTCAGGTAGCGCGACTCCAGCTCCGCGGCGGCCGTCAGCTCGCCGAGGGCGCGCCGCTGGGAGGCCAGCATGCTGAGCAGCAGCACGCCCTTCGGGCTGCGCTCGAGGGCCTGCTCGAGCAGCGCGGCGGCGCTCCGGCCGAGCCCGACCTGGTTGAGCAGCTCGACGCGCCCCTGGATGGCGCCGAGCTCGTCCGGGTCCCGCGCCAAGATCCGCTCGTAGGCCTGGCTGGCGGCGTGGGGATCGGGGCTGTGCCGCGCGAGCGCGGCCTCCGCGAGGAGCAGCTCGATCGTCTCTTGGCGCTCGCGGTCGGCCTGCTGACGCGCCCGCCCGACCCACTCGCGCATTTGGTTCGGATCTTCGCTGAGCCAGCCCGCCAAGAGCAGCCGGGGCACCGTGGGCGACAGCTCGGCCGCGCGCCGCGCGAGATCTCGCGCCTGGTGCGCGGTGGTGTCGTCGCCGCTCGTCAGATCCAGGTAGCGTGCGAAGGCGTGGAGCTGCGCGGCCGTGGCGCCCCGCCCGGTGGTGAGCCGCGTGAACTCCTGCAGCGGGCCTCGCACGCCGCTCGCGGGCTTGGGCCATGGCGCGGCGGCGACGTGGCTCGCGGCGGCCTTGGCCAAGCTGGGCTCGGCCTGGGCGACGAGCCGCGGCTCCGGCGCCCCGCTGGGGTCGGCGAGCCGCACGCTGATCATGGGCGCGCCAGGGTCACCGCAGACCTTCACGCTGAGCGTGTTCGGCCCCGGCGCGAGCGGCAGCGTGACGGCGTAGCGGTCGGCGTCGTAGCCGCGGTAGCTCTGCTCACGCAGCGCCGAGGCGCCGTTCCAGAACAGCTCGAAGGCGCCGGCGGCGCCGACCCAGAGCGAGAGCTGGGTCAGCGGCGGGCCCGGGGCACGCGCCGAGACGAAGGTGGTGGCGTAGCCGCAGACCTTGTCGGCGGGTCGTAGCGTCGCCCCGAAGTCGAGCCACCCCCAGGGTAGCGTCAGCGGCGCCAGCCTCCAGCGGACGGGTCGCTCCTTGCCGGGGAAGCTCTGCCCGAGATCGAGCGCCGCGCCGAGCGCAGCCTCGGGACCATAGCGCTGATCGAGGCCCGCGCGCCCCTCGTTGTCGAAGGGCCCCACCACGAACCAGCTCTGCACGTAGCCGAGTCGGGTGACCAGCGCGCGCGCGGTCGCGACGTCACCGCGACGTAGGCGCGCGTAGGCCACGAGCAGCTCGGCGTAGGCGCGGGTCGGCGCGTCCAGCCGGGGGGAGCCGGCCGCCTCGCGCAGCGCGGCCTCGACCTGATCCGGGTCGGCGCGCCCCCACGTCCCCCAGAGGCCACGCAGCTCGGTGATGGTGGAGGGGCCTCGCGCGGCGTCCAAGGCGGCCCGCGCCGCGGCGAGCTGCGGGTGCTCGGTCGCCAGTGTCTCGGCGCGGCTCCCCGTGGCATGACTGAGCGCGGCGAGCGCGACGACGGCCGTGGCTTTCACTTCTGGCCGATCATCCGTGCCGAAGGGCCCCAGCGCAAACCCCAAAACCAGGGGCGCCCGTCACGCGCTGCTTGCTGGACGCTAGGCGCTCGGATAGAAGAGACTGACTGAATTGACGCTCACACCCTGACCCTGGCTGCCGTCAGGATTGGGGTGCCGGGCACGGAAGCGGTCCCCGCGCGCACCGGGCTCAGCCCGGCCAGCGCGGCCCGCGACCGAAGACGTTGGCTTGCGCGCTCCTCTGCCGAGGGGGACGCCAAGCGACGAACAGCTAGGTTTGCGGAGGCCCGAATGGTCAACCCCCAGATGGTGATGTACGAGGAGGAGTTCAACCAAATCCAAGCGGTCGTGGACCGCCTGGTGCGGGAAGCGAACGCCAAGGTCGTCTTCATCGTCGACAAAAATGGCCAGCTCATCGCCGCCAGCGGCGAGGTGGACAACATCGACACGACCTCGCTCGCGTCGCTCACCGCTGGGAACATCGCCGCCACCGGCGGCATCGCCAAGCTGCTCCGCGAAAATGAGTTCGCGACGCAGTTTCACGAAGGCGAGAACGCGAACATCCACATCCAGCTCGTGGGCAATCGCGTCATCTTGGTCGTCATCTTCGACTCCAAGTCCTCCTTGGGGCTCGTGCGGCTGCGGGTCCGTAAGGCCAGCGAGGAGCTGAGCCGGATCTTCGAGGCGCTGCTCAGCAAGGTGCAGGAGCCCGGAGGTGACTCGCCCTTCGCGGAGATCACCGACGAAGACATCGACAACCTGTTCAACGACTGAGCGCGACGAAGGGGACGGTCACGCGTGGCGTTCATCAACAAGGCGGCGAGGGAGATCAACTGCAAGATCGTCTATTACGGGCCCGGCCTGTGCGGCAAGACGACGAACCTGCAGTACATCTTCGAGCGCGCCACCCCCGAGTCGAAGGGGAAGATGATCTCGCTCGCGACCGAGACGGATCGCACGCTGTTCTTCGATTTCTTGCCGCTGTCGCTCGGCGAGGTCGGCGGGATGAAGACGCGGTTCCACCTGTACACGGTGCCCGGCCAGGTCTTCTACGACGCCAGCCGCAAGCTCATCCTGAAGGGCGCCGACGCGGTCATCTTCGTCGCCGACTCGCAGGAGGCGCGCCACGACGCGAACATCGAGAGCCTCGACAACCTGCGCACCAACATGCAGGAGACCGGCCTCGACCCTGACGCGACGCCGTTCATCCTTCAGTACAACAAGCGTGATCTGCCCGACGTCGAGTCGGTCGACGACCTGAACGCGGCGCTCAACCCGCGCGGCGTGCCGTCGATCGAGGCGGTGGCGCGGACGGGCGTCGGCGTGTTCGAGACGCTGAAGCTGACCGCGAAGGTGCTGATGACCGATCTGCGCAAGAAGATGGGCTCACCGACGTAGCTTCGGTGGTAAGGCGCGAGAGATGCGCGCCTCGCACGTCGGGCTGTTGGGGATCTTGTCGCTGGCGGGGGCGGCCCGCGCCGGAGCGCCGGCGCCGCGGCTCGAGCCGTCCGTTCGCGCGTACTACGTCGTGCTCCGGGGGGAGTCGATCGGCGAGGCGACGCTCGGCGGGCGTGATCGTCAGGCCGCGCGCGACCGCCTCTCGCGGCAACACGCGCGGATCGAGGGCGAGGTCACGCGGCTCGGCGCGCGGCCCGTCGCGCGCCTGAAGAACCTCACGAACGCGGTGCAGGTGCTCGCGACGCCCACGCAGGCGGCGCGGCTCTCCGGGCTCGACGAGGTCCTCGCGGTCGAGCAGGTGCCCGAGGTGCGGCGGCGCAACACCTCCGCGGTGCCCTTCGTGGGCGCCTACCGGGCGTGGTCGCAGTCCTCCGTGCACGGCGAGGGCGTCCGCATCGGCGTCATCGACACCGGCATCGACTACCTGCACGCGGACTTCGGCGGCCCTGGCACGCCCGAGGCCTACTCCGACAACGATCCGGCCGAGATCGAGCCGGGCACGTTCCCCACCGCGAAGGTGATCGGCGGCCACGACTTCGTCGGCGACAAGTACGATCCGAGCGGCGGCAAGCCCGCGCCCGTCCCCGACGACGATCCGCTCGACTGCGCGGGCCTGCAGCAGATGAACATCTCGGGCGGGCACGGGACGCACGTCGCCGGCACCGCCGCGGGCCAGGGCGTCACCGCGGACGGCAAGCCGTTCACGGGGCCGTACGAGCAGAGCCTCAACCCGTCGCAGTTCCGCGTGGGCCCGGGCGTCGCGCCCGCGGCGAGGCTGTTCGCGCTGAAGGTGTTCGGCTGCGAGGGCTCGACGACGATGGTCGCCGCCGCGCTCGACCGCGCGGCCGATCCGGACGACGACGGTGACACCTCCGATCGCCTCGACGTCATCAACATGTCTCTCGGCGGCTCGTACGGCCTCGCGACGCCGACGGATCAGAAGATGGTGCGCGTGCTCACGGAGCTCGGCGCCTTCGTCGCGGTCGCGGCGGGCAACGACGGCGACGCGTTCTTCGTCACCGGCGCGCCGGCGACCTACGACGAGGCGATGAGCGAGGCCGCGGTGACCGACACCGTGAGCTTCGCGACGCTGACGGTCGACGCCCCGGCGAGCGTCGCCGGCGACTTCCCCGCGTCCGAGGCCGCCTTCACGAAGCCGCTCCTCACGACGGGGCCGCTGTCAGGCACGCTCGCCGCGACCTCCCCTGCGAGCGGGTGCTCGTCGCTGACGAACCCGGCCGAGATCGCCGGCAAGATCGCGCTCGTCCAGCGCGGCGGCTGCACGTTCGTGAACAAGGTGAAGTTCGCGGAGGCCGCGGGCGCGATCGGCGTCGTCATCGTCGACAACCAGGAGAGCGACGTCCCGTTCTCCGCGAGCGGCAGCGGCGGCCCGAAGGCCGGCGTCCCCGGCGTGATGATCCGCAAGGTGCACGGCGACGCGATCTCGGCGGCGCTTGGCGCCGGCGTCACCGTGACGATCGACGCGTCGAAGGTGTTCGCGTCGAACCTCGGGGCGGACCAGATCGCGCGCTTCACGTCGCGCGGCCCGCGCGCGCCCGACCTCGCGCTGAAGCCCGAGATCGCGGCCCCGGGCGTCGCCATCGACTCGGCCGGCGTGGGGTCGGGCTCCGATCCCCGCGAGCTGTCAGGCACCAGCATGGCGTGCCCCGTGGTCGCGGGCGCGGCGGCGCTCCTGCGTCAGGCGCGGCCCGCCGCGTCGACGGCGACGATGAAGGCGCTGATGATGAACACCGCGTCCGCGATCACCGACGACGAGGCGCACCCGGCGCCCGTGTCGCGCGTCGGCTCGGGCCGGCTGAACATCGATCAAGCCCTCGCGCGCACGACGTTCGCGCACGTGGTCGGGCGCGACGGCGAGGTGGCGGCGTCGTTCGGCGCGCTCGTGGTGTCGTCTCCCGCGACCAGATCGCTCGAGGTCGCCGTCGAGAATTTCGGCGCGTCGAGCGCGAGCTACGAGCTCGACGTCGCGCCCACGCGCGCGCTGCCGGGCGTCTCCGTGCGCGTCACGCCGGCGAGCGTCGTCGTCCCCGCGGGGGGCAAGGCGACCGTCACGCTCGAGCTCGCCGTCGATCCCGTCGCCCTCGGCGCGCCGGGCCCCGACGACACCACCTCTCCCACACAAAACCAACAGGCCCGCCACTTCCTCGTCGAGGCGGGCGGGCACCTGACGATGAAGGGCGCCGCCGGCGATCTCGTCCTGCCGTACCACGGCGTCGTGCGCGCGGCGGCCGAGCGCGCCGCCTCTCCACTCGGCTGCGTGCCTGACGGCGGCGAGATCACGCTCGAGATCGGCGGCCCGTCGGCGCACCCCGATCCGGCGACCTCGGTGTTCGCGCTGGGCGCGACGAGCCCGAGGAAGACCTCGAGCGACGATCCGCTGCTCGCGCCGACGGACATCCTCGCCACCGGCGCGTCGACGAACCTCCCGACCGCGGAGAGCTTCGACAAGGCGTCGGTGTACTTCGCCGTCGCCGTCGCGGGGCCGTGGGCGACGCCCGCGCTCGGGCCGCTGTCGGCCGTCTCGATCGAGATCGACACCGACGCCGACGGCGAGGCTGATTTTCAGGTGCGCGCGGAGCCGATGAGCGCGACGTACTTCGGCGACGTGCTGACCGCGACCACGTACACGGCGTCGACGCAGCAGCCGACGCCGTCGCGGCGGTTCTTGAACATCGTGCCCGCCTCGACGCTCGACACGCACCCGTTCCTCAACGACGTCGTGATCTTCCCGGTGACGTTGAAGGATCTCGGCCTGTCCCCGGGCCACGCGACGATCGCGTACCGCGCGGTGACGCAGGGCGTGCCGAAGGGCAGCGACACGAGCCCCTACGCGACGTTCGACGTCGAGGCGCCGGGCGTGCAGCCGAAGGGTGGGCTCAACGGCTCGGGGCTGTTCGCGTCCGCGACGTCGCCCAAGGTCACGGTGGACGCCGGGCGGAGCCTGCTCGTCCTGCACCACGCGAACGTCCCGTCGAAGCGCTTCGAGGTGCTGGCGCCCGCGTCGTCCGGCAACCTCGCGATCACGGGCGAGGGGACGTCGCCCATCGTCGCGACCTTCACCGTCACCAACACGGCGGGCGGCGCGCGCGACGGCGCGAAGATCACCGTCACGGCCGCGGGCGGCGCGCTCGGAGTGGTGTCGCTGGACGGCGCCGAGTGCCCCTCGGGGGTGTGCCAGGTGGCGTCGATCGCGGCGGGCGAGGCCGCGAAGATCACCGCGTCGTCGTCCGAGGGCGCGACGCTCACCGCGACGCTCGCCGCGCCCGGCTGCGAGCCCGACACCTCCGACGACACGGCCACCGTCTCGCTCGGGGCGGGCGGCGGCGCGGGCGGCGCGGGCGGC
>CAUJEM010000107.1 GCA_963169915.1 Myxococcota bacterium
CGCGATCTTGCAGGGGCGCGTCACCCAGCACGATGTCCTCTCGCGCGGCGCGGGCCCCGGTCGTCCGCTCGCCACCATCGCGGAGTTCGAGCCCTTCTTCGGCACCGGCGCCGCCGGCACCGGCGCCGCCGTCTCGCGGACGCTCTCGGGCATCGCGCCACCGGCGAAGCCAGGCGCCCTTGCCCCACGCCCCGAGTACGGGCCGCTGCCTCCGCTCACGCCCCCCCCGGCGCGAGTCGCGAGCACCCCGCCGCCCGCTGGGCTAGCCCGCCACGCTGGGGCCGATGAGCTGCCCACCTTGCCGTTCAACGAGCGCCCAGAGCTCAGGGCGGCGCCCGAGGCGCAGGGTCCGGCTCCGGCGGTGGTCGCCACCGCCTTCGAGGCCTCCCGCGCGGCGCTGCACCAGCGGCTCGAGCCGCGCGCGGAGCAGCCGCCCCCTCCGGAGCGAGCCGCCGTGCCGGCGCCCCAGCCCGTGGTGGACGCGGCGCCCGCAGCGCCACGCGCGCCGGCGCCCACACCGGCTGCGCTCGCGGAGGCCGAGCTGCCTCGGGAGGCGCTCCCGCTCGAGCGGGGGTTCCCTCGCTGGCTGCTCGCGGTCGGTGGGCTGGCCGCGGTAGGGCTGGCGGCCTTCGTCCTCGCGCGCAGCGGCGCGCTCACTCAGGCACGCCCCGCGGCGAGCTCGCCGGCGCCGAGCGCCGCGTCGCCCGCGCAGGGGCAGGTGGCTGAGCTGCTCGCCAAGGCCACCGCCGCGGTGCACGACGGTGATCTCGAGCTGGCCAAGGAGCAGCTCGACCGCGCCAGCGCGCTCGCGGAGGGACAGCCGGCCGTGCTGGAGGCGCGAGCAGAGCTCGCCGTGCATCGCGCGGACCTCGTGTGGCTGGAGCTGCGCCTGCTGGATCCGAAAGACGAGGCGCTCGTCACGGCGACGCATCGGGAGCTCGGGCGGCTCGTGGGGCGGGCCCAGCAGGCCGTGGACGAGCTCAAGCGCGTCGCGCCCGAGGCCCCGCTCGCGCGGCGGACCGCGGTGGATCTCGCGCGCTTCAACGGCGATGTGTCCGGCGCTCAGAAGCTCGCCGCGGCCCTCGTGGCGCGCGCCGAGGAGCCGGCGGTGGCGTTCTCCTTGGCGGCGCTGGAGCTGTCCCAGCCCGCGCCGAAGTGGGCAGAGATCATCGAGCGGCTGCGCGTGGCGGCCAGCAAAGAGCGAGGGCTGGGTAAGGCCCGCGCCGCGCTCGCCTACGCGCTGCTGCGCTCAGGGGAGGCCCGCGCGGCGGAGCTGGAGCTCGGCAAGCTCGAGGCGCTCACGCACGGTGGGTCGCTGGCGACGCGGCTGGCGGCCTTCATCAAGCGTGGTGAGGCCACGCCGGACGCGGCGGAGGCGGCCGTGGTGGACCCCTCGCAGCTCCCGAAGCTCGACACGGCCCAGCGCCCCGAAGAGCGCGACACGGCTGATTTCCGAGCGCAGCTCACGCAAGCCAGCAGCGCGCTCGCCCGCAAGCAGTGGGACCGCGCCGAAGAACTCTACCGCGCCGTGCTCGCCAAAGACCCGGGCAACACCGAGGCCCTGGCCGGCCTGGGGGACGTGGCGCGTGGCCGCAAGGATCCCAGCGCCGCGGGCGACGCCTACGAGAAGGTGCTCGCGGAGAACCCCAATTACCTCCCCGCGCTCATCGGGCAGGCGGACCAAAAGTGGGACGCCGGTGACCGTAAGGGAGCCCTCGCGATCTACCGCCGCGTCTTGGACTCCGCGGGCGCCAGCAGCTCTTACGGCAAGCGCGCCGCGGCGCGGATCGCGCAGGGGGCCGCGTCGGACGGAGACGTCAAGCTCGAGGAAGAGCCGCCCAAGCCGTCGCCGTCACCCAGCGCTGCCCCCCCGCCGGCGCCCAGCATCGACACGAGTGACTTGCCGGGCTTCGGTGAGTGATGGCGCGCACCGGCTGGCGTCGCCTGCTGCTGATCGCGAGCGTCGGCCTCGGCCTGGCGTGCTCTCGCGAGCCCAGCCAGCGCCGGGAGGGCAGCGTCGCGCTCCAGACCCCCGCCGGTGAGGGGCTGGTGCTCAGCTTCGATCTGTCCCAGCCAGTGCCGGAGAGCAGCGTCGGAGGGTGGCTCGCCCCCACGCCGGCCTCGCGCACCTACCTCGGGCTCACGCGCGCGCTCGAGCGCGCCGCCGGAGACACCGAGGCCACGGGGCTGTTCGTGCGCCTGGGCACGAGCGAGCTCGACTGGCCGCAGACCGAGGAGATCGGTCGCTTGCTCGCCAAGGTGCGTGACGCGGGTAAGCCGGTGGTGTGCCACGCGCACTCGCTGAGCAATCGCTCGAGCTGGCTCTTGGCGAGCGGCTGCTCACGCCTCTGGCTCAGCCCGGCTGGAGACGTGGACACGGTGGGCATCGCCGGGCAGACGCTGCACCTCAAGGCGCTGTTCGAGCGCTACAAGATCCAGGCGGACTTCTTGCACATGGGCCGCTACAAGAGCGCCGCGGAGACCTTCACCCACGACGCGCCCAGCCCCGAGGCGCGCGAAGCGCTCGGCTCGGTCTACGGCTCCATCCGGCAGAGCTGGCTCGCGGGCTTCGCCGCCGCGCGCAGCGCCGTCCCTGTCGCCGCGCTCGAGGGCGGCCCCTGGTTGCCGGAGGAGGCGCGCGCGAAGCAGCTCGTCGATCGCGTGGGCTATGAGTCGGAGGCTGAGGCGGAGGCGTGGCAGCTCGCCGGCGCCAAGCGGCAGAAGGTGGCCTTCGGCGTCAGCGCCGGCGTCGGGCCAGGGCTCGATCTGGGCGAGCTCATCCGGGTCCTGTCGGGCGCGGACGCCCGCACCAGCGGTCGCCCTCAAGTGGTGGTGCTCCCAGCCCTGGGCGCCATCGCCATGAGCGGCGGCGGCTTGGGCGGCGGCGGGGGCATCAGCGCCGCGGCCTTCACCAAGACGCTGCGCAAGCTGGCGCGCGACGAGAGCGTGCGCGCGGTGGTGCTCCGCATCGACTCCCCCGGAGGCTCGGCGCTGGCCAGCGATCTCTTGTGGCATGAGCTGCGGCTGCTCGCGGCGGAGAAGCCGCTCATCGCCTCGGTGGGGGGCATGGCGGCGAGCGGTGGCTACTACATGGCGGTCGCCGCGGACGTCATCGTCGCGGAGCGCACCAGCATCGTGGGCAGCATCGGGGTCGTGGGGGGTAAGGTGGTGGTCGGCTCGGCGCTCGCGGAGCTCGGGGTGAACACCGCCACCGTGGCG
>CAUJEM010000108.1 GCA_963169915.1 Myxococcota bacterium
CGCCGTTGCAGCGCCGCGCGCCCGGCGTGCACGTCCCCGAGCAGGCCCCGCCGCTGCAGAGGTTCGCGCACGCGCTGCCCTTCGGCTGCCACTGCCCCTGCGCGCTGCACTCCTCAGGCTGCAGCCCGCTGCAGCGCAGCGCGCCCGGCTGGCAGGCCCCCACGCAGGCGCCGCCCACGCACGCCTGCCCCGTGCAGCTCTCCACCTCCTCCGCCGTCACCAGATCCGCCCCGCACTCCTTGACCGTCTGCCCCTCGCAGAAGGTAGCCCCCGGCGCCTTGCCGGCGCAGGAAGGCAGGATGGGCGCGCAGAGCCCCTGGCTACCGGCGCTCGTGTCGCACTTCTCCCCCACCCGGCAGGTGCCGTTGACGTCCCAGCTCCCGTTCCGACACACGAGCTGCCCACCCTGCGCGTGCCCCGCGCACGCCAGCGCCCCGTTCGGCGCGCACCGCTCCCCCAGCGTCCCCGTCCCGCCACTCCCGGGCGTTCCACCTGTCCCCCCGCTCCCACTCACTCCCCCGCTCCCACTCACTCCCCCGCTCCCGCTCACTCCCCCGCTCCCGCTCACTCCCCCGCTCCCGCTCGCTCCCCCGCTCCCGCTCGCTCCCCCGCTCCCGCTCACTCCCCCGCTCCCGCTCGCTCCCCCACTCCCGCTCACGCCCGCGCTCCCGCTCACTCCCCCGCTCCCGCTCACGCCCGCGCCCCCGTCCACCGCGCTCAGCTCCTCGAGCTCCTCGATCCCCAGCAAGGCGTTGCACCCCGCCCCCAGCGCTACGCTCACCGCCATCACGCCCACCAGGCTTCGCTTGGACATCGGGGCGCCAATCTACCAGACCAGCCCCCGCAAGGTCACGAGGGCGCGGCGCGGGCGCGCCGCTGGAGCGCCCCAGGACGGACAGGACGACGCCGGCCGGCTCGCCCCCCCGCCTCCACGCATCTGCACCCGCACCTGCGCCCGCTCCCACCCCCGCCCCCGCGCGCTCGCCTGGTGAGGGCGTCGGCCGCCGAATCCTCGCAGCGCAGTCCCCGCCGGGGCGCGCCTCGCCTACCGCCTGGCTGCCGGATCCGGGCGCCACGCCTCGGCGGCCTGGAGGAGCACGGGCCAGCCCGGGGCGGCGCCTCGCCAGCGACCCGCCCCCGCGCGGCAGCGCGCTCGAGCGACGGCCACTCGCTCCGCCGTGAGGGCTGGGCCGACCTCGAGCGGCCCCAAGAGCACCGCGCAGGCCCCGGCCTCGGGCGCTGGCCACCCCGCCGCGCTCCAGATCGCCCGCGTGACCGCCCCACCCTCCTCCGCCGCCACGATCAGGCAGGCGTCCAGGCGGCGCCGCGCGACCAGCTCGCGCCCCAGCTCGAGCGCCTCGAGCGGCGCGTCCGGCCCAGCCCCCACGGCGTGGCTCAGGGCGGTCAGGCCGAACGCGATGCTGATTTGTCCGGCGCACACGTTCGGGGAGGTGGGGACGAAGCGCCGGGGCTCCGCCCAGCGTGGACCGCGCTCGCGCAGGCGGCGAGCGAAGCGCTCGTCCTGCTCGAGCGTCGAGCTCGAGCTCGCCACGAGGACCCCCGTCCGCTCCGGCCAGCGCGCGCCTCCGCGGCGGAGCCGCGCGACCGCCGCGACCGCCAGCGCCGAGAGCGCGTCGAGCCGAGCGTGGGCGAAGCCCTCACGGACCTGAGAGGCGAGCTCCTCCGCGTCGACCGCTGTCACCGGCTGCCCCACCGCGACGACACCGACCGCCCGCTCAGGGACCGGCTGCCCGCGCCCCAGGTGTCGCGCGAACACGAGCGCCGCGACGACGCCCCCGAAGGCCGCCGACAGCTTGAGCGCCACCTCGGGGCGCCCTGCCCGGTTGCGCTCGAGCAGCCGCAAGCCCCCCGCCGGCTCGAGCTCGCCCTCACCGAGCGCCGCGGGGAGCACCCCCCGCTCGAGCGCGTCGACGAGCGCCAAGCTCTCGAGCGCACCGGCCGCGCCCAGGCAGTGACCGATGACCGCCTTGAAGGGGTGCGCCACCGCCGCGCGGCTCCCTAGCAGCCGCGTGAGCGCCGCCGCCTCTGCGGCGTCGTTGAACGGCGTGGAGGTGGCGTGCGGGCCGACGAGCTCGACCTGCTCGGCGAGCAGCGCGGCGTCCTCCAGCGCCTCGCGCGCGGCGCGCTCGAAGCCCTGACCGGTGCGGTCCGGCGCCGTGATGTGGACGGCTTCCGAGGCCGCCGCGTGACCGCGCAGGATCGTCGCCGCCCCACCCCCGCCGAGCTCCGGGCGGACGAGGGCGAGCACCGCCGCGCCCTCCCCGAGCGCCATCCCGGCACGCCCGACCCGAAACGGCGCCGGGACGCCGGCGCAGGTGGCGCCGAGCGCCTCGAAGCCCGCCGCGATGAACTCGCTCTGCCCATCGTAGCCGCCGGCAAAGACCACGTCGTAGCTCCCCGCCTCCAGCAGCAGCGCCGCGTGCCCGAGCGCCAGCGTCGACGAAGCGCAGGCCCCCAGCACTTGCGTCAGCCGCTGCGGCGTCATCCCGAGCGCCGCCGAGACGATCCGCAGCGGCCCAAAATACGGCGCGCGCGCCGCCTGCGACGGCGTGAGCGCTCTCCCCTCCGCGAGCGCGGTGAGCGCTGGCACCATCGCCTCCAGCCCTCCCCCCGAGGTGCCGAGCAGCACGGCGACGCGCAGTAGCCGCCAGCCGGGCAGCGCCGCGTCCAGGCCGACGGCGGCGTCGCGCAGCGCGCGCCACAGCCACGACTCCGCGCGGGAGCACCCCTCCTCGAGCGGCGCCGCGCACTGAGCGCGCCACGGCTTGGCGAAGCCCCGCGCCGCGAGCTCCGCGTCCAGGCGCACGCGCGAGTCGGGGCGCGCTCCCGGCGCACCGACGCTCACCGCGGCGCGGCCGACGCCCTGCGGAGAGACGGCGCCCCACGCCAGGAGCCGCGCGCCCCTCACCCCGGCGCCTCGAGGAGGTACAGCCCGCAGCCCTCGCGCTGCACGTTGACGCACAGCACCTGGGGCGCTCCAGCCGCCACCAGCGCGAGCCCCTGGAGGAGCGCCGGGACGCCCGACGCGCCCGAGGGCCGTCCCGGCGCCAGCTCGAGCGGCAAGAGCCCACGCCACGCGCTCCCCTCGAGCTCGCGCTCGAGCGCCGCGCGCGCGCTGGTGGTGACGAGACGCGCACCCGGGCGAGGCTCCGGGAGCCGCGCCGCCGACCGGCCTCGCTCGACGAGCTCACTCACGACGAGCCGCGCCAGCGCCGGCGCCCCGCGCCGCGCCACGCTCGCGCGCCGCTCCAAGAGCAACAGCAGCCCAAGCTCCGCGCCGCAGCGCGCCGCGCCCTCGGCTTCGAACACTCGCGCCGTCAGCTCGTCCGCCGGCTCGCACACGCCGACCAGGGCCGCGGCGCGCTCGCCGGTGAGCAGCAGGCATCGACCGACGCTCAAGCTCGCCTCGAGCCCCAACGCGCCCGCACTGGTGCTGACGGCCGCGCCCTCGAGCCCCAGGTAGATGGCCGCGTTGCTCACCGCGGCGCTGGGCAGCAGGTGCGGAAACTCCGCCGGCGGCAGCCTCCGCGGCCCCTGCTCATGCAGCCGCCGCAGCAGGGCGGCGGTGCGGCCCACGTTGCCGTGCGCCTGCGCGACGACCAGGCCGAGCGCGCGCCGCTCCGCCGCTGGCAAGGCCGCGCGCTCGAGCAGCCGCTCACCCAGCGCGCCGAGCCACGCCGAGGCGCGGTCGAAGCGGCGAGAGCGCGCTGGCTCGAGCAGCGCCAGCGGGTCGGCCGGCCCGCCCTCGGTCGTCACGAAGGCGCTGACGTAGACCTCATCCAGCGGCGGCGCCGGCGACGGCTCCGGCTCCGCCGCCGCGAAGGCGAGCACCGCGCCGGTCCCTCCGAAGCCGAAGGAGCTCGACAGCGCCGCGCGGAGCGGCGCTCGGCGACCGTGGCCCACGACGTAGTCCACCGCTCCCGGCAGCTCCGGCCGAGTGAGCCCCAGCGTCGGCGGGGCGACGCCCTGCTCGAGCGCCAGCACCGTCACCACCGCCTCGAGCGCGCCGGCCGCGCCGAGGGTGTGCCCGAGCTGCGGCTTGCTGGAGGAGACCAAGACCCGCGCGGCGTGCGCCCCGAGCGCCTCGCCGAGGCCGCGCAGCTCCGCGCCGTCGTTGTGGGGCGTCCCCGTGCCGTGCGCGTTGACGTAGTCCACGTCCTCGGGCGCCCAGCCCGCGCTGCCGAGCGCCTCGGTCACCAGCCGCGCCTGCAGCCGCCCGGAGGGCTCCGGCTGGGTGATGTGGTGCGCCTCCCCACCCTCCGCGCCCCCGACGAGCCACGCGCGCACCCGCGCGGCCCCGGCGCGCGCGGCGGCGCGCGGCACGAGGACCAGAAACGCCGCGCCCTCCCCCAAGCTGAGCCCCGCCCGCGCGGCGTCGAAGGGGCGCGAGGCGTGGGTATCGAGCGCACCGAGCGCGTCGAAGCCCGCGAAGGTGAGCCGACAGAGGGCGTCGGTGCCCCCCACGAGCACGCAGCGCGCGAGCCCCTGCCGGAGCCAGCGCGCGGCCTGGAGGATCGCCAGCGCGCTGCTGGAGCACGCGCTGCACAGCGTGAGCTGTCGCTCGAGGTCCGGCAAGAGCTCGCTCAAGCGCCGCGCGGTGCTCGAGGTCGGATACGAGGCGAGCACGCTCTCCCGCGTGAGCAAGGCCTCGGGCGCGGTGGCCAGCAGGGGCTCGGCCTCCAGCATGCCGCCCGTCGTGGCGCCCACGATCAGGCCGTCCACGCGAGGATGCCCGGCGTCGGCCAGCGCCTCCTCCGCCGCCAGCTTGGCCATGGCGTCGCTCCTCGACCAGCCGGCCTCCAGCAGGGGCTCGAGGCGCCGCTCGACCTCGGGCGAGAGCACGGCGGCGACGCGGCAGCGCTGCTCGGCGACGTCGAAGCTCCGCGGCGTCGTGAGCCGCTGCTCGCCCGCCAGGAGCCGAGCGTACATCGGCTCCGCCCCAGCCCCGAGCGCCGTGACCGCACCAACCCCGGTGACGGCGAAGGCGTCGTGGCGGCTCATGGGGGCGGCAGCCGTGCCTCGATGAAGCGCGCCAGGGCGGCGATGGAGGCGAAGGCCGGCTTCGCCTCCTCGCCCTCGGGCACCTCCACGCCGAAGCGATCTTCGATGGCCATGGCGAGCTGCAGCGCGTCCAAGGAGTCGAGCCCGAGCCCCGCGCCGAACAGGGGCGCGTCGTCCTCGATGGCCTCGGGCGTGTGCGCCCTGAGATCCAGCTCCTGGATGATGAGCTCCTTCAGGGCCTGCCGGAGGGCTGCTTGTCCTGCCATCGAGCGCCGAGCCTACAACACGGGGCTGCCGCTGCCACTGCTCGGTGCGTGACGGCAGCGACCGCGCCGGTAGCCTCGGCGTCCCTCGCGCGTCACACCGCGCCGAGCCGCACGCCGAGCTGGTGCGCCAGCTCGCTGAGCACTTGGACGTCCGTGACGCCGTCCGCCTCCGCGCGATAGCTGAGCACGAGGCGGTGACGGAGCGCGGGGATGGCCAGGGCCAAGACGTCATCGACGTCGGCCGCCGCCTCACCTCGCGCAGCGGCCCGCGCCTTGGCGGCCAGCACGAGCCCCTGGCTCCCGCGCGGCCCCGCGCCGAACCGCACGTAGCGCGCCACCGTCCCCGCCGCGCCGGCGCCCTCGGGGCGCGTGCCTCGCGCCAGGCGCACGGCGAGCGCCACGGCCTCCGCCGTCACGGGGACGCGCGGGACCAGCGCTCCGAAGGCGCGCACCGCGTCCGCCGCGACGACCGGCTGCAGCTCCACCACCTGGCCGCTCGTGGTGCGCCGCGCGATCTCCAGCTCCTCGGCCTCGCTCGGGTACGCGACGTGGATCTCGAGCAGGAAGCGATCGAGCTGCGCCTCCGGCAGCGCGTAGGTCCCCTCCTGCTCGATCGGGTTGCGCGTCGCGAACACCTGGAAGGGCTCCGGCAGCTCGTGCGTGGCGCCGCCCACGGTGACGCGGCGCTCCTGCATGGCCTGGAGCAGCGCCGCCTGGGTCTTGGGCGGGGTGCGGTTGATCTCATCGGCGAGGATCAGGTTCGCGAAGATGGGCCCGCGCAGGAACTTGATCTCATGGCGCCCGCGCTCCACCTCTTCGAGCACGTCCGTGCCCGTGATGTCCGCCGGCAAGAGATCCGGCGTGAACTGCACCCGGCCGAAGCTCAGATCCAGCGCGCGGGCGAAGCTGGCCACGAGCAAGGTCTTGGCGAGCCCCGGCACACCGACGAGCATGCCGTGACCCCTGGCCAACAAGGTCACGAGCATGGCGTCGATGACGTGCTCTTGCCCGACCACGACCCGCGCGATCTGCTGGCGGAGCTGCCCACAGGCCGCGGCGCAGCGCTCGAGCACGGCGGCGTCGTCGGAGCCGCCCGGCGGCTCGGCGGTGGCCAGAGAAGGGTGGTTCACGGCAGCCCTGCATAGCCCAGCGGCTGACGTCGAGCCAAGCTCGTATCGGCGCTTGCGCGCGGCAGGCCCACCGTGTAAGTGCGAGCCGGCGCGGCTTCGCCGTGGCGGCAGGCATGACCGGAACGCTGCGAAAGGTGCTGATCGCCATGCTGCTGGGCATGGCGCTGTACGTCGCCTACGGCCTCTACACCGGGTATGAAGCCATCCGCGCCAGCCTGGCGAGCTTTCACTGGTCCGCCTTCGCGGCGGCCCTCGGCCTGGCCAGCTTCAACTACGGGCTGCGCTTCCTCAAGTGGGAGTACTACCTGCGCCGCCTGGAGATCCGGGGCGTCCCCAAGCTCGACAGCCTGCTCATCTTCTTGTCCGGCTTCGTCCTCACGGTCAGCCCCGGCAAGGTCGGGGAGGTCTTCAAGAGCGCGGTGCTGGAGGAGACGCACCGCGTCCCGCTCGAGCGCACCGCCCCCATCGTCATCGCGGAGCGGCTGACGGACGTCATCGGCGTGGTGGTCCTCATCGCCTTCGGCAGCGCCAGCTTCTCGGGTGGGCTCGGGTGGGCGCTCGCGGGCGGCGCGCTCGTACTCCTCGGACTGGGGCTCATCTTCTGGCGGCGCCCCAGCGACGCGCTGCTCGCGAGCCTGGAGCGTCACCCGAAGCTCGGCGCGCGGCTCGCCCCCCGGGTCCGCGAGGGCGTGGAGTCCCTGCGCGCCATCGCGACCCCGAGCAGCCTGCTCCTCCCCAGCGCGCTGTCGGTGCTCGCCTGGGGCTGCGAGGGGCTGGCGCTCCAGGTGCTGCTCCTGGGCTTCGGGAGCTCGGCTCCCCTGGGGCTGTCCCTGTTCTTCTACTCCACGGCCACCCTCGCGGGCGCCATCATCCCCGTCCCGGGCGGCCTCGGGGTGACGGAGGGGCTGCTGCGGGAGCAGCTCTTTCACCTCGGCCAAGTGCCGGAGGGAGTGGCCACCTCGGCCATGATCCTGGTGCGCTTCGCGACGCTCTGGTGGGCCGTGCTGGTGGGCTTCGCGGCCCTGGCCCTGCTCAAGGCGCGCTTCCCACGGCTGCTCACCCAGCCCAGCGCGGAGGTCCGGCCGGGTGCGCGCTGAGCGGCTCATGGTGCTGCTGGGAGCGCTCCTCGGGGTGCGCTGCGGCGGCCCCCCGCCGGCCCTCCCGCCCGAGGGCGCCAGCGCTCGCCCCACCGAGCGCACGCTGCGCGTCGACGAGGCCCGCAGCGTCAGCGCGCTGCTCGGTCAGCTCGGCCCCAGCGCGCTCCTGGGCGTCACCCACCTGGATCTCGGGGGGCTCGGGCTCGGCCCGGAGCTCGGCTTCGCGCTCGCGAGCACGCCCTCGCTCTCCGGGCTCCGCGGCCTCGACCTGAGCGACAATGACCTCGGGGCCGACGGGGTCACCGCCCTCGCCCACGCCGAGGTCCTCAGCTCACTGACCGCGCTGGATCTCGGCGGAAATGATCTCGGAGACGCCGGCGCCATCGTCCTCTCGCAGTCGAGCGCGCTCAGCGGGCTGCGCCAGCTCGACCTCAGCGGCAACTCCATCGGCGACCGCGGGGTCGCGGCGCTGGTGCGCGGCACGCTCCAGCAGCTCGAGGCGCTCGATCTCTCCATGAACGACTTCGGAGCCGCGGGGGCGGCGGCCCTGAGCCGGCCGGAGGCGCTGCCCCGACTCCAGGGGCTCGAGCTCGTCGGGGTCGCGCTCGGCGCCGAGGCCCGCGCGCAGCTCGACCGGCGCTGGGGCCAGCGCGTGCGCTACTGAGCTCAGCGCGGCGTGAGCGCGCGCAGCGCGGCCAAGGCCTCGCTGAGATCCCGGGGCCACGGCGCCTCGAAGCGCAGCGCCTCGCCCGTGACCGGGTGCAGGAAGCCGAGCGTCGCCGCGTGCAAGGCCTGACGACCGAGCCGCGCCGCGATCTGCGCCACCGCGGGGGACCGCGGCGCCCGCCCGAGCCCGTAGAGCGCGTCGGCGAGCAGCGGGGTGTGCAGGCGCTCGCTCAGGTGGACGCGCAGCTGGTGCGTCCGCCCCGTCTCCAGCCGGCACCGCACGAGCGCCACCTCACCGCCCGCGAGCGCGCTGGCCTCGAGGACGTGCGTCACCGCCCGCTTGCCCTCGCGCACGGCGCTCGAGAAGCGCAGCCGCGCCTGGGGGTGCCGCCCGTGCAGGCTCTCCACGCGGCCGAGCGGGGGAACGCCCAGGGTCAGGGCGTGATACTGCCGCTCCATCGAGTGACGCGCGAGCTGCTGCTTGAGCCCCTCGCGCACCTTGGCGCTCTTGGCGACGACGAGCAGGCCGCTCGTGTCCTTGTCGATCCGGTGCACGATGCCGGGGCGCACGGGGCTGGCTGGCTCCTCGCCGAGCAGCTCGGCCGTGACGCTGCCGCGCGCGATGAGCCCGTTGACCAGCGTCCCTGTGACGTGCCCCCGCGCCGGGTGGACGACCACGCCCGCCGGCTTGTCCACGACGAGCAGGTGCTCGTCCTCGAAGACGACCTCGAACGGGACGCTGGCGTCCGGCGCAGCCTCGCTGGGCGGCGGCGCGCCCTCCTCCACCTCGACCACCACGCCCCCCGCGACGAGCTCACGCGGCCCGCACACCCGCCCCCCGATGCTGACCCGCCCCTCACTCAACCAGCGCTGGATCGTCGCGCGCGACACGTCCTCGTAGACGCTGGCGAGCAGCTTGTCGATGCGCCCCCGCCCGCCCTGGCTGGGCTCAGGGAGCGTGAGCCGGCGCGGCAACGCTACCAGAGGGGGCTCTTGATGTGCCCCTTGGACTTGACGAGCAAATCCACCAGCGCGCGATCATAAAAATTGCGGGAGTAGAGCTCCGGCGCCACGCGGCTCTTGTAGAGCGCACGCCCCTCCTCGATCTCCTCCGCGAGCACCTCGAACAGCTCATCGCCCTCGATGCCCTTGATGATCTTCTCCTCGTTGTAGAGCGATAGATCACTTGCGATGGCGCGGGCCAGACGGCGGGCGGCCTCTTCAGACTCGACGAGCGGCATCCTCGAACTCCTTTTCCCCAGTATCGCAAACAGACGCTGGGCCTGTCAAAGCTGGCGCCCCCACCGCCTCGTGCCGGGCCACCGCCATCGCGGCGAGCAGCGGGGTCAGCACCAGCGCGTAGCGCGCCGCCCCGAAGAAGCCAGCGTGCACCAGCGCCGTCTCGACCACCGCGATCGCGCCGAAGAGCAGCGCCGGGGAGCGGACGACGCGCGCGCCGAGCCAGGCGACGTTGAGCGCCGCCAACAGCAGCCCTACCCAGGCCCAGGGCCCGAGGAAGGTCAGCGCCCCGGCGCCGGCCAGCCATCGCCTCCAGCGCTGGCGCGGCCCGGGGACGCGCGCGCTCGCCCAGAGGACACCCAGGTAGAGCAGCCGCTGCGCGAGCAGCTCGAGCCCACCCAGCGCGAGCTTGCCGCGCTCACCGAAGGCGGCGCCGTTGGAGGCCGCCAGGTACGCACCCGGCGCGCCCGGCAGATCGAAGGTCTGCCGCAGCTTGGCGGGGATGAGCCCGAGCCAGGCCCCGGGGCTCGCGCGGATGCGACGCAGCCCCGCCGCCCCGAAGCAGCGGTCCTTGTGAGCCTCTCGGAACTCGGTGCGGCACTCGGGAGGGACGCCGAGCTGATCGATGGATCGCCACCCACCTTCCGCCTCGCTCGCCGTCCCGATCAGGAGGTTCCAGCCGCCGTTGGCGCTGACGAACACGCAGCGCTCCATCCGGTGACAGTTGCGGAGCGTCCACGGGACGCAGCAGGCGAGGGCGACCCCACCCACGAGGAGCGCGCGACCCAGGCGGGTACGCCAGGCCACCGCCTCTACGCTCAACAGCCCGAGCGCGGGCACGAGCAGCACGAGCTGCGGCCGGATGAGGCACGCGAGCCCGCCGAGCACACCCACCGCCCACCACGCCCAGCGGCGGCGCCGGGCCGCCGCTGCCCACAGCGCGAGGGCCGCGGCGCTGACCAAGAGATCGCCGGCGATCGCCTCGGTCATCAGCGCCGGGGTGTACGCGAGGAGCGACGGGTGGAGCGCCACGATGAGCCCCGCCAGGCCCGCCCCACGCACGCCGCTGGTCGGCAAGGCCACCTGGTAGGCCGCCGCCGCCGCGATGACGCCGAGGACCGCGTTGACGACCATCGCGACGGCCGGATGGCTCCCCACGGCGGCGTAGGCGAGGCCGAGCAGCGCTGGGTAGCCCACGGGGTAATGGGCTGCGTAGGTGACGACCCCATCCGGCCACTGCCAGGTGTAGCCGAGCCCCGCGGCGATGCGCGAGGCGACGGTGTGATAGAAGACGCCGTCCTCGGCGGGCGGGAAGCGCGGGATCGCCCAGGCCAAGAGCGCCACCCGCGTCGCCACGGCGCACCCGACGACGGCGCGCCGGACCGCACGCCCCGAGGGCCTCATGGATAGGCCTCGAGGACCTCCAGGCGACGCAGCTCTTCCACGAGCTCACACAGGGGCAAGCCGACGATGGACGAATACGAGCCCACGATGCGCCGCACGAGGAACATCCCGAGCCCCTGGATGGCGTAGGCGCCCGCCTTGTCGAGGCCTTCCCCCGTGTCCGCGTAGCGTCGGAGCTCGTCCTCGGTGGCCGCGCGAAACTCCACGCGGCTCTCCACGACGCGCACCACGCGCCGCGACGCCTCGAAGGGCGCCCGACACAACGCGAAGGCCGTGAGCACGACGTGCTCGCGCCCCGCCAGCCGGCGGAGCATGTCGAGCGCCGCGCGCGCGTCCGCTGGCTTGCCCAGGCTCTCTTCCCCCAGCACGACGGTGGTGTCGGCCGTGAGCGCGGCGCGCGCCGTGGTCTGCGTCGCCTCGGGGCGCGCGAGCAGCGCGGCGAGCTTCTCCTCTGCCATCCGCCGGACGTAGTCGTGTGGGCGCTCTCCCTCGCGCACCGACTCGTCCAGGAGCACGGGGAGGCACAGCGGCTCGAGCCCCACCGTCGTGAGCAGCTCACGCCGACGCGGCGACGCGGAGCCGAGGAGCAGCAGCCGGGCGTGCGTGGTCACCCCGCCTTCCTAGGGCAAGCGGCGGAGGCTTGCACCTCCCGCGCGTGCCCCCGCGCCCCCGCGACGGCGGCGCCCTGCGCTAGACTCCGCCCCCGCCATGCTCCGCCACCTGCTCGGCTGCGCCCTCGGTCTGCTCTGGGTGGGGGCGGCCGCGGCGCAGCCGCTGACCGTGGACGAGGATCCGGAGCCCCGCGCGCTGGCGCTGACCAACCCGCGCGGGCTGGTGCTGGGGCGCGCGCGAGAGCTCGACCGAGGCCGCTGGGCCCTCGGCGCCGCGTACTCTCTCAGCGAGCGCCCCGCGGCGCTGCGCGTGCCGTCCCCAGACCCGGGCGGGCGGACGGCGCTCATCATCGCGCGCCGCCAGAGCCTCACGCTCACCCTCGGTGCTGGCCTCCCGCGACGCTGGGATCTGGAGCTCAGGCTCCCCCTCTACCTCCGCCAGGACGGTGCGGGCTCGGACGCGCTCGCCAGCTCCCAGGCGCCGCCGCTCGTGCGCGCGGCCCCCGCCGACCCAGCCCTGACCGTGGGGCGCGCGCTGCTCGGTGACGCGAGCTCCCTCCTGGCGCTCCGCGCCCACGCGGAGCTCCGCGCTCCCCTCGGGGACCGCGCCGCCCTCGCGACGCTCGGCACCCCCAGCCTCACGCCAGCGTTGACCGCCGAGCTGCTCCTCGCGCCCTGCAGCGTCCAGGCCGAGCTCGGGCTGCGCTGGCGCGCTCGGCGGCGGGACGCCGCCGGGCAGCATGCATCCACCGCCGAGCCGGCGCTCGGCGTCGCGTGTGCTCTCTGGTGGCGGCTACGCCTGGGCGCCGAGCTCTGGCTCACGCTGCCGCTCTACGCCGCCCCCGCCACGGGCCCGCAGCAGGTGCCGGTGGCGAGCGAGTGGCTCGTGAGCTTGCGCGCGCATCCCTGGCGCGCTCACCCCTGGGAGCCGTTCCTCGCGGGGGGCACCGCGCTGCCGCTGACGCGCGCCCCCGGGGCGAGCCCCGACGCCGAGCGCCGCTCGGCCTTCGGGACGGCGCGCCTCCGCCTCGTGGCCGGGCTCAGCGCGCAGTTCTAGCGCTCCTGGGACAGCGCGGGCCGCCCCTGCCCGACGCGGCGCCGACTAGAACACGCGCTCATTGGCGAAGATCTGATCGCCGGCTTGTAGGGGGATGTCCGGCGAGCGTCCGTCGGTGATGGCCTTGAAGCTCACCACCACCGTCTTGCTCGAGCCGCGCGTGCGCCGGGTGAGAAACACCCGATCGCCGTTGGCGATGGGGTTGAGCCCCCCCGCTTGTGAGATGACGTCCACGATGGTCAGGCCCATGCGAAAGGGGTAGCTGCCCGGCTTGCCCACCTGGCCGAGCACGCTCACCCGCTTGGAGTTGTACTCCTTGACGGAGACCACCACGCTCGGGCTCGTCAAAATACCACGCCGGATGAGCTCCGCCCTCACCTTCGCCGAGAGCTCCTGCGGCTCGAGTCCCTCCACCTGCATCCGCTCCACGTAAGGGAGATCCACCGTGCCGTCGGAGGCGACCTGAAATTCCTCGGGCAAGCCCTGCTCACCGACGATGCGGAGCTGAAAGACGTCCCCTGCGCCCAGCGTGGTGCTCTCCTCCGGCGGCGCCAGCTTGACGTCGTGGTTGTCGTAGGTGCCCCCGCAGCCCGCGCCGAGCGTCAGCGCGGCGAGCCCCAGCGCCGCCGCCGAGGACACGAGCCAGAGCGCGCGCCACGCCCCTCGCCAGCTCACCCTGCTCACATGAACCAACGCAGGCCGAGAAATGCCGTGAAGCGCTGGTAGGCGAGGTTGTCCACGTCCCCCACGACGCCCTCCCGGACGGGCACCCTGTTGTCACCGAGGTTCTGCTCGTAGCCGAGCGTGGTGTTGATGCCCAAGGTGGGAAACACGCGGTACTCCGCGAGCAAGGTGGCGTCCGCGCGGAGCTGATTGAAGGAGCCCTTGCGCAGGTTGCCCGAGGGGAAGAACGACGGCGCGTACGAGAAATTGCCGACCCCACCGTTGACGTTCACCACGAAGGCCTGCCCCATGTACAGTGAGAAATCCAAGTACCCCCGGTCGCGGCGGTAGAAATTACCCAGGTAGCTGGGGGCAAAATCTCGCGTGTAGCCGAGCGCCACGTTCGACAGCTCGGTCACCGCGCCGACGGACGCGTCTTGCGTGGGCGCCGGCTGGAGAATCCACCGCACCTCGGCCTGCCCAATGACGGAGTCGAAGTCTTCCCGAGAGCCGACCTGGGCGTCGTAGAAGGTCCCCCCCCAGCCCACCATGCCCAAGAGCGCCCAGCGGTTGCTCACGAGCCCGTTGACGCCGATCCGCGTCTTGACGAACTGGCTGGAGTTCTCCGTCACCCCTCCACGCGTGTAGCTGCGGAAGCCGAGCGAAGCCTCGTGCAAGATGGCGGTGCGCGGCATGAACCGGAACCGCTCCCGCGTGTTGACCTCATGCCCGACGTTGTTGAACTGCGTGAAGGCGGCGCTGTCGAAGAACGTGTAGTTGCCACCGTAGCCCACGCGCCACTCGAACAGCCCGCCGCCGGGACGCCAGGTGACGCCGGCCGCGCCGCGCACGTTGTTGCGATCGAACGCGAAATCCGGGGACTCGTTGTTGGAGGGCTCCCCGACACGGACGAAGCCCAGCTCCAGATCTCCTCCGACGGGCTTGGACGGCAGGATGTCGAGCCCGAGCGCCGCGCCCACGTCGAAGCGGCGCTGCGCCGGACTGTCGAAGTCGTCCTTACCCGCGGGGAAGGTCTCGTTGTACGTGGTGTAGAGCGTGGCCTTGAGCTTCAGCGCGGGCGGGGTGGCGCCCGCCATGCGACTCCCGGCCAGGGTGGTGAGCGATAGCCCGGGCGTGACCCGTAGCCGGAAGGCGTCCTTGACGGGCTCATTCGCGTCCCCGGAGCGCCGAAAGTAGTTGCTGTCGTAGCCGCCCTCGGCGCCGAGCGTGGGGTGGAGCTCCAGGTCACCGACACGAATGCCGATCCCCTCGCCAGAGGGGGAGCCGACGAAGGCGCTCTGAGCCAGCGCCCAGGACGGAGAGACGGCGAGCGCTGCCGTAGCGACGGCGAGGGAGAACGAACGCATGACTCCGCTAAACCTCGTCCTTAGCGGGTGGGACTGCTGAGCACTGGGGGATCCAGCACGACGGGCACTTCAGGGAAATCCGAGGGGTCATCCGGGATGTTCGGGTCGATGTCCACGACCACCTCCGACTCTCCGAAGATGGTGGCCTCCTCCCCGATGCACTGGTTGGCCTCCGAGACGAGCTCCTTCGAGCGGTCCGAGAGCACCGCGGCGATGCGGTACTCCGAGCGCGCGCGATCCAGGTTGTGCGCCGCCGCGGCTTCATCGACCGCCGCGATGCGATCCCCTGCGATGCCGTGGACAATTTCCATCTGCTTGAGCTTGTCCGTCAGGCACAGGCTCTTGACGACGTCCTTCTTCTTGCGGGACTGCTCGAGCGCCTGCTTGACCCCTTCGGCCTCTTTCTTGAACCGAGGGGGCATCGCCCGCGTCTCCGCTTGCATTTGCTCGAGGGTGAGGTTGACGTCCCGCCCAGCCGTGAGGTCCACCGCGGGCGCGGCAGCCGTGCCTTGAGCGAGCGCTGCCGTCCCCCCAGCCGCGACCATGAGCGCCGCGGCGACCAGTAAGCTAGCAGTTCTCTTAGACAAACGCTTCACCGCGGTTCCTCCCACGAGAGGGGCGACTATAAAAGCCGCGCTTGTTCATGTCAACGCGCAGTTGCCAACACTTCACCGACACTGGAACACCTAGGGCGGTGAGGCTAGCCATGAGCCGTTCGATGCGGGGCTCGGGCGGTGGATTCAAGCAAAGCACTTGGCTCCTGGCGTCACAGCGAGCCTCCCCTACTGCTTCACGAAGCTCACGGGGACCGCGATGGAGGCTGAGCCCCCCTCGGGGGGGTCGAACTGAGCCGCTTGCGCACGGGAGCGGACGCAGCTGACCACCGAGCCTGGGAGGCTCCCGCTGGAGGAGGCGCTGACGCTCTGCACCTCGCCGTTGGGGCCGACCCGAATGGTCAGCCGGATGCTGCCCTGCGCGTCCGGGTTCTCCGCCAGGCCACGCTGGTAACAGGAGCGGAAGCCTGCACGCATGCCCGCGACGACGCGGCTGGCGTTGCTGACGCTGCCCCCCGACACCGACGCCCCGCCGACGGAGGCGGAGCCCGTGGGCCCCTTCGGCTTCGACACGGTCCCGGTGCCGCCCGAGGTGTCGCCCTTGCCTGCGGAGCCGAGCGAGCCGAGCCCCGCCGTCCCCGTCTCCCCCGGCTTGAGCGGGCCACCGCCGCCGCCCAGCTTGAGGTCGCTGCCGCCGCTGACGCCGGTGTTCTGCGCCGCTGCCTTGTCGAGCGCGCCTCCCACGGACTCACCCGTGCGCAGCACGCCCGCCGTGGCGGGGCCGGAGCTGGACATGGCACCCAAGGTCGCCATCTCCAGCCGGTCCAGCTCGCTGGCCAAGGCCGCGGCTTGCTTGTCCGAGAGGCCGCCGGCCTTGCCCGCGCCGGCGTTGGCGCCAGCACCGGCCGCCTTGCCCCCCGCGTTAGTGGCCTTCTTCGGCTCGTCGGTGGGCTTGTCCGTCGCCTTGGCGTCCGTGATGTCCTCCTCCGTCGGCTTGTCCTCCACGGGTGGAGGCGCCGGCAGCCGGCTCATGCTCTCGATGAGCCCCGCGACCGCGGTGTCCTCGTCCACCACTTGATCGAACCAGTCGGAGTAGGCCGCCGCTGCCAGCATGGTGTGGGCCAGCAGACAGAACGCCACGATCATGGTGGTGGTCCAGTCGATGGCGCTGGCCCCGCTGGTGACCGAGACCGGGAGCTGCGGACGCGGCTGCACCGGCGGGGGCGTCACGAACTGGAACAGAAACGTCACGTCGCCGACCTGGACTTTGCCCCGTGAGTCCTCCGTCAGCTTGACTTGGTAAGCCCCCTGGGGCGTCCGGCGCGCCTGACCCTTGAGCACGCTCAAGTCCGAGACGCCCGAGGGCAGCGCGACGCGGCCGTGCATCCCGTCCAGGAAATTGAGCCAGTACTCGTTGCCGATGAGCTCGAACAGGCGGAAGTTGGCCGGCACGTTCTGCGTGGCCAGCACGAACATGCTCTTCTCGTTGGGGCCGACGGTGACGTGCGAGCGCTGCTTGATGATGCGCTCTTCGGTGACGCGCCCGGCGTGCACGACCCCGATGCGGAGCACCTTGGGGCCGCTCGCCTGCACGGCTCGCATGACCGCCGTCATTTGCCCAGGGCGAGCGGCGCCCGGTTGACCTTGCTGCATCGGCGGTTGCTGCGTCATGCGACGTTATCTCCTGAAGGGCAGGCTGGCTGGGTGAGCCCTGGCACCGGCGCACCACGAGGATACTTTTCCGCTGGAGCGACGACGCCCCAAGAGTAACCGGGTGAGGGGTGCAGGTCCACTCCTAGGCTACCCGAGCGCACCGGAGTCCTCCCCCCAGCGCTCCCGGCGTGCCGGCGCCGAGACGCTCTCCAGGGGGTCGGCCGTCGGCAGCGCGCCTCGCTCGCTCTCCCACGACGCGAGCAGGCGCGAGCTCAGCAGCCGCCACTCCTCGCCGAGCTGGGCGCGCTGTCGTCGCCAGCGCCGCGCGAGCGCCCCGACGCCCGCGAGCGCCAGCAGCAGCGGTGGTGCGCCGAGGCCGAGCGCGGTCCCCCAGCCGTCGACACCGGGGCCGGACAGTCCCTGGAGTGCGGCGCCCCAGACGCAGGCCAGCGTCCCCACGACGGCGAGCCACGGGAGCTTGGCCGCCAAGATCTGACCGCTCGCCAGCGCCCCGCGGAGCACCTCGCCCCGCTCGTCGAGCGCCGCGATGGCGCCACGCCGGCTCGGAGCGCCCCTGAGCTCCCCTAGCAGCTCGCGCCAGTCCTCCTCCGCCTCGCACGCCGCCGCCCAGCTCGCGAGCGCCTTCACCTCTCGGCGCCGGCCGAGCGCCGTCAGGGACGGCGGCGGCGCCAGCGCCCTCAAGCGCCGTGACGAGCGGTAGAGGGCCGCCGCAGCCGCGCCACAGAGCAGCGTCGCGGCCCCGAGCCAGGCGAGAGGCGCCACGCGAGCGTCCTCGGAGCCTCAGAAGGGCGCCCGAAACAGCGCCCGCTCGATCCGCTCGAGGAAGGGCTGCCGCAGCTCCGCCAAGGTGAGCCGCGGCTGAATCCGGTTGACGTCCACCGAGGCGATCGGCTTCTGGATGCGCCCCACGATGGTGACCTCACTGACCGTGATGACCCGGCTCTTCTTCTGGGCCTGGGCGGGCAGCGCCACGGTGAGCAGCGCAGCACCGACCACCGCCAACCTCCACGACTGCTTCATGCTCACTGACCCTCCTGCTGTGCCGGCGGCGCCTCGGCCGCCTTCGGCGCGTCGGCTGCCTTCGGCGCGTCGGCTGCCTTCGGCGCCTCAGCCTCCTTCGGTGCCTTCGCGGCCTCCGCCGCCTCCGCCGCTTGCGCGTCGATGACCGAGATCTTCGCGCGCGCGCGGTTGATGAGCTCGTCCGTGTCGTCCGGGCCGAGCGTCCTTGGCCGCATCTTCTTGTACAGCTCGAGCTCCTCCACGGCCTTCTCCGCGGCCTGCTTCGGCGAGAGCCCTGGCAGGCCTTGGCCGAACAAGTAGAGCAGCCCCAAGTTGTAATGGACCTGCGCCAGCGAGGCGTCCTTGGCCACGACCCACTGCAGCTCCCTCAGGGCGTCTGCGCTGCGCCCCAGCAGCCGATAGGCGTCACCGAGGTTGAGCCGCGCCTGCACGTGCGCGCGGTCGTACTTGAGCGCGCGCTCCAGGAGCGCCGCGGCAGCCGCGGCGTCCCCCGACTCCAGGTTGAAGGCAGCGAGCGCGACCGCGGCCTCGACGAGATCTGGCCGTAGCTCCAGCGCTCGCCCGAAATCCGCGAGCGCCCCCTGGCGTTGCCCACGCTCGCGCTGGATGAGCGCGCGCAGCAGCAGGGCCTCGGCGCTGTTCTTGTCTCTGGGCGGGTTCTCCGGGCCGTAGCCCTCCAGGATGCCCGCCAGGGCGTACAGCGCCAGATCCAGGCGACGAGCGCGGTAGTGATCGCGCGCGATGGTGATCATGGCGGGCCGGTAGTCCGGGTTCTTCTTCAGCGCCTCTTGGGCGAGCCGCTGGGCCTCCCCCGTCTCCCCTTTGATGGACTTGACCTCTGCCAGCCCGGCGGTGAGCGCCGCGCTCTTGGGGAACTTGGCCTGCTGTCCCTCGAGGAAGCTCTCCGCCTCTCCGATGCGGTTGGTGCGCGCGAGCAAGCCCGCGTAGGCCACGAGCGCGGGCTCATAGTCCGCCACCACCGTCGTCGCCCGCCGGTACGCGTTCAGCGCGCCCGTCGCGTCCCCCAGGCGCTCGAGCACCACCCCGAGCGAGTAATGCGCTTGGTAAGCGTTGCCGTCCGCCTCTCCCGCCTTGAGGAACTGGGCCTTGGCGGTGTCCAGATCTCCCGAAGCGAAGGCGGTGATGCCAGCGTCGTAGGCGGCGGCCGCAGCGGCGCTCATCTTGGGGCGGTTCGCGCCAGAGTCCCCGCTGGACGGGGCGTCGTCGGCCGCGACCTGCGGGCCACCGGCGCCCGCCGTCACGTTGCTCCCGGCCCCCGTGGGTCGTCCCGAGGAGTCCACCTTCGGGTGCTCCGCCGGCTTGCCATTTCCACCACAAGCGACGACGGACAGGCCGAGCGCTACGAGCGCGGCGGAGTAGAGCGAGTGAAGGGAGCGGGTGCGTTGCATGGGTTGGCTCCTAGTTGGCCGCCGCCGGGAGCGGTGCAGGGTCGCCCTTGGAGGGTGGGGTCACGGTCTGGCCCGGGCGCATCCTCAGGAACATTCCCTCCGTGTAGTTGAGGTCCTTGACGGCCGAGGCGTAGGCCTTCATCTTGGCCTCACCGAGCACGTCCGTCAGGAAGGCGAGGCGCCGAATGGCGTGCACCACGGCGGGGCTGGACACCTTGAACCGCCGTGACAGCACGATGGCTTGCCCGTACCGATCGACGAGGATGGTGTCCGCGCCAGCCAGCTCCTTGTCGCGCTGATCGCGCCACTCGTTCTGCTTCTTGACGCGGAAGGCGTCGGCCTTCTCCATGAGCTCGTCGTTGTCGCTGTTCTCGAGCTTCTCCAGCAGCCGCTCCTCAGCGGGCGTGAACATCACGAGCGCGGGCGCTCGAACGTTGTAGAGCCCCGTGCGCAGCGAGTCGTAGACCGCCCCCTGGCGCGACACCGCCGCCACCGTCCACTCTGGCGACAGGTAGGCGTCGATGACGTGCTGGAGCTTGTCGTACCACTTCTTCGCCTCGGTGGCCTGCTTCCGGTAGGCCGTCAGCACCGCCACCGGATCGCCCTTGTAGCGGTGAAAGCCGGACTCATAGTCGTACTTCTGCACGAGCTCTGCGTCGAGCATGGTGTACTCGCCCTCCGCGGCCATCCCCGCCTCGAGCGACCCCAAGGCGGTGTTCTGGCCGTCCTTCACCGGCGACCACCGCTTGAAGGCCTCGAAGGCCTCGATGGTGTTGCGCCACCACTTGTTGGTGTCGGTGGCGCTCGCGGCCTTCTTCATCTTGGCGACCCAGTACGCCGCCTGGACCGCGAACCTCCCGGAGGACTCCTTGCCCTTGTTGGCGTTGTAGTACGTCTCCATGGCCGCCTGGGCCTTGCGTCGCGCGGCCTCGTTGGCGCCGGTGTCCGGGCTGTACTGATCCCAGCGCTTCAAGTCCGAGCTTGCCACGATGAAATCCGCCTCCGCCATCTCCGCCGGCGAGGCCCCCAGATCCCGATAGCGCTTGCGCGTGCGCTCCATGCCGCCGCCGTCCCCGAGGCTGGCGTAGAGCATCAGCGCCTGCTTGGCGGCCTCGCGTCGATCGGCCGTCTTGAAGTGCTCGATGGAGCTAATCTTGTCGAAGGTCTCCCCGGCCTTCGGGTAGTTGAAGAACAGGACGTAGGAGCCCGCCAACGCGTCGTAGGCGCCCTTGAGGTAGCCCACCCGCTGCTCGTACTTGGCCGGGTCCGGCGCCACCGGCGGCTTCGCCTTCGGATCACCGACCTTGAGCCCCTGCAAGAGCTTCTCACTGCCGTACTTCGCGATGAACAGCTCGTACATGGCGATGGCCTTGTCGTACTCCCCCACCTGCTTGTACGCGTAGGCACCGTTCATCGCGGCCTCTGGGGCCTCATCGCGATCCGGCGCGGCGTCGAGCGCCACCTTGTACGCCGCGGCAGCCTCGCGCCACTTGGCGCGCTTGGCCGGTCCCTCCGGCAGCGCCTCGGCCTCCTTGAACAAGGCGGCGGCGTCAGCGTAGCGGCCAAAATCTAGGGTATTTTGGCGCAGCGGCCCCTCCTCCGCCTTCTGCTCCGGCGTCAGGGCACAGCTCTTGGCCTCGGTGAGCTTCCGCGCGGCGCCCACGTCCTTGGTGAGCGCGGCCATGTCGAAGAGCCGCTTCCAGGCCTTGTAGCCCCACTCGCTCTTGTTGCACTCGGCCTCGTAGAGCGGCCGGAAGCGGCGCTCCGCCTCGGCGAACTGGCCGTAGACGAAGAAGTAGTCCCCGGCCTGGAAGGCGTAAAGCAGCCCGTTTTGCCGTGGGTCTCGCTCCGCGGGCACCCGCGCGACGTACTCGTCGCGCGCGACGATGGTGTCCATCACCAAGGGCGGGACCGGCTCCTTCACGACCACGCGGTTGTCCCCCTCGCCGGTGAAGCGGACCTCGTCGCGCTTCTCCAGCCCCTCTTTACCGCCGCTCCGCTCGTGCTTCTTGTACTCGAAGTCCAGGAGCTGCTCCGCGATGGTGACGAGGTAGTAGCCGGCGTTCGTCTGATACTTGTCGTCCTCGTTGGAGTCACGGACCGCGACCGCCGAGGCCCGCGCCTGCTGGATCTCCTGCGCGCTCGGCGCGCGCCCGATCTTGAGCTGAAGGACGACCACCCAGTAGCGCGCGTCCGCGAGCCAGAACCGGCTCTCATACGCGTCCGTGGCGTTCGGATCCTGCTCGAGGTAGCCCTTCCACCCTGCCTCCGCGAGCCGATACTCCACGATGGCCTTGTCGATGAGCGCCACCTGCTCTCCAGGATCACTCCGCTCGGTCGCTTGATCCACGTACCGGCGCGCGTTGTTGGTGTGATCCGCCGCCGCGCGCTTGAGCCCGCTCTTGACGAGCTGCTCGGCCGTCTGGAGCGCCTCCGGGTCGTCGCGGTTGGCGTCCGTCCACGGCGTGTTGCCGACGTAATTCGCGAGCTTGGTGCGGGCCTCCAGCGCGCGCGCTGCGTAATCCATCTTCGCCTCCGACCCATCCGGGGCGAGCTGCGAGAGCGCGTCGTACAGCTCCGCGACCTTGTTCTGCATGACGGGCGCGTCACGATCGTTCGGGAACCGCTTGAGCGTCAGCTCGAGCGTCGCGATCGCGTTGCGGTGGTGGGTGATCTCGATGAACTCCTGCGCGAGCGACTTGTAGATCTCCACCGTCCACTTCTTGTCCTGAGGGACGATGGCTGGATCTTGGACGCGCTGGATGGCGATCGCCATCTTCTGCTCGGCCATCAGCGGATCGCTCTCGGTGTCGAGCACGTCGCTGCGCGGGATGAGCGGATCCTCCGGCGGTGGGCCGTCGAAGTCCACATAGGTGAGCGACCCCGCGATGTACGTGTACGCCTCTTGCCGGAAGTCCGTCCCCGGATCTCCCGTCTTGGCCTCGATTTCATCCGTGTGCAGGAGCAAGCGGACGAACCACTCCACGCTGCTGCGGTAGCGCTGCTGCTTGTAGAAGGCCCACGCCTGCTTGTACATGGAGACGCCGAACAGCGGCTCCGTCTTGTACTTCATCGCCTCTTCGTAGGCGGTGACGGCGCGGTTGAGGTTGTACGGGCCGCCGCGGGGGTCCACCTGATCGAAGTGGTAATTGCCAATCTGCCACCAGACCTCCGCGAGGTAGCGTGGCTCCTCGCCCGCCGGAACGGCCTGCTGGATGGGCGCGCACCCTTGGTAAGGGTTGGCGTAGCTGAGCTCTTCCACGTCACGCCGCGGGGGCTGCCCCGGCTTGGGCTTGGCCGCGGGCTTGAGCTTGGCGGCCTTGCGCTCTTGATCGAGCGGGATGGGGTGGTTGTTGTACCACTCGTTCCAGTACTTGTCGTCGTGGTCCTGCGGGAGCGGCTGCAGCGCGAGCTTGCCCTCCGCCGCGGGGTCTGGCTTGACCGTGTAGCGGTTACTGCACACGAGCGAGCGCCAGGCCTGTTGCCCTTCCTCGAGCCGGCCCGCGTCCGTCAGCGCGTGCCCCAGGTAGTAGTGGACCGCTGCCAGCTCCTCGTACTGGGGGAACTCCGTGATGATCCTCCGGTAGAGCGCGATGGCGGGCTTGATGTCCTGGCTCAGCTCCCCGCTGGTGCTGTCCCGCGCGACCTCTTCATACAGCGCGGCCAGGCGAAACATGGTGTCTGGCGTCGCCTGCGGATCGGCGTTCTCACCGCTGTACTTCGCGAGGAAGGCCTCGAGCTGCGCGATGGCGTCGCGACGCGCCTGAGCGAGGGCCTTCTTCTCGCGCACGAGCTCCTTGTCGAGCTCCGCGAGCACCCGGCGACGGCGCTCCTCGTAATGGTGCCGAACGATCTGGGTGAGCACCGCGCGGTACTCCTTACCGTGCTGCTCGTACTTGCGCGCCTCTCGGCTGAGCCGCTCGAAGGCGGCGCGCTGGGCGGCCGTCGGCGGAGCGGGCGGCGGGCTGACGCGCCGCTGCGCACTGGTGGGCGCCCCCGTCGTGGTGGCAGCGCTCGGCGGAGCGAGCGCCTCTTGGGTCGGCGCCGCTGACGTGGCCGGCGCGCCGGACGCCGCGGGGGTCTGCGACGACGCGAGCTGGGTGACCGACAGCGCTGCGAGCAACGCTAGGGTGGAGACGTTACGGGCTACGTGGCTCATTGGGCCTCGGCGTCGTCGAGCACTTCACGCAGCTCGTCGTTGAGTTTCTGATCTTCCAGGGCACGTTCACGTTGCAGGTCCCGCACGCGGAGGCGCTGGGTCTCACGCGTCTCCCAGGCGTGCTGGGCCACCCCGACGTCCGCGCGCAGCACCACGCTCTTGAGCCGATCACGCACGAGCGCGAAGCTGCGCATGGCGGCCTCCCCGACGACCACACGGGCCTCGCTGTCGAGCGCGTCGAGCTGCACCGAGTAGGCCTCGAGGTTGGCGGCCTCGCGCGCGACCTCCTCCTTCAGGGAGCGAGCGCGCTCGTCCGCGGTGCGAGACAAGGACTGGCGAGTGGTGTCCAAGCGACCCTCCAGCGCGTCCGCCTTGGTGAGCAGCGGCTGGATACTCCGCGCATACTCCGCGGCGTCCGCGCCATCCGCGCCCCCCGCGCAGAGGGCGACCTCCCGCGCGAACAAGGTGTGAAACTCGCGGCGCGTGGCCTCGTCGTCGATGAAGCGCTGATCCCCGAAGCCAATTTGTACGCGGCCCACCTCGACCATCTCCTGGTAGCTCTTGATGCGCCGGCGGTAGTCCGCCAGCTGGCGCTCTTGCTCGGCGATCTCCGCCTCGAAGCGCTTGCGGCTCTCCGCCTCCACGCTCCCAGGCCGCGCCTCGGCGTCCTTGAGCACCCGCCGCAGCCCGTTGACCAGGGCCTGGAGGGAGTCCGCTTCGAGGGTGAGCCGCTGGAGCTGCTGGGAGATGCGGTTCCACTGTTGCTCGCCGCTCGCGTCGCGCCGCGCAAACTCGCCGCTGGTGACGGGCACCATCCCGAGGCGCTTCATCAGCGCACGCCGCTTGGCGCGGACGTCACGCAGCTCTCCGCTGCCACCCGAGCCAGCGACGTCGTCCAGGCCCTCCGCCAAGGCGCGGCGCGCGCGCCCCACCTGGTTGGCGGCGCCGGTGGCGAGCCGAAGCTGGGCGAGCAGCTCTGGGAAGGCGCGCACCCGCGTGGGCGAGGCGAGGGCTGCCCCCAGCTTCGCCGCGAGCAGGCGCGTACGGCGGACCAGATCCCGCGAGCGCGCCGCGTCGTCGATCACGGCGAACACGCGGTCATCGGCGGCGGCCTCACGCGCCCACTTCAGCGCCAAGGACGGCAAGCCGGCGCTGGCCTGCTCGGCCGGATCCTGCACGAACGCGTCGTAGTAGACCCCCGGATCTTTCACCTCGGTCAGGAAGCGCGTGACCTGCTCCCGGATGGGGTCGAAGCGCGAGCGGATCCCCTCGTAGATCTCCAGAGCCTCCCGATATTGGCCGGCCCGGAGCATCAAGTCCGCCTTCAACAGCGTCCCGTCCGCGAGCTCCGCGGTGTCCGGATCGGCCAGAGTCAGCACCTCCAGCGCGCGCTGCGCTCGCGGATAGTCCGCGAGCCGGACGTACACCCACGCCAGCTCGAAGAGCATCGTGCTGAACTCCGGCGAGCCACGATCCACGTGACCGTAGGCGTCGGCCGCGTCGAGGTACTGCTCCGTCTCGTAGAGCAGCCGCCCCACCGCCATCCACGCCAGATCCACCACGTGCCGGTCGGCCGCGGTCTTGGCGGGGAGGCGGGTCATCTCCATGAACTTGTTGACGGCGGCAGCGTAGCGGCCGCCGTCCGGGGCGGGTGCCGGGGCCGGGCCCGCTGCCGGAGCCCCCGCCACCGGAGCCCCTGCCGCCGGAGCGCTGGGGAGCGGCGCGGGGCTCGCTTCCTTCACGAGGATGACGCCGAGGAGGTATTGCGCCTGCAGGGCGTAGGCGGAGCTCGCGGGGACCGCGCTGGCAGAGGCCTTCGCCGCGGCGTAGTCCCGCTTGGCGAAATAGGCCTTCCCTCGCGCATACTGCAGCGAGCCGCTGGCATCCGACGACGGCAAGCTCGACAGCTTGCTCAAGATGACGTCGATGTCCTCGAGCCGATCGGTCCGCAGCGCGATGTCCACCAAGCGGCTCAGCGAGCGGCCCGCGAAGGCCGAGTACGCGGCCTGCGCCCCGCGGTCGACGAGCGAGGCGTACTCCCGCTTGGCCGACAGGAGCTGCTCCGACTCGAAGTACGCCTCCGCAAGAAGAAAGGTGGCGTCCGCCGCGGCCGTGGCCGGCACCTTGCCTTGGCGGTGGAGCTCCACGACTTGACACAGCACCTCGATGGCGCGCTCGTAGTCCTTCGTGCGCAGCAGCACCTCACCGCGCGCGATGCGCTCCGAGGCGGTGAGCGCCTTCGGGCCCTTGGAGCTGGCAGCGTTGACCTTCTCGACCGTCGCCTCCGCCGCGGCGATGTCCTTGTCCGCGCGCGCGCGCGCGGCAGAGGCCGAGAGCGCGAGCGCGGCGCCCGGCACCAGCCAAGCGCCGAACAGGGCCACCAGCGCAGGGCCGATGACGCGCTGGCTTCTCATCACTTGGCCCCTGCACCCACGGAGAAGCCGCCGCTGGCCGCAGAGCCCGAGCCGCCCTTGGCGGGGGTCGCCGCGGAGTCTCCCTCCGTGATCCCCCGGAGCTTCTCGATGAAGCGCAGCGCGGGGCGCTGCTCGAGCGGCGTCGTTACCCCACCCTTCTCATAGACGGACGCCGACACTTGCAGCGCCTTGCCCTCCGTGAGGGTGAAGGAATGGCTGGCCTTGACCTCGAAGCGGTAGCCCCGCAAGTACGAGAACACCCCGTAGCCATGGCCACGGAGCTGCACGAGCACCTGCACCGTGTGGTCGCCCGGCGGGACCGGCCCGGCGAAGATGGGGATCTCCGTCTGCGCAGCGAGCGCGCCGGTATCGTCCGCGTTGTTGTACTGGACGGCGCCGTCGAGCACGACCGTCACCTTCGTGACCCGGAACGCGTTGCTCAGGTCGTTGGCGAACTTGATCTCCGCGCGCGAGCCGCCGATCCCGCCGGCGAGGATGGTGTCGCTGAGGAGGCTGAGGCGGGTGCGGCTGCGCCGGATTTGCTCCTTGAGCTCGTCGATGCGCGTCTCCAGATCACGGAGCCGAACCGCAAAAGTGGAACCATCCACTGGCGCCGTAGCCGCGGTGCTCGCCGCGCCGCTCGACGCCGCGGGGATCGCGCTCGTCGCTGGCGTCGCGGGGGTCGCGCTCTTCGCTGGCGCCGGTGCCGCCGCCGGTGCCTGAGCGAGCGCCGACAGAGACACGGGGGCGACCGCCAGCAGCGTCACCATGATAGAGTTCCAAACGCGCATGGGCTCCCTCTTCCTGAGTATCGGCGGAGCATCCACGACTTCTGGCGCTCCGTCGACGCCTTTATGTTCGGGTTCGAGCCGAACTGCAACCATCACCGGGCCTTGGACCGACTGGTCCGCGCCGAAAGACTAGCAAGACCTCCAGCACAACGCAACGCGTCAATCGGTGGTCGGGCGCCTTCCTGGAGGCTGCCTCCAGGCGGGGCTCGGGCCGAGAACGCCTAGCGCGACCCGTCGCTTTCGAGGGATAGATCGATCGCTGTGTCCGCGCGTCCCACCCCTCACCGTGCCGTGGGCGTCCTTCTCCCCGAGCGTTCCTCGCTGGAGTGGGGGGCGTGGCTACTGGCCCGGCAGCCGCTGGGGATGCCATGAAGGCGCGCGAGCGCAGCGAGGCCTCCGACGAGATGCTGATGATCCGCTATCAGCGCGGCGACACCCAGGCCTTCACCGTCCTTCTGGGACGTTACGAGACGCCCATCTACGGGTTCGTGATCCGGCACCTGGGCAACGCCAGCCTCGCGGAAGACGTAACACAGGACGTATTTTTGCGCCTGGTCCAGAACGCGACGGACTTCAAGCACGAGGCCAGGTTCTCCACGTGGCTGTTCACCATCGCTCGCAACCTCTGTGTGGATCAGCTCCGGCGGCTCTCGCACCGCCGCCACGCCTCGCTCGACCAGCCCAGCGCGGCTCAGCCGGACGCACCACCCCTGCTCGACCGACTCGCCGACCCGCGCTCGGACGTCGAGCGCAGCGTCGTCGCCGAGCAGCTCGCGCGCCACATCGAGCGGGCCATCGGAGAGCTGCCGGAGGAGCAGCGTGAGGTGTTTCTCTTGCGAGAGCTCGGGGACCTCCCGTTCAAGGACATCGCGGAGATGACCCAGGTGGGAGAGAACACGGTCAAGAGCCGCATGCGCTACGCGCTCGAGCGGCTCCAAGAAAAGCTCCGTGACTACTCGGAGTACTCGAGGGCCCTGAAGTGACAGGATCGAGGAGCTAGCCGTGGACTGCGAGAAGCTCGAGCGCGTGCTCATGGATCTGCTCTACGACGAGCTGGACGAGCTGACGGGCGCGGCGGCGCGCCGCCACCTCGAGCACTGCCAGCGCTGCAGCGCCATTCATGCTGGGCTCCGCGCGACACGCCAGGCGGTCACCCTCACGCCGCTGGCGCCGCCGCCCGAGCTGCACACGAAGATCCTCGCCGCCGAGCGGCGCGCCCGCGAAGCGCTCCCCTTGCGACGCCGCCTCGGCCGCGGCGTCTCCATCGTGGCCAACTACGCCATGCGCCCGCAGCTCGCGATGGCCGCGCTGCTCCTGCTCATGGTCGGCTCGGGGCTCGTCTTCTTGCGTGGGCGCCCCTCCACGCCAGAGGTCGTCGCGCTGAAGGAGGCGCCGCTCTCACTCGAAGAGGAGCGGCCCCAGGCTGCCGAGGTGGCACCCTCGCCGGTCGAGCGAGCGGCCGCGCCGAGCGTGGAGCAGCGCGCCGACCACGCCGGCCCCTACGACGCCGCCATGGAAGCATTTCGCGCCGGACGCTACGCCGAGGCCCGGCAAGGCTTCGCCGCCATCGCCGCCGAGGGTGGCGCGGACGCCGCCTCCGCCGCGCTCCTCGAGGCGCAGGCCGCGCGCAGCGGGGAGGGCTGCCTCGTCGCCGCGGCGCGCTTCGAGGCCGTCAGCGAGCGCTACGCGGGCACCAGCGTGGCCAAGGAGGCCGCTTGGCAGGCGGCCTCCTGCTACCGCTCGCTGGGCAAGGTCGCCGAGGCGCGACGCAATTACGACGCGCTCGTGGGCGTCGCCGGCTACACGGAGCGCGCCCAGCAGGCCCTCGACGAGCTCGGCGCCCCCGACGCCGTCGCCGCTCGTCGCCCAGCCGCAGCTCCGAAGGCTGCGCCTGCCCCGGTGGCGAAGCCCAGCAAGCCCACCAGCGCCGCCGAGGCTCCCAAGGCGTCCGGCGCGCGCGGCGTCCCCCCCAGCGCGCGCCCGACCACCACCGCGGCGGCCCAGCCGAGGCCCTGAGCGGCACCACCGCGCGCCGCCGGAGGCCTTGCCCCTCAGTTGTCCGAGTGGACGTAGGCGAGCGTCTTGATGACCCGCACGAGCCGCTGGCGATCTTCGGGCGTGAGCGGCTCGAAGCGGATCCCCATCCCCGGGTTGACGTTCTCTGCGAAGGGCCGCAGCGGGTTGGTCCACTGCACCACGCCGCTCAAGCGAAACGCCTCTCCCGAGCTGGGGGGCTCGAAGCTCAGCACGACCAGCGTCCCGATGGCGAGCGGCTGGGTGGTGCGCACGAAGATGCCCAGCTCGGTGACGTTGGTGATGGCGGCGTAGAGGAAGGTGTCCGCCGCCGTGCAGTCCACCGCCCAGCTGACGGGCACGCGGACGGACCCTCTCCGCTCCCTGGCGCTGCGTCCGCTGGAGTCCGGAGGATCTTCCGCCACGCCCTCGCCCTAACCCCGAACGCTGGCGCTGTCACGCGCCCCAGCGTCACCGCACCTGCAGGCGCCCGCCCTCCAGGCGGTCTTCGTGCTGCGCGCCCCGCGTCACCGGCAGCCGCTTGTTGCCGATGAACAGCCCGAAGTACACGCTGTACTGCCCCGCGCCGAAGTTCGGCTCCAGCACGAAGCGGTGTACGTCCTGGATGTAATCGCCGACGCGCCAGAGGTGTAAGGGGTAGCGATCGTCCAAGGTCTTGTGGTCGCCGTTGTGCCGGCGGGAGTAGCCATCGATGTGGATGAAGGTCTCCCAGTTGCCGCTGATGGGCGCCTTGACGTGATAGTAGATCCTGAAATCATACGGCTTGCCCGGGAGCACGCTGGTGACCGGCTCACCGTCGGGCGCGGTGACCGCCCAGCCCAGGCAGTCGAGCTGCGTCCCAAAGGCTCCGTCGAGCGGGTGTTGGGGCTGCGGCGCCGCGCTCAGCACCCAGGCGTCCAGGAAATTGTCGCTCCGCTCGCCAGGGCGCAGCTCGTTCGAGGCGAGCAGGATCTCACTGGAGCGCGCGTCGAGGATGGGCAAGTTGCTCGGCGGCTGCCGGGAGGCGCGGTAGCTCGAGTTGAGCTGCGGCAGCTCCTTCGCGCGCAGGACGAGCCAGCGCCGGCCCTCCGCAGCGCGCAGCCAGTCGAAGGCCTCCGTGGTCGTCGCGAAGCTCTGGACGTCCTTGCCGGCGTAGTAACGAACCGCGCTCTCCCCGACGCCCAGGATGGCGAGCGGCTCGCCGGCCGCGGCGTGCCGACGGTAGGCGTCGAACACCTCCTTCGGCGAGATCTGCGACGCGAGCGCGGGGTACTGCGCCACGCTGAGCGCCACCCCGAAGAGCGCCACCGGCGCGAGCGCGAGCTCCGCGCGCCACGGGCGACGCGCGGCCACGGCGCGCAGCGCGTCGCGCGCCAGCCACGCCGCCCACGGCGCGGCGCAGGCCGCCGGGAGCATCAGCCAGGCCCAGCCGAGCGGCCCCTGCTGCAGGGTCGCCACCTGGCGCAGCAGCGGCAGGACGGAGCCCTCACCGGGGCGCTGCGCCAGCCAGGCTGCCGGCGCCCACCCCACGAGGCGCGCCGCGACGAGCACCAGCTCCGCCGAGCACAGCATGAAAAACAGCGAGCCTTCACGCACCCCACGCAGCCAGCGCCACCACCCCACGTAGTCGGCCCGCTGGAAGCGCGGCAGCTCCCCCCCGACCGGCTCACGCTCGAGGAAGGCCGCGCCGAAGGCCGTGAAGCCGACGGCGCTGCCCACCACCAACCAGCGCAGCGAGCGCTGCTTGAAGCTCTCTGGGAAGGTCGCGCCCTCCACGGCGAAGGCGCTGAGCGTCTTGTCCGGAAACTCTTTGAAGTCGAACAGCATCAGCGCCGCCACCGCGAGCGTGCCCAAGACGAGCGCGGGGGACCCCGGCGCGCCACGGCGAAAATCCGCCAGCGTGAGCGCGACCGCGACCGCGAGCAGCGGCGTCGCGGAGAAGGCGATCTGCCCGACCGCGGGCGCGAGCAGGCCCTGCGCGAGCAACCCCAAGCTGGGGACGACGAGGGCCAGCAGGCGCAGCGGGAGTTGGCGCGCCGCCACCTCATCGGTGAGCCCAAAGGGCGGCGCGAGCAGTCTCCCGAGCATCAGCGGCAGCAGCGCGCTCCAAGGGAAGAGCGCGTGCCCGAGCTGCTGCGCCACGACGTCGAAGGTCGGCAGCTTGCCCCCCACGCGCACCACGGCCCCCACCGCGGGCTGGTACGTCTCCGGATCCGCGAGGCCACGCCCGAGCGCGATCATCCCCACTGCGACGGCGACCGCCCCGGCGCCCAGGGCACCCGCCCCGAGCCACGCGCGGGCGCGCGACGGCGGGCCCCCCCTCCCTCGGAGGAGCAGCCAGCTCGCGCCGACGCCGAGCAGCGGCACCGCGACGCCCAGCAGGGCGCCCCGGCAGTGATAGCCCGCCCAGAGCCCGAGTAGCCCGACGCCCAGCGCCGCGACGCGCCCCGTGGTCGGCAGCCGCGCGTCGAAGACGGCGACGCCGAGCCCCGCGACGGCCACCGCGAGCGTCGCCGCGGTCACGCCGTCGCCCAGCATGGTGCGCGCCTGCACGAAATAGAGCGGGAACGTAGCCAGCACGACGGCCGTGACGTAGGCCGACCAGCGATCGGCGAGGCGCGCGACCAGCGCGCCCACGGCGACCACCCCGACGACGCCCCAGAGCGCGAGCGGGAGCCGCCCGGCCCACTCGTGGAGCCCCAACCACCGAAAGCCCAGCGCGATGCTGGTGAACGGCAGCTGCCCCCGGCCAAGCTCCCCGATCGTCGGGACGACCAGCTGCTCTCCGCCGGTGGCCAGCTCCTTGGCGCCCAGCAGGCCCACGGCGATGCGCCGCCCCAGCTCCGCCGTGGTCAGCTCGTAGGGATCCCAGATGCCGCTGGCTGCGATGGGCCCCACGAGGCTCCCCACGACCAGGGCCGCGACGGCGAGCCGCCACGGCCAGGAGGGGCCACCCTCCTCCGAGGGTGAGATCGCGGGGGGGGCCGGCTCGGTCATCGCGTCGGCACCCTAATTCAGCTCCGCGCGTTCGGGAACCACCGGAGCCCGGCGCGCACGGCGCCCCGGTCGGGGCGCCGCACCTCGACCCCAGCCTCGGGCGGCCTCCGCGGGCGCCGCCCGCGCGGCCGCCGCCTCGGCGCGCTTCGGACCGCGCTAGACCGCCCCCCCGCGGCTCAGGCCGCCCGGGCCCCCCGATTCGCCGGAGCGGCGTTGCTGATCTATACGGGCGGCGCATGCGCTCTGGAACCGTCGCCCTCATCGGCCGCACCAACGTCGGCAAATCGACGTTCCTCAACGCGGCCTTGGGGGAGCCGCTCGCCATCGTGTCGCCCAAGCCACAGACGACGCGCGACGCGCTGCTCGGCGTGGTGCATCGCCCGAGCGCGCAGCTCGCCTTCCTCGACACGCCGGGCCTGCACCGACCCAAGACCGAGCTCGGGCGCCGCATGAACGCCGCGGCGCGCGAGGCGGCGCGCGCCGCGGACGTGCTCCTGCTGGTGACGGACGTCGCGCGGCTCGAGCGCGCCCGGCCGGCGAAGCCGGCGCCCGGGGCGGCGCGCTCGCCCACCTCGCTCATCGACCCCGAGGATCTGGCGCTGCTCGAGACGCTCCCCTCGGACAAGCCGCTCGTGGTCGCGCTCAACAAGGTCGACCTCGTCCGCGACAAGCGTCGGCTCTTGCCGCTGCTCGAGCAGCTCGCGGCGGTGAGGCCCTCCGCCGCGCTCGTCCCCGTCAGCTTCTTGGAGCCCGCCTCCGTGGAGCGCGTCCTCGCCGTGCTCACCGAGTGGCTGCCCGAGGCCCCCGCGGCGTTCGACGAGGACACCCTCACGGACCGGCCGACCTCCTTCTTCGTCCGGGAGTACATCCGCGAGCAGGTGTTGCTCGGCGCCCAGCGGGAGGTGCCCCACGCGGTCGCCGTCAGCCTCGACCGCTTCGAGCAGGGCGCTCGCCTCACGCGCATCAGCGCCACGCTCCACGTGGAGAAGGTCGGGCAGCGCAAGATCCTGGTGGGGACGGGCGGCGAGCGCATCAAGCACATCGGGACCGCAGCGCGCGCGCGCATCGAGGCCCTGCTGGGGCACCAGGTGCACCTCGAGCTGTTCGTGCGCGTGACGCCGGAGTGGCGCGAGCTCCCGCGTCAGCTCGCCGAGCTCGGCTACTCCGAGGCTGGGCCGAGTCGAGCGACCACGGAGCCGGAGGCCATCCTCGCTCCGCAGGAGCAGGAGCCAGAATGAGCCTCCCCATCGTCGCCATCGTCGGGCGCCCGAACGTCGGCAAGAGCACGCTGTTCAACCGCTTGGTGGGGCAGCCGCTCGCCATCGTCCACGACGCCCCAGGCGTGACGCGTGATCGCCACTACGCCGACGCGGACCTCCACGGGCGCGAGATCTCGCTCGTGGACACGGGCGGCTTCGATCCCACCACGGACGATCCGATGGGGCAAGGCATCGCGCGTCAGGTGCGCGCCGCCATCGCGGAGGCCGACGTGCTGCTCTGCGTCTTGGACGCCAGCCTGCCGCCCACGGGGCCCGATCGGGACGCGCTGCAGCTCTTGCGCAAGAGCGGCAAGCCCGTCATCGTCGCCGGCAACAAGGTCGACGGGCTGCGCGCGGAGCTCGCGAGCGCCGAGCTCTATCGCCTCGGCGTCGACCAGCTCTACCCCATCTCCGCGCTGCACGGGCGCGGCACCGCCGAGCTCGCGGCCGCCATCGTCGCCGCCCTGCCGCCCCCCAGCGCTGCGCCGCCTCCGGAGCCGCTCGCGGAGGACGTCGCGCGGGTCACCTTGCTCGGCCGCCCGAACGCCGGCAAGTCGTCCTTGTTCAACCGCTTGGCGGGTGAAGAACGCGCGCTCGTCGACCACCGGCCCGGCACGACGCGCGACACGGTCGACAGCCCCGTGCACTTCGCCGGACGGGACTTCCTGGTGGTGGACACCGCGGGGATCCGCCGCCGCGCGCGGATCGACGAGGACGTGGAGGCCATCAGCGTCATGCGCGCGCTGCGCTCGGTCGGGCGCGCGGACGTCGTGCTGGTGATGGTGGACGCGCACGAGGGGCTCGCCGAGCAAGATCAACGCCTGCTCGGCCTGGCCGCCGAGCGCGGCCGCGCCATCGTCGTCGGCCTCAACAAGTTCGATCTGCTGGGCGCCGCCGAGCGGCGGCGCGCCGAGCAGGAGGCGCGCCGCGCGCTCGGCTTCGCGCCTTGGGCGCCCCTCCACGGCCTCTCCGCCAAGACCGGCGCCGGGGTGGGGCCGCTCATGAAGGCGGTGTGGGAGGCGTCCCGTGCCTACCGCCAGCGCATCGGCACCGCGGAGCTGAACCGCTTCTTCGAGGAGGTCCTGGAGCGTCGGCCGCCGCCGACGCACCAGGGACGCGCGCCGCGCCTCTACTACATCACGCAGGTCAGCCAGGCGCCCCCCGTGTTCGCGGTGATGTGCAGCCACCCGGACGCGCTGAAGGAGAGCTACAAGCGCTTCGTGGGCAACCAGCTCCGAGAGCGCTTCGGGTTCACCTCCGTGCCGCTCTTGCTACGCTTCCGCGACAAGCGCCGCAAACGTCACGAGCTAGCTTGAGGCCGCCGCGCGCGCCGCCCCCGGGGCGACCAAGCGCGCGGCGATCCCCGCGAGCGCCTGCAGGTCGTGGACATCCGCGGCGAGCGCGGGGATGAGCGTGCGCGGCAGCCGGCCGAGCGGCGGTCCCAGCTCCGCGAGCCGCTGCTCGTCCCGTCCCGCCAGGACGAGCTCCTCCTCGAGCGCCTGCTGCAGGCGAGGCGCGGCCTCAGGCCCGAGCTGCAGCCCGGCGCGGGAGAGCTCCTGCTCGATCTCCGGCAGGCTCGGCCGTGCCGCGGGTCGCTGGTGGACACGGTTGACGACGCAAGCGTCCGGGCGCATCCCCTGCTCCTCGAGCCGCTGCGCAAAAAACTGCACCTCCCGCAGCGCCGAGGGCTCCGGGGAGGTCACCAAGACATACCCGAAGTCCGGGCTACGGAACGCGGCGGCCACCGCCGTGGCGCGCTCCTTGAAGCCCCCGAACAGATCGTCGAGCTCCGTGATGAATTGAGCGAGCTGCTCCAGGAAGCCGCCCCCCGTGAGCTTGCCGATCCCTCGCAGGATGACCGACACGCTCTTCGTCACCAGGTTGAAGCTGAGCTTGCCCGTGGACTGGAAGGCCTGGATGAACCAGCGCATGGCGCCGCTGTCGAGCGCGGCCACCATCCGCGACGGGGCGTCGAGGAAATCCAGGGCGTTGCTCGTCGGTGGGGTGTCGAGCACCACCAGGTCGTACGCCCCCTCCGCGAGCACCCCGAGCAGCTTCTCCATCGCCATGTACTCCTGCGTCCCAGCGAGGCTGGTCGAGACGTACTGGTAGAGGCGGTTGTTCAGGATGCGGTCACGCGCGGCCGGTGATGAGGCGTAGCGCTGCACCAGCTCGTCGAAGGTCCGCTTGGTGTCGAGCATCATCACCGTGAGCCGTCCGCTGACCTCCAGGCCCGCCGCGCGCAGCAGCGCGGGCGCGACGTCGACCTGCTCGTGCGTCATCTGCTCGAGCCCCAGGCTGTTGGCGAGGCGCTTGGCCGGGTCGATGGTCATGCACAGCACCCGTGCCCCCCGCTGCGCCGCCGCCAACGCGAGCGAGGCGGCCACGGTGGTCTTGCCGACGCCGCCGCAACCGACGCACAGCACGACGCGGCGGGTTTCCAAGAGGTGAGCCAGCGTAGAGTCCGACATCCGAGCCTGGCCAGTAGGCCAGCTTGCCCGCCTTGGCTACGCCCACTGTGACTATTTCGGGCCCCGTGAGCACTTTTTTCGCTCACCGCGGCGGGGGAGGCCGCGCCGCGCGCCGGCGCGCTCGGCCGAAGAGGCCCCGTTCGATGCTAAGACTGGCCGGTGTCCGCCGGCTACATCGATCTGCACTGCCACTATGTCCCGGGCGTGGACGACGGCGCGCGCACCCTGGACGAGGCGCGCGGCATGGTAGAGGCCCTCGGCGCCCTCGGCTTCGAGCAGGTCATCGCGACGCCGCACCTGCGCCCCGGCATGTTCGACAACGACCGCCCGGGGCTCATCGCCGCCTTCGCGGCCACCCACGCGGCGCTCGCGGGCCCTGCCCTGCCGCGGCTGGCGCTCGCGAGCGAGCACTACTTCGACGAGCTCAACTGGCGCCGGCTGCTGGAGGGCCAAGGGCTGCCTTATCCCGGCGAGCGCGCGGTCCTGCTGGAGTTTTACGACATCGATTTCCCGCCGAGCATCGACCAGCAGCTCTTCGAGCTGCGGCGGCGCGGGCTGCTCCCGGTCATCGCTCACCCCGAGCGCTACCAGTGCCTCTGGCGGCGCCCGGAGACGCTCGAGCGGCTGGTCCGCGCGGGCGCGGCCGCGCTGCTGGATCTGGCGGCCTTGATCGGGAAATACGGGCGCCACCCCCAGGCTTGCGCCGAAGAGCTGCTCGAGCGAGAGCTCTACCAAGCCGCTTGCAGTGACGCGCACCGCGTCCAGGACGTCGCGCAGGTCGCGGCGGGGATGCAGTGGATCGAACGGCGCTACGGCGCCGAGGAGCTCGACTATCTCCTCGCCGAGGGGCCGCGCGCCATCTTGGCGGGGCTCGGGACGGTCTAAGGGCGGCGGGGCGCACGCTGGCGGGCGGGGCGCCTTCGGACTAGGCTTGGGAGCCGTGCGCTGCTCTCCTCGAGGCTCTTGGTGGCTCCTCCCGCTGGCGCTCGGCCTGGGCTCCAGCGCCGATGCCCTCGCGCGCACCGAGGCGCGCTCGCCCTACACCAAGACGCAGACCTACAGCGGCGCCTTGCGCTTCCTGCGCGTCGACAAAGGCTTCGAGGTCACCGAGCGTGATCCGGACGCCGCGTACCTGCTCTTCCGGTACGTCACCACCGGCAGAAAGCAGCCGTCGAGCGGGTCCATCGAGATCATCGAGGCCTCCGATCAGGTCAAGATCGTCATCCAGCTCGCGGAGGTCCCCAGCTACCACGAGCAGGTCCTGCGCGACGGCCTCCTCCACAAGCTGGGGCAAGAGTACGGCGAGCCCCCGAAGCGGGAGAAGCCCCCCGCGGAGAAGGGCAAGCGCGACGGCAAGGGGTCGCCCGAAGCCCCCTCGAATTAGGGGCGCGGGCAGGCGGGCGAGGCCTTGCTCGAGCGGCGCGGTCGGCGCGCGCCGTCGGCCCCGAGCGCGGACGATCCGCGATTGACGGTTGGCCGCTGCGCTCGGGAGCGTTAGTAAGTCTTGACCCCCTCGTCGATGAGCTCCAGCGCCTCCCCGTTCGCCCCTCGTATCGGTCGTTACTTGACCGTTCGTCTGCTTGGGCAAGGCGCCATGGGGCGGGTGTTTCTGGCGCACGACCCGCTGCTCGACCGCGACGTCGCCGTCAAGCTCCTCCGGGACGACCTCGGCCTCCCACCGGAGCACCGCGAGGCGCTGCTCGTGCGGATGCGACAAGAGGCGCGCGCCTCGGCGGGGGTGACGCACCCCAACCTGGTCGAGCTCCATGACATGGGGGAAGATCCGGAGCTCGGGCTCTTCCTCGTCTTCGAGTACGTCGACGGCCCGACGCTCACGCAGCGGCTCGAGCGCGGCCCGCTGGCGGCCGAGGGCGTCGCCCGGCTGGCGCGCGAGCTCGGGGGCGCGCTCACCACCGCCCACGACGCTGGCATCCTGCACCGGGACATCAAGCCAGAGAACGTGATTTTGGCGCGTAACGGCGCAAAAATCACTGATTTTGGGATCGCTCGGATCCCAGACTCCACGCTCACCCGGGACGGCGGGCTGCTTGGGACGCCCGCCTACAGCGCCCCGGAGGCGAACGCACACGGGCATTTCTCACCGGCCAGCGATCAATTCTCGCTGGCGGCCACGCTGTGGGAGGCGCTCTCGGGCCGGCGCGCCTTCCCGGGTGAAGACGCGCTGGCGGTGGCCAGCCGGATCGCCACCGAGGAGCCCCCGCGGATCGCGGCGGTGTGCGACGTCCCCTCCCAGGTGGATCTCATCTTCGCCCGCGCCCTCTCGAAGAACCCTAGCGCGAGGTACGCGAGCTGCGAGGACTTCGGGCGAGCCCTCGCCGACGTCCTCGAGCTCAAGCGGCGCGCGGCGCAGCCCACGCTCCCCGACGAGCGGCACTTGCAAGCGCTGGCGGCCGAGGCCTCGCCGCCGCGCAGTGGGCTCGCCCCTCTGCTGCTCGGCGTCGCGCTCGGCGTCGCGGGTGGGCTGGCGGGCGCGCAGTACTTGGCCACGGCGGGGCCGCTCGCCGCCCCGTCGGCCAGCGCCGCCGACGAGGCGTCGAGCGCGGCGGCGCCGACCGAGCTCGAGCGCCCCGACGTGCGACGCCGCGTCGCTCCCGTGGCGAAGGTGAGAGAGCGCAGCCCGCTCACGGATGAAGAGCAGGACGCCGGAGCGCAGCGCGACGCGGCGGCGGCCGCCGCGGTGGAGGCTGGAGCAGAGCGCCACCCAGCCCCCGACGCCGCGGTCGTCGACGCCGCGCGACCCGAAGCCCTACCATGACGCGCCAGCGCCTCCAGCGGGCGCGGCGCCCCAGCACCTCGGGGAGCCAGCTCGGCGTCGTCGCGGGCGCGCTCAGCGTGGCGCTGCTCATCACCGCGCTCCCCAGCGTCGCGCACTCTACGGCAGCGAGCGCGGGGTGGGGCCCCACGCCGCCGCTCGCGGCGAGGCTGAGCGAGCGCGGCGTCCTGCGCCTGCTCCCCCCGCGCCCGGCGATGCTCCGCGTGCGCGCGGGCCGGGCGGTGTTCGGCTCGTCACCCCTGGAGGTGGTCGAGGCGATGGCTCAGTGTGCGCGAGAGCCGCTCGGCGAGCAGTGTCGCGAGGACTGGTTCAGCCATGAGCTACCTCAGCGACGCCTCTGGCTGTCCACGTACTGGCTGGACCGCACGGAGGTGACCGTCGCGCAGTACGCGCGCTGCGTCGCGAGCGCTCACTGCCGGCCCGCGCCCTACGTCGCTGGAGCGCGCCGCTTCGCGCGAGACACCTTTCCCGTCAGCTTGGTGAGCTGGGACGACGCCCGCGCCTTCTGCGCTTGGCGCGGGGCTCGCCTCCCCACGGAGGCAGAGTTCGAGCGCGCCGCGCGGGGCCCTTCGGCGCGGCGCTACCCTTGGGGTCAGCGCTACCACTCTCGGGTGCTGAACCACGGCCGCCTGGGCTACTCGCGCACGGACGCCACGGACGGCTTCGGCGAGCTCGCCCCGGTCGGCTCCTTCCCCGATGGACGCTCGGCCGAGGGCTTCGAGGACCTCGCCGGCAACGTCTCGGAGTGGGTCGCTGACCGGTACGCACCGTCTCACGAAGGCGTGGCGGAGCGTGACCCGAGCGGTCCGTCGCAGGGCACGACCCGCGTCGTGCGTGGCGGCGACTACGAGAGCGCGGCCCCCTGGCAGCGCGCCGCCGCGCGACGCGAGGCCGAGCCCGAGCAGCGCGCGCCGAGCTTGGGGTTTCGCTGCGCCCTCGGCCCAGGGCCCCGGTCGGGAGCGGCTGCGCGGTGACGCCCCTCACGCGACGCGACCCTCGGGAGGAGCTCGGGAGGCTCGAGCTGCCCATCTTCCCCCTCGTGCGCTTCGTGCTGGTGGGGGTCCACTACCCCGAGAACGTGGGCGCAGCGGCGCGCGCCATCAAGACGATGGGCTTCCGCTCGCTCTGGCTGGTACGCCCCGGACGGCTCGCCGCGCCCAGCCATGAAATGGCGAGGAAAATGGCGGTGAAATCCCTCGACGTGCTCGAGGCCAGCCGCACGGTCGACGCACTGGCGGACGCGCTCGACGGCGTCTCGCTCGTGCTCGCCACCTCGGGTCGCCGCGGCGTGAGCGGCGTGCTCAGCCCACGCGCCGCGGGGCGTCTCGCCCGACACGCCGCCGCTCGGCAGCAGCAGGTGGCCGTGGTGTTCGGCAACGAGAAGACCGGGCTGGGACGCGCCGAGCTGACGCTGGCGCACGAGCGGATCCGGATCCCCATGGCCGCCGATCAGCCCTCGATCAACCTGGCGCAGGCCGTGCAGCTCCTCGCTTACGAGTGCCTCATGGCGGCGCTGGAGGACCACGGATGAACTCACCCTCGCCGCGCTCGTCGGGCTCGTTGTAGGCTGCACGCCCGTGCCCCTCATCGATCTTCGCTCCGACACCGTCACCCGCCCCACCGCCGCGATGCGGGAGGCCATGGCGCGGGCGGAGGTCGGCGACGACGTCTACGGCGAAGACCCCAGCGTGCGCGCGCTCGAGGAGCGCGTCGCCGAGCTGCTCGGCAAGGAGCGTGCGCTCTTCGTCCCCAGCGGCACGATGAGCAACCAGCTCGCGCTCTTGCTGCACTGTGAGCGTGGCGACGAGGTCATCGTCGCGCCGGGGACGCACTGCAACGTCTACGAGGCGGGGGCCGGCGCGGCCTGGGCGGGGGTGCAGTTCGTGGTGGCCGGCGACGAAGTCGCTGGGCTCAGCGTCGACCACCTCGACGCAGCGCTCAAGCCGGCGCAGTACTACCTCCCGCGCAGCCGCCTGCTCGTGCTCGAGAACACCCACAATCGCCGGGGCGGCGCGGTCACGTCCGTCGCGGACAGCGCGCAGCTGGCGCTCCACGCGCGGGAGCGTGGGCTCCGCACGCACCTCGACGGGGCGCGCCTGTGGAACGCGGCGGTCGCGCTCGGGGTCAGTGAGGCAGCGCTCGCGGAGCCCTTTCACACCGTGAGCGTCTGCTTCTCGAAGGGCCTTGGCGCGCCGGTCGGCTCCGCGCTCGTCGGCGCCGCCTCGGACCTCGAGCGGGCGCGCCGCCTGCGCAAGATGCTCGGCGGCGGGATGCGCCAGGCGGGTGTGCTCGCGGCGGCCGCGCTCCACGCTCTCGACCACCACCGGCAACGCCTCTCGGAGGATCACCGGGCGGCACGCGCCATCGGCGCGCTGCTCGCGCGAGCCGGTCACGCCCCCGCCCCGATCCACAGCAACATCGTCAACCTCCCGCTCCCGCCGGGGCACCGGGCCGAGGTGGCCCTGGCGGCGGCGCGCACCGCCGGCGTGCTGGTCAGCGCGATGGACGCTCGGACCCTGCGGCTCGTCACGCACCTGGACGTCAGCCTCGCGGCCGCCGAGGAGGGCGCGCAGCGGCTCGTCCAAGCGCTATGGGCAGGGGCCCCGTCATGACGCGCGCGCTCGCCGCGCTCCTGCTGGCCTGCGCGGCGCTCGGCTGCGCGCCCTCGCTCCCGATCGGCTTCGAGCGAGAGCGCGCCGCGGCGGAGCGCGCTTACTCGGCGGGGCGCTACGAGGAGGCCGCGGAACGCTGGCTGGCGGCCGAGCGGGCCGCCGAGCGCCCCATCGACCGAAACGAGGCCCTCTACCGCGCCGCCGCCAGCTACGAGCGCGCGGGCCAGCGCGTCGAGGCGCAGCGGCTGCGCGACGCGCTGCTCGAGCGGAGCCCCCGAGCCGAGCGGGCCGCCCGCGCCGCCTACGATCGAGCGCTCAGCCAGCTCGACGCGGGTGAGACGGCCGCGGGGCTCCGCAGCCTGCAGGAGCTGCTGGAGCGCTACCCCAGCTCCGGCCTCGCGGCGCCCGCGCTGCATCACCTCGTGGAGTCTGCGCGTGACCGAGGCGGTGACGCGGCCGCGCGCGCCGAGCTCGAGCGGTGGCGGGCGCCCCTCGCCAAGACCTGGCTGGCCGAGGTCATCGCATACCGACTCGCCCAGGAGCTCGAGCGCGCCGGTGAGCTCGCCGCTGCGCGGCGCGCTTACCTCGCAGGGGCCAAGGCCTACCCCTACCCCAAGGGGCGCTACTGGGACGACTCGCTGTGGCACGCTTCACGGCTGGCGGAGAAGCTCGGAGACGACGCCGGCGCCGTCGAGCCCCTACGCCAGCTCCTCGCCCAGCGGGAGAGCGCCAGGCTCAGCGGCAGCTACGAGCGGCCACGCTTCGCGCCGGCGCAATACCGCCTGGCGGAGCTCTACCGTGATCGCCTGCGCGACAGCGCGCGAGCCCGCCGCGAGTTTCACGCCGTCGCGCTCCATCACCCCAAGAGCGTGCTCGTCGATGACGCGCTCTGGCAAGAGGCGCTGCTCGCGCGCGCCGCCCAGGACCAGCGCGCCGCCTGTCAGGCCCTCGCGCTCCTGGCCCGAGAGCGCCCCCAGTCACGCTACGTCGCCTGCGGGGCCTTGCTGTGCCCCAGCTACACACCGCCTTCAGGCAGCGGTGAGTGCCGTGACTACGTGCGCCGTCAGGTCTCGCCGTGACGCTCGCGCGCCACGCGGCCGACGCTCACTCGTCGTCGGAGAAATCCTCTTCCTCCTCGTCGAGGGCGTCGTCTTCGTCCTCGTCTTCGTCCTCGTCTTCCTCCTCCTCTTCGTCCTCGTCTTCCTCCTCTTCGGCGCTTGATTTGCCGTCGAGCTTGAGGTCGATCCCAATGTCTCCGAGCTGCGTCTCCAGGAGCTCCAGCAGCTCGTCGACGTCGTCACCGCTCCACTCGTCTAGGATGTCCGTGAGAAATTCGAAGAAGTCTCCGTTGTCGAGGTGGCGCTCGATCTCCTCGACCTGGTCTTCGCTGAAGGCCTCCAAGATGTCTTCACGGAGCGACTCCGGGTCCCCCTCATCGATGGACTCTTGGGCCGAGAGCCGGATCTGTCGAACGGCGCGCTTGTCGAGGTTGATTTCCATCCCTGGCTTCCTGCAGATGCGAACGCCGTCTAAGCGGACCCTGTCCTGCGAGTCAAGGGCGAGCATGGCCTGCGCTCGGCCGCTCCTCGCCGCGCTGCTGCTCGCCGGCGCGTCCACCACCCACGCCCAGCCAGCGCGCGCCGCAGGGGGCTCCTCGGAGCCTCCACCTGGGCCACCGCTCGACGCCCACGCCTTCCAATACGGCGTGGCTCCGGTCGCGGAGGTGGTCGCAGACCCCGGAGACGTCTGCCCAGGGCAGGCAGTGATCCCCTGCATCATCGGCGGCGGCGGCGGGCTCGCGCTGCGTGCCGGCTACCACACGCGGAGCCCTTGGTATGTCGGGGGCGCCTACCAGCTGACCCGTCACGACTCCTCCAATCTGCTCCGCCTCGCCATCCTGCAGCAGCTACGGCTCGATCTTCGCTACTACCTCACGCGCGGGCAGCGCACGACCCCGTACCTGCTCGGCGGGCCGGGCGTCGCGCTCTACGGCAACGAATTCGGCACGGAGACCGGGGCCTTGCTCGGCGGCCTCGGGGCGGGCGTGGAGTTCGAGGTCAGTCGGACCGCGGTGATTGGAGCCGCCACCACCTACCGTCCCATGCTCTTTCGAGGCTGGACGGACAGCAGCGGTGCCCGGCGGGCAGATCGGTACTTTGGCTTCGGGCTCGCCCATTTCATCGGGCTCGAGGTGGTGCTCGAAATGAAAGATCCGCTCCCCCGTTGGTGAGCCTCGGCCCCCCTCCCGAGCGATCGCGCTTGACGACGGGCGCCCCTAGGGTTCCCCTTGGCGCCGTGAGGTGTGAGCGATGTGGCCGAGACAACCCCGAGGGGCTGCGCTTCTGCCAAGACTGTGGTCATCGGTTGACGCCAGCCGCCGCCATGGCAGATGCAGGCGCGCCCACCCCGCCCCGAGGTGTCGCCGCCGGCGCGGTGGTGCAGCCGCCACGCTCGAGCGCCGGGTACTCTCGCCCCGCGGCGCCAGCCTTCGACTTCTCGCCGCGCGCCGCGGACTCTGGCTGTCAGAGCTGCGGCTCGAGCAACCCCTCCGGAGCGCGCTTCTGCGCCAATTGCGGGGCGGCGCTCGCGACCCCCAACCTTGCCCCCGCCGGGGTCGCCCCGCCCAGCCTGGCGCCCCCTGCCCCTTCGCGCCCCCCCCCTGCACCGGCCTCACGGCCTCCACCAGCACCCCAGCCCGTGCAGCCCAGCCCCGTCGTCGCGGTCGGTGGCGGACGCCACGATCAGCACGCGCGACTCTATTGCCCACGGTGTGGCGGAGCCAACACCCCGCAGATGGCCTACTGCCAGTACTGCGGGCGGCGGCTCCCGGACCTGGAGGCGCCTCCGGCGCGGCCCAGCGTTCGCCCGGAGGCTGTCCGGCCACCTTCGGTGCGGCCGCCGCTGGCCAGCCCCACGGCCACGGCCAAGCTCGTGGTCATCGCGCAAGATGGCAGCCGCGGCCGGGAGTATGACCTCAGGGCGGAGCAGGCGGACATCGGCCGGCTGGAGGGCGACATCCTCCTGCCGAACGACCCCTACGTCTCGCCGCGTCATGCGCGCCTGGTACGGCGGGGCGACCAGTGGCTCGTCATCGACCTTGCCTCCGTCAACGGCGTCTACGTGCGGCTCACCGCGCCCCATCGCCTCGACGACGGCGACTTGATCTTGGTAGGCCTCGAGGTGGTAAGGTTCGAGGCAGTGAGCGACGCAGAGAAGGGCCTGATGCCGGCGGTCGAGCGAGGGGTCCGCTTGTTCGGCTCGCCCGCCGCCACGCGTTACGCCAGGCTCCTGCAGCGAACCGTCGAGGGGGTGACCCGGGACGTCTACTATCTCACCCGCCCCGAGACCGTCCTCGGCAGAGAGTCCGGGGACGTGGTGTTCACGGCAGACCCCTTCATGAGCCGACGACACGCCGCCATCGAGCACCAGCCCGGTGGCCAGGGGTTCTGGCTCAAAGACCTCAACTCGTCCAACGGGACCTTCACCGCCATCAGGGGGGAGCGCCTCCTCACCTCCGGAGATCATGTGCGCATCGGACAACACCTCTTTCGCCTGGACCTCGAAGGGCGCCGGTGACCCATGACTGACCCGCGCCCCTCGAGCCCCGTCACCCTGCACCTCTTTGGCCGCACGGATGTCGGCCAGATCCGCGAGCACAACGAGGACAATTTCCTCGTCGCCAACCTCACGCGCAAGAGCCGCAGCCTGGCGGAGGCCGACCGCCGCCAAGAGGTCGGTCAAGACGGCATCGTGCTCGGCGTCTGCGACGGCATGGGGGGCGCCGCCGCTGGAGAGGTCGCCAGCCAGCTGGCGGTCGACACCATCTACGAGCGGCTCAGCGCCGCCCAGGCCCCGAGAGATCACGACGAGCTCGCGCAGCGGCTCGTTCACGCGGTGGAGGAGGCCGGCGCGCGCATCTTCGCCGAGGCACGCGCGGACCGCTCACGGCGCGGGATGGGCACGACCTCGACGGTCGCCGCCTTGATGGATCGGCGGCTGTTCGTCGCGCAGGTGGGGGACAGCCGCGCCTACATGCTGCGCGGCGACACCTTCAAGCAGATCAGCCGTGATCAATCCCTGGTCACGCAGCTCATCGAGGCCGGGCAGCTCACCGAAGAGGAAGCCGAGACCTTCGAGCACAACAACATCATCCTCCAGGCGCTCGGCACGTCCGAGACGGTGCAAGTCGACCTGACCTTCATCGACCTGTGCGAGGGTGACACCCTGCTCATCTGCTCGGATGGGCTCTCCGGCATGGTGAAGAACACGGAGATGCGAGAGGTGCTGCTCGGCACGCCGGATCCCGTGGAGGCGTGCCGCGTCCTCATCGAGAAGGCCAACCAAGCGGGCGGCCACGACAACATCACGGTCATCGTGGCGCGCTTCTCCGGCACGCTCCCCCCTGCGTCCGAGACGGAGCCGCCCATCGGCTACCTCAAGTACACCTTCGCCGACACCCCCGCGCCGCCCCGCGGGGAGTCCACTCGGCCCTCCCAAGCCACCGTCCGAGAGGTCCCGAGGGCGTCGATCCCCTCGGAGCCGCCGGGTGGCCGCAAGTTTCGGGTCGGCGCCACGATGGTGGGCATGGTCGGTGACCTCGGGGCCGATGACACCCGCTCGGAGGTCCCTCGCCCGCGCAGCTCCGCCCCGCCGCCCGTCTTCGACACCCTCACCGATCCCGTGGACATCCCCACCACGGGCATGCCCCCCAAGACGGTCGGGGTGTTGCTGCTCGTCAGTCTGGTCGTGGTCGGCGTGCTCGGCTTCTGGCTGCTCCGCTGACCCGCTCGGCGCCAGGGCGCGCCGCGCTCACCCACACCTTGCGACGCGGGCGCCCGTAGCTATGTAGCCAGGATGGTAACCCAAGTATCGGAGCAGTCCTTCGAGCGCGACGTCCTGATGAGCGAGCTCCCGGTGCTGCTGGAGTTCGGAGCCACCTGGTGTGGCCCCTGTAAGGCGGTGGCGCCCGAGCTGGAGGAGCTCTCGAAGGAGCTCGAGGGCAAGGCTCGGGTCGTCACGGTGGACATCGACCAGTCTCCGAACCTCGCGCGGGAGATGGGGGTCCGCTCCGTCCCCACCTTCGTGGTCTTCCATCAAGGTCAGCCGGTCACCGGCAAGGTGGGCGCGCTCCGCAAGGCTCAGCTCCGGGAGCTGATCGAGCCGCTGCTCCCGCGCGCCGCGGGGGCGCTCAAGCCGCTCGAGGTCGCCCAGCTCCTCAAGCAAGGCCGGGTCAGCCTGGTGGACACCCGCGAGGCCGCCGTGTTCGCGCGAGCGCACCTCCCTGGCGCTGCCCACCTCCCGCTCGAGGAGATCGAGACCCGCCTGGCCGAGCTGCACATGCTGCCGGGCGCGCCCGTGCTCTACTGCCGGGCAGGAGACAAGGCGAAAGAGCTCGCCGGGACGCTCGCCAGCGCCGGCGTGCCCGTGAGCTTTCTCGAGGGCGGCGTCCTGGCGTGGGAAGGCGACGGGCTGCCGGTCGAGCGGCCCGACTGAGCGACGCTCGGCTCACTCTGGCGGCAGCGCCGCCAAGGCCGCGCTGAGGATCTGGCGCAGTGGCACCCCGTGCTCGGCCGCGAGCTGAGCGCAGACCTCGTACTCGGGCTTCGCCTGGGGCGGGCCATACTCCCCCTCGGAGATCTTGACGGGCACCGTCCCGTACGGCGTCTGCACGAGGACGATGCGCCGCGGGCGCGTGATCCTCGTGACCTCGTAGGTCCGCACCCCGAGGGAGCTGGTCTCCGCGAGGAGACAGCGCGCGACGCGCTCCCGGGCGGTCTGCGTGCTCAGCGCCGACACGGTGAGCGCGGGGCGCCCCTTCTTCATCACGATGGGCGTGGCCCAGGCGTCGAGCGCCCCTTCGGCGAGCAGGCGCTGCAGCGTGTAGCTGGCGACCTCTCCGGTCAGGTCGTCGACGTTCGCCTCCAGGACGACGAGCGGCGGCTCCACCGCCGCGGGCGCGGTGGAGTCTCCGAGCACGACCCGGAGGGCATTGGGCCGATCCGGGAGCGCGCGGGAGCCCGCGCCCCAGCCCACGGCGTCGACGGCGAAGCTGGGCCAGCGCTCGAAGCGCTGCGCCACCGTCGCCAAGAGCGCGGCGCCCGTGGGCGTCACCAGCTCCCCCTCGATGCCGGCGTCGTAGGTGGGGACCCCGCGCAGGCACAGCAGGGTGGCCGGCGCCGGGAGCGGGAGCACCCCATGCTGACAGCGCACGACGCCGCGCCCGAGCGGGAGCGGGCTGACCACCACCCGAGCCTCCAGGTGGGCGAGACTGGCCACCGCCCCTACGATGTCGACGAGCGCATCGACCCCGCCGACTTCGTGGAAGTGCACCTCCGCCACCGGGACGCGGTGCACCTGCGCCTCCGCCTCAGCGAGCCGCTGGAACACCGCGCGCGCCAAGCGCTTGACCTCGGGCCCCAGCGACGACTCGCTGAGGAGCCGGTCGATGACGGCGTGAGAGCGCGCCGGCTGTGGCTCCTCGACGAGGACCTCGAAGCGCGTGGCGCCGATGGCCTGGACGAAGCCGCGCGAGACGTGCAGCCGCACCCCGCGCAGCCCGAGGGCGTCCACCGCCGCCTGGACGACGCCCAGCGGGACCCCCAGATCGAGCAGCGCCGCGTTGATCATGTCCCCCGCCGCGCCGCTCTGGGCGTCGAAGAAGAGGAGCTGGCCACGCCCCCGACCGCTCGGCAGCTCCGCGCGCTGCGCCAGCGCGTGCGCCGAGACGGGGAGGGCGGCGGCCGGGTGCAGCGCGCGAGGGTGGGTCACGGCGACGCCTCCGCCGAGCGGCCGCGCCCCTCGAGCATGCGCGTCACCGCGAGCGCCGCACCAAAGCCGTTGTCGATGTTGACCACCGTGAGCCCCGAGCTACACGCCGTGAGCATCCCGAAGAGCGGCGTCAGGCCGCCGAGCGCCGTCCCGTAGCCCACCGACGTCGGGACCGCCACCACCGGCGCCGACACCAGGCCACCGACCACGCTAGCGAGCGCGCCTTCCATCCCCGCGATGACGATGAGGGCGGGCGCGCTGCGCAGCCGCGGGAGCGCCGCGAGCAGCCGCTGGAGCCCCGCCACCCCGACGTCGTAGACGCGGTCGACGTCATAGTGATGGTGCGTGAGCGTCACGCAGGCCTCCTCCGCGACGGGGATGTCGCTGGTCCCTGCCGTCACGACCGCCACCGGCGCCAGGCCGCGCTCGACGTGGCGCGGGCTCGGCGCCACCAGCGCCCGGGCGGTGGCCTCATAGCGCAGCGCCGGCTCCAGGCGCTGGACGGCCTCCGCCTTGGCGGCGTCGACCCGCGTGACCAACGCACCCTGTCCAGCCGCGATGAGCTTGGCGGTGATGCCGGCGATCTGCGCCGGCGTCTTGCCCTCACCGAAGACGACCTCGGCGTGTCCCTGACGTAGCGCTCGGTGGTGATCCACCCGCGCGTAGCCCAAGTCCTCGAAGGGGAGTCGCTCCAGCGCCGCGAGCGCGCTGTCCACCGACACCCCCCGCGAGGCGACCGCCGTCAGGAGCTCGCGCAGTTGCTCGGTGTCCATGGCAGGCAAGGGATATTATGAGCCGCCCCTCCTGTCGAACGCGCCGCGGCGCTTCCCGAGGTGCACGAGGCGTGGTTTGCTCCGCCCCGTGCCCGCCTCTCTGGTGCCGCTGCTTGGATTTCTGATGGGGCTCGGTCTGGCCTGGGTGGCCGCGCCACCAGCGCGCACCGCCCGAGCCCAGCAGGGCACCGCCACCTGGGCCATCCTCGGGGTCTTCGGCTTCGCCGTCTTGGCCCCGTACTGCGCCTTTTTTCTGAGCTTTGCGCCAGATTGGAGCTTCGCTTACCTCGTGGACACCGAGCGGCTGCCCCAGTACCTGCTGCTGCTCGTGCCGCTGCTGGCCGGCGCCTCGGTGACCATGGGCTACCTCGTGGGGCAGCCCGCCGCGACGCAGGGGCGCCTCGGCAAGCTCCTCCGGCTCGCCGCCGCCCCGTCCCTGCTGCTGCTGCTGCTGCTCGCCGCCACGCTGACGCGCCTGCGCGTCGACGCCAGCTATCCCCAGTACCACGGTGACTTCGGCCGGCGGAGCGTCATGGCGTCGCCGCTGGGCGCCGCGCTCGTGTGGTTCGACGCGGCCCTCCTGCTCGGGCTGCTGAGCACCGCCGGGGCCCTCCGCGGCTACGCGGCTCGACCCCGGGGTGATTGACGGCGCTGGCTCGCCGCGAAAGATTGCGCGCATGTCCGATCCTGAAAGCCAGCAGCTCCTCGACCTGGCCTCGCGCGTGGTCGAGCGGTCGCGCGCCCTCGGCGCGGAGGTGGCGGAGGCCACGGCGCGCTCCGGCTGGGAGCTGAGCGTCCGGGTGCGGCTCGGGGAGACGGAAATGGTGGAGGAGGCCGGGACTCGAAGCGTCTCGCTGCGCGTGATGCGGGGCGGGCGTGTGGCCCTCACCGCCACGAGCGATCTCTCCGCCGACGGGCTCGAGCGCTGCGTCTCGGACGCCCTGATGTTGGTCGAGCTCTCGGAGCCCGATCCCTTCGCAGGGCCCGCGCCGTCTGAGCTGCTGTGCGCGCCGCCCCACCCCGAGCTGGAGCTGTTCGACGAGTCGCTGGCGGCCATCGACGCGGAGCTCGCCATCGCCTGGGCCAAGCAGGCCGAGGCGGCCGCGCTCGGCTACGATCCTCGCCTCACCTTGAGCGAGGGCGCCAGCTTCTCGCGGGTCTCGGGGACCAGCGCGCTCGTGCTCTCCTCGGGCTTCGCCGCCACCCAGCGCGGCTCCTACGCCTCGCTCGTGGTGACGCCCCTCGCTGAGGACGAGGGCGGCAAGCGACGCCGTGGCTACCACTGGACGGCCAAGCGCCACCTCGCGGATTTAGAGGACCGCGAGGAGGTCGGCCGGGAGGCAGCGCGCCGCACGCTCGCCAAGCTTGGCGCCCGAAAGATCCCGACGACGGAGTGCCCCATCGTGTTCGATCCGGACGTCGCTCGTGGCCTCATCGGCACCTTCGCCGGCTGCATCACGGGCGGCGCCATCTGGCGGAAGGCGAGCTACCTCGTGGGGCGTGTCGGCACCCAGGTCGCCAGCCCCCTCGTCACCTTGGTCGATGATCCGCTCATCCGTCGAGCCCCAGGCTCACGCGCCTACGATGGCGAAGGCTTGAGGGCGCGGCAGAACGTGGTGGTGCGGGAGGGCCGCCTCGAGACCTACCTCCTCGACAGCTACTCGGCCCGCAAGCTCGGCTTGGAGTCCACCGCCAGCGCAGTGCGCAGCGGCGGGAGCGTCGGGGCGGGCACCAGCAACTTCATCCTCCGGCCCGGCACCTCGTCGCGGGAGGAGCTCATCGCCAGCACCCCCAGCGGGCTCTACGTGACGGAGATGATGGGCTTCGGCTTCAACGCCCTGACCGGGGATTACTCCCGTGGCGCCTCCGGCTTCGCCATCGAAGACGGACAGCTCACCTATCCGGTCAGTGAGGTCACCGTCTCGTCTACCCTGGACGCCATGCTCCACCAGGTAGACGCCGTCGCCAGCGATCTCGACCTACGGACGGCGACCGCAGCGCCTACGCTCCGCGTGGCCAGCATGACGGTCGCCGGCACCTGAGGCCGCGCGGCCGCCGTCACCCCTCGACGGTGGACTTCTGCCCGCCTCCGCGGGATACGCGAGGCCATGAGCCTACGAGGTCGTGCCGCGGTGGTCACCGGAGGAGCGCGCGGGATCGGCCGCGCCATCGTCGACGCCTTGGTCGAGCAGAGCGTCCAGGTCTTCGTCTTCGATCGTGAAGCGGGACCGGCCCGCGCCGGGGTCGAGCACCGGCACGTCGACGTGGCCGACGCCGCCTCGGTGGCGGCCGCCGTCGAGGGCCTCCCGGACGCGACCACGCTGCTCGTGAACAACGCCGGCATCACGCGCGACAAGAGCCTCGGCAAGCTCACCGACGACGACTGGCGCTCGGTCCTGGACGTCAACCTCACCGGCGCCTTCCACCTGGTGCGCGCCCTGGCCCCCCGCATGCGGGCCGCGGGCCATGGGCGGATCGTCAACATCAGCAGCATCAACGGCCTGCGCGGTAAGTTCGGGCAGAGCAACTATGCCGCCTCCAAGGCGGGGCTCATCGGGCTGACCAAGGCGGTCGCCAAGGAGCTGGGTCCGAAGGGAGTGACGGTGAACGCCGTCGCCCCCGGGATGGTGCTCACGGAGATGAGCTTGGCGCTTCCGGAGGAGTTCCGAGAGCGCGCACTGGCGGAGGCCGCGCTCCCCGCGTTGCCCACCGCGGAGGACGTCGCGAGCGCCGTGCTCTTTCTCCTCTCGGACGCGGCGCGCTGCATCACGGGGGAGGTCCTCCGCGTGGACTCTGGCCAGTACATCTGAGCGTCACGGGAGCACGCGGCTCGCCACACGGCATCCGAAATGGCCTCACACCGCGCTCAGAGCTCCCCTGATCCGTCACGCGCTGACGCCTCCGCGACGACGGCCACCCCATGACGGGCAGCGACGACGGCGATGACTGCGGCGAGCTGCTCACCGAGGCGCGCCGCTCGCTCGAGCCTGGAGCGCCACGGCGCGCGCCGGCGACTCAGCGCCGCACGCCGTCCACGAGCTCCAGGAAGTTCTCTGACAGGACCCGAGCGCGTCCCGCCTCCGTGACGGGTAGCCGCTCGACCCAGCCGCGGATGGCCGCGTAGTCGTAGCTGCCGTCGGGCTCGTGAAAGCCGTAGGGGGCGTCCGTGCCGTAGAGGCAGCGCTCGGGGCCCATCGCCGCCACCGCGGCGCGCACGAGCGCCTCGTCCAGGTAGGGGCTCGACAGATCGACGTGGAGGTTGGGGGCGCGCGCACGGTGCGCCCACAGGCGCTGGAAATGGGGGAACCCGGCGTGCGCGGCGATGAGGCGGAGCTTGGGGAAGCGCGCCGCGAGCTCCACGTAGTCTCCACGCCGTCCAAACCCGAGGTGCACGAGCACCGGGAGCCGGAGCTGCTCGCAGCGGCCCAAGATCGGGTGGAGCGCGCTCGTGCGGTAGTCGTGCCAGTGGGGGTGCAGCTTGACGCCGACCATGCCCGGCACGTGCCGCCAGCGCTCGAGCTCCTCCAGCGGCTCCGACGGCCCGCGCGGGTTGAGGAAGATCCACCCCCAGAAGCGGTCGGGGTGTGCCTGGACCGCCTGCGCGACGCTGGCGTTGTCCGGCTGCGCATCGATGGCGTACCGCCGCCACCCGAGCCGCAGGGTGCCTCGCGATCCAAGGGTGGCCCGGTGCGCCACCTCGGCGAGGGGGCGCCCCCAGTCACGCTGCAGGAGCACTCGCAGGAGCCGCAGCGCCCCCTCGGGCGTCCGCGGGAGCGGATCCAGCATGGTCGGGATGAGCACCACCCGCGCCACCCCAGCCGCGTCCAGCTTCCGCACCATCTCGCGCGTCCCCAGCATCCGGGGCTCATGGTGGGCGTGCATGTCGAGGATCATCGACGCTCTCCTGACGGCAGCGTAACCCCGACGCGCGGCGCGCCCTAGCCCCGCCTGGTCCTACGAGCGCGCCGCAGCGCGACGCTGGCTCAGCGCGCGCGAGCCGCGAGCCCGCGCGCCAAGAGCGCTTCCAGCGCGACGATGACGCGCTCCCGCGTCGACGCGACGACGCCCTCGTCCGTCGCCTCTCCTACAGTGGGGATGGGCTCCCCCACGTAGTAGTCGAAGCGGACTCGGCGCGGCGCGGGCAGCCAGAGGGGCGGCGCGTATTTGTCATGCTGCATCATGCGGTTGAGCCCGCGCGCGAACCACCCCTCGCGCATCTGTTCCGTCGTGCGCACTTGGACGAACAGATCGTCGAGCCCGACGCAAGCGACGGGGACGATGGGCACCTTCGCGCGCAGCGCGACCCGCGCAAACCCGCTGGCTCGCCCCCAGAACGGCCGCACCTGGTACTTCTGCTCGGGGCGCTTGAAGGTCTCACGCGCGCCGCCGGGGTAGACGAGCACCAGCTCTCCCCCCTGGAGGACGTCCACTGCCTGCTCCGGCTCGCCCTCGAGCATCCCCACGCTGTTACAGTACACGCGGTAGACCGGCAGCTTGAAGACGAAGCGGTCCGCGAGCGGGCGCACCACGCGACCGCGCTCCTCGAAGACGTGCTTCATCACGAAGGCGGCATCCAGGCCGAAGGGCCCATGATTGCCGACCAGCAGCGCGCCGCCCTCTGCCGGGATCCGCTCGATGTCGTGGAAGCGGACCCGCAGGGCACGATCGAGCGGCGCGAGCGCTCGCGCGTGGCGCCGCACCTCGCCGAGATCGACGTCACGGAGGTAGCCGTGGCGCGCCCCGGCGAGCGCGGGCCAGACGTGAGCGAAGCGCATGGCCTGCTTGATAGCACGCCGTGCGCTGGCTCACTCTGGCCCGCGGAGGCTGTTCTCCGCCCCTGGCGAGGCCCCCGGGGCGGCGTGCGGGCCAAACCCGAGCGGGTCATCGTCAGGCGCGCCAGCGCGCCTCGCCACGCTCCGCCCCTCCACGGGCGCGGCCAGCCCCGGGAAGCGAGAGACGATCTGCCCCTCCGGCAGGCGTAGCCGTAGCGCCTCCCCGGCGTTGCTGAGCCCACCCTGGCCCAGCGCTGGCACTCGCACGAGCCCAACCTCACGGGGGATCGGCACGTCGAGCTCGCTCTCGAGCAGGAACCGCTCGCTCACCACCAGCACCCGCTCCCCGGGTTCGAGCCAGTAGCTCGGCAGCACGCTCGCCCCCTGCTCGTCCTCGAGCCTCACCCCCTGCAGCTCTGCAGGCGCCGTTCCCTCGTTCACGAGCTCCACCCACTCTTGCGCCGGCTCCGGCCCGCGTGGGTTGGCCAGCACCTCGCTGATCACGAGCCGGGCGCGACCGGGGAGCGTCCGAAAGGACACGGTCACGTGGTCCACCGCTCCGCCCGTGGTGACGCGCGTCAGCGCGAGCTGCTGGGCGGTGTCCGGTGGCAAGCCCCGGAGCCACCAGGAGCGCGCGGCGGCGCTCGTCCCGAGCTCCGTGCGGTCCTCGAGCTCGGCGGCCCATAGCAGCGGAGCGACCGAGCGCAGCTCCAGTCTGTCCTCTTCTACCCGCAGACACGCCCCCAGCACGGCGCGCTCGTCCCGCCGGCAGGGGGCCGGCTCGGGCGGCAACGGGGCGTCGCCGAGGAGGAGGGGCTGCGGCTCGAAGAGGTCGCCAGCGTGGCTCTGGGGCGGAAGCGCCCACACGGGCCCCGCGGTGGGCTCCGCGAGCTCCAGCCACACGCAGCCCTTCACCTCGACCCCTCGCCCTCCCAGCGTCGGCCCGACCCGCGCCAGCGTCCCATCCGGCTCGAGAGGCAGCGTCGTGACCGCGCGAGGGCGCTCACCCTCCCCACAGTAGAGGGCGCTGCGGGTCACCCCGAGCTCAGTGCGCGGGGGCCACCGGCGCTGCAGCCAGGGCTCGACGGAGGTCGCCGTGACCTTCACCGTCCCGAGCAGACCCAGGCGGGCCATCACCAGGCTGTAGCGCTCCCCTGGCTCTAGCCACTCTCGGCCCGTCACCACCACCCTCTCCGGGACTCGCCCGAAGGCGCTCGACCGCACCGCTCGCTCCGTGAGCGCCGTGGGGAGCTCTCCGCTCTCCACGCGCTGGAGGTGGTAGCGCGAGACCTCCCCACGGATGAGCCAGGGTGAGCCCCGCAGCAGACCGGCGCCCTCCAAGCGCATCCTCGCGTTGGGCGCCGCCGCCTCCCAGCCTCCCGTCACCTCGACCAGCTCCACGCTGGGCGCGGAGTCCACGCCCGGGAGCGGTGGTCCGCAGCTCGAAGCCAGGCCCCCCAGCACGAACCCAAGCGTCTGCGCCGAGCGAGGACGGCAGCGGCGACCCATGCGCCCGGAGTCGGCCCATCCCACCACGGGTTGCTGGGCGCCGCGGTGCTAGGCTCGCGGCCGTGAGCCCCGAAGAGATCAAGGCCCTGCGCGTCCAGCTTCGCTGCACCACCAAGGAGTTGGCACGCGCCCTCGCGGTGGAGCCCAGCGAGGTCTCCGGTTGGGAGCTGGGGGAGCTGTTCCCCACCAAGCGCAGCGTGGACGCCATGCTGGAGCTCCAGCGGCGCGGCCCGGACGCCATCCAGCGCGCTCCGCGCGGCAAGGGCGTCAAGCTGGGGCTCGCACGCCTGGAAGATCCGAGGCTCTGGGAGCTGCTGCGTAAGCTCTGCCAACACCCCACGCTGTTCGACGCAACGCTGAAGCTCGCGAGCACCTACGAGGATCCCGCCGCCGCGGACTGAGCTCGCGGCGCACCGCGCTGGGGCGGCTCAGTCGTCGTCGTCGTCGTCGTCGTCGTCGTCGTCGTCGTCGTCAGCATCGTCGTCGTCGTCCGCGGCGGCGTCGTCGTCAGCATCGTCGTCGTCAGCATCGTCGTCGTCAGCATCGTCGTCGTCGTCCGCATCGTCGTCCGCGTCGTCGTCCGCGTCGTCGTCGTCGTCCGCGTCGTCGTCGTCCGCGTCGTCCCCTGCGCTGAGGTCGTCGGCAGCGTCGACGTCCTCGGCGCCGCGCGCGTCGGCCGCCGCGTCCTCAGCGCCCTCGGCCGCGGCGTCGTCGCTGCGCTCACGCGCGCTGGGCTCTCGGCCTCCCGTGGCCAGCTCATCCCCCGGCGCGTCCATGGGCTCGTCCGTCGTGGCGCTCGAGCTCGGCTCCGTGGCGTCGCTGCTGGCTGGCGCGGGGCCGAAGTCGATGGGGCCTTCCGGCGCTTCTTCACCCAGCTCCTGCTCGAAGGCGCGCCGCGACTCCTCACTGAGCTCCGTGAACTCTCGCAAGGTTGGGAGATCCGCCAAGGACTTCAACGAGAAGAACTCCAAGAACCCCGGCGCGGTTCCATAGAGCAGCGGCCTGCCCGGCTCATCCTTCTTCCCCAAGATTCTGATGATGTCTCGCTCGAGCAGCAGCTTGAGGACCGCGCCCGAGTCCACGCCGCGGATGTCGTCGATCTCCGGACGGGTCAGGGGCTGACGGTACGCGATGATGGCGAGCGTCTCGATCTGGGCGCGCGTGAGCCGCACGGGCCGCTGGTTGAGGTACTCCCGCACGTAGCTGGCGTAGCGTGGGTGGGAGCGCAGCACTAGGGCGCCGCCCACCTCCTCGATCTGTGTGCCGCGCGCGGCCTCATCACGTCGCAGCTCGTCGATCAGCTCCTCCGTCCGCTTGCGGTCGAGCCGCGCGGCGCGCGCCAGCTCTTTGAGGGTCAGCGGCTTGTCGCTGACGAAGAGCAGTGCCTCGAGCAGCCCCTTGAGGTACGCGGCGGTGTCCTCCACCACCGGCAGCGGCTCCTCACCTGCCTGCTCTGCGGCCTCCCCGAAGATGGAGAGCTGGGAGAGGTCGATGACCTCCCCGAGCTCACCCTCCTCGTCATCTCGCATCTCCGGCAGGCTGAGCTCGTCGAGCTCCAGCGGCTCACGCGCTGCCTCGCGGAGGTCCTGCGCGGCTCGGGCGCGCTCCTCTTCGAGCTCCTCGGTGGCGCTCGGTGGCTCGACCGCCTCGGGTGCGGGGTCCTCGGCCGGCACCGGGGGCGGCCCCGCCGCCGGGGTCGAGGTGGCGTCGCTGGGTCGAGGGCGGCGTCCCCGCGCCGGGCGCGATGAGGACGCTGAGGGCTTGGGCTGCTTCTTGGTCGCCATCACTGCGGCTCTTCAGGAGGGGGTGGGGCAAGCTCCGCGACGTCTCGGGGCGCCGGCTCAGGCGCCGTGGGCGCAGGATCACCCTCCACGGCTCCAGTGGGTGACGCGGCCTCCACGAGCGCCAGCTCGACGTCGATGGGACCTAGCGGATCGTCTTGGAATAGGCGGATCATGCGCAAGCGAGTCATCTCCAGCAGCGCCAAGAACGTGACGATGAGCTCCGCCCGGGTGCGCTCCACTTCGAACAGCTCCTCGAACGCGAGCCGGGGGCGCCGGCTGAGCAGATCATAGAGCTCATGGATGCGGTCAGTGATGGAGATGCGCTCGAACTCCACCTGATGATCGACGGTCCGCTTCGCGCGCGCCAGCACCGCCTGGAAGGCGTCGAGGAGCTTGAACAGCCCGACGGGCGCCAGCGGCGCCGGGCCCTCGACCTCTGGCGCTGGAGCGCCCCGCCCGAAGACGTCGCGCCCGAGCACGCTCCGCTCCGCCAGCTCCGCCGCTGCGTGCTTGTACTTCTGGTACTCTAGCAAGCGCCGCACCAATTCCTCACGCGGGTCGAAGTCCTCCTCGGCCAGTTCCTCCTCTTGCCCTGGCGGAGGCGTCGGGAGCAGCATCTTGGACTTGATGTGCGTCAACGTAGCCGCCATCACCAGATACTCGCTGGCGAGATCGATGTTCAGCTCCTGCATCATGGTGATGTACAGGCGGTATTTCTCCGCCACGAAGCCGATGGGGATGTCCCGGATGTCGAGCTGGTGCTCTTGGATGAGGTGCAACAGCAGGTCGAGCGGGCCCTCGAAGCTGGGCAGCTCCACGCGCCACGCCGTAGGGCTCGTCGCCTGCGGGGGCGACGTCTCCGTCCCGGGGGCTCCGCTCATGGCCGGGCCCAACGCGCAGGACGCGCCCAGCGCCGAGAGGCCGCGAGGCGCGCAGAGGGCAGGGAGCGGGGATCGAAGCAGGCCACGGTCGGGACGCTCGCTTTACACGAACGGCGCCGCGTCGTCGCGGACAAACTGACCAGCGCACACCCGGGCCCACCGGCAGGGCGCCCGGACCGCAGGAAATGCCGAGCCAAGCCAGCGCGCCTCGGCGCGCTGCCCCTGGCTCGTGCTAGCCTCGCCGCCTCGCCAATGCAGGATTCGGCACGCCGGTGCTCGCGCTGCGGGACGAGCTATCCCGCCGAGGCCGTGTTCTGTCCCGCGGACGGGGCGCCGCTCGGCGGCCGGCGACACGTCGCCCTTGAAGATCCTTACCTGGGTCGTACGGTCGGCGGTCAGCTCCAGCTCGAGCAGCTCATCGGCGTGGGCGCCATGGGCCGCGTCTACCGCGCCCATCAAGCGCCGCTGAAGCGGCAAGTGGCGGTCAAGCTCCTCCATCGGGAGCTGCTGAAGACCCCAAGCCTCGTCGCTCGCTTTCTGCGCGAGGGGCACGTCGCTGCCCGCCTCACCCACCCGAATGTGACCCAGGTGCTGATGGCGGGCGTGGTCGACGCCCAGGCTCCAGGCGAGGAGGCGGTCCCCTACCTCGCCATGGAGTACCTCGACGGTCTATCGCTCCGGAGCGTGCTGGCCGCGACCGGAGCGCTCCCTCTCGCTCGCACCCTGCGCATCGCGCTGCAGCTCTGCGATGCCCTGGGCGAGGCCCACGCGCTGGGCATCATCCACCGTGACCTCAAGCCGGAGAACGTCCTGCTGCTCCGGCGCGGCCACGACCCAGACTTCGTCAAGCTCCTCGACTTCGGCGCGGCCAGCCTGGAGCAAGCCGACGACGGCATCACCACGCAGGCCGGCGCGATCCTCGGCACCGCGCGCTACGTCTCGCCCGAGGGCGCGCGCGGCCACGCCGTCAGCCCGGCGAGCGACGTCTACTCGCTCGCCGCGGTGCTCTTCGAGTGCCTCTCCGGCCAGCCTCCCTTTCACGGCGAGGGGCCGCTGGCGCTCTTGCTCCAGCACATCGGGGAGCCCGCCCCCAAGCTCGGCAGCTTGCCCCGCGCCGCCTACGTCCCGGCCCCCATCGCGGCGCTCGTCGATCGCAACCTCGCCAAGCTCCCCGAGGAGCGTCACCCGAACGCCAAGGCGCTCGGACGGGCGCTGGTGGAGGCCACCCGCGCCGCGGGCCTCTGCCCGGAGGGCTTCCTGCTGCACCCGAGGTCGTTCGGCGAGCCGACGGGGCCCTTGGCGCTCCCCAGCCTCGAGCGCACGCATCGTTTCATCCTCTCTCCGGCGTTCGCGGCGCGCCTCGAGGGTGAAACGGCGCCGCGCGGCGGTGACCCGAGCGCCCCTCGCGAGGCGCCCCACCCCCGCACGGAGCCGCCATGTCGCTGAGGAGCCCTGGTCGCGCGCTGCTCGCGCTGGCGCTGCTGACGGCGGCCTCGCCCGCCCGCGCGGCAGGTCCGCCGAGCGAGGCGGCCGCCGGCGCCCCCACCACGGCAGCCGCGCAGCACGAGGCAGCGCCCCCCAGCAACGCCCTCCGAAAGAACCTCGACGTACGGCAGCGCCCGACGGGCATCGCCGAGCTGGGCGTGAGCCTCCTCAGCTTGCCCGGCGCCACCGTGTGCGTCGAGCCGATCAGCGGCTGCAACACGGGAGACTACAGCCCCGTGCTCGAGGCTTGGCAGCTCTACGCGCCGCTCCGTCACCTGGCCTTCGGCGCTGGCTTCACGCTGGGGCTCACCAGCACGGCCAACCCGCCGCGCCGTGACCCCGCCGGCTTCGAGCGCGAGCACGATCGCCGCTACTTCTCGCTCGAGGTGACGGCGCGGACGACGCTGCTCGACGCCGAGCCGGTCACGCTCTGGGTCGGCGGGACGACGGGGCTGGCCGTGGTGAGCGACTCCTTCTCCTCGAAGCGCATCGGGGGCGACGACCCTGCGCTGGTCGGGCCGCGCGCCGACACCATCCGCACCGAGGGCTTCGCGCTCAGCCTCGCGCTCGGCGTGGACTACGCGCTGACGTCACGCTGGCGCGTCGGAGGGTTCTTGCGCCCGGGGAGCTGGTTTTTCGGCACCACCCCAGACACCAACCGCGTGGGAGACCAGGGCTCGCTCCGCGGCCGCGTCAGCGTCCTGAGCTTTGGCGCCACCGTGGGCTACGCCGTCCCGCTCTAGTCCGCTTCAGCGGAGCTGCGTCAGCACGCCCAGCAGCGCCACCATCCGCTCGAGCGACAGCGCCAGCACCGCGAGCACGCCGAGCGAGCGCAACGGCGTCAGGAGCGCGCTGACGTTCGCGGGACTGGCCTCTCGCGCGATGAGGGCGCTGGCGACCTCCACGATCAGCGCGGTCGCGACGAGCGGCGCCGCGACCACGACGGCGATCTCCGTCGCTGCTGCCAGCTCCGTCACCAGCCGCGTGAGCGCACCGAGCCCGGGGCGGCGCGCGCTCGCGAGGGCCGCGGCCACGCGCGCGGCGCCACCGCTGGCGAGGAAGGCGCCGCTCGCCAAGAGGGACAGCCCAGCGCCGAGCGGTGACGCCCCTGGCTCGACGACGGGCAAGAGGCTCGCCTCACGGGCGCCGCGCAGCTCGTCGGCGAGCCCACCGACCATGGTGGCCGTCCAGAGCGCGGCCGAGGCCGCCACCGCGACGGGCAGCCCGGTCGCGACGCTCTCGACGAGGCCGACCAGGAGCGGGCGCGCCTCGTGCGCGACGGCGAGCGCGGGCGCGACCACGAGCGCCAAGCACAGCGCCAGGGCCCCGCGCACCGGCGTGGGCACGGCCCGCAGCCCGAAGGCGGGGATGAGCACGACGCTGGGCATGGCCCTCGCCCAGCCAAAGGCCAGCCCTCGGAGCTCCGGCTCGGTCACGGCGGTGAGGGTGGAGACGAGCCCGAGGAGCGAGGCGGACGTTGACGGCTCCACGCGTTGAAACTATCGCTCGACGACCAACGGGAGAACAAGCATGACCCTCGACGTTTCCGCAGTGGGCTACACGAGCCAGCCGTACACCTTCAAGTACGACTGGAAGGCCGTCTCGCTCTACGCGCTCGGCATCGGCGCCAAGCGCGAGGAGCTCGACTACATCTTCGAGGGCCGCGGGCCCAAGGTCTACCCCACCTTCGCGGTCATCCCGCCGCTCGTCGCCCTGGGCGAGCTGCTCGGCAAGACGGGCGGCAACCCGGCGATGGTGGTGCACGGAGGCCAGCTCATCCGGATGCTCGCGCCCATCCCCTCCGAGGGCACCATGACCACGGTGGGGACCGTCAAGGGCGTCTACGACCTCAAGAAGATGGGGCAGATCCTCGTGGCGACCACCACGGAGATCGGCGGCAAGCCGGTGTTCGAGACCGAGTGGTCGATCATCGTGCGCGGCGCGGGTGGCTTCGGGGGCGAGCCTCCCCCCAAGGTGAGCCACCCGGAGATCCCCGAGGGTCAGGCGCCCACCTGGGTGGAAGAGGAGACCACCACCCCTGAGCAAGCGCTGCTCTACCGGCTCTCCGGCGACCTCAACCCGCTGCACGCGGATCCGAGCTTCGCGACCATGGTGGGCTTCCCCCAGGGGCCCATCTTGCACGGACTGTGCACCTACGGCTTCGTCGGACGCGCGATCGCCAAGCACGCCGCGGGTGGGGACGCGCTCAAGCTCAAGGCCTTCCAGGCGCAGTTCCGCAAGCCCGTCTGGCCAGGCGAGAAGATCACGACCAAAGGCTGGGACTTGGGCGACGGCCGCGTCGCGGTCCAGGCCTACGCCGAGGACCGCCCTGAGCCGGTGATCACGAACGCCTGGGCTGAGCTTGGCTGAGCGCCACTCTGGGGCGCGGCTCGAGGGCGCGCGGCACAGCCTGCGCGCCCCCCGCGCCCGCCCCGCGCCGGTGAGGGGCTGGGCGCTGCTGCTCGCGCTCGCCCTGCTGCCCCTGCCCGGCTGCGTCGTGACCACGTTCGAGGGGCCAGGGGACCCAGCGCGCGTCGCGCCCGCGCCACCACCACCGCTCTCCAGCGCGGGGAGCTGGAGCGGGGAGGACGCGGAGCCAGAGCCGGGCGCCGAGGCGGAGCCCACCGTATCCGCGCGTCACCTGCTCGTGCAGTACGCCGGAGCGCTGCGCGCTTCGAGCAAGATCACCCGCAGCAAGGAGGCCGCCAGGCTGCGCGCCGAGGAGGCGCTCGCCCGCGCCCGCGCCGGCGAGGACTTCGAGGCGCTGATCCGGGAGTACACGGACGAGCCCGGCGGCGCGGCCCGCGGCGGCGCCTTGGGCGCCTTCACCAAGCGGATGATGGTGGCCCCCTTCGCGGACGCCGCCTTCGCGCTCCAGCCCGGGGAGCTCAGCGACGTGGTGGAGACCTCCTTCGGCTTCCACGTCATCCAGCGCACCGAGTGACGCGCTGGGCGGGAGGGCGGCGCTGGGCTCCTCGCCTCCCCGGCGAGAGGTCGCTCAGCGCAGCAGGTGCTTGGCGATGACCATCCGCTGCACCTCACTGGTGCCCTCGCCGATCTCACAGAGCTTCACGTCGCGCAGGTGGCGCTCCACCTCGAACTCACGGGTGTAGCCGTAGCCGCCGTGGATCTGGACGGCGTCGTTGCAGACCTTGGTGGCGGCCTCGCTGGCGAACAGCTTGGCCATGCTGGCCTCCACCGAATAGGGCTGGCCGGCGTCACACAGCCGCGCGGCGCGGTGGATGAGGAGCTGCGCGGCGTCGAGCTGGGTGCGTCCATCCGCCAGCATGAACTGGATGGCTTGATGCTGCCCGATGGGCTTGCCGAAGGTGACGCGCTCCTTGGCGTAGCGCGTCGCCAGCTCCAGCGCGCCGCGGCCTAGGCCGAGCGCCATCGCCGCGATGGAGATCCGGCCACGGTCCAAGATCATCATGGTGTCGATGAAGCCGTGGTCCACCTCACCCAGCCGCTGCTCGTCCCCCACGAACACGTTCTCGAAGCTGAGCTCCGCGGTGTCGCTGGACTTGCAGCCGTATTTCTCCAGCTTCTTGCTGGAATTGAAGCCCGGGGTGCCATGCTCCACGATGAAGGCGGTGATGCCCCGCTGCGCCTTCTCATCCTTGTTGGTGCGCGCCAGCACGACGCAGAAGCCCCCCACGGTACCCTGCGTGATGAACATCTTGGTGCCGTTGATGCGCCAGCCGCTGCCGTCCCTGACGGCGGTGGTCTGGAGGTTGGCGCTGTCCGAGCCGCTGCCGGGCTCCGTGAGCGCCCACGCGGCGAGCCACTCCCCGGACGCGGCGCGCGGCAGGTAGCGGCGCTTCTGCTCCTCGTTGCCAAACGCGAGGATGTGCCCCGTCCCGAGGCCGTTGTGGCTGGCCACGGTGAGCGCCAGCGAGCCGTCGACCCTCGCGCACTCTTCGACGACCACGGCGTAGGCCAGGGTGTCCATCCCGGCGCCGCCGTATTCTTCCGGGATCCGAATCCCGAGCACGCCGAGCGCCGCGAGCTTGGGGACGAGCTCCGAAGGGAAGCGCTCCTGCTCGTCCCAAGCGCGCGCGTGGGGCCGCACCTCACGCTCGCAAAATTCACGGACCGTGGCTTGAAGTAGTTGGTGCTGTTCCGGCAGCTGAAAGGGCACGATGTTCTCCTGGGCTCGATCCGTAGCGTCGAGCCGAGGCGTGCGTCTACCACAACTCGCCCCCGCAGCGGCGCGAGTGCCGCGCGCCGCGGTCCACCGCCGTGCAGTGGGTCCCCGCGGCTCTCGCCGTCAAGGCGTCGCGGAGGCCGCGGCGGCGCCTGGAGGCCCCGCCTTGGGCGCGCTCGCCCCCGCCTCGAGCCCCGCGAGCCAGCTCGTCAGCTTCCCGAGCTTGTCCGCGAGCGACAGCGGGTGCTGCTGCGCGCTGGCGGAGCTGTCGTCGTCACCCACCGCGCAGAGCACGCTCCCCTTGCGGGCGAGCACCCACTCGCGCTTCGGTCCCTCACCGTCCTGCAGCGTGAAGCGCACCCCCTCGAGCGGCTGCCCCTCGAGCGGCTTGGCTCCCGGGAGCTTCTTGAAGACGCGCAGCACGTCCTTGGCGGCGTCCTCATCCGAGCGCAGCATCACCAGGCCCAGATAGCGCTGATCCCCCGAGCGGTAGTACCCGAGGGCGCCGGGACCGGCGCCGCTCACCTCCAGGGCGTCCCGCGCCTCGTAGTCCAGCCCGAGCGGCAGCCGCTCCGCGCTGGGCAGCGCGGCGACCGCGGCGAGCGGCGCCGGGCTCCCGGGCAGCTTCTCTCCCAACGCCTTGCCCAACTCCGGGAGCAGCCGCTCGCTGCTCGCGCGGAGCTGATCCGGCGACTCTCGCTCGTTGTTGTAGCGCAGCTCGGCGACGTACTCGCCACGCCAGACGTACGCCACGCCCGCGCCGAGCGCCCCCGCGCCGCCGGCCTCCAGCGGTCGGACGCTCGCCTCCGCGGGATCTCCTCCGGCGACGACGCGCTTGGTGAAGAAACCATAGGCCCCCTCCTTACGGCTGAAGCGCGAGACGTTCACCGAGATCTCCCCTGGAGACCCCGTCCCGTCGACGTAACGCAACGTCACCACACGACTCAGCCCGAACGCCTTGTAGACCTCGCACTCACCGTCGAAGAGCTGCGTGCACACCTCGTCCAGGCTGTTTTTCGCGCCCTGGCCGAAGGTGCGAGCGTCCCCGTTGGGATCGAGGCAGTAGTCGCCGGACACGCGCGGCATGTAGCCCCTGGCCTCCTCGTCGCTCAGCTGGCCTCCCCCGCCGCTGCACGCCCCCGGCGTGCTGCTCGCCACGGGCGGCGGCGCCTCCCCTTGCTCCAAGCGCTGCTCCGAGCGGGAGCAAGCGACCAGCCCGAGGGCAGCCAGGGCAGCGGCAGCGGTGCGAAGAAGGGATGCGCGCATGAGTCTCGCCCCTTAGCTTGAGCCTGCCCCTCACGCCAAGCGCTGAACCGCCGCGCAGCGCTTCCCGAGCCCTGCAAGAGTTGCAAGGTGATGCAATCCTTGCTGCTTTGCCCCGGTACAGGGAGAAAATCTACTGACATATCCGATAGCTACGCTGGCATAACCTCGGTATGGTTATTGCAGGATCGAGGTGGGTCCTCCTGTGAGCCATCTGTCCCTCGTCCCCCGCCACCCAGCGCGGCTCCCTCGCCAAAGCGGGAGCCGGCGGGGGTTTACCCTGCTCGAGATGATGGTGGTGGTCATCATCATCGGCGTCTTGGCAACCCTCGCCGTGCCGACCCTGCTCGCCCGGATGCGCAGCGCACGGACCCGAGAGGCCGCCAACCAGATCGGGATGATTTACACGAGCGCGCGCCTCCACGCCATGGGACGAGGGGCCGCGGTGCTCGTCCGGTACAACGGTGCTGCGGGCAGCTTCGAGGTCCGTGAGGCCATCACTGGAGACACTTCCAAGGGGTGTCAGATGGAGCCCACCACGAGCTGCAACAATGACTGGAACGCCCCCAGTGGCTCCGGTCCCGCCACCTGGGCGCCGGTGAAATCCGCCGCCTTCAGCAGCGGCGCTTACAAGGACATGAAGACCGACATGTACCTCGGCAGCACG
>CAUJEM010000109.1 GCA_963169915.1 Myxococcota bacterium
CCACCTTTCCCGTCGCGTTACCCCTTTTTTATCGGGGGGGTGGCGCCCTTCATTCCCCCGATGGGGTTTTTTACGGGCGCGGGTCCCCCGTTCATGCGCTGACGGTCTTCCGTGCCCCTGGAACCTCGTATCGATTGGCGGAGTGAAGGTACCGATCGATCTCGATGAAGGTGGCTCTGCTCGGACTCTTGTCCGCCGGGATGGTGGCGTGCGGCGAGGGCGACGACGGTGGTGGCGGCAGCTCCACCGGGACCTGCGCGAGCACGTGCGCCCAGTCCATCGCGCTCGCGTGCCCGCAAGGCGAGCACGACCAGGCGGCCTGCGAGGCGAGCTGCAACAGCCAGCGGTCGGCGTGCTCGTCCCAGAAGCTCGACGCGGCGTTCCAGACCTATCTCGACTGCATCCAGAGTCACCCCATGGATGCGGCTCGACGACCGAGGCGCCCACGAGCCCGGCCTGCGTCCAGCAAGGACTCGCGCTCCTCAGCTGCACGATGCCGAGCGACTGAGCCACCACCACCGGCATGCGCGTGCTCGGCTTCAGCGCGGGCGGGGTCGCTGGTGACGACGCTCGCGCGGCTCTCGTCGTCGACGGCGGGCGTGCCCTTGCGTCACGAGCGGGCGAGCTGTGCCACGTCGGCGGCGTCGCACCGCTCGGCTGGGTGCGTCGCGCGGGGCAAGGCGCCAACATCGCCCCGCGATCGGCGCGCTCACTGGCACGTGGCCGTGTCGGGGCGGACGCTCGGGATGCCTGGCGAGACCGTGCATGACGTCATCCCGACCGACGCACAATCGAGGCGCTCGACGCGACCCTCGATGCACACCTCGAGCGTCGTGCCGTCACAGCGTGTCGTGTTGGCATAGCCCGTGGCGGCCGTGCAGTCCGACGCAATAGGGACACAGCGCGCGACGTTCTTTTCATCGAGCGCGCACTTGCGACCGACGGCGGCGCAGCCCGACCGAACCTCGCTGAGGCTGTCGCCCTGCCCGGCGCAGAGGACGGCGGTGTCTCCTTCACACTGCGAGCCCAGCGCGGCGCACGGCTTCGACTCGGCGAGGCAGGCGGCCGCGCGCCCGTCCGAGAGGCACGTCGTGCCGGCCGGGCAGTCCGAGCGGAGCTCTCCCGTGCCGCCGCCTGCCTTCGGGCGACACACGACGCGCGTGTTGCCGTCGCAGCGAGCGTCGCTCGTGCACGCGGGCGCAGAGGCGGGCTGCACGCAGACCCCGCCGCTCCCGCTAGGTTCACAGGTCGCGCCGACGAGGGCGCAGTCGAAGATCGGCGGCTGCTCGCTGCGGCCCGGGGATGAGCACGCATAGGCGATCGTCCCCTGACACGATCCAGCCACCGTGCCCTCGCACGTCCCCCCGAAGCGCGTACAGGCGAGGTACTCGGAGCAAGTCTTCGCCGTCCTCGCGCACTCGAACATCCTCTCGTAGCGGTGGGTTTGCTCCGGGGCCTCCGTGACGTGGCCGTAGAGGCGCGCCTTGAGCACGCTCTCGACGCACGTGTCGGCGGCGAGGCCGAGCGGCGACTGGTTCCCACACGCGTTGTTGAGCATGCACACGCGCACCACGTCGCTCGTCGTGGGCGATGAGCCTCCGTCGGACGAAGCCCCCCCCCCGTCCCCCGGCGGCGAGCCAGAGTCGTCGTTGGACGTGCCGCACGCGACACCGCCAAGGAGCCCAAGCATCACTGAGAAGAAGACGCACGCGGCCGAGGATTTCATTATGGCGACCACGGTATCGGTGGCCGCGAGCCGAGACCATCGCATGTCCATGGGAGTCGCCGAGCAGGCCGGGTTCGACGCCGAGCCCTCCGTCGCGACACGTGGCCCTCGTGCCGGAGCGAACGAAGCGCCCGCGGGCGAAGCTCGCGGCGGCGGCGCAGACCGAGCCGACCACTGCGACACCGAGCCCCGCCGCGAGGCCCACCCCCGACCCCACGCCGCGTCTCGTACGCCCCCCCGCACGGCCCTGCGCGTCGCGCTGGCGCCCGCGGCCCAAAGCGGCGAGGATGAGCCCAGCGATCATGTCCGCTTATCGCCTTTGGGTTCGCTTCTCGAGGAAGAACCTCCTGAGCGCCCAACCGCGAGGCGGAGTATCGGTGATCCTACAGTGTCTCCTCCTCGCGGCGGTGCTGGCCATTCCCCAGGTCGAGCGCGTCGTCGGCGTGCGCGCGCTCTACTCGGCGCCCATCGTGATGGGGTACGCGCTCTGGATCGCCATCGCCGAGCGGTGGCTCGTCCCGCGCGCACGGACGGAGAAGCTGGCCTTCGATCTCCTCAACGTCGGTGACGTCTTCCTCGGGGTGGCCGTCGTCGTCGCGCTGCCCCTCGCGAGCGGCGAGCCCACGAGCCCACTCTGGGTGTTCGCGGTCATGTTCGCGGGGATCAACGGCGCCGACTACGACTATGGCCCATCGTGGATCGTCCTCCTCGCCCACACGCTCTCGCCTCTCCTCGGCATTCCGGTCTATTGGATGGCGGGCGCGAGCCCCTCTTCAGCCATCGGCGGCCCCGTCTTCATCGCGGTCACGTGCTTGGTCGCCTATCATTATAACGCGATTCGCCGCACCGATGTCCGTCAAGCCCTCGCCGAGCGAGACGAGCTCGAGCGCGCCCTCGCGCAGGAGCGGGCCCTGCGCGAGCGGGAGCGGCTCGCGCGCGACCTGCACGACTCGGTGGGGGCGAGCCTGTCGACCGCGGCGCTCTACGCCGACCTCCTCGCCAAGCGGACGGATCCGGAGAGCGTCCGCAGCGCCGCCGAGGCGATCGCGGAGGCCACGCGCGGTGGGCTCGTCGAGCTGCGGGGGCTGCTCGACGCGCTGGCTCCCGATGAGCTCGACGCCCGGGCCTTTGGTGACGCGCTCCGCGTCCACGCGCGACGCGTCGCCGCCTCGGCGGGGCTCGACGCCCTCGTGGAGCTCGAGGGGGAGCCGGGCGTCAAGCTGCCCTCGGCGCTCCGCTTCGGCATCGCGCGCGTGTTTCAAGAGGGCCTGAGCAACGCCGTCAAGCACGCCGGGGCTCGGCGCCTCGTCGCCCGCCTCTCGGTGCACGGAGGGCTGGCGCGGTTGGAGCTCGAGGACGACGGGGTCGGGTTCGAGCCCGCCGCGGAGGCCGCCGGGCGGGGCGTGAAGGGGATGCGGGCGAGGACGCAGGAGCTCGGCGGTCGCTTCGAGATTGGCAGAGGGTCGGCGGGTGGGACGCGCATCGTCGCGGAGCTGCCGCTCGGCGCGGCGCAGCGAGCGCTGAGCGAGTAAGCCCACGACGCCGCTCAAGGGGGGGTCACCGTGAGCGGCAGCGCGTTGCTGTTCCCGATGCCCTCGATCCCAGCGACGACGTCGAGCGTAGCGGGCGCAGCGATCACGTTGGCGGGCACCGTCACCGTCCAGCCCTCCCCGGGGAAGAGCTGCGCTGCTCCCACGTAGATGATGCGGAAGCCCCCCTGGGCGAGGTCCGTCCCAGCGACCGTGAGCTGAAAGCTCCCCGAGCCAGCGACGACGCTGCTCGGCGTGATCGAGGTGAGCGTCGGTAGGGCGAAGACGGTCGCCGTGCGCGCGGCGCTCGCGCCTCCGCCGGGCGCGGCGTTGACGACCTCCACGAGCAGCGTGCCAGCCTGCGCGACCAGCGAGTCCGGGACGGTGACGACGAGCGTCGTCTCGGTGTACGATACGACGGGCAACCAGGTCGACGTGCCTACCTCGCGGACGCTCGAGTAGGCGCCGAAGCCCGAGCCGGTCAAGGTGAGCGTTTGCCCGCTCTCACCTCGCTTCAAGGGCGAAGAAGAGGTGAGGCTCGTGAGCTGCGGCGTGGGGTTGCCCGCGACCACCTCGAGCGTCGCCGTCGTGGAGGAGCCACCGCCCGGCGCCTGGTTCGTGGCTCGAATGACGACGCTGGCGGGCGCCTCGAGCAGGGAGCGCGGGATGACGACGCGCGGCTTCTGCGTTATGGCGTACGGATATTGAAACTCGAGGGGGGAGACCTCGCTCCCGACGACGGCCTCGATGCGAGTGGTCGGCAAGAGGCCCGTGCCGCCGAGCTCGAGCGCGATGGGCGCCGTCCCCACACCGAGCACGGACGGCGTGAGCGAGGTGATGCCCGCCGGGGGGTTGCTACCCGAGATCGTGAGCGCGCCCGGGCCGCTGGCGCCGCCGCCGGGACCTGGGTTGACGATTCGCACGGGGAGGTCGCCGGCGGTGAGGGCACTATAGGTGCTAACGCTACAAGTGACCTGGCCCTGATTCGCGTAGCCGAGGTTCGCGGGGAAGGGGCCGAGATAGCAGGTCGCTCCGCTGAGGAAGCCGCTGCCCGTGACGGCGAGCGTGGTGTTCGTCGGCGTGTTCTGGGGGACGGTGGCCGGGAGCACCGAGGTGATCGTCGGCGCGGGGTTTCCGCTCCTGACCACCGCGAGCGTGAGCGCGTTGGACTCGCCGACGCGCGGCGTGAACGCCGTGATGGTCACGGTGCCTGCGGCGGCGAGGTGGCTCGCTGGAACGAGCGCCGTGAGGGCGAGGCCCGAGTACCTGTACGTCGGCAGGTCGACCCCGTTCGCGCGGAGGATCGTCGCGCCCGTGGGGCCGTGGCTGTCGAGGAAACCGACGGTGATCGGCAAGTCTCCCGAGCCCCTGAGGACCTCCGTGGTGCTCAGTCTCTGCAGCTGGGGGCCATCGTCGAGCCCGCCGCCGTCCCCCGTCCCAGCGTCACCCGCGCCACCGTCCCCCGTCCCAGCGTCGCCCGCGCCGCCATCCTCCGGGCTCGCGTCCTGGGCGTCCGTGCTCGCGTCGAGCGGGGGCCCCGAGTCGGCCCCGCCCTCTTCGACGCCGCCGTCCCCAGGAGCGCTCGCCTCCCCGACGTAGCCCGTCGAAAAATGCGTCACCTTCGCGACGATGGCGCCCGCACGGAGGGTGCCGCCCACGTCCTCGTAGGCGCTCGGCTCATCGCTCTTGGACCAGTAGACCGCGAGCGGCTTGGAGAGCGCCACTGCCGGTACGTCGAACGAGACGCTCGCCGGCAGATCGAAGGTGAGCCCCTCCGGGTCGAAGCGATAGAGCGACGTGTAGGCGACACCGGGGGCGGGCTGCCCGGTCCGCGTCACCGTGACGAGGCTGTCCTCCGAGAGAGCGCCCGCGGGGATGGCGAGCCGCAGCCCAAGGACGTCGATCTCCCCCCCCTCGGCACCAATCGTCGCGGACGCGGTCGCCGGCGCCCCGCCCTCCGTCCCTGAATCCCTGCCGCCGCCCGTGCCGCCCGTGCCGCCCGTGCCGCCCGCGCCGCCCGCGCCGCCCGCGCCGCCCGCGCCGCCCGCGCCGCGGCCGGTGGCCTCCACCGAGCTTGAGCAGGCCGTGACCGCGAGCGCGGCGAGCGCCGTGACGCAGGCGATGGACGAGAGCCGTTGCGCGAGGAGATGCTTCATGCCCCGAGCATCAACCCTCACGCCTGCGGACGAAATCGCATGAACATGTGACCCACGAGGAGACGCGCTAGGGGCGTACCCACCCTTCCTTCAGCGCGATGAACGTCGCCTCGGCCTTCGTCGAGACCTCGAGCTTGCCGTAGATGTGGCGCACGTGGGTCTGCACGGTGCTGACGCTGATGGCGAGCGCCTTGGCGGCGTCGCCATAGGAATGGCCCCGCACGAGCAGCTCGAGGACGTCCTGCTCGCGCACGGTCAGCGGCGAGGGCAAGGGAGGGCGGCTCCGCTCGCGCATCGTCGTGAGCAGGTGCCGCGCGACCGACGGTGAGATGGGCGACAGGCCGCTCGAGAGCTGCGTCAGCGCGCTCGCGAGCTCCTCGAGGGGGACGCCCTTGAGCAGATACCCCTGTGCCCCGGCCTCGATGGCGCCGACGATGTCCGCCGGGTTCTCGAAGACCGTGAGCACGAGCACCGGGAGCTCAGGCCACCGTGCGCGGAGGGCGCGGATGGTCTCCGTCCCGCTCATCCCCACGAGGCCGAGATCGACGATCGCGGCGTCGAACGAGCGCTCGCCCGCGAGCTGCACCGCTTGCTCGCCCGTGGCGCAGGCGGCAGCGACGTCGAAGCCTGCGGCAACGAGCCCGCTCGACAACGCCTCGCGGAAGCCAGCGTGATCTTCGACGATGAGGAGCTGCATCAGCGCGCGATCCCGCGGAAGACGATGCTCGTTCCGTAACCCACGCGGGACTCGATGTCCAGCGTGCCCCCGAGCCGCGACGCGCGTCTTCGCAGCGAGGAGAGCCCGTGCCCCTCGCGGACGGAGCGCGGGTCGAAGCCCTCACCGTCGTCGCGCACGACGAGGCGGAGGTCCGGTCCCAAGGAGAGCTGGACGAAGAGCCGCGTGGGGGCTCCATGCTTCAGCGCGTTGGCCGCGGCCTCTTCGGCGAGCTTCATGAGGTGGTGGGCCTGGCCCCCCTCCAGCGTGCCGTCTGCCCGCTCGCACTCCAGCTCGAGGGTGACGCCGGATGCCGCGCAGCGGCTCTCGAGCCACGTCCGGAGGTGGTCGACGATGTGCTCATGGCGGACGCGGCCATCGCTCAGGGTGGCGACGGCAGCGCGCAGCTCGCGCATGGCGTCACGTAGGCTCTTCTCGGCTCGCTCGAGCGCCACGCGCCCCTCCTCACCGCTTGCGCTCTTGCCAAGCTCTTGCCAGAGCGCGGCCTCCGCGAGCGCCGCGCCGAGCGTGTCGTGGAGGTCGTCGGCGATCGCGAGCTTCTGCGCGTCCTCCGCTTGCTTGACGCGAAGCTGCGCGATGAGCGCGCGCTCTGCCCGCGCCCTTCGCGCGTAACCCGCCAAGAGCACGTACGCGAGCCCCGCCAACCCGGAGATGATGCCGAGTAGAGCGACGCCGTCTTGCCAGCTCGAGATGCCGAGCCGGGCCCAAGCCGATGCCGCGAGCAGGGGTGAGGCCATGGCGAGCAAGGCGACGTACACGGACGGAGACGCGTTGAAGCTAGGGATCGCAAGATACAGGAAATAGAGCGGCCAAACGAGGAGCACGAAGCGGCCCGGGCTCACGCAAAGCGTCGCGACGACGAGAAAATTCATCGTCAGCACGAGGCTCGTGTAGCCCCGCATGCCGACGAACCGAGAGATCCGCAGGTGCACCTCGCCACCGAACACCAGCGCGTGGGCGAGGAGCGCGGCGGCGCAGAACCCGGGAGAGAGGCCCGTCCGGCGCCGCACGAAGGGGAGCTCGGTGAAGAGGACGAACGCGAGGAGGATCGGGACGTATCGCCGCCAAAAAAAACCGAGAGAGTGGTCGGCGCCGTAGACGTCGTCGTAAATTCTAGGGAAAAGCTCCCACTTCGTCGGGCTCGCTGAGCCTAGACTTCGCCCCATGGGGCGACCGCGCACTGTCGAAGTTGCTGGCATGATCGCGGCTGGGGCATGAATTCAGCGCCCAGCTCGCCCGTCATCAGTGGTTGATGAACACCAACCGCGAGCGCGAGCGCGAGCGGGGCACCTGAACGGTGCTACGGGCGGCGCGGGGATGCAAGACGGCATCGGGCAGCGGCTGGCAACGCGTAGGAACGCGTGTGCGCCGCGCGGACGTCACGGCACGCTGCCGCGGAGCCGACGCTCAGAGCCTGTCTGCCGTGGGTGGGCTGGTCGCCTTCGACGGCTTCCCGCAAGGGGAGCGCTTCGGAGCGCAGCTCGCTTGGCGGTTCGGGCACCTGAAGCAGGGGTGGCGCGTGGTCTACCCGATGCACCCTCAGCTGCAGCTGCCGATCGAGCTCGCGGTGGTCGGTGCGCACCGCGTGTTCGACCTGGAGTGGCTCGCGCTGGATCCGTTCTTGGTGCACCTCGCCGGCGGCGCGGTGCCGAGCGTGGAGGTGCTCTACGACGGTCTGCGGCGCCTCGAGCCGGACGAGCGGGAGGCCCTCGAAGACCTCGTGGCGGAGCAAGGTCTGTTCCAGCGTCGCGAGCGAGGGCTGTGCTCGGTGACGCTCGACATCGACAGCACGGTCGAGCCGCTCTTCGGCGAGCAGGAGGGCGCGCTGCCTGGCTACAACCCGCACTTCCACGGTCGCCCCTGCTACCACCCTCTGTTGGCGCGTGTGGCGGAGACGGACACGGTGATCGGAGCACGCCTGCGGCCCGGCGACGCTACGCTGGGCGAGGCCGACGTCGATGACATCGCGCCATCGGTCGACCGCGGACGTGCGGCTGCACCTGGAGCGCTCGTCACGGCGCGGATCGACTCCGCTGGCGATGGTGCGGTCATTCTCGGCGCGAGTCACCGCCGTGGCGCAGCGAGGAGCCGCGCGCCCCACGGTACCGCCCGGCGCTGGCCCGGCGCGAGCGACGGGGTCGTGGCGGCGGGCGCGACGAGCGCGCCGGAGGCGCTCCGTCGCGCCGGGCCCGAGTGCGCCCCAGGGCGTACTATCCGCGCATCCGGATAAAAGACTTGACAAGCTCGGGCGGTGGCGGCATCCTCGCGCTCGCCATCGAGACCGGCAGAGGGACAGGCCCTTTGAAGCCGGGGCAACCAGCGGGCGCGCCAGCGCTGGCCAGGTGCCAAATCCTGCGGAGGCCCCAGGGGTCTCCGAGAGATGGTTCGTCCCGCGGTCACGCGTGACGAACGTGGGCCCCCACGGGCTCGATGGCGATCCCCCTCACCAGGAACCTCGCCATGAGCCCCGCCCTCGCTCAGTCTCGCTCCACGCCCGAGCGCGCGCTCGCCTCCGCCACGCCGAGCGCGCGGCGCGGAGAGCTGTCGCGCTCGCTGCGCCTGCGCTACGCCGGGCAGCGCTCTGTCACGCTGCGCTACGAGCTGCACGGCCCTCGCGCGGCCCCGGTGGTGCTGCTCGCTGGGGGCATCTCGGCCCATCGCCACGTCGCGCCGAGCGCCCGCTTTCCGGAGGCCGGCTGGGCGGACGCGCTGGTGAGCGCAGGCCGCGCGCTCGACCCCTCCCGGTATCGGCTCTTGGCCGTCGACTACCTGGGCGCGGACGGCCAGCTCGACGCGCCCATCGACACCGCCGATCAAGCCGACGCCCTGGCGCTGCTGCTCGACGCGCTGGGCGTCGCGCGGCTCCACGCCTACGTCGGCTACTCTTACGGCGCGCTGGTCGGGCTGCAGTTCGCCGCGCGGCACGCGGCGCGCCTACGGCGGCTGGTCGCGGTCAGCGGCGCGCACCAGCCGCACCCCTACGCGGCGGCGTGGCGCGCGCTCCAGCGGCGGGCGGTCGCGCTCGGCCAGCACCAGCACGCCGACGCGCAGGGCCTGGCGCTGGCGCGACAGTTCGCGATGCTCAGCTACCGCACCCCCGAGGAATTTGCCGAGCGCTTCGCCGCCGCGCCGCGGCTCGTCGACGGCCGCGTGCGCTGCGCCGCCGAGGACTACCTGGACGCCGCGGGCGCACGGTACGTGGCCCGCACGCCGCTCACCGCCTACCTCCGCCTCTCGGAGTCCATCGACTTGCATCGCGTGGATCCTGCGACCATCGGCGCTCCGGTGACGGTGGTCGCCGTCGACAGCGACCGCCTGGTGCCGCTCGGCGACTCCGCCACGCTCGCGCAGGCCCTCGGCGAGCGCGGCGAGCTGCGCGTGCTCCGCTCGCGCTACGGCCACGACGCCTTCCTCAAAGAGCCTCGGCTCGTCGACCCCATCCTCGCCGAGGCCCTCGGCACCTCCGGAGCCCTACCATGACCCACCTCAGCTCTCCCGCGAACGACGCCGCCCGCTGCCTGCCCGCCACCTGCGCCGTGCGCGCCGGCATCGACCGTGACCCCGCCTACGGCGCGGTCACTCCACCCGTCGTGCTGTCGAGCAACTTCAGCTTCGCAGGCCTCGGGAGCAAGCGACGCTACGACTACACGCGCAGCGGCAACCCGACCCGCGATCTGCTCGGCGGCGCGCTCGCGGAGCTGGAGGGCGGCGCGGGCGGCGTGGTCACCGCCACGGGGATGGCCGCCATCACGCTGCTGCTCAGCGCGCTGCTCGAGCCGGGAGAGCGCCTGGTGGTGCCGCACGACGCCTACGGCGGGAGCTGGCGGCTGTTCCACGCGCTGGCGGGCAAGCGCCACTTCGAGCTCATCACCGCCGACCTCGGTGACCCTGCCTCGCTCGCCGCCGCGCTCGCGCGGGCGCCGAAGCTGGTGCTGGTGGAGACGCCGTCCAACCCGCTCTTGCGCATCACGGATCTTCGGGCGGTCATCGAGGCGGCTCACGGGGTGGGCGCGCTGGTGGCGGTGGACAACACCTTCCTGTCACCCGCGCTGCAGCGCCCGCTCGACTTCGGCGCCGACGTCGTGCTGCACTCGACGACGAAGTACATCAACGGCCACAGTGACGTGGTCGGCGGCGCGGCGGTGGCGCGCAGCCCCGAGCTGCACGAGCGGCTCGGTTGGTGGGCGAACGCGCTCGGGCTGACGGGCTCGCCCTTCGACAGCTTCCTCACCCTGCGCGGGCTGCGCACCCTGGAGGCTCGCCTGCGCGTGCACCAGGACAACGCCATGGGCATCGCGCAGCTGCTCGACGCCCACCCATCGGTGCGCAAGGTCTACTACCCGGGCCTGCCCTCGCACCCGGGGCACGCGCTCGCCGCGAGCCAGCAGGCCGGCTTCGGCGCCATGCTCAGCTTCGAGCTGCGCGGCGGCGAGCCCGCGGTGCGCGCCTTCCTCGGGGCGCTGCGCTGGTTCACCTTGGCGGAGTCGCTCGGCGGCGTGGAGAGCCTGATCGCGCACCCGGCCACCATGACGCACGCGGCCATGAGCGCCGAGGCGCGCGCGGTCGCCGGCATCGGCGACGGCCTCTTGCGGCTCTCGGTCGGCATCGAGGCCAAGGAGGATCTGCTGGCGGACCTCGGCGCCGCGCTCGCCGCTGCGGCGCGCGCGGTGGCCGAGCCTCCTCACCGGGCGGCGGCGCCGTGAGCGCGCTGCTCGCAGGGGCGGGGCGTCCCCGGGCCGTCACGCGCGCCGCCGCGCCCCGCTGCGCCGCGCGGCCGGCGCCGCTTCACCGCGGCGGCACCGGCGCTATCCTTCCGAGGTTGAGGCCCCCAGGGTACTGGTAGCTCGTGTAGTCGCCGTAGCCCATCACCTGCAGGCCGACGGGCGCGGAGGCCTCGAGCCGATGCGCGCCGCTGCCGGCTGGCAAGCCGACGCGCGCCACGCCATAGCCGGAGCCGATCGGCGTCGGCGTGACGCTCAGCGCGGCGCCGTCGAGCTGCAGCGTGGCGTCGAGCGGCATCACCACGTCCGCGTAGCTCACGGCATAGTCGTCCGGCGCGAGGAAGATGTACTCGAGCCGGTACTGCTCCACGGTCGTCATGGTGCTCTGCGAGGGGTCACCGAGGCGAGCCCCGCTCATGGGCCCTGCGCCGTGCTGGAAGGAGGCCACGATGAACTCATGGTCTCCCACGACCTCGAAGTCCGAGCTCACCGAGTCCAGCTGGACGAACTGCCCCGCGTCCAGCGTCGCCGGTCCCCCGGGGTTGCCGGAGGGGTACCTGAGCCGCGTGCCGTCCACGTTGCCGTAGAGGCGCACGGTGTGGACGCGCGCTTGCCCGTCCGGCCCGGTGGGGCGCGTCACGAAGTAGCGGCGCCCCAGCGTCTCCGCTGGCAGCACGCTCTCCTCCAGGTGGTCGCAGGCCTCGAGCTTCGCCGGCACGTTGGTGCAGGCGATGCCGCTGATGACCTGCACCGGCTTGGTGGCGCGCACCAGCGTGCCGCTGAAGTCGCTGCTGGGGGTCCCGACCACCATCACCACGTCCCCCGCGCTCACGCGAAAGCGCGCCGTGCCCCCCGGACCCGTCGCGGGCACGCCGCCGCCAGCGGCGATGGAGGCGGTGGCAGAGAGCTGCACCGTCACGTCCGTGTCCGCGACGGTGCCGGTCACCGCGAAGTACGCGGGGAAGGTGAAGCTCGACGGGTTGGGGTTGCCCGGGTCGCCCTCGTCCGGGCGCGTCCAGGGCGCGCTGCCCGCCACCCGGTAGGTGCCGGTGAGCGCCGTGGACGGCAGCAGCAAGGAGGCGTCGTTGGTGTAAGAGAAGCAGGCGCTGCTCGGCGTGCAGCGCTGACTCTGGCAAAAGCTCCAGTCTTTGCCGGGGGGGCCGCCGCGCCCGGCGTACTCGATGGCGTTGAACTGGTAGACGGCGACCGGCCGCGTGGAGGTGAGGTGATAGGCGCCGCCGCGCGCGTTGACGGTGTTGACCTTCACCCAGGTGGGGCAGTTGTTGTCCGGCTGCCCCGCGAGCCAGGTGACCGATTTCAGCTCGGGCACCCAGGGCAGGTACAGCTTCGTCAGCCCCTTGGGCGCCACCGTGGCCGTGGTGACCACGGCGCCGTTGCGCTCCACGCGCAGCTCCGCCGGAGCGTCCCCGGTGTTCGCGACCACCACGGCGAAATCGAAGCTGGGCGCCACGACGTTGTCGGTGACGGTGGGCCAGAACTCACAGCCGACGTAGGTCTGCCCGGCCTCCGCCTCCTCGCAGGTCCGCGGATCCGGGATGACGAGGCCGGCGCCGCCGCTGCCGCCAGCGTCGACGCCCACCGCTCCGCCCGCCGCCGCGCTGCCCGCGCCGCCGCCGCCGCCCTCGCCCTCCACGGACCCGCTCGCCGAGCAGCCCGCGCCCACCGCCAGCGCCCCCATCACCCACGTGAACACCTGCTTGCAGCGCATCGCTCCTCCTCGGCAGGCCTCGCCGCCCGCGCTGCAGCCTAGCAGCCACCGCCCGACGGCGCGCCCGCAACGCCAGGGTGGGCGCCCGAGGCCCTCGCGCTGACCTCAAGGGCGCTGCGGCGCGCCCGCGTCTGGGCTATCCTCCGTGAGCGTGCGCGCTGACCAGACGCGCGGAGAGGGACTGGGCTCATGGACGCTGCCGAGGTCACGCGGGTCGATGTCTTGGTGATTGGGGGTGGGCTCGCCGGGCTCACCGCGGCCGTGGGCCTGCGCGGCCATGGTCTGCGCACGCTGGTCCTCGAGGCGGACGAGGTGCTGGGCGGCCGCGCGATGAGCTACGTGGACGAGCGGACGGGCGATCCGGTGCACATTGGCCCGCACATCCTGCTCTCGGAGTACCCCAACATGCTGGCGCTGCTCGAGCAGTGCGGCACCCGTGAGAAGGTGGTGTGGCAGACGGGGCGCTTCATCCGCATGGTGGACGGCCAGCGCGAGACGGACATGACCATGGCGGACCTGCCGCCGCCGCTCCACTACGCGCCCAGCGTGCTGGCAGATCCGGCGCTGGGGCACGCCGACCGGCTGAGCAACCTGCGCGTCTCCCTCTTGGCCGCGCGGCTCTCCCCCGAGGACGTGCTGCGCCTCGACAACGTGAACGCCGCGGCGTTCCTGCGCTCCATGGGGGTCACGGAGTGGTTCATCGATCGGTTCTGGCGCTTCAGCGCCATGTCCATCATGAACGTGCCGCTGGAGCTGTGCTCGGCCGGCGCGCTGCTGCGCTTTTATCAGGGGCTCATCGGGCACCGTCACTACCAGGTCGGCTTCCCGGACGGTGGGCTGGGCGAGCTGTTCGCGCCGAGCGCGCGGCGGCTCATCGAGGCGGAGGGGGGTGAGGTGTGGCTCGGGGCGCGCGCCGAGCAGCTCTGCCTCGACGGCCAGCGCGTCACCGGCGCGCTGCTCGCGGACGGCCGGAAGGTCGAGGCTGGCACGGTGATCGCCGCGCTGCCGCCGCACGCGCTGCGCCGGCTCGTGCCGCGGCCCTGGCTGCGGCGCCCGCCCTTTCGAGAGCTGGTCCACTTCCAGCCCTGCCCCTACGTGAGCACCTACCTGTGGTTCGACGAGCAGCTCACGCGGGAGCAGTTCTGGGCGCGCGCCTTCGATCCCAACGATCTCAATTGCGACTTCTATGACTTCTCGAACATCTACCGGGAGCGCTCGCTGAGCGGCTCGCTCATCGGGACCAACTGCATCTACAGCTACCGCGCCGACGGCCTGAGCGACGAGGAGCTCGTCACCGAGACGCGCCGGGAGCTCGCGGAGTACCTGCCCCGCGCGGCGAAGGCTCGGCTCCTCCACTCGGTGGTGCACCGTATCCCCATGGCCATCCACTGCCCCTTCCCTGGCACGGAGCAGCGACGCGCCGCCATGCGCTCCCCCATCGAGGGGCTGTGGCTCGCCGGTGACTGGGTCGACACCGGGCTGCCCTCGTCCATGGAGAGCGCGTGCTTCTCCGGCTGGCGCGTGGCCGAGCAGCTCCTCGCCGCGCGCGGGGTGCACCGCGCGCTGGCGCACACCCAGAAGGACGTGGAGGGGCTCGTGCGCGCCACGCACGAGGCGTCGAGCTGGCTGAGGCTCCCCGCGCTCCCGCGCTGGGTGAAGGGCACGCGGCAGCGGCGCCCGCCCAAGGGCTTCGCGCCAGGCGGCGAGCGCTGAGGCGTGAGCGCCCCCTGGGACGCCATCGTGATCGGCGCCGGCTTCGGCGGCGTCGGCTGCGCCGCGCGCCTGGCGGAGGCCGGCTGGCGTGTGCTCGTCCTCGACAAGAACGCCCGCCCTGGCGGCAAGGCGCTCGGCGTCAGCCGCGCCGGCAGCCACTACGAGCTGTGGCCCATCGCGGGCGGGCCGGCGCGGCGCTCACGCTTCCACGAGCTGGCGCGCCTGGTCGGCGTGGAGCAGGAGGCGCTGCTCTGCCCAGACGCCGTGTGCGAGTTCCTCTACCTCGACGAGCGCCATGGGCGGCGTCGCAGCGTCGTCGTCCCCGCGCGGCCGGTCGCGGATCCGCGCGTGGTCGCGCGGCTGGCCTACGGGCTGAGGCTGCCGCTCCATCGCCTGGGCGGCGCCCTGCGGCTGGGCGCCGCGCTGTCACGGCTCACGGAGGCGGACCTGGACGCGCTCGACGCCACGCCGGCGAGCGCTTGGCTCCGCCGCCATGGCCTGCCGCGGCCGCTCGAGAGCTTCTTCTTCGCGCTGCTCAACCTGCTGTTCGTGGTGCCGGTCGACGCGCTCCCGGCCTCGGAGGCGGCGCGCATGCTGCGCCAGCTCCAGCTCGGCGGCGCCGGGCGCTACCACCGCGGCGGCTACGGGAGCCTGGCGGAGGCCGCGGTGCGCTACGTGGAGCGCCGGGGCGGGCGCTTTCGTGGCGGCACGCGCGTGGAGCGCGTGCTGGTGGAGGGGGGCCGCGCGGTCGGCGTGCAGACGCAGCACGGCGCGGAGCGCGCGCCGGTCATCATCTCCAGCGCCGGGCTCCAGCCCACCGTGCTGAAGCTGGTCGGCGCGGCGCACTTCGAGCAAGACTACGTGTCCTACGTGCGCGGCCTCCGGCCCTCCTGGGCGCTGGTGGGCGTCCGCTACCGCCTGAGCGAGCGGGTGTTCCACCGCCCCATGACGTACGTGTTCAGCGACGAGAGCTGGCTCGACGCCGCGCGCTTCGAGGCCGCACGTCAGGGGCGCTGGCCACGCCACCCGCTGCTGTTCGTGACCGTACCGGCGCTGTGGGATCCTGCGCTGGCGCAGCCGCCGGTGCGGCAGGTCGCGCTGCTCGGCGGCTTCGCGCCCGCCGGCCTCGACGATCCGATGCAGCGCGAGGTGATCGCGCGCCTCGAGCAGAGCGCGCGGCGGCTCTGGCCCACGCTCGAGCGCAGCGTCCTCGGCCGTGAGCGCTACGACGCACGCCACGTCTCCCGCATCAGCCGCGACGCCGTGCTCCCCGGGCAGGGCGGGGAGTGCATCGGGCTTGGCCAGGTGCTCGGCCAGTGTGGCCGTAGCAAGCCCTCACCCCAGACGCCGCTGCCCGGCCTGTGGCTCGCCGGCGCGGACGCTGGTGCCTCGGGCTGCGGCACGCACCAAGCCCTGGACTCCGGCATGCTCGTGGGGGAGCGGCTGAGCGCGCGGCGGACGCATGACGCTCGGCGGGAGGGGTGGTAGCCTGGTGTAGCGCCCAGGGAAGCGCCACGGCCTCCGAGGGCCGGGCACAGCAGGAGTCATCGTGCCATGAAGCAGAGCTGGCAGTGGGGTCCGTGGATGGTGGTAGCGGTGGGGCTCGCGCTCGGCTGCGCGGGGGAGGACGGCGCGAGCGGCAGCGCCGGCGCGAGCGGCAGCGCCGGCGCGAGCGGCAGCGCCGGAGCGAGCGGCAGCGCCGGCGTGAGCGGCAGCGCCGGCGTGAGCGGCAGCGCCGGAGCGAGCGGCAGCGCCGGAGCGAGCGGTAGCGCCGGCGTGAGCGGCAGCGGCGGCGTGAGCGGCAGCGGCGGCGCGAGCGGCAGCGGCGGCGCGAGCGGCAGCGGCGGCGTGAGCGGCAGCGGCGGCGCGAGCGCGAGGCAGACCAATGAGCCGCCCACGGCGCGGGGGGAGACGTACTACCTCCAGCCCGGACAGACGCTGCGCGTGAGGCTCGCGGAGCTGCTCGCCAACGACGTGGATCCGGACGGAGACACGCTCGACTGGCGCGTCACCCAGCAGCCCGCCCACGCCAGCGCGGCGCTCGAGAGCGACGAGCTCGTGCTCACGCCCGAGCCGGGCTTCGAGGGCGAGGACTCCTTGCTGTACTCCGTGACGGACGCCCACGGCGCCGCGGACGAGACGGATCTGCACGTCTACGTCTCCAGCAAGCTCCGCTACGTCTCGCCCAGCGGCGCGGACACGAACACGGGCACCTCGCCGGCCCAGGCGTGGAAGACGGCCAGCAAGGCCGTCAGCAGCGTGTGCACGGACGCGGGGCGCGCGGGCACCGCGGTGCTCTTCGAGCGCGGGAGCGTCTTTCAAGAGACGCTGAGCTTCTCGTGCAATCAACGGGGGGAGCCTGGGAAGCCCATCGTGTTTGGCGCCTATGGCGCTGGGGAGGCGCCGGTCTTCACGGGCAGCGTGCGCGTCAGCGGGTGGACCAAGCACCAAGGGAGCGTGTGGAAGGCCACGGTCCCCGGCGAGATCAAGTACCTCTACTACGACGGCGCGTGGCAGACGCCGGCGCGCCTCCCCAACACCGGCTGGCTGCGCAACGGCGCGGAGGCCACGCCCAGCGCGGCCTCCAAGGTCTCGAGCGTCCTCTTGCCCAACCCGGGCGCCACGGCCGCGGAGCTCACCGGCGCCAGCTTGCGGATCCGAACGCGCAACTGGGGCTATGAGATCGCCAAGATCACCAGCTACGCGGGGGGCCGCGCGAGCCTGGACGTCCCGCTGGACGGCAGCCTCACCTTCGGGGGCTGGGGCTACTACCTCGACGGCAGGCTCGCGTTCTTGGACGCGCCCGGCGAGTGGTACGCGGACTACGACGCTCAGTCCGGCGCCTCCACCCTCTATTTTTCAGCGCCGGGCAGCGCCGACGGTAAGCCGACCGGCACCGTCGAGGCGGCGGTGCGTGACAGCGCGATCGTCGTCTACAACGGCGCCGGCGTCCGCTCGGCCGTCGTGATCGACGGCCTCCACGGCGCACGCGCCAAGCGCTCGGCGATCAACCTGTCGTACGAGAACCGCGACGTGACCGTGCGGCGCTCCATCGCCTCGGACGCCTACTACGGGATCGCGGTGTGGATGGATGACGTCACGATCGTCGAGTCGGTGATCCAGCGCGCCTACGACGCCGGTGGACAGCTCGGCGGCAAGGGGACCCGGGTGCTGCGCTCCACGGTCCAAGACGTCGCCCTCGTGCCCGGCTACGGCCAGACCGGGTGGGGCTATTTCGGGCTGCGGTTCCTGGGCGAGGGCTTCGTGGCGCGTCACAACGTCATCGACAACGTCGGCTACATCGCGCTGTCCGGCGGCAAAGACGGCCTGATCGAGGAGAACTACGTCACGCGCTCCAACGCCCTGCTCAACGACGGGGGCTCCATCGCCTTCGACGACGCAGACGGCCTCATCATCCGTCGCAACATCGTGGCGGAACCCATCGGCACCTATCAAGACAGCGTGAGCCCCACCAACAACCCCTGGGTGGCGCCCTACACACGCATCGTGTTCGGCATCTACTTCGGCAACACCTCCATCGCCAACACGACGGTGGCTGACAACGTGGTCACCGGGCACGACATGGGGGTCTTCGTGGACCACACCGTCAATTCCTCGGGGAACGTGGTGAAGAACAACCTGCTGGCCGGCAACCTGGAGGGTCAGCTCCATGCTCGGGACATGACCGCGGGGCGCTGCATCCCCAGCTACGCGCAGCTCTTCCAAGGCAACGTCTTCGTCCCGCTGGCGCCCGCGCAGCGGCTCTACTCCGAGTTCAACGTCAACTGCGCGAGCCCCGTCCACTTCGGCACCTTGAGCCAGAACCTCTACGCCACGCTCTACGCCGGCTCCATCGCCGTGGATCGCGGCTCGATGGTCGACGGCAGCGTCAACCGCCAGTTCTCCCTCACGGCCTGGCAGGCCACCGGGCAAGACGTGGGCTCCACCGAGACGCCGGCGGAGCTCCGGCTCGCGGACACCGCGCGGCCACGGCTCCTGGTCAACCCGGCGCGGGGGCCGCGCCTCGTGGCGCTCACGGGCTCGTGGGCGAGGCTCGACGGCGCGCCCGTGACGGAGCCCATCACCGTCGCTCCCTACGGCGGCGTCGTGCTCGTGCCGCGCTGAGCCGCGGCGTGAGGAGGAGCGCAAGGAGCGCGTGCCGCACGCGCCCGGCGAGGCGCGCCTCGCACCCTCGCACCCTCGCACCGGCGCGCGGCGCGCGGCCCCCGAGGCTGGCCCGACACACCTCGATCTGCTCTGATGCGCGCATGAAGATCTCTCGTCGCTGGCAGATGGTGTGTTGGGCGCTCGGGGCGGCCCTCATGGCGTGTAGTGGTGAGGAGAAGAGCGGCCACGCGCCCTCGGGCGGCGCCGCCGGGACTGGAGGCGGCAACGCGGGAGCGAGCGGTACCAGCGGGGAGGCGGGGAGCGCCGGCAGCGGAGCGGGCGCTGGGGCGAGCGGGAGCAGCGGCGCCGGCGGCAGCTCGGGAGCCGCGGGCAGCGCTGGCGCGGGGGGCAGCGCGGGGGCGAGCGGGAGCGGCGGCGCCGGGGGCAGCGCGGGGGCGAGCGGGAGCGGCGGCGCCGGGGGCAGCTCCGGAGCCGCAGGCAGCGCTGGCGCGGGAGGCGTGGCGGACTGCGCGTTGGACGACGCGCCGTGCGCCGTGGGTGGAGGCTCGCTGGAGGGCGTCTGCTGTGGCGGCACCTGCACCAGCGCCGAGTGCTGCGCCACCAGCGGCTGCACCGCACGCCACGGCCAAGGCTGGGTCTGTGAGCAGGGGATCTGTCAGAACGTGGTGGGCACCCTCGACGGCCTACGCTGGGAGATGGCGTGCAGCGGCGCGACCAGCAACCCGCTGGTGTGCGTCGCCTCCGGCGCCTCCACCGACTCGAAGATCTTGGGCGGCGCCGCGGGGCAGGCGTACTCGGTGACGCTGCGCTTTCGTGGGGTCGTGGAGGAGAAGACCTACCTGGGCGGCACGAAGCTAGCCTATTGGCACGAGGGGGGCACCCCCAGCGCCGACGGCTTCAACGTGTACAAACTCGAGATCTCCTCGCCCCCACAGACCTACTACTTGAACAGCGGCGTCTCCGACAGCTACTGGTGCGTCAGCTTGGACTACACGCACACCGTCACCATCGCGGCGGGCGCCACGGTCACGCTGTCCGCGGATCCAGTGGACCTCAACCAGATCCGCAATGTGGGCGAGGACGGTGCCACGCCGCTGAGGGTCCCGGACGTGGCCCCCTACCCGGACGCTTACGACGGCCAGTTCATCCAGATGGACGTGCTGTCGGTCGTGCCGCGGTGAGTCCGCGCGTGACGCCGCGAGGGGCGCACGCCGCTCACTGCGGCCGCGGTGGCTCGATGCACACGCCGATCTCGAGGATGACGTAGAGCAAGGCGAGCTCCTGCGGCAGCATCGGCGCGGTGGCCGTCGTCTGCCCCGCCTCCGTGTGGTAGGTGGAGAAGAGCACGCGACCGCAGGAGCGCTCGAAGCTGATGGTGGTGGGCTTCGCGCCGAAGCTGGGCACCTGCCCCTCCACCCACACCTTGGGCGTCACGGTGGTGGGGTTGCCCTCGAGATCGGTGGTGGCCACCGGGTTGACCTTGTCGATGATGGTCCAGCTCGCCTTGACGTCGAAGTCTCCCACGCCCTGCGCGGAGAGCCAGGACTTGAGCCCGGGATCCAGCACGCTCGCTCGCGCGTCGTACTGGCCGCCCTGGCACGCCGAGCCCAGCGCGCTGCTCTGCCCCACCCAGTCCACATAGCCTGGGAAGGGCTGCCGCACGAACTCGTAGGAGTAGTCCGTGACGTAGAGCTTCCCGCCCGCCGCCACGTAGTCCTGGACCGCGCTCTTCACCGCGCCGTTGCCGGGGACGATGTCGTTGCAGGTGGTGCCGTCGCTGCCCGAGCACGGCAGGAACACCACGTTGTGCTGCGCGAGGCGGGCGGGGTTGCTGAGGAAGGCCTGCTTGTCGTTGATGATGGCGAAGGAGGCCGTGCCAGGCTTGACCATCACGCCGAGGCCAAAGGGACCAGGCTGGAGCTGCGCCAAGCCGAACTTGGCGAGCGCCACCTCGATGGCGTCCCACTGACCTTGTACGACGGCCAGCTTGGGGATGGTGTCGCCCAGGGCCGCGTCCGTCTTACGCGGGAGCGTGGTGAGCTCTTGCGGCACGGGCTGATCCCCCAGCACG
>CAUJEM010000110.1 GCA_963169915.1 Myxococcota bacterium
TGGGCAGCGCGCCCGCGTCCAGGTCGGCGCGCCTCGCCCTGCCTCACGCTTGCCACGCCGCCCGGTGACGCTGCTGCAGGCGCTCGGCAAGGGAGACAAGCCCGAGAGCGTGGTCGACGCCGCGACGGTCCTCGGCGTGACGCGGCTCGTGTTCGTCCAGAGCCAGCGGAGCGTGGTGCGGTGGGATGAGCGGCGCGGTGAAGGGCGGCTGGAGCGCTGGCGGCGCGTCGCTGTCGCGGCGGCGCGGCAGAGCGGCCGAGGGGATCTGCCGGAGCTGCTCGGTCCCGTCTCCTTGGACGACGCCGCCCAGCTCGTCCCCGAGGCGGCGCGGCGCGTGGTGTTGAGCCCCGGGGCGCCACGCCGCCTCGCCGCCGTCGTGGGCGGCGCGCGGGACGTCGCGCTCGCGATCGGCCCGGAGGGTGGCCTGAGCGAGCCAGAGACGCAGCAGCTCGAGCGCCACGGCTTTCAGCCGGCCTCCTTCGGTGAGCTGGTGCTGCGCACGGAGACGGCGACCGTCGCGGCGCTCGGCGCGCTCATGGCGCTCGAGGGGGAGCCCGCTTCCACCGCCGCACAAAGTCGCTAGACTGTGCCCTCAATGAGCGCGAAGACCCGCATCCTCGTCGCGAAGCCCGGACTCGACGGCCATGATCGTGGCGCGAAGGTCGTCGCCAGGGCGCTGCGCGACGCAGGCTTCGAGGTCATCTACACGGGTCTCCATCAGACGCCGGAGATGATCGCCAGCGCCGCGGTCCAGGAGGACGTCGATGGGGTCGGCCTCTCCATCATGAGCGGGGCTCACAACACGCTGTTCCCGGCCGTGCTGGAGGCGCTCCAGCGCCGTGGGGCTCCGGACATTACCGTCTTCGGGGGTGGGATAGTCCCGGACGAGGACATCGTCGCGCTGGAGGCTCGCGGCGTCGGGAAGATCTTCACGCCGGGCACCCCCCTGAGCGCCATCGTCGACTGGGTCGACGGCAACATCCGCCCGAAGAGCAGCTGAGGCGCGGGCGCTCGGCCACGGCGTGTGGCCGCAGGCCCACGGAGCAGAGCGCGAGGGCGCGGCAAAGGTGCCTGGCACGGGGTGTGAGAGAGGGCGACCATGGCCACCCTCTTCGCGCTGCTGCCGCCGCTCGTCGGCCTGGGGCTCTTCCTCGGGACGCTGAGGTCGGCGCGCCCGCGTCGGCTCTGACGCCACACGCCCGTCGCGGCGCTCACCGTGATGCTGGGCTCCGTGAGCTGGTGGGCTCGAGCGTGATGGCCGCCGAGTGGTCTTCGGACCTGGCTCGACGGCGGCCCATCGCCTAGACGGTTGTTCAGCGGACGGGTGGGGCGAGGCCTGGCCGTCCCTCCGACCACTGGGCACGCACGCAGGTGGGCTGGGGTGGGCGCCAATTCCGAAGTGATCACCAGCACCTCGCCGATGGACAACTTATTGACAGGCCGACCACCTGCCCCGTACGTTCCATCCGTCAGTGGGAAATAGTGGGTTGAAGTGTCGACCATTCCCCTAAAGTGAGAGCCGATGTTCCGCGGGCAGTTCCAGCACTCGATCGACGCGAAGGGGCGCATCAGCCTCCCGGCGCGCTTTCGTGAGCGGCTGATCCCCGAGGGCCAGGCGGGCTTCATCCTCACCCCGGATCTGTTCGAGCCCTGCCTGCACCTGCACCCGCTGCCGGCCTGGGAGGCGCTCGAGAGCAAGATCGCCGCGTTGCCGGCGATGGATCCGAACGTGGTCCGCTTTCGTCGCCTGTACGTCTCGGCGGCGCTCGAGTGTGAGCTGGACAAGGCCGGTCGCTTGCTCGTGCCCCCTACGCTGCGTGAGAAGGTCGAGCTCGAGCGGGAGGTGGTGTTCGCTGGGATGGGCCCGCGCATCGACCTCTGGAGCCAAGCGCGCTGGGATGAGGCGCTGCGGCTCGATGAGGTCGAGCGTGAGCGCTTCCGGCGCGCCGTGGAAGGTTTCGGGCTGTGAACATGGTCGTCGTCCCCGTCGACGCGCAGGGCTTCTCTCACGTGCCCGTGATGCCGCGCGAGGTCGTGGCGGCCTTCGCGTCGCACGGGCAGGGCGTGCTCCTCGACGTGACGGCCGGTGGCGGCAACCACGCCGCGCTGCTGCTGGAGCAGGCGCCTGCGCTGCGGCTCTACGCCTTCGACCGAGATCCGGTGGCGGTCCGCGCGACCCGCGCCAAGCTGGCGCCCTTCGGGGCGCGGGCCACGGTGACGAAGGCCTCGTTCGCGGAGCTCCCCGAGACCCTGGCCGCGCTCGGTGTCACCGCCGTGGATGGCGTCTTGGCGGATCTCGGCGTCAGCTCACAGCAGCTCACGGACGCGGAGCGTGGTCTGAGCTTTCGCCTCGAGGGGCCCCTCGACATGCGGATGGACCCGACGCGGGGACCGACCGCGCGCCAGCTCTGCGAGGAGCTGAGCCGGGACGAGCTGGCGGATCTCATCTTTCAGCTCGGGGAGGAGCGAGCGTCGCGGCGCATCGCCCGCTGCATCAAGCAGGCGCTCGAGGTGGGAGAGCTCACCACCACCTCGGAGCTGCGGCGCGCGGTGATCCGCGCCGTGGGGCCTCGCCGTGTCGGCGGCGTGGACCCTTCGACCAGGACGTTTCAGGCGCTGCGCATCGCCGTCAATCGTGAGCTCGAGCAGCTCCAAGGGCTGCTCGAGGTGCTGCCGGGGTGGCTACGGCCGGGCGGCACCGCGGCGCTCATCAGCTTTCACTCCCTCGAAGACCGCCTCGTGAAGCACGCCTTTCAGCAGCGCCAGGTGTGGGAGCGAGTGACGCGCAAGCCCCTCGTCGCGGGGGAGGCAGAGCTCGCCGCCAACCCTCGGGCGCGCAGCGCCAAGCTGCGCGTCGCGCAGCGAGCCGAGGAGGGCGAGCCATGAGCGAGGCCCGTCGCTTCTTGCTGCTCTGGACGCTGGCCATCGTCGCGTCCACCGCCGCCTTCTCGCTCTACCTCGGGCTGCGCGTGAAGAACGTCGAGCTGGGGTACGAGCTCGGCCGCGCTCACTCCAGGGTGGCGCGGCTGCGGGAGATCCGCCGCGTGTTGGCGCTGGAGGCGGCCAGCTACGAGAGCCCGGAGCGCGTGGAGCTGGTGGCACGGTCGCTCTTGGGGATGAGCGAGCCCACGCCGGATCGGATCATCCCGGCGGGAGAGCTGCCGGTCGTCCCGGAGGAGCAGGAGACGCCGGCCGAGCGAGGCTCGGCGCCGGGCGCCACCTCGGCGGCCCCGCCGCGCGTGGCCCCTCCCGAAGAGGAGCCCATGGAAGGCCCGGAACCCACCGCGCCGGGGGGGCCATTCGCCGCGGCGCCAGGGGCACGGCCATGAGCAGCTTGGCCACGCCGCGCGGCCGCTGGATCCGCCTCCGCATGGGCTTGATGTGCGGCCTGATGGCCCTGGCCATGGGCCTCATCGTGTCCTCGGCGGGGACGTTGATGGTGGAGGACGGCTCGATGTGGCGAGAGCTCGCCGAGCGTCAACGCCAGCGGCGCCTCCACGTCCTCCCCAAGCGTGGCACCATCATGGACCGCTCCGGCAGCCCGCTGGCGGTCAGCGTCGAGGTGCCGAGCGTCAGCCTGGACGCGGTGGAGCTCCTCCACGGCGTCCCCTCGAGCCAGGTGCCGGTCGTCGCGCGGCGGGCCGCCAATGAGATCGCCCGCGCCTTGTCCATCGACCCTGCCATGGTCGAGCGCCGTATCCTCCAGAAGCGCCGCTTCGCGTGGCTCAAGCGTCAGATTGGCGCGGCCGAGGCCGAGAGCGTTCGCTCCCTCGGCGACCGAAAGGCGCGCGGCTCGGCCGCCATCGGCGGGCTCAACATCGAGGGGGAGGGGCGGCGCTACTACCCACGCCGAGAGCTGGCGGCGCCCCTGCTTGGCTTCGTGGCGCCGGACGGCGAGGGGAAGGAGGGCTTCGAGCTGGCGCTCAACACGGAGCTCCAGGGGCACGCGGACTCCATCCAGGGCCTGCGCGATCGCTCGGGCCGGCTCCTCTTGTCGGAGGGGTTGACGGACGATCAAGCGCTGGCCGGGCACGACGTCGTGCTCACCCTCGATCAAGGCTTGCAGTACGTCGCGGAGCGGGAGCTGTCGGCGGCCATCAAGACCTTCGAGGCCGCCGGCGGCTCGGTCATCGTCGTGGACCCGAGCACGGGGGAGCTGCTGGCCATCGCGAGCTATCCCACCTTCAACCCGAATGACTACTCCGAGAGCGAGCCCATCGCGCGGCGAGTCCGCGGGGTGAGTGACGCCTTCGAACCCGGCTCCACGATGAAGATGTTCACCGTGGCCGCGGGCCTCGCGTCGAGCGCCATCACCCCCACGCAGAAGCTCTACTGCGAGAAGGGTCAGATGGCGGTGGACAACGTCGTCATCCGCGACACCCACCCCGCGGGCTGGCTCAGCATCTCGCAGATCCTGGCGGTCTCTTCCAATATTTGCGCGGCGAAGATCGGCATGACCACCGGCAGCGACAAGCTGTACGAGAGCCTGCAGCGCTTCGGTTTCGGTCAGCCCACGGGGCTGCCCGTGCCGGGGGAGGCCTCTGGCACGCTGCGCCCGCGCGGTCGCCCGTGGGTTCAAGTGGAGACCGCCTCGGCGGCCTTCGGGCAGGGCATCAGCGTCAGCAACCTCCAGCTCGCGATGGCCGCCGCGGCGCTCGCCAACGGGGGGGAGTTGATGGAGCCGCTGCTCGTCAAGCGGGTCCTCACGTCGACGGGAGAGGTGGTGCAGGAGGCGGCCCCGCGCGTGCGTCGACGCGTCGTCTCTCGTCAGATCGCGGCGGCCATCACCGAGATGATGACGGCGGTGACGGAGGGGGAGGGGACCGGGCTGGAGGGCGCCGTCAGCGGCTATCAGGTGAGCGGCAAGACCGCGACCGCGCAGAAGGTCGATCCTGCGACCGGCAGGTACTCCCTCGACAAGTACGTCTCCAGCTTCGTCGGCTACCTCCCCGCCAAGCAGCCCGTCGTGACCATCGCCGTGATGCTCGACGAGCCGATGGTCGAGCACGCGGGCGGCGCCGTCGCCGCCCCGGTATTTCGGCGCGTCGCGGAGTACGTCCTCAAGGCGCGCGGCATGACCCCCCAGGGCACCGCACGCGCGGATCTGGCGGAGGTCGGCAAGCAGCCGGATCCCGCCAACGCGGCCTACGACGCCTGGCGTCGCGCGAGCGGGATGGCCCCAGCGGTCCAGGCCAGCGTCCCCGCGGGGCCGCTGGGCGCGGGCCAGCGGCGGCTCCCGGATCTCACGGCCTGGCCGGTGCGGGCGGCGCTCAAGCAGGTGGTCGAGCTGGGCTTCGAGCCCGTCGTCCAAGGGTCGGGGCTGCTCGTCCGGCAGCAGCCCCCGCCGGGCAGCGCGCTGCGCCCCGGCGCCGTCGTCACGCTGGTGTTCGAGCCGTCGTCATGAGAGCCCCCACGCCCCTGCCGTTGACGACCGGAGGACTGGTGGAGAGCCTGCGCCCGCTCGCGCTGCGGCTGCACGGCGCCGCCGACGTCGAGCTGCGTGGAGTCACTCAAGACTCACGTCGCGTCCAGCCGGGGGAGCTGTTCGCGGTGCGCCCCGGGCAGCGGACGAGCGGCGCGGAGCACCTCGGGCAGGCCTTGGCCGCCGGAGCCGCCGCGGTGCTCGCCCCGGCCAGTGCCTTCACGGAGGCGCCGTGCCTGCCGTGGCTCGAGGTCAGCGACGTGAGCCAGGCGCTCTCCGCGGTGAGCGAGGCGATCTACGGGCACCCCTCGCGCGCGCTGGACGTGGTCGGCATCACCGGCACCAACGGCAAGACCACCACCGCCTGGCTCGCGCAGCACGCCCTCGTCGGCGCGGGGCGGCGCACCGCGCGGCTCGGCACGCTCGGCTACTCCTTCGAGGCCGAGGACCTCGAGCTCGGGTTCACGACCCCGGAGGCGGACGCGCTCTCGCGGGTGCTGGCGCGGGCGCGGGGCGCGGGGGCGGACACGGTCGTCATGGAGGTGTCGAGCCATGCGCTCAGCCTCGGGCGCGTGGAGGCCCTGACCTTCCGAGTCGCGGCTTTCACCAACCTGACCCAAGATCACCTGGATTTTCACGGTGATCTCGAGCGCTACGGCGCGGCCAAGCGCCGGCTCTTCACGGACCTGGCGCCAGCACGCAGCGTCGTCAACGTGGACGACCCGTTCGGCGCCCGGCTGGCCCAGGAGCTCGGCGAGCGGGCGCTGCGCGTCAGCCGCCTCGGCGACGGGGACGTCCGGCCGCTCGAGCTGACGCTCGATGGGCGTGGACTGCACGGTCGTGTGCGCTTGCCGTCCGCGGTCGTCGAGCTCGAGAGCCGGCTCGTTGGCGCGCACAACCTGGACAACGTGCTGCTCTGCCTGGGGATCGCGGAGGCGCTGGGGCTCGACCTGGCCGCGGCCGCGCTCGCGCTGAGCGCCGCCCCCTCCGCCCCGGGGCGGCTGGAGCGGTGCGATGAGCCGGGGGACGACGTCATCGTCTTGGTGGACTACGCGCACACCCCCGACGCCCTGAGGCGTGCGCTCGCTGCGGCTCGTCCGCTGGCGCGCGGCCGGCTGTGCTGCGTCTTCGGGTGTGGGGGTGATCGTGACCCCGGCAAGCGCCCGCTGATGGGGCGAGCCGTCGCGGAGGGCGCCGACCTCGCGTTCGTCACGAACGACAACCCTCGCTCCGAAGACCCCGGCAGCATCGCCGGCGCCATCGAGCGCGGGCTGCGGGAGGGCGGCGGCCGCTACGTGCTCGAGCTGGATCGCCAGCGCGCCATCGAGCAGGCCATCACCGAGGCCGCCGCCGGAGACGTGGTCCTGATCGCGGGCAAGGGCCATGAGCCCTACCAGCAGGTCGGGGAGCTCAAGCGCCCCTTCGACGATCGCGTCGAGGCCCGCGGCGCCCTGCGGCGCCGCCGGGGAGGGCGGTGATGGCGACGCCCATCCCGAGCAATCAAGCGCGCTTCAGCGCCGAGGAGCTGCGCATGGCGCTGGGGACGCCGGTGCCGGAGCTGGCGGTGTGCGGCGTCTCCACCGACTCACGGAGCGTCCGTGCGGGGCAGCTCTTCGTCGCCCTTCGCGGCGAGCGCTTCGATGGTCACGAGCACGCCGCGCAGGCCGTGGCGAAGGGCGCCGTCGCCGTGGTCGCGGAGGCGGCGCTGCCGACGCTCGGCGTGCCCGTCCTCCGCGTCCCCGACACGCTCTCGGCGCTGGGCTCCCTGGCCCTGGCGCATCGTCGGCGCTGGGGAGGCCGGGTCGTCGCCATCGGTGGCTCCGCGGGCAAGACCACGACCACGCGGACCTGCGCTGCGCTGGCGGAGCTGGTGGCGCCTGGGGCGGTGGGCTGGCAGCCGGGGAACCTCAACAACCGCGTCGGGGTCCCTAGCGTGCTGCTGGCGCTCGAGCCCGAGGCGCGGCTCGCCATCGTGGAGGTCGGGACCAACCAGCGCGGTGAGATCGCGGAGCTCATGCGGATCTGTGAGGCGGACGCCGCGCTGCTCACCCTCGTGGAGCTGGAGCACACCGAGGGGCTCGCAGATCTCGACGGCGTCGAGGCGGAGGAGGGAGAGCTCCTCCGCGCGCTGCCTCGGCGGGCGCTCGCGCTCGCCAACGCGGACGACGAGCGAGCCGCTCGCCAGCTACGGCGCTCGGCCGCGTCGCGGCGCGTGAGCTACGGTCACACCGCGAGCGCGGACTACCGCATCGTCTCGAGAGCCGTGCTCGGGGCGCAGGGCGCCGAGCTCTGCGTGCGACGCAGCGCGGGGGAGCTGCGGCTACGGACGCCGCTGCTCGGGCGCGCTGGCGCGCTGGCCACCACCGCGGCGCTGGCGCTGGTGGAGGCCCTCGGCGCGGCGTCGCTGCCCGAGCCGAGCCTCCAGGAGCGGCTCGACCAGGCCGCGCTGAACGAGCCGGGCCGCCTCAGCCCCCACCCGCTCCCGGGAGGCGGGCTGCTGCTCGACGACAGCTACAACTCCAACCCCGCCAGCGCCCTCGCCTCGGTCGAGGCCGCCGCGGAGCTCGCGCGCGCTCGCGGCTCGCGCCTCGTGCTCGTGCTCGGAGAGATGCGTGAGCTCGGACGGCTCGCGGAGCCCGAGCACCGCCGGGTCGGCGAGCTCGTCGCGGAGAGCGGCGCGCAGGTGCTCATCGGGGTGGGAGGCCACGCGCGCGCCTTCGTCGACGCCGCGGAGCGCGCGGGGCTCGCCGCGCACTTCAGCGAGCTCGCCGCCGAGGCCGCGCCCAGTGTACAGCAGGCGTTGCGTCCTGGAGACGTCGTGCTGGTGAAGGCCTCGCGCGGGGTGAAGACGGATCAGATCGTCCAACGACTGCTCGACGGGACCACGGCATGATCTACGAGCTGCTCTACCCCCTGAGCTTGAAGTACGGCTGGCTCCGCTGGCTCAACGTCCTGCGCTACGTCCCCTTCCGCGCCATCATGGCGACCATCACGGCCATGCTGATGTGCTTCTTGATGGCGCCGTGGTTCATCGAGACGCTCAAGAGCAAGCAGATCGGCCAAGTCATCCGGAGGGACGGCCCCGACAGCCACCTCAGCAAGGCCGGGACCCCGACCATGGGGGGCTCGCTCATCCTCTTGGCGGTGCTGGTGCCGACCGTGCTCTGGGCGGAGTACAAGAACGCCTTCGTCAGCGCGGCGGCCTTCGTGACCGTCGGCTACGGAGCCATCGGCTACCTCGACGATCGCCTGAAGATCGAGGGGAAGAACACCCGGGGCTTGCCGGGGCGCTACAAGATGCTGGGGCAGCTCTCCATCGGCGGCGCCGCCATCGGCTACCTGTTCCTCGGCTCCCAGATGCCTCCGCAGTGGCACGCCATCAAGGCGCGTCTCGCGGTGCCCTTCGTGGCCTTCGACAAGCTCCCCATCGAGCTGCCGCTCTGGCTGTACATGCTCTTCGCCCTGCTCACCGTGGTGGCCATGAGCAACGCCGTCAACCTCACCGATGGTCTCGACGGGCTGGCGATCGGGCCGGTCATGATCAACGCCGGCGTCTACACCATCTGGGCGTACATCGGCGGCCTCGTGCTCTTCGGGCGCTCCGTCAGCGAGTACCTGAACATCGCCGGCATCCAGGAGATGAGCGAGATGGCGGTCTTCGGAGCTGCCATCGTCGGCGCTGGGGTGGGATTTCTTTGGTACAACACCTACCCGGCGCAGGTCTTCATGGGGGACGTGGGCGCCCTCGCGCTCGGCGGCGGCCTCGGGATGATGGCCGTGACCACCAAGACGGAGCTGCTCAGCATCCTCATCGGCGGGCTGTTCTTCGTGGAGACCGTCAGCGTCATGATCCAGGTCACCTGGTTCAAGCTGTTCAAGCGCCGGATCTTCTTGATGGCGCCGATCCACCACCACTTCGAGAAGAAGGGCTGGCCCGAGCCCAAGATCATCGTTCGCTTCTGGATCATCTCCATCCTGCTCGGGCTGGTCGGCCTGGCTTCGCTCAAGGTGCGGTGAGATGCAGCTCGAAGGTCGGCGCGTCACGGTGGTGGGTCTTGGTCGCAGCGGCGTGGCCGCGGCGCGGCTCTGCCGTGACCGGGGCGCCCAGGTCACGCTCACGGACGAGGTGGAGCAGGCGGTGACCCGCGACGCGGCGCTGCGCCTCGCGCTCCCAGCGCAGCTCGGCCCTGGGGCGCTGGCGCTGGCGCTCCGGGACGCCGAGCTCGTCGTCGTCTCTCCAGGAGTCCCCCCGCACCCAGCGCTCGTGGCGGCGCAGGCCGCCGGCGCCGAGGTCATCGGCGAGCTGGAGCTCGCGAGCCGGTTTCTGTCGGCGCCGATGCTTCTGGTGGGGGGAACGAACGGCAAGAGCACGGTCACCACGCTGTGCGGGGCCATCCTCGCGGCCACGGGCGCCAAGGTGTTCACCGGCGGGAACCTCGGGACTCCCCTGTGCGAGGCCATCGGCGGCGATCACGAGCTGCTCGTGGTGGAGGCCTCCAGCTTTCAGCTCGAGCGGATCGTGACGCTGCGGCCGAGGGTCAGCGTCCTGCTCAACATCACCGAAGACCACCTCGACCGGTACTCGAGCTTTCAGGCCTACGCGGACGCCAAGGGCAACGCCTTCGTCAACCAGCGGAGCTCCGACGTGGCGGTCATCCCCGAGGCGGAGCCGGAGTGCCGGCGCCAGGCGGAGCGCGGCGGCGCGCGCGTCCTCGCCTTCGGCGCGGAGCCGGGGGCCGACTATTTCGCGGCAGGGCGCCGTGTCGAGGAGCGCGGCTCGGGGGAGCGCTTCGAGCTGGCGGAGACGCGCCTCTACGGCGCGCACAACGTGATGAACGCGGCGGCCGCCATCGCCGCCACACGCGCGCTGGGCGCCACGGAGGCGGCCGTGCGCCAAGGGCTCGCGGCCTTTCAGCCCTTACCACACCGGATGGCCTTGGCGGGGGTCGTGGGGGGCGTCCCGTACTACGACGACTCCAAGGGCACCAACGTGGGGGCGGCCGTCACCGCGCTGTCCGGCGTGCAAGAAGAGCGCGCCGTGCTGATCGCGGGGGGGCGTGACAAGCTCGGAGACTACGCGCCGCTCGTCGCGGCGCTCCGCGGCAAGGGACGCGCCGTCGTCCTGATCGGAGAGGCGGCCGCCCGTCTCGAGGCGGCGATCGCCGGGGCCGTCCCGTGCTACCGCGCGCAGAGCCTGGAGGAGGCCGTCGAGAGGGCACGCGACCTGGCGCGACGCACGGACTGCGTGCTGCTCAGCCCCGCGTGCTCCAGCTTCGACATGTTCCAGAGCTACGCCGAGCGGGGAGACCGCTTTCGAGCGGCGGTGCAGCGCCTGGCCGAGCAGCAGGAGGACGTGAGCCGATGAGCGAAGCCAAAGTCACGCAGGTCAGGCCCCGGGTGCGCCTCGGCGACGTGGACGTGGTGCTGGCGGCCACCGTCATCGCCTTGGTGGGCTTCGGCGTGGTGATGGTCTACAGCGCCAGCGTCATCGAGGCGACGGTCGTCTACCGCGACGCGCAGTACTTCTTGAAGAAGCAGGGGGTCTTCGCGCTCGTGGCGCTCACCGTGATGTTCTTGGGCTCGCGCTTCGACTACCAGCGGCTCAGGAAGCTCACCTACCCGCTGCTGCTGGTGGTGGCGACGCTCATGAGCATGACGGCCCTCGGGCTCGGTCACTCCGGCGGCGGTGCGGCGCGCTGGTTGCGCGTGGGGCCGGTGAACGTGCAGCCCTCGGAGCTCGCCAAGCTGGCGCTGGTCCTGTGGCTCGCCTACTCCCTCGACAAGAAGCGCGAGCTCGTAAAATCCTTCAAGATTGGCTTCGTCCCTCACGTGCTCATGGCGGCGCTGCTCATGGGCCTGTGCTTGAAGCAGCCGGATTTCGGCGGCGCGGTCGTGCTGCTGTTCTTGACCTTCTCCATGTTGTTCGTGGCCGGCGCGCGCGTCGGCTACATCCTGGGCGCCACGCTGCTGGGGGTCGCGCTCGCGGCGCCCTTCGTCCGCTTCAGCGCCTACCGCTGGGAGCGCATCCTGGCGTGGCTCGACATGGCGCAGCACCGGGGGGATCTGGCGTATCAGCCGTTCCAGGCCGTGATGAGCTTCGGCTCGGGGGAGACGACGGGGCTCGGGATCGGGCAGGGACTGCAGGTGCTGTACCTGCCGGAGGCGCACACGGACTTCATCTCCGCCATCATCGGCGAAGAGCTGGGCTTCCTTGGGATCTTGGCGCTCTGCCTGGTGTACGTGGTGCTCGTCGCGCGCGGGATCCGCACCGCCCTGGCGGCGCCCGACGACTATGGCATGTACATCGCGTTTGGGGTCAGCGTGCTGTTCGGGGTGCAAGCGCTCATCAACCTGAGCGTCGCCATGAGCATCTTGCCGACGAAGGGCCTGACCCTGCCGTTCATCAGCTACGGCGGCTCCTCGCTGCTGGTGAACGCCGCGGCCATGGGCGTCCTGCTCAACGTGTCACGGCCTCGCGCCGTCGTCGGGAACGTCCGAGTGCGCGAGGAAGAGCCGCTGCCCGACATGAGCGTGGCGTTGATGGAGGGCGTGGCGCCGGAGGAGGCCGCGCCCGTCACCGCCGTCGCCGCGGAGGTGCGCGCGTGAACCCCGTCATCCTGCTGGCCGGCGGAGGGACGGGCGGTCACGTCTTCCCGCTCATCGCCGTGGCGGAGGCGCTGCGGGTCGTGGCGCCGGAGCTCAGCCCGGTCTTCGTGGGCACGGCGCGGGGCATGGAGACCCGGGTCGTGCCTCGGCACGGCTACGAGCTCGAGCTGATGGAGGTGTTGCCGCTGCGGGGCGGCGGTGTGGCAGGGGCGCTCCGGGGTGGAGCGCGCGCCCTCGGGGCGGTGGCCGAGGCGCGTCAGCTCCTCGGGCGCCGCGCGCCGCGGGCCGTGCTCTCCATCGGGGGCTATGCCGCTGGCCCCATCACCTTGGCGGCGAGGCTCGCGGGCATCCCCATCGGCCTGCTCGAGCCGAACGCGGTGATGGGCCTCGCCAACCGCTTGCTGGCGCCCCTGGTGGCGCGGGCGTACCTCGCCTTCCCGGAGCCGGAGCGACATTTCCGTGCATCGGTCGTGCGCCGTCATGGGGTCCCGCTCCGCTCCGGCTTTCAGGCGCGCCCGCTTCCGGCGCTAGAGCCCTCCGCGCCGCGGCGCGTGCTCGTGCTGGGCGGGAGCCAGGGCGCCAAGGCGCTCAACGAGCTCGTCCCGAGGGCCTTGGCGGCCAGCGGGCTCGCCGTGACGGTGACCCACCAGTGTGGGGCGGATCACCAGCGCGCCGTGGAGGGGTACTACCGTGAGCTCGGGCTCGAGCGCCACGCGCGCGTCGTGCCGTTCATCGAGGACATGGTGGGAGCGCTCGACGGAGCCGAGCTCGTCGTGGGGCGCGCCGGCGCGAGCGCGGTGAGTGAGCTCTGCGCGGTCGGACGAGGCAGCTTGCTCGTCCCCTACCCCTTCGCCGCGGGCGACCACCAGGCGCACAACGCGCGCTCCCTCGAGCGTCGCGGCGCGGCGGTCTGCGTAGAGAGCGCCGAGGCCAGCGTCGAGCGCCTGACGACGACGCTGCAGGAGCTGCTCGGGGACGTCGAGCGGCTCAGGGCGATGGCGGACGCGGCGCGTGGGCTGGGCCGGCCGGACGCCGCCGCCCGCGTGGCGGCGGATCTCTTGCAGCTCGCTGGCTTGAGCCCGGTCGAGGCGCCTGCTCCACGGCTCGCTGCGGAGGTCGGCTGATGTTCCGTGGACGCGTGCGGCTGGTGCACTTCATCGGGGTCGGCGGGATCGGCATGAGCGGGCTCGCCGAGATCCTTCGTACCTTGGAGTTCGACGTCTCGGGCTCGGACCTGCGGGAGAGCGAGACGACGCGCCGACTGACCCGGCTAGGGGTCCGGGTGGACTTCGGCCATGTCGGCGCCAACGTCCGGGGGGCGGACGTGGTGGTGCGCTCGAGCGCCATCGACGACGCGAATCCGGAGGTCGTGGAGGCCAGGGCGCTGGGGATCCCCGTGATCAGCCGCGCGGAGATGCTGGCGGAGCTCATGCGGGTCAAGTACGGCGTCGCCATCGCCGGCTCCCATGGCAAGACCACGACCACCTCGCTGGTCGCGACCGTGCTCCGCGAGGCCGGCTTCGACCCCACCGTCGTGGTGGGGGGGAGGATGGCGGCGCTCGGGAGCAACGCGAGGCTCGGCGCCGGTGATCTGCTGGTCGCGGAGGCCGACGAGAGTGATGGCTCCTTCTTGCGGCTCTCACCGACGGTGGCGGTCATCACCAACGTCGACCCTGAGCACCTCGATCACTACGGGACCTACGACGCGCTGAAGCAAGCCTTCCTGGAGTTCGCCAACGGCGTCCCCTTCTACGGGCTGGCGGTGATGTGCCTCGACCACCCCGCCGTCCAAGATCTGCTCCCGCGCGTGACCCACCGGCACGTGACCTATGGGCTGTCACCGCAGGCGGACTATTTCGCCAAGAACATCCAGCACCAAGGGGTCATCACGACGTTCCAGGCCTTCCACCGGAGTCGACCCTTGGGCCAGTTCGTGCTGAAGATGCCCGGGCAGCACAACGTGCTCAACACCCTGGCCGCCATCGCCGTGGCCGACGAGCTGGAGGTGCCGCTCGACGTGATCAAGGAGAGCGTCGCCCACTTCAGCGGCGTGGCGCGGCGCTTCACCATCGTCGCCACGCCGCGGAACATCGCGCTGGTGGACGACTATGGGCACCATCCGGCGGAGGTGGTGGCGACGCTGACCGCCGCGCGGCGCGCCTTCGAGGGACGGGTGATCGTGGCCTTTCAACCCCACCGCTACACCCGCACCCAGCTCCTGTTCGACGAGTTCAAGCGCTCCTTCAATCAGGCGGACGTGCTGCTGCTCGCGGACGTGTACGCGGCGGGGGAGAAGCCCATCCCAGGCGCGGACTCCGAGCGCCTCACCGCGGCGATCCGCGAGCATGGGCACCACGAGGTCCACTACGTCCCGGAGCGCGGACAGCTGGCGCGGCGCCTCGCGGAGGTGGCGCGCCCCGGGGACGTCGTCATCGCCCTGGGCGCGGGGGACATCAACAAGGTGTTGTCCGAGGTCCAGGCCCTCATCGAGCGCCGCGACATGGAGGAGCCAGCATGAGAAACCAACGACGCGCCGGGCAGCGCCCACTGCAGGCACCGGAAGAGGGGGGCGTGGAGGCGTCGGCGCAAGCGTCGCGCTGGCGGCGCTTCGCGCGCGCCCTCTGGTCGTCCCTCAAGCTCGTGGCGGGCATCGTCATCGTGCTGGGCTCGGCGCTGGCGGTGGCCTGGGGAGCCCACCGGTATGCGACCACCACGCCGCGGTTCGCGCTGCGTGAGCTGGCTTTGACCGGGAACTCGCGGACGAGCGAGGCCCGCGTGCGAGAGCTCGGCCAGCTGTCGCTCGGGGAGAACCTGTTCCGTGTGGACTTGGCGGCCGTCGAGCAGCGGCTGCTCACGGACCCTTGGATCGAGCAGGTGAAGGTGGAGCGACGCCTGCCCGGCGCGCTGGCGGTGGCGCTCACGGAGCGTCAGGCGGTCGCGCTCGCGGTCGTGGGGGACCGCGCCTATCTCCTGACCGCGGAGGGGGAGCCCTTCAAGCAGCTGGGCGTGGGAGATCCCTTCGACCTTCCGACCGTGACCGGGATCTCGACGGAGAACCTCGCGCGAGACCGCGCGCGCGAGCTCGAGCGCGTGCGGCTCGGCTTGGAGGTGCTGCGCCAGTACGGCCGGGTGCCGGTCAGCCAGGTCCACCCTGCGCAGGAGGTGCAGCTCGTGGACGACGGCAGCGTGCGGCTGGTGGTCGGGCGAGCAGGGACCACCCTGGCGCTGGGGCACGGGCCGTGGCGCAAGAAGCTGCTCATGGCGGCGAAGGTGCTCGGCACCGTCCAGCGCCGGGGGCGCGAGGCGGGGATCGTGTTCTTGGACAACGAGGCCCACCCCGAGCGGGTCGTGGTGAGGATGCGCTGAGCGATGCCGCACGACTTCTTCGTCCAGTTCGCCGACGACGTGCTCCCGGAGGTCCCGCGCCTGCTGGTGGTGGGGCTGGGCAGCCTCGGCATCACGATGCTCGATGAGATCGTAGAGGCGCTGGGCGCGCGGGTCGAGAGCGTCGCGGTGGGGTGCGATGGGCCGCGCCTGCGCGAGACGAAGGCGAGCGAGCGGATCGTGGTGCCGCGCCGGGGGGGGCTCGAGCTCTCGGGGCTCCAGGGCTGGATGGCGGGCGCCGACGTCGCGCTGGTGTGCGGCGGCCTGACCGAGCGGCTGGGTCCGGAGCCCACCGCGGTGACGGCCGCGGCGCTGGGTCGGCTCGCGCGGCGAGCGGGAGCGCTGGCCGTGGCGCTCGAGGTCTCGCCCTTGGCGCTCGAGGGGGAGCGGCAGCGCGCCTGGGGAGAAGAGCAGCGCGCGACGCTCGAGAGCGCCTTCGATGCCGTCTTCGTCTTTCCGGGGGAGCTGGCGAACGTCGAGTCGGAGCTGCCCGTGGCCGACGCGCTCGCGGCCGGTCCGCGGGCGGCGGGTCGTGCCGGGGTGGCGCTGCTCGAGCTCGGCGGCGACGACGCCCTCGTGAACGTGGAGCTCTCGGATCTCCACGCCGTGCTCCGGGGTGGGGGGCGGGCCTTGCTGACGACGGGGGAGGGCCAGGGCCGCGAGGCGGCGCTGACCGCGATGCGCGCCGCTCAGGGAGCGCTCGCTCCCCAGGGTCCCACGCTCGGGGACGTCCAGGGGCTCTTGGTGCAGGTGGCGAGCAGTAGTGCGCTGAAGCTCCGGGAGCTGCAAGCGGCGCTCGAGTGGCTCAAGGCCGGGCTCCACCCGGAGGTCCACTTGAAGCTCGGGGTGAGCCTCCGCCCGGAGCTGGACGACCGCGTGCGGGTGACCCTGGTCGGCGCCGAGGGCACAGGGCAGTCGCGGGGGCCCGTACCGCGGGTGCGCCAGCTCGAGCTCGGCTGGGACGCGCCGCCGCCCGCGGAGCCCCTTGCGCTGCCGCTCGCCTCCGTGGCCTTCGACGCCTTGCTCGGCCGCGCCGCCAACGGCTGAGGGCGCCGTCCGGCGTCCACGCGGCGAGGGCGCGAAAACTTGGCCCCCCAGGGGGGGCTCCGGCAGTGTCCGGCCCGGATCGCCCCGGCGCTAAGGCGGGGCACGCGTCGGAGCGCTCTACCTTCGGAAAGTCATGAAGTACTCGCTGTCCTCACCGGAAATAATCGTGGGTTTGGACCTCGGGACCACCAAAGTCTGTGCGGTGGTCGGTGAGGTGAGCGCCGACGGGCTCAGGATCCTCGGCGTGGGCTCCGTCCCGTGCCGTGGGCTACGCAAGGGGGTGGTCAGCAACATCGAGTGGACCGTGAGGTCCATCCGTGAGGCGGTCGAGCAGGCGCAGAACATGGCGGGCGTGGAGATCAGCACCGTGTTCGTCGGGGTTGCCGGTAGTCACATCCGAAGCCTCGTGAGCAACGGGGTGTGCGCCATCGCGGGGCGCGAGGTGATGCGGACGGATCTGGATCGCGTCCTCGAGGGGGCGCGTGCCATCCCGGTGGACGCCGACCGTATGATCTTGCACGCCCTGCCGCGCGAGTACGTCGTCGACAACCAAGACGGGATCCGAGACCCCGTGGGGATGAGCGGCGTGAGGCTGCAGGCGCACGTCAACCTCATCACCGCCGCCACGAGCTGCATCGAGAACGTGATCCGCTGCGTGGAGCGCTGCAACATCAACGTCGCGGCGGTCGTGCTGGAGCCGCTGGCGAGCGCCGAGGCCGTCCTGACGGACGACGAGAAGGAGATCGGGGTGGCCGTCATCGACATCGGGGGCGGCACGAGCGATCTCATCTTGTACGCAGACGGCGGGATCGCCCACGCCAGCGTGATCCCCGCCGGGGGCAACAACATCACCAACGACGTGGCGGCCGGGCTCCGCACCCCCGTCGCGGAGGCGGAGCGGCTGAAGCGCCAGTACGGCTGCGCGCTCGGGCGGATGGTGGCGGAGGAGGACGAGATCGAGGTCCCCGGGGTCGGGGGACACGCAGCGCGCCGAGCCCCCCGCCGGCTCCTGTCGGACATCATCGAGCCCCGCGTCGAGGAGATCTTCAGCGAGGTGCGCCGCCGCATCGAGGAGACGGGCCTGCTCGAGCAGATGAGCGCCGGCTGTGTCCTGACGGGGGGCGCGGCGCTGATGGAGGGCATGGTGGAGTGCGCCGAGGAGGTGCTCGGCATGCCGGTGCGGCTCGGCTTCCCCATCGGGGTCGGGGGCATCGCGTCGATGGTGCAGAGCCCCAACTACGCCACCGGGGTCGGGCTCATCCGCTACGGGGCGGCGCACCTGCAGGACGAGCCCACTCAAGGGATGGGCTCCGCGGCCGCCGCTCGCGACGAGGAGGCCTCGGAGAGCAGCAGCAAGCGCCGCAGCTCCAGCTTCATGAGCTGGCTCAAGGCCGCCTTCTAATTCCTTCGTCGGTTTCTTTTCCAACCCCATCGAGTTCAGGCAAGAGGACAGTCGCACGCGGCGCTCACCGGTCCCAGGGAGAGGCACCCCTCGGTCGAGCGTTCGTGAGCAAGCCAAGTCAGCGGCCCCGTGCCGCATCGGGAGGCAGCAGCATGAGCTTTTCCATCGAGTTCGCCGAAGAGTCCCAGAGCTACCAGGCGCGTATCAAGGTCATCGGGGTCGGCGGCTCTGGGAACAACGCCATCAACACCATGATCCATTTCGGCTTGGAGGGTGTGGAGTTCATCAGCGTGAACACCGACGCCCAAGCCCTCAACGCCAACGCCGCCGCGCTGCGGATCCCGATTGGGAGCAACATCACCCGCGGCCTCGGCGCGGGTGCCGACCCGGAGCGGGGTCGGAAGGCCGCGCTCGAGGACGTGCAGCGGCTCAAGGAGGCCCTCAGCGGCGCGGACATGGTCTTCGTCACGGCCGGCATGGGCGGAGGCACGGGGACCGGGGCCGCGCCGGTGATCGCGCAGCTCGCCCGGGAGGAGGGCGCGCTGACGGTCGGGGTCGTCACCAAGCCCTTCGGCTTCGAGGGGCGCCAGCGCTCCAGGCGCGCCGAGGCGGGGCTCGCGGCGCTCTCGGAGCACGTCGACACCCTCATCACGATCCCCAACGAGAAGCTGATGGGGCTCGCGGACGACGAGCTGACCTTCATCGAGGCCTTCCGCAAGGCAGACGAGGTGCTCTACCAGGCGGTCCGGGGCATCAGCGACCTCATCACCGTGGACGGCATGGTCAACGTGGACTTCGCCGACGTCCGGACCGTGATGACGAACATGGGACGCGCGCTCATGGGGACCGGGCTGGCCAAGGGTGAGGGGCGCGCGCGGCTCGCGGCGCAGCAGGCGGTCACGTCCCCCTTGCTCGACAACATCAGCGTGGAGGGGGCGACCGGCGTGCTCATCAACGTGGTCGGCGGTCCGGACATGAAGCTCCGTGAGATCCACGAGGCGGCGTCGCTGATCCAGGAGCAGGCGCACGAGGACGCCAACATCATCTTCGGCGCCAGCGTGGATGAGACGATGGCGGACCTGATCAAGGTGACGGTGATCGCCACGGGCTTCGACCGCGCCGAGGAAGAGCTGCACGTGGAGATGGCGCACCACGAGCCGCGCCCCATCGAGCGCCCACGCGAGGTGCTGGCGCGCGCCCCACGCGACTCCTTCGCGCCGGCGTCTCGAGCCGCGGCGCCCCGCTCCGAGCCGGCCCCGGTCTACAGCGCCACGCGCCGCTCGGCAGCCGTCGCGGCGTCCCTGGTGGCGGGCAGCGGCAGCTCGGCGAGCGTGCCGGTGCGCGAGCGGATCGCCTTCCCGGCGAGCGCTTCGGGGGCGCACTCCGGCCTGGACGTGGACTGGGACGTCCCCGCTTACCAGCGTCGGCAGGGCGGCTGAGCGCGCTCGCCCGAGGGCCCCGGCGGAGACGGCTGGGGCCCCACGGGGCGATGGCGGTCACCGCGGCGACTCTCTAAGCTCGGCGGATGCCAGGCCCGCGCGCCACGCGCGCCACGTTGCTCTCCGGCTTCCTCGGGGCGGGCAAGACCACCTTGCTCAACCGCTTGCTGCGCGCCGAGCACGGCGAGCGGACGGCGGTGCTCATCAACGACTTCGGCGACGTGTGCATCGACGCCTCGCTCGTCGTCCACGCGGAGGCGACGACGATCGAGCTGTCCAACGGCTGCGTGTGCTGCACCATCCAGGGTGATCTGCTGACCGCGGTGCAGCGGGTGCTCCAGCGGGAGCCTCGCCCGGAACGGCTCGTCTTGGAGCTGTCCGGCGTCGCGGATCCCAGGAGCGTGGTCGAGAGCTTCTTGCTGATGCGCCGGCGCTGGCCCATCGAGCTGGACGGCGTCATCGTCGTGGTGGACGCCGAGGGCTTCATGACCCTGAGCCGGGAGCATCGTCGCTTGGCGCTCGAGCAGCTCGACGCGGCGGATCTGCTGGTGCTCAACAAGGTGGAGCTGGCCTCGCCGGGCGCCGTGGAGGCGCTGCGGGCGGAGCTGCGCCGGCTGCGCCCTGGCGCGCGGCTGGTGGAGGCGAGCTACGCGGAGGTGCCGCTCGAGCTGCTGCTGGGCTCGGGGCTCGTACGGCAGGCGACGGCGCCGCTGGCCTGGGGAGCGCGCGCCGCCCCTCACGCGTTCGACGCGTACACCTGGCGTGGGGCTCGGCCGCTCGCCTTGGCGCGCCTTCGAGCGGCGATGGTTGAGCTGCCGCCCGGCGTGGTGCGCGCCAAAGGGGTGGTGTGGTTGGCGGACGTGCCGGACGCCAAGGTGGAGCTGTCGGTCGTCGGCACCCGCGGGCGCGTCGATCGCCTGGGCGCCTGGGGCGCGGAGCCCCCCGGCAGCGTGGTGGTGTTCTGTGGTAGCCGCGGCGAGCTCGACCCGCGCGTCCTGGACACCACACTCACGGCCTGCGAGGCGAGCGCGAGGTCGCCGCGGTCGGCCCTTGGGGAGTGGCTCCGGCGTCGTCGCCAGGGCTGAGGTGCGGCGCCGGCCGCGGCGCTTGACAAGGCGCCTCCCCTGTGGAGACACTCATCCGTGCATCAGGATTGTAGGATGTATGCCCCTCGCTCGACAGCTCGACCTCCTCACCGCGCTGGGTGACGAGAGCCGCCTGCGGCTCTGCGCGCTGCTAGAGCAGCGCGAGCTGTGCGTGACGGATCTCGTCAAAATTACTGGGATTTCTCAGTCTCGCGTCTCGACCCACCTGGCGCGCCTGAGGGAGGCGGGGCTCGTCGTGGACCGCCGCCAGGGGACGCAGTCGTTCTACGCGCTGGCGCACCACGCGCTGCCGCGCGCCGCGCGCAGCGTGCTGGAGGAGGTCGTGACGGCGGCGGACCCGCTCTTGGAGGGTGACCGCGAGCGCTTGGCGGAGCTCGAGGCGGAGCGTCGCTCCGGCCTCTCGGACGTCGCGGCGGATGAGATCGAGCGCTATTACTCGCCGGGGCGCACCTGGCAATCGCTCGCCCTCGGCCTCGCGTCCCTGCTGGAGCTCGGTGACGTGCTGGACGTCGGCTCCGGTGACGGCGCGGCGGCGGCCAGCTTCGCGGGCGCTTGCCGCTCGCTCACCTGCATCGACACGAACCCAAAGCTCGCCGAGGCCGCGCGGGAGCGGCTGTCCGGCTGGCCCCACGTCTGCACGCGCGTGGCGGATGTCCAGGCGCTGCCCTTCGCCGCGGGTACCTTCGACGTCGTCGTGCTGTTTCACACCTTGACCTATGCGGAGCAGCCCGCGCGGGCGCTCGAGCAGTGCGCCAGGGTCTTGCGGCGAGGAGGCAAGCTCGTGCTGCTGTGCCTCGATCAGCACCGACAGCTGGCGACCACCTCACGCTATGGCGAGCGCCACCCTGGGTTCTCGCCCGGTGAGGTGCGCCGGCTCCTCACGCGGGCGGGCTTGAGGGTGAGCTCGTCGGAGGTCGTGAGTCGAGAGGTCAAGAAGCCGCATTTGCAGGTCGTCAGAGCGCTCGCCGTCAAGCCCGCCACGGCGGCGGCCGCGCGCACCCCCCGAAAGAGATCATGAAGAGGCTGCCTCCCACCCACCCCCTCCGCACCGCCCTCTCGTCACGCATCGTCCTGCTCGACGGCGGCATGGGGACCACCATCTCCTCGTATGGGCTCAGCGAGGAGCAGGCGCGTGGCGCGCGCTTCGCGAGCGCCACGAAGGATCTCCTCAACGACGGGGACCTCCTCAGCCTGACGCAGCCCGAGCTCATCGGGGACATCCACCGCCGCTTCCTGGAGGCCGGCGCCGACGTCATCTCGACCAACACCTTCAACGCCACCAGCATCTCGCAGAGCGAGTTCTTCGTCGAGGACCCGCGGGAGCGCGGCGGGCGAAAGGACCCGGAGTTTTATCAAGGCGTGCTCGAGGACGAGCGTCTGGTAGAGCTGGTGTCCGAGCTGAACGAGGGCTCCGCGCGGCTGGCGCGGCAGTGGGCCGACCGGGTCGGCTCGAGCGACGGTCGGCAGCGCTTCGTGGCCGGGGCCATCGGGCCGCTCACGGTGTCGCTCTCGAGCTCCCCGGACGCGGACGACGCAGGCTTTCGCGTCGTCACCTTCGAGCAGGTCAAGCGCGCCTACGCCCAGCAGGTGCGCGCGCTCGCCGCGGGGGGGGTCGACGTGTTGCTCGTCGAGACCATCTTCGACTCCCTGAACGCGAAGGCGGCGCTCGTCGCCATCCAGGAGGTCGAGCAAGAGCGCGGCGCGCCCCTGCCCATCATCGTGTCGGCCGCGGTCGGCCGTGGCGGAGAGACCATGATCTCCGCGCAGACGCTGGAGGCCTTGGTGTACGCGGTGGAGCACGTGGAGCCGCTGGCGATCGGCCTCAATTGCTCGCTCGGCCCGGACCTCATGTATCCCTTCCTCGCGGAGCTCTCGGCGCGCTGCCGCACGGCGGTGTCCTGCTACCCCAACGCGGGGCTGCCGAACCCGCTGTCGCCCACCGGCTTCGACCTGGGGCCGGACGACATGGCGCGCTTCCTCCGGCAGTTCGCGGAGGCCGGGCTCATCAACCTCGCGGGTGGTTGCTGCGGCAACACGCCGGAGCACATCGCGGCCATCGCGCGGGCGCTCGAGGGTTGCTCGCCGCGCCCGCTGCCCACGGCGTCGCCGGCGGAGGAGTCGGGCCATCCGCGCCCGCTCTGCCTCTCGGGCTCGCGGCCCTTCCGTCAGCAGCCGGGCGTGTTCATGGTGGTCGGGGAGCGCACCAACGTCGCGGGCTCCCCCAAGTTCGCGCGGCTCATCAAGGAGGGGCAGTACGAGCAGGCGGTGGCGGTCGCTCGTCAGCAGGTGGACAGCGGGGCCAACGTCCTCGACCTCTGCATGGATGAGGGGATGATCGACGGGCCCGCCGCGATGACGCGGTTCCTGCAGTTGCTGGGGAGCGAGCCCGAGGTGGCGAAGGTGCCGTTCATGGTGGACTCCTCGAGCTGGGCCGTGCTCGAGGCGGGGCTCCGCTGCCTACAAGGCAAGGGCATCGTCAACTCCATCTCCCTGAAGGAGGGCGAGGAGGAGTTCAGGCGTCAGGCGCGGCTGATCCGGCGCTACGGCGCCGCCGTCGTGGTGATGGCCTTCGACGAGCAGGGGCAGGCCGCGACCTTCGAGGACAAGATCCGCGTCTGCCGCCGCGCCTACGAGCTGCTGGTCGGAGAGCTGGGCTTTCCGCCGGAGGACGTCATCTTCGACCCCAACATCCTCACCGTGGCGACGGGCATGGCCGAGCACGACGCCTACGCGGTGGATTTTTTCCGAGCTACGGCCTGGATCAAGGCGCAGCTCCCCCACGCCAAGGTGAGCGGGGGCGTCTCGAACGTGTCGTTCAGCTTTCGAGGCAACAACGTGGTGCGTGAGGCCATGCACGCGGCGTTCCTCTACCACGCCATCTCGGCGGGCCTCGACATGGGCATCGTCAATGCGGGCATGCTGGAGGTCTACGAGGAGATCGACCCCGAGCTGAAGGAGCTGGTGGAGGACGTGCTGCTCAACCGCCGCCCTGACGCCACCGAGCGCTTGGTGGAGCACGGGGAGAGGCTCAAGCGCGCGAGCCAGGGCAAGGACCGAGCGGGCGACAAGCTCGCCGAGGAGTGGCGTAGCGCCAGCGTGGAGGAGCGGCTCTCACACGCGCTGGTCAAGGGCATCGACACGTACGTCGAGGAGGACGCGGAGGAGGCGCGCCTGAAGTACGGGCGCCCGCTCGCGGTGATCGAGGGGCCGCTGATGGACGGCATGGGGGTGGTGGGGGATCTCTTCGGCGCGGGAAAGATGTTCTTGCCGCAGGTGGTGAAATCCGCGCGCGTCATGAAGAAGGCGGTGGCGCAGCTCCTGCCGTACATGGAGGAGGAGAAGCGGCAGCTCCTGGCGGCCGGGCGAGAGGTGCGCTCTCAAGGCAAGATCTTGATGGCCACCGTGAAGGGGGACGTCCACGACATCGGCAAGAACATCGTGGGGGTGGTGCTCGCGTGCAACAACTACGAGGTGATCGATCTGGGCGTGATGGTGCCCAGCGAGAAGCTCTTGGCGCGCGCCAAGGCGGAGGGGGCGGACATCATCGGCCTGAGTGGGCTCATCACGCCGTCGCTCGAGGAGATGGCGCGGGTGGCCAAGGAGCTCGAGCGTCAGGGGTTCCAGCTCCCCTTGCTCATCGGTGGGGCGACCACCAGCCGGGCCCACACCGCGGTGAAGATCGCGCCCCACTACTCCCACCCGGTCGTCCACGTCGCGGACGCTAGCCGCGCGGTCCCCGTCGTCAGCAGCCTGCTGAGCGCGGAGACCCGCGTGGCCTTCGTGGAGGAGCAGCGGGCAGAGTACGAGCGCCTGCGCAAGCTCCACGGCTCCCCCAGACGCCAGCTCGTCTCGATCGAGGCGGCCCGCGCGCGGCGCACGCCGATCGAGTGGCGCCAGGAAGATCTGGCCGTGCCCGCGCGGCTCGGCGTGACGGTGGTCGATGACGTGACCGTGCGGGAGCTACGGGACTACATCGATTGGACCCCATTTTTTCATACCTGGGAGCTGCGCGGGGTCTATCCGCGGATCTTCGAGCACGAGAAGTATGGGGAGCAGGCGCGCCTGCTCTTCGACGAGGGTAACGCCTTGCTCGACACCATCATCGCGGAGGGCGCGCTGCAGGCGCGCGGCGTCTACGGCTTGTTTCCGGCCAGCGCGGTCGGCGACGACGTGCTGGTGTATGCCGACGAGGAGCGCCGCGAGGTGCTGGAGACCTTCCATTTCCTCCGGCAACAGAACGTCAAGCAGGAGGCGGACCCTTGTCGCTCGCTGGCAGATTTCATCGCCCCGCGAGCGACGGGCTGGGGTGACACCCTGGGGGCGTTCGCGGTCACCGCAGGCTTGGGTGCCAGCGAGCTGTGCGCGCGCTTTCGGGCGCAGCACGACGACTACAGCGCCATCATGGCCGAGGCCCTCGCCGATCGCTTGGCCGAGGCCTTCGCGGAGTACCTTCACCAGCGGGTCCGTCGGCAGTGGGGCTACGGGCTCGAGGAGCGCTGGACGCACGAGGACCTCATCCAGGAGAAATACCGCGGGATACGCCCCGCGGCGGGCTACCCGGCGTGCCCGGATCACTCGGAGAAGGCGACGCTGTGGCGCCTGCTCGAGGTCGAGCGCCACGCGCAGATCAGCCTCACGGAGTCCTTTGCCATGTGGCCTGGGTCCAGCGTCAGCGGGCTGTACTTCGCGCACCCGGAGTCACGCTATTTCACGCTCGGCAAGATTGGGCGTGATCAAGTGGAGGACTACGCGCGCCGCAAGGGCATGCCCCTCGGCGAGGTAGAGCACTGGCTCGGGAGCAACCTGGACTACGAGCCGTCGGCGCCCCACGAGGCGGAGGCGAGCCCCGCGCCGGCGGCCGTCTAGGTGCCAGCGGCGGCAGCGCGGGCATCAAGGCGCGGCCAGCGCGAGCCCGCCCTCGCGCGGGTCCGCGTAGCCATGGGCCGTGGCGCCCTCGAGCAGGAGGTTGTTCGCGTCGCCCAGGGGCGTGCGCCGGCGCGAGGCGCGGTGCCCGAGCTGCTCGAGGCCGCGCAGCAGCTCGGGCGGCGGCGGGCGCCGCTGCTCGAAGCGGAATTCGTCGGGCAGGTAGCCCTGGTGCAGGCGCGGCGCGTCGATGGCGCCGTCGAGGCTGCGTCCCTCGTCGACGAGCCGATGGAGCACGGCGGCGATGGTGCTGGGGATGGTGTCTCCTCCCGGGGATCCCAGCACGAGCCGCACGCGCTCGCCCTGCAGGAGGAGCGTAGGGGCCATGCTGCTCACGGTACGCCGCCCGCCCACGGGCAGGTTGTCACCGCTCGTGGAGAAGCTGGCAGCGGAGTTGTTCAGGATCACGCCCCCGGCGCTGAGCCCCGCGCCAAAGCCCGCGCTGAGGGTGGTGGTCAGGCTGACCACCATGCCGTCCGCGTCAACGACCGAGAGGTGGGTGGTGTGCTCCTCTTCCGGCAGCGGCGCGCCGTAGCGCTCCGACAGCGCCGCCGAGGGGGTGGCGCGCTCGGGCTCGATGGGGAGCTCGTCGAGCAAGGCGCGGGGCGTGCGCCAGCGCTCGAGACGTCGCGCGAGCTCTGCGGGGGCCAAGGCGTCAGGGTCGACGAGCGCGTAGCGTCGCTCGGCCTGGGCTCGGCGTGAGGCCTCGAGGAACAGATGCCACCAGGCGACGGAGTCGCCGGGGTGACGCCAGGCCTCGAGGGCGTCCAGCATGAGGAGCAGCTGCGCCAGGACGACCCCACCCCCCGATGGGGGGGGCATCACCTGCACCGTCAGCCCGCGGTAGCTCACCTCGAGCGGCTGCCGCTCGATGACGCGGTAGCGCTCGAGATCTTCGGCGTCCAAGAGCCCTCCCTGCGCGCGCAGCTCGCGGAGCAGGGTGGACGCGGTCGCGCCGCGGTAAAATCCGGCGCTGCCGTCGCGGGCGATGCGCTCGAGCACGCTCGCGAGCCGAGGGAGCCGCACCTCCTCGCCCTGGCGCTTGGGGCGATCCCCGGCGCCGTAGGCCTGCTCCAGCGCGGGATCTCGTCGCAGGCGCTGCCACGCCCAGCGCAGGGTGAGGGCCTCACGCTGGCCGAGGCGATGCCGCCGCGCGAGGGCGAGGGCCGGTGCCACGAGCCGAGCCCGAGGGAGCTTGCCCCAGCGATCGTGGAGGTGGAGCAGCCCGGCGACGCTGCCGGGGACGCCCACCGCGAGCGGGCTATGGCCGTGGGCCGCGATGGCGGCGTCGAAGCGCGCGCGGTCGAGGGCACGCGGCGCGGTCTCCCGAAAATCCACGGCGACGGTGGGGCCGGCGCGTGGGCGAACGAGGGCGAAGCCCCCGCCGCCCAAGTTGCCCGCGCTGGGATGCGTGACAGCCAGCGCGAAGGCGCAGGCGACGGCGGCGTCCACGGCGTTGCCCCCGGCCTCGAGCATCTGGAGCCCGGCGCGAGTGGCCCGTGCCTCCACGCTGGTGATGACGCCGTGCTCACCGCGGACGCTGCGGGGCCCACCGCCGGCGAGCGCTGGCGGCGCCGCCGGGAGCGCCGACGGCGTGGCCGCGTGCGAGCTGGCCGGAGCGGAGGTGCTCGCGGCGGCGACCGCGTGGGAGGCGGTGCGGGGCGACGCGACGGTGGGCGACGCGGTGGGCTCGGGCGCGCCCGAGGGCTCCACGCTCAGCCGGGTGCAGGCGCCGAGCGCCAGCAGCGCGAGGAAATGAGGGCAGGGGCGCTTCATGGGGATGGAAGCCGCGCGGGTGCCGAGCGGGCCGCCGCGAGGCGCTCCGAGGGCAACACGCTAGGGGTGAGCGGGAGCGCTGGGAGCCGCCCCCACTGCTGCTCATGGCGCCGGAGGAGCTGCCAGCGCAAGTGAACCCCCGCGAGCTGGACGACGCACCAGGCAGGGACCAGACCGAGGCCACAGAGCGCGGCCCCCACGAGGAGCGCCGCGCCGCTCAGCGTGAAGTGAGCGAGGAGGGGCGCCCGCCGGAAGCTCGCGGTGAGCCGAGCGTCTTGCGGAGTGCTCGGGAGACCGAGCTCGAGCTTGGCCATCGCGGCGGCCAGCCGCGGGGCCATGAAGAGCAGGAGCGCCAGCGTGAGGAGCAGGCCCACGCCCAGGGCGAGCAGCCCCGAAGTCCAGCCGGCGCGGAGCCACGTGCCCAGCGCGATGAGGCTCACCACGGTGCCGCTCACCCCGCCCACGAGCACGAGACCGAGCCGAGCGGCGTGGCTCAAGAGGTACGGCGCGACACCGGCACGCCAGTGCACGCCGTAGTCCGCCACGCGGAGCGGCACCAGCGGCTGCGGTGAGCGCTGCTCGAGCCGTCGGGCGACCTCCACGAGCCACCCGCGATAGATGATGGAGCCCACGATGGGGACGCACACCAGCAGCCAGCCCGTACCCCAGCCCCGCCGTCGGGCGCGCGCCCCGAGCGCGAACCGAAAAGCGTCGAGCACGCTCAGCGGCTCGGGCTCTGCTGGCCCCGGCGCGAGCTCCCGTGGCGCCGCGCCGAGGGCGCGCGCGTCCTCCAGCGGCGGGCGCGTCATCCGTGCACCTCGGAGGGAGGCCGTGACTCGAGGTGAGCCGAGGAGGTGAGGGCGAGGCAGCGGAGGAGCGTCTGGCGCAGCGTGACGGGGTCCGCGCCGGAGCTCAGGAAGATCCCAGGATCTCGCCGCGCCCAGCGCGCGAGATCAGCCACGTCGGGGCTGACGACGGGGACCGCGAGCGCGCGCGCCTCGCGGACCACCGTCGGTGCGCCCTCGCGCAGGGACGCGCTGAGCAAGGCATCGGCGGCGGCCAGCCAGGTGAGGGCTTGCTCGCGGGGCCGGTGTCCGAGCCAGCGAACGTGCGGGTAGTGGGCCTCGAGCGCTGGGCGCTCCGGCCCGTCGCCCAAGACGACGTGCGTCACGCCGAGCCGCCGGGTCGCGGCCGCGGCGACGGCCACGCGCTTCGAGGGGATGAGGCGCGCCAAGCTCACGACGAGCCGCCCCTCCACCCCGAGGGCCTGGCGCGCGAGCGCGCGCGTCAGTGGGGGTACCTCGATGGGCGACGCCTCGACGCGGAGCGGGCCGGCGTGAAGTGGCGCGAGCCGCGCGCGGAGCTCGCTCGAGACGCAGCGTAGGGTGCAACCCCGCGCACGCAGCAGCAGCCGGCGCTGGAGCCAAGGTGGCCAGCGCAGGAGCAGCTCGGCGTCGGAGCCGTGCACGACCAGCTCACGCTCCTGGGCGTGCCCGGCGTCGATGAGCAAGAGCCCAGGGAGCAGCCAGTGGGCGATGAGCCGCTCGGGCCGCCAGCGCTCGAGCACGTGGCGCGCCGCCAACAGGAAGGCCGCGAGTCCGGGGGCGCGCCACGGTGCCTGACGAAGCCGTGCGAGGGCTCCACCGGCGCCGAAGACACCCCCGTGCGGTAGCTCCTGGAGCCGCTGGCTGAGCTGCGCTTCGAGCGGGCGTCCGCCCGCCATGGCTGGGGCGAGCACCAGCAGCTCGTGCTCGCGAGCGAGGTGCCGTGCCTCGCTGGCGACGAAGTGCCCGGCAGCGTCATCCGCTGCGCTCGGGAACGACGTCGTCACCAGCGCGACCCGGCTCATAGCCGGGGTAGCGTACCCATTTCCTCGACGCCTTTGGCGCCTTGTGCCTCCAGGAGGCCGCCGAGGGCACGCAACCAGCGGAAGGAGTAGATGCCGGACGCATGTCCGTCGCTCCACTGGAAGGACAGGGCGTAGTTGCCCACCGCCTGAAGCTCCCGGATCTCGACGTGCCCGGGCTCGATGAAGCTGACCGCGCCCCCGTGCCCCTGGCAGGTGGCGCAGGGGCAGTAGCCCCGCAGGATCCGGTGAGGGAAGAGCGTCTTGTGGCCATCGGCCCAGGTGATCTCCAGCTCGGTGGCGCCGTGGGGGGCATGTAGGTGGCGGGGGCGGTGGTCTTGGGCGATCGGCATGGCTCGGGGGGAGGGGTGAGGGAGCCCCGGTCCTGGGACTCGAGGGCTACTCTGGTGCGCGGGGGAGGTCGAGCGGCGCTGGCAGGGGGCCTTATCGGCTTGCAAAGAGGCTAGGGGTCTGTCATACCGCGGCTTCCCGTGACCACTATTTCTGAATCCGTGCAGTGTAAGCCGCTCGAAGTCCAGGTTGGCGACAAGGGCATCGAGCGGGCCATCAAGCACCTCAAGCGCAAGATGGCGGCCGAGGGCATTCTCCGAGAGCTCAAGCGGCGCCGCCACTACATGAAGCCGTCCGTCAAGAAGCGCAAGAAGCAGAGCGAGGCCGCTCGGCGTCGGCGCAAGCGCGTGCGTCCCGAGATCATTTAGGGTTCAGCGGGCGTCCCTTCACGTCTCGCACGCTCGAGCCGCGCCGTCGCCACCCGTGTGTCTGCAGGCTGTGGAGCGTCACGCGCTGCGAGGCACGGTAGGACGCGCTCAATTTGTCCGAAGGCGGGCCGTGCCTCTAAGGGGTAGGGGCCATGGCTCGCGCGCCACACTCACCACCCGAGGCGAGCGCCGCTCCGCGAGGGCGGCGTGAGGGGCTCGGCGCAGGGGCGGCCCCTCGCTCCTCTGCGGTCAACCGTCGGGTCGAGCCTGCGGAGCGCGCACGTCGGCTCAGTGGAGCGGCTCAGGACGAGCCCACCGCGCTCGAGGTGACGCTCCCTGCCGCGGAGCAGGCCGGCCCGCGAGGGCCGCTGATCCGCCTCCGCACGGTGCTGGCGCTGGCGCTGCTCGTGGGCTTGGCCTTCGCGGCGGCCCCGCGCGTCAAGGCAAGCTGGAAGCTTCACACCCTCGCGCCCACCTACGGCAACTACGCGCTCTGCATGGTCGGCCCCACGGGCCCACAGCTCTTCCGAGACGCATCTCCGGAGTATCGGGTGCTGCTCCGGCGGCGTCTGCTCGCGTCCGGGCCTACGGAGCGCCCCTTCGAGCGCTGCGCCAGCTTGGCGCGAGATCTTGGCGCGCCGGTGGAGGTGGAGCGCGCGCACCGCGCCGACGCCGCCAGCTTCATCGAGTACCAAGGCGCCGGCACGAATGCGGAGCTGTCGCTCGAGCGCATCAGGCTCAGCGTCAAGTCCTTGGCGGCGCTCCACGCCGCGGCGTGGCCGTTCACGGCGCGCGGCTGGGTGAGCCTCATGCAGCCGACCGTAGGGGCGTACGAGGCGGTTCATCCCGTGGCGCCGTCGCGGCCGCGCCTCGGCCAGGGGCTGCCGCACTGGCGTACGCAGTACCGGAGCGTGAGAAAGCTCCGGGGCGCGTGGGTGGCGGCCTTCGGGGCGGGCGCCAACCTGAGCGTCCACCGCAGCACCGACGAGGGGGTCACCTGGCGGGCCACCCCGAGCTCGGAGCTGGATGGGACGGGCCTTCAGGAGCGCTGCAGCGCGGGCTCGTCCACGAACAGCTTCGCGTTCGGGATGAGCGACGATGGCGCACACTGGGTGGTCAGCTCGCTCGGGCCGGAGGCGCCGCCGACCGTCGCGCCCGTCGGCGGCGCCGACGCACATTTTCTGGCCGCTGCCTGCGACCACCGCAGCCTCGTCGTGCTGCTCGCGCCGGCCGGAAAGCCTGCGCCGCCCCCGGAGCTGGCGCTGTGCGTCCACCACGGTGGCTGCGCCCCCATGCGCTTCCCGAGCTTCGGTGGGGCGCGTCCGCTCGGCACGGTGGACGTCGCGCGGATCGACGGCACCACCATCCTGTCCGTCGCGGCCGGAAAGGTCGTGCGAGTGAGCAGCTCACGGGACGACGGCAAGACCTGGGCGCCTTGGTCCGTCGCGTACGACGCCGGCGAGCCAGCCGCCGCCGCCGCCGCGACGCTCCCCGTGCCCTCGCGGCTGCTCGCGCTCGATGAGCGGGTGCTGCTCTACGCAGGGGCGCCGAACCCAGCGCAGCGTTACCCGGTGCTCGTCTCCGACGACCTCGGCGCTAGCTGGCGAACGCCTTAGCCGCTAGCGTCCCGCGTCCATGTTCGTCTATCGGCGCCCCGTGCGCTTTCACGAGATCGACGCCGCGGGCTTCGTGTTCTTCCCGACGTTCCTCGTTTGGGCCCACGAGGCCATGGAGCTGTGCTTCGCCCCGCTGGAGGGTGGCTACCGAGGGCTCATCGTGGAGCGCAAGGTCGGCCTGCCAGCGGTGCGCCTCGAGACGGAGTTCTTGTCACCGCTACGGTACGGAGACGTCGCGCGGATCGAGCTCGCGGTGCGCCGCATCGGGACCCGCAGCCTCACGCTGGGCTACGCGTTCTTTCGCGGGGAGACCGCGCAGCTCACGGCGAGGCTCGAGCACACGGTCGTCACGACGGATCTGACGACCGCCAAGAGCTGCGACATGCCGGAGGACGTGCGTCACGTCGCGCAGCTCCACGTGGTGCGCTCCGCGCAGGAGCGCCGCTAGGGCGGGGTGGGCTGCTCCAGTGCCCCAGGCTCTTCACTGGTGCGCTGGGCGATGTGTGCGAGCGCTCGGCGCAGCTCCGGTCGTGACTGGCCCGCGGGCGGCGCCAGCACCGGATCCGCCTCGCCGACCAGCCACGCCAAGGCCCGCACCTGCAGCGCTGCGTGCCCGCGCTCCGACGCCGGGGCGATGACCCAGAGGCGCCGCCAGCACGCCAGCGCGGCCGGCCACTGGCGCTCTTGGGTATACCAGCCCGCGAGCTGCTCGAGCCAACGCGGATCGGTCGGTGCGCGCCCCATCGCCTCCCGGAGATCTTCCAGGGCGGGCTGGCGTCGCCCGAGGCGCCAGCGCAGCAGCGCACGACGGCCGAGCGCCTCGGCGGCGTGCGCTCGCTGCTGAGCCAGCAGGCCGTAGAGGCGCTCGGCCTCGGTGAGGTCGCCGCTCGCCTCACGCAGCGCCGCCAGCGCCAGCCAGGCCTCGGCGCGGGTGGGCTCGAGGGCGATGGCCTCCGTGTAGGCCCGTAGGGCGGCGCCAACGTCACCACGCGCGGCGTAGCGCGCGCCGCGCTCGATGAGGAGCTCGGCGCCCGTCGGGAGGCGACGCGCGGGAGGCGCGGCGCTGCTGCGTGGAGGAGGTGGAGATGCCGAAGCCTCCGGGCCGCGCGGGGGCTCGTCGAAGCGAGCGGTGGGGGTGGCGCTGGCGCTCCCTGCGCTGGACAGCAGCAGCGCGATGACGCTCAGGCCGGCCGCTCGCTCAGAGCCCAGCGCGGCGCCGCGCCTCCGCATAGTCCTCGCTCACGCTGAAGATGGCGAGATCCCGCGCCTCGGGGTGTCGGCTCAGCCACTTGAGCCGCTCGGCGTCGTCCGGGGGTGGCCCGTCCTTCAAGCCGCTCGCGAGCGCGAGCCCCGCGAAGGCCGAGTCGAGCTCACCCATGGCGAGCAGCGCCGTGCGCCCGGCCCACTGATGGCTGGCCGTGGCGAGCTGGCTGGCGCGGTTACCGATGGTGCCGGTCAGCTCCAAGGCGAGCAGCGGGACGTCCCCTTGGTTCAGCGGCGCGAGCCACGGCAATAGGCGCTGCTTCTCCTCGTCGATCTTTCGAGCGTCCACCCCTTGCGGCTGCCAGTTGGACGCGAACGTGCCCAGCCAAGCGGCGGTCAGCGGCGCAAGATCGATGGGGGCGGTGCGGGCGAAGATGGCGGCCTTGCTCTGGAGCAGCTTGAACGCGCGGAGCATCAAGAAATACCGCGCAGGGTGGACCGGGGAGTCGAGGAGCGCCTTGCCGATGATGAGGCTCGGGGCCTCCCCGCCGACCGCGAGGATTGTGGGGCCGAGCGAGGGGGCGGTGAGGACCTGTATCCCCGATAGCCCGAAGGCAGGCGCGATCTGCTCGGCGAGCGTGGCGATGGCGGCGCGATCTTCAGGCAAGGGCGCCGCGCGCAGCGCCCGCAGGTCGACGGGGTGCGCCCGCTCGAGCGCGTCCCCGGTCCGCTGGAGCAGGGCGCGAAACGGCGCCGAGAAGGGCGGCGGCGCCAGCAGCTCGTCGAGGCTCGGCTGGACGGCGGCAAGCCCGGCCCCGGGCAGCTCCAGGATCTCTCCCGCCAGCGCGGCGATGGTGGCGCGCGCCACCTCCGCGGTGTCTTGGTGCCCGCGGAGCTCCGCCGCCGTGGCGATGAGCTCGAAGAAGCTAGGATCGAAGCGGCCCGTGCTCAGCGCTCGGCGCGCGTCGTTGACGGCGCGGTCCAGCGTCATGTTGAGCGGCGCGGTCTCGTCACCGCGCTGGTAGTGCTCGGCGAGCGCGCGCAAGAGCCTGGCGTCCGCCGGCGCCTGCTTACGAGCGTCCACGAGCAAGCCCTCCGCGCGCCGTCGGTCTCCGACGACCTGGTCGAGCACCTGCGCGAGGCCGATGGTGTGCGTCGTCTTGTCCTCCGGGCCCTCCGCCTGCTCGAGCAGCTCCTGCGCGAGCGCCTCCGCTCGCGCAGCCTGCCCGAGGCGGCCATACACGGCGATGAGGCGCTGCCGCACGGCGACGTCGCCCGGTCGACGCTCCAGGACCTCGAGGTAGGCGCGCTCTGCCCGATCGGGTTGAGCGAGGGGGCCGTCATAGAGCGCGGCGAGGGACTCGTAGACCTGGAGCTGCCGGTCCCGCTGGGCGAGGTGTCGCGCTAGCCGCAGCAGCGCCCCTTCGGCTCCCGGCCAGTCTTCTTCGCTCATGCACAGATCGGCGAAGGCGGTGAGCGCCTCCACGTGGTCCGGCGAGCCGTCGAGGGCGGCGAGCAAGGCCGCGCGAGCCTCCGCACGCTCCCCCACCTCCGCGAGCGCTCGCCCGCGGAGCACCTCCAGCGACACTCGCTCCTCGGGATCAGTGGTGGCTGCGAGCCGGCGCTCCAGCAGCTCCGCGAGTGCGGCGCGGTCTCCCTCGGCCACGTAGAGATCGCGCAGGCGTGAGAAGGCCGCCGCGTCGGTGACGTCGAGCTCCAGCGCGCTCTCGAGCGCGCGACGCCCTCGCGCCGTATCGTGCGCCTCGTCCAGCCAGAGCAGCGCGGCGCCGAGCCACGCCGCGAAGCGGTGCGCCGGGACGGCGCTGACCTGGGCGGCACGCTCCAGCGCCTCGGCGGCCTCGGCCGGCTGCCCGAGCTTGCCCAGCAGCTCCGCGGAGGTGGTGAGGGCCACGAGGTGCTCCGGCACGGACTCGAGCGCCTGCGCGAGGAGCGCGCGCGCTGGCTCGAGCTGCCCGGCGCGGGCCGCCGCCTCCCCGGCGCGGAGCGCGAGCGTCGCCCGATCGGAGGGATGCGGGCTGCGCTCGAGCAGCGTCTGCGACAGCGCCATGATCCGGAGGTCGTCGCCAGCGGCGCGCGCGTGCGCGAGCGCCCGCCGCAGGGCCCAGAGCCTCCCGGGCGCGAGACCGGCGGCGCGCTGACACAGCTCCTGGGTCTCCGCCCAGCCCCGGTGCAGGCTCTGCAGGCGCAGCGCGAGCCACGCGTGCGCGGTCGCCTCGCCGGCGTCCGGGAGCTCCATGAGGTGCAGCGCGAGCGCCTCGAGCTGATCTTGGTGATCCAGGCTGATCGACTCGTGCTCGAGCCTGCGGGCCGCGGGCAGGTACTTCGGATCTTGCTCGAGGATGGCAGTGTACCAGAGGCGCGCGCTGGCGGCGTCCCCGCGCGCCTCGTCGAGCTCCGCGAGCTGCTCGTAGAGCTCACGCTGGGCCACCACGTCGGTCAGGGCGCGCGCCTCTGCCAAGAGGCGCTCGGCGAGCAGTGGCGCGGCGTCCGAGGCGAGCGCGGCGCGGTCGGCGATGAGCCGCGCCAGGGGACTGCCCTCACGCGCTGCCAGCTCGGCAGCTCGGGAGGCGGCGCTCGCGTCCCCGGCCCGTTGGTAGTCGAGGGCCGCGGTGAGCGCGAGCTGGGCGCGCTCCTCGGGTGTGGCCACCGCTTGCGCGAGCCGCTCGCGGAAGCTGGCCCGCTCCGCTGCGCTGAACGCCCCCATCCGCTCCGCGAGCTCACGGAGCGCCACGCTGGTAGGCTGGGCCTCGCAGGCCTCCATCAAGAGCTCCTGGGCCCTCGCTGGCGCCGAGTCCGCGAGCAGCCAGGCCAAGCGCACGCCGTCGAGCGCGCGCTCGAGCGCGTCTTCGCTCGTGGCGCGGCGCTGCTCGAGGACGTCGATGAGGCTGGCGACGTCGCCGCGCCGACGCGCCGCGAGCTCGGACAGCGACCAGGCGAGCGGCAGGCTCGGGTCCGCCGCGAGCGCCTGCTCGGTGAGCTCTCGAGCCGCGGGCGACTCCGGATCGGCTTGCCGCAGCGCCGCCTCCGTCAGCAGCAGCGCGCGTGCAGCGCTGTCTGGGGTAGCGCCGGCGAGCAGCTCGAGCAGCTCGCGGACGCGGCTCTCGGGGGCGCCCACCATCAGCCGCCGCGCGGCGACCTCCAGACGCTCGTCGGCGCCGAGCGCCAGCTCGAAGGCTTCGTGCGCTGCCGCGGGGTCGCGCGCGAGGTCCTGAGCGAAGGCGGCGATGAGCGCGCGCTCGGCGCTCGTGCCCCCCTCTCCGGGCCAGCGCATCGCGATGGCACCGACCGCGGCGGCGTCCCCCCGGGTCAGCGCGTGATCCAGATCGAGGAGGGTGACCCGGGCCTGCTCGGCGTCGTCGGCCTCCGCGAGCGCGCGGCTGGCGGCCTCCAAGGCCTCCTGGTCACGCCGCTCGGGCTCGGCGGCCAGGAGCCACCCGAGGCGGATCGCGCTGCGCTCCGCGGGGGAGCCGCTGAGGTGAGCGGGGGGGGCACCCGGCGCGGCGACGAGCGCCGCTGCAGTCGCTGCGAGCGCCGCCGTGTTGGGCTCCGCCGCGAGCTCTGGGAGCAGCGGCTCGAGGACGCCCTTCGCCGCGCCGCTGAGGAGGGCGAGCGCGGCGCGCTCGGCTGGGCCGAGCCCCGACTGCTCGCTGGCCGCCTCGTCGATGGCCTCGACGTCCCCGAGCTCCAGGGCGCGGGCGGCCAAGGTCCGGCGCGCGAGCGCTCCTGCGTCGCCGGCCAGCTCCTGCTGCAGCAGCCGCTGCGCTTCGGGCCGAGACTCACGCGCCACCGCCAGCAGCGCGGCGCCCAGCCAGCGCGCGGCCGGTCCGAGCTCATCACCGAGCTGCGCCAGGTGTCGCCCGGCCGCGACACGATCGCGGGCGTCGAGGGCGCGTCGAGCGGCCTCGAGACGCGACAGGGCCGAGCGCTCTGGGGTGAGCGCTTCGCGCCCCGCCAAGCCGAGCAGCTCGGAGGCTGCCTCGGCGAGCGGCGCCACGCCGTCGGCCTCCGGCCAACGCACGGCGGGCGCCTTCGGGAGCTCTAGCCCCGCGGCGTAGCGCAGCAGCGGTGCCCGCACGTCCGTGGGCTGTGCTCGAGAGGCGGCCTCCAGCTTTCGCTGGTAGACCGCGTCGTCGCGCCGTCCCGCGCGGTCGAGCTGAGCGGCGACGAGCGCCGCGTGGGCGCGGGCGTCTGCCGTGAGGGCGCGGTGGCCCTCTTGCTCGAGCGCGAGCTGGACCGCTCGAGTGTCGCCCTCGACGGCCGCCAGCTGGCGGACCTGGCGCTCAGCCAAGGCGTTGTCCGCGTCCGCGCGGAGGGCGTCGGCCGCGAGCGCGCGGGCCCTGGCGGTGTCCCCCAGCATGGCAAACAGCTCGCTGGCCACGAGCAGCGCGCGCCCCTTGGCGGTGGGCTCTGCTTGGCGGGTCGCGTCGTGCGCAAACCACTCGGCCCGCTGTCGCCAGGCCTGGAGCGCCGCCTGCTCGGTGAGGTGGGAGGCCGCTGGCCGCTCGTCCCCGAAGCTGGAGGGTGCCAAGGGCGCTCGGCGCGGCGGTGCGGCCTGGACCTCGCGAGCTCCGCCTAGCACGGTCGGCACCTCGAGATCGTCGTCGTCCTCGCTGGCAGCGACGGCCGTCGAGGGCGGCGCCGAGTCCGGCCGTGCCGCCGCGAGCGCTGGTGCAGGCGTAGGCTCATCGAGCGGCGCCGCGTGGTCCAAGGCCACTGTACCCGCTTCGGCGGTGAGCCGCGCCGCGTCCTCGGCGCTCGGGGGCGGGAAGGGCGGCGGCTCGCTCGGGAGCGGCAGCCCCGAGGGACCCCGCGAGGCGCCGACGAGCGGAGCCTCCGCCACGTCGTCGAGCGTGAGCTCATCGTCGATGATGGGCTCGTCCCCCGGCGCCGGTGAGGAGCCCACGTCGTCGAGCGAAGGCTCGTAGGCGGCGAGGGGCGCGTCGTCGAGGAGGTCGAGGGGCACGACCAGGTGCTCCTCGTGCTCGGCGGCGCTGGTGGGGTGGGGCGATGGCGCGGGGGGCGCGGGTGTGGGCGGCGGCGCAACCCGCTCGGCGCGCGTGGGCAGCTCGTCGTCGTCCACGAGCAGCGAGTCGAGCAAGTCATCGGGCTCGAAATCCAGATCGCCGCCGAGCTCCGCGCCGATGTCGCCGGCGCGTCCGCTGCGGCCTGCGGTGGGGCCAAGATCGGGCTTCTTCCTGTCACTCATCGCACACCCATTCCCAGCTTCTCGCGCAGCGCCAGGTAGCCGGGGGACAGCACGAAGGAGAGCAGCCGCCGCGCGCGCTGCTCGCCCTCCAGGGACGCGCCCCACTCACCGCGCCGGCCGGTGCTCAAGACCCAGGAGACGTCGCCTGCGGCGATGGCCGCCAAGCGATCGAGGCTCGAGGTCGCGGCCGCCACCGCGGCGAGGGGCTCTTGCCGAGACTGCGCGACCTGCGCGGCGAGCTCCGGCAAGACCTTCTTGACCTTGCGTGAGATCTCCTTGCTCAGCGCGCGTTGGAATTCCGCGAGCATGGCGTACTGTGGGGAGGGGTAGTCGACGCCGCCCAGGCGGCAGGCCGCGACGATGAGCGCCGCGATGTCCTGTGGGGCGCGGTGACGGACGAGCGTCCAGCCGCGCTTGAGCGCGAACAGCTCCCGGGCAAGCTGGGAGCGCGCCGGCGGCGACAGGGGCACTTTGACGGCGGCGCCGATGACCACGGCGGGGACCTCGAGCGGCAGGGCGACGATGAGGTTCGGATCCTGCCCACCGACGTACAAATCGAAATCTCCGAGGCCCAGGGCTCCTGCCCAGGCGGCGACCTCGTTGCGCAGCGGGAGCCCAACCCGAGGATCGACGCGCTCCTTCTTTCCCACGCCGAAGGCCGCCAGCCCCGGGCCGATGGCCTCCACGAACGTGCTGGCCAGCTCCCGCATCAGCGCCGGGATCGGGCCATGATCTTCAGGGTCACTCAGCTCTGGGAGGGCCGCCTCGTCGATGGCGATCTGCGGCAGGCTCGCGACGCGCTGCTCGAGGCGTGTGAGCTCCTGATCGATGTCCGGGCCACCACGGCCGAGGGTGACCAGCGCGCCGAGCGCCGCCTGGCGCAGCGGCGCCAGCCCGAGCCGCTCGCTCACTTGCGCCAGGCGCACGAGCTGATCCCCGTCCAAGGGCTCACGGACGAGCGAGTCCACCAGGGCGTGCCGGCTCCGCTCGAGCAGCGCGTGCGCGTGCGCCTCCGGGAGCACCCCGCTGAGCACCAGATCGAGGGCCTCGCCGTCGGCGGGCAGCTCCGTGAGCAGCCGCTCGACCGCGGCGGCGGCCTGCTCCGGGTGCCCGCGGTGGTCACGATGGATGGCGAGCGCGAGCCGCGCGGCCTCCGCGCGCTGCGCGCTCGTCTCGCGCTCGTTCATCAGCAGCTCGAGCGCGGTGACCGCGCTCTCCCAGGACTCCAGGCGCGCGGCGCTCCGCGCGAGGCGCTCCCGGACGGGGAGCGTGGTGAGCCCCGCGGCTTGCAGCGCTTCGAGCACCTCGAGCCCGCGCGCCGCCTGGCCGAGCTTGTTCTCATAGAGATCCGCCGCGGCGACGCCGCTCATCAGGCGCTGCTGAGCGGGGGCGTCCTCCAGCCGCGCGAGGCGCGCCAGGTTCTCGGCGGCCTCGGCGAACTGCCCGCTCCCGATGAAGATCTCGCCCGACAGGGCCAGCGCGCCCACGTGATCCGGCTCGAGCAAGGTGACGTTCTCGAGTGCAGCCAGCGCCGCGGCGCGGTCACCGCTGCTGCGCAGCACGCGCGCGCGCTCCCAGTACAGCTTGACGATCTCCTCCGAGTCGTCCGCCACCGCCAGCCTGGCCTCGGTGAGCGCCAGCAGCTTCGGGCCGTCCTTTCTCGCTCGGACGGCACGAAAGAGCCGATCGAAGGCGTCGAAGCGCCGGATGTCGCGCTCGACGGCGCGGGTGAGCGCGGCCTCCCCCATGCCCGGCTCACCCAGCTCGTCGAGGAGCACGGTCGCGGCGGCCTCCCAGCAGGCGGCTCCTTCGGCGTCGTCCTGGATGGCGTCGCCCAGGGCCGCGAGGCACTCTGCCAACAGGCGTCGGTCTCCCAGGGCCTCCGCCGTGGCGCGGAGGCCCTCCCAGCCGGCCGCCTCGAAGGGGAGGGCAGTGGTGACGCTCCGGAACGACGCGAGCGCTCCTTCGAGCTCATGCGCGGCGAGCTGATTCCAGCCGCTCAGGAGCGTCGCCGCGAGGCTGGCCTGCGGCCCGAGGGCGTCCTCGAGGCCGCTCAGCGCCCGCGTGCGTCGCCGTGGGTCACACCCCGGTGGCGCCAGCTCCAAGTTGGCGTATTTGGCGGCTAAGCTATCGCCGCCCACGAGCGCGGTCGGCTCGCCCTCGGCCTGCGCCGTGAGCGCGTGCAGGACGCGGACTTGCTCGGCGAGTGCGGGCTCGACGCGGCGCGCGAGCGCATCGAGCGCTTCGAGCTGCGCGAGGCGATCTCCCCCGGCGAGGGCGCAGGAGAACCAGGCGAGGGCAGCCGTGACGGAGTGAGCGTCGGCTTCGGCCCAGCGCCGTGTGGCGTCGAGCCGCTCGGGAGCGCTCCGCCCTTCACGGAGCTGCTGCAGGACGCGGGCGCCATCGACGAGGGCGGTGGCGGCGGGAGACAGCTCGCGGAGCTGCTCGAGGGCCGCCTCCGCGAGGCCGGGCTCGGTGCTCGTGCGCAGCCCTCGCGCGAGCGCAGCCCTCGCGCGAGCGCCACGGCGCTCGCGAGCGCCTGAGTCGCGGCGAGGCGCTCGGCCTCCGAGAGCGCGTCGCTCGCGGCCTCGGCGTCCCCGCCTTCGCCGACCTCGAGCGCGAAGCGCTCGAGCGCCGCGGCGTCGGCGTCGGCACCCCTGGCCCCCGCGGCCACGAGGACGCGGCGCCGCGAGGCGAGAGAGTCGGGATCTTGCGCGCGCAGCGCCCACGCCAGCACCGGTGCCGCGCTCGGCTCTTCCAGCGCTGCGAGGAGCTGGACCGCCTCCGCGCGCTGTCCGCCCCGCCAGGCAGAGACGGCCGCCTCCAGCTCCAGGCTCGCGCGGACCGTCTCGTCCACGGCAGCGGCGGTAGCGCTCAGCAGGTGCGCGGCCGCCGTGTCGTCACCCCGTGCGCGGTAGCGTGCCGACAAGAGCGTCGCGATCACCAAGTCCGCCGGCGCTTGCTGGTGCAGCGCGCGAAGCTGCTCCGTGGCGGCCGGCTCCGGCGCGTGCAAGGCGACCAGGAGCTCCAGCGCGCGGCGGACCGTCGGGCTGGGCTCTAGCTCCGCGAAGCCGAGCAGCGCGTCGCGAGGGTGGGGGGCGGCGCCTTCAGGAAGAGGGAGGAGGGGTTGGAGCAGCGCGATGAGCCCGCGCCCGAGCCAGCTCCCATCGCTGGACTGAGCCAAGGCGTCGAAGGCCGCGAGCGTCCCGGCGTGATCCCCCCGCCCCGCGCGCGAGGCGGCCAGCTCGAGCCAGAGGCTCGTGGCCTCTGGCTCGCTGGCGTTGGTCGTGAGCAATCGGCGGGTCGCCTCCTCGTACCACGTGGCGTCGCCAGTGAGCGTCGCCAGGAGGCGGGACGTGCGGGCGACCACCCCCGGGGGCGCCCCGTACATCCCGGCCTGGGAGAGCGCCGCGCGGGCGCCGGCCGTGTCGCCCGCGCCACGTGCCCAGGCGTCGGCGGCGAGCTGAAAAAAGCGCGCGCGCGCCGGCTCCGAAGGGCAGGCCTCGGCGCTCGACTCGAGCAGCGTCGCGCGGGTGGTGGGATCGGCCCCGCCGGCCAGGAGGTCGAGGGCGAGCGCGCGCGGGGGCGCGCTGGTAGGCTCCAGGGCCAAGGTCCGCTGGGCGGCCGCGAGCGCCTCTGCCGCGTCTCCGGTGCTGACCGCGGCCTCCGTGAGGCGCATCGCGTAGGCCGCCGCCAGCGCACCGTCGGGCCGGGCCTCCAACAGCTGCCGCGCCAGCCGAGTCGCGGCGTCGGTGTCCCCCACCACGTCCGCCGCCGAGAGTCGCGCCTGGAGCAGGCTGGGCTCTCCCGGGGCATGGCTCAGCGCGAAGTCGAGCAGTGTGATGGCGGCGCCGACGTCGCCTCGAGCGCGGTGCGCCGTGGCGGCGCGGAGCCACGCGTCGGTCGCCGCCGCGAGCTCGCGCCGCCCCCGTGGGATGCCGAGGGTGTCCGCGAGCTCCGGCTCCTGCAGTGTGCGGAGGATGAGCTGCGCTCGACGCTCGAGCGCCTCGGCGAGCACGTCGTGGCGCTCGCCCACCGTCGCCAGCCGCTCCAAGGCGGAGAGCGCCAGCCAGGTGGTAGGGCCGCCGCGCTCCAGGGTGGCGCTGGCACGTGCGAGGGCGTCGTCGATGTCTTGCGCCTCGAGGGCGAGCTGCACCAGCGACAGCTCGAGCAGCGCCTTCCAGGTGGCGTCAGTAGTGAGCTCTGCGCGGCGCTCCAAGGCGCGGCGGCGAAGCTCCAGATCCCCCGAGCGTGCCGCCACCAGCTCCAGCGCCAGCCAGAGCGTCGCGTCGTCCGGCTGGAGCTCGAGCGCGAGCTCCAGCTCTTCCCGCGCGCCCACGTCATCCGACTCGCGGTCCGCGAGGTGAGCCGCGCGCTCCAGGGAGGCCCGCGTCCGCTCCTCGGTGGTGCTGGCGACCTTGACCAGTCGGTCGAGCAGCTTGCCGAGGTTCTTCGTGGAGTCCCGGCGCTGAACGAGGGCGAGCATCTGCTCGAGCGGCTCGCGAAATTCGGCGTCCGCGTTGATGGCGGCGAGCAGGCTGCGGGCCGCTGCCGCCTCCTCGCCAGCGGCCTCCTCCAAGATCCCGAGCTCATGGCGGAGGAGCGCCTGCTGCGTGGGGGCCTCGGTGGCCTCGACCTCGGCGCGGAGCCGGTCGATGGAGGCAGCGATGAGCGCGGGATCGGTCAGGCTGGCGCCGCTGAGGGGGTTAGGGAGCTGGCTGGTCATCAACGAGGCCTCATGAGATCCGGGGGACCATAGTCCAGCACCCGCGCGACGAGAACACCCGGGGCGTCGCCGGGGGGGCGCTCATCGCTCGGAGGGGGGCGCAAGCTCAGTCGTTGCGCTTGACGACCCAGTAGCCGCGGGGGGTATCGATGGGCTCATCGGCGACCTGCCCCTTGTCCAGCGTGAACAAGGTCAGCTCGATGTGGTCCTCCAAGATCCCCCGAGGGACGCGGCCCGCGTCTTTCAAGGACCCGCGGTCGCCCTGCTTGACCGCCTCTGCGAAGTCCTTCTTCGCGGTCTCCACGGCCGCCCGCGCCAAGGTCAGCGCCTCCGCCTTGCTGCGAGAGCCGGGCGGGGCAGCCTGGGCGCCCTCGTACACGAACAGGACGACCCCAAAGCCGACCTGCTTGGGCGCGGTGGGCGGAAGCTGGCTGCTCCCCGCGGGCGCCGTCACCATGTCGAGCACGCTGTCCGCGCCACCTTCGCTGCCCGCGTCGCCGGACCCCTCGGGCTCCGCGCTCGCTACCGCGGAGGCGGACGCCGAAGGCGCCGCGGCGCTCGCGGTAGGCGCCATGGAGGGAGGCGGGCTGGGGCGGGTGATGAAGTACACCCCCCCGAGCGCCACGAGGAGGGCGGCGCCGAGGCCGACGGTGATGTTTTTTTGCTCCACAGGGACTTACCGATGGCGCGTAGCACGGCCACCCCGGAAGACGTCAAGCTTTCCCCGCTTCGCCGTTCACTGCTAGAGAGTCGACTGAGGCGAGTGTTCAAAGTCGACTGTCCGGGCTGTCAGGCTCCTTATCAGGTGGACGAGCGGCGCGTGCCCCCAGCGGGGCTCAAGATGCGCTGCCCGAAGTGTGGAACCTCATTTCAGGTCGCTGCGCCCGGCGCCACGGCTCCGCCACCCGCGCGCCCGCTCGCCCCCGCGGCCCCACCACCGCGCCCGCGTGCCGCGACCATGCTCGGGGTCGCTCCTGGGAAGGTCGAGCTCGGTCTCGGTGGCTTGGACGAGGGAGATCTCCCTGCGCTGGGGCGCCCACCGGGCCCACCGCCGCGTCCTGGGGCGCCACCTCGGCCGCTTGCACCCCGAGCCGCACCGCTGGAGCTGGGAGATCTGCCGGCCCCGCTGGACGAGGAGTCGCTCCGCCGCACCAAGCCCGAAGGGCGCCCCCAGCGTGCGCCCCGGTCCCTCGATGAGGTCGATCTTCCAGCGGCGCCCCTACCACGCCCTGGGATGCCCACCGCCGCGCGAGAGCAGCTCCGGTCGGGTGACCCGAGAGCGCCCGGGGGAGCGTCGCCTGCCTTCGAGGAGGAGCTGGATCTCCCGATGGTCGGCGGGGTTTCGCCGCTCGGTGCGGTGGATCTCCCCTCGCCGGCGGCGCCGCTGAAGGCCCCCGCCGAGGCGCGGAGCGGCGTGACCCAAGCGGCGCTCCCGGCCGCTTCACGACCCCTCAGGGCGCCACCCGTCCCGCCTAGCCCCGGCGGCGTCTCGGAGTCGGATCTGCCTGCCATCGGCGGCGCCCTTCCTGGCTTCGGCGAGCGTGATTTGCCGTCGCTCGACGACGACTTGCCCGCCTTGAGCGATGAGCTCCCGTCGCCGGGCCGTCCCAGGCAGGGCGGCTGGGACGAGCCAGCGTCGGTCGGGGCTGACCTCCCGTCGCTGGGCGGCGACCTCCCGTCGCTGGGCGGGCAGCTCCCGTCGCTGGGCGGGCAGCTCCCCGTGATCGGGGGCACGTTGCCGGACGTCGGTGGGCGCGCAGCCCCCCCTCGCGCCGTCAGCGACGAGCTGGATTTCGGGGATTTCAGGCACGAGGCGCCGCCGGAGTCACGAGGCAGCCTGGGCCCACCGCGAGCCCCCTCCCTGCCGAGCTTCTCCGCGGCCACTGCGCCGCTCGGCGCGCCGACGACCCCGGCCCCCGCGCCCCTCCAGGCGCCCGCTCCGCTAGCGGCGACGGCGAGAGCCGGAGCTGCCGCGCTCGACGAGGGGGATGACGGCAGCTTTGAACCGCCTCAGGCTCCCGAGGGCCCGGCGCCCGCCGCGATCGAGCGCCAGAGCGGTGGTGGGACGGCCTACGGGGAGGTCAACCTCGGGGACGACTCTGGGGGGCAGGCGCTCGAGTCCGACGAGATGGAGTTCGGGCGGATCCCCCAGGAGGGACGCAGCGCGCCTGCCGACGCCGTGGGCCAGGCGGAGCGCGGGCGCGCGGGAGCCGTCGTGGGCGGCGAGACGCTCGTCGGGGTGCCTCCGCGCCCCCGCCGGTGGCTGCGGGTCGTCATTGGTGGCCTCGCGCTCGGGGCGATCGCGGGAGCAGCGCTCGCGCTCGTGCCCGACGTCGGCCCCTTCGGCTACTATTGGATCACGGATCAGCTCAAGGCGCAGGAGTACCAGCAGCTCCTCCAGCGCACCTCGGAGCAGGCTCGCGCCGAGCTTGGCCAAGACACGTACCAAGCCGCGCTGCGAGCCCAGCAGCTCGTCGAGAGCCAACGCGAGAGCGCTCGTCGCGTGAAGGCGCTGGGGGCGCTCGGAGCCTACGTCACGTACGTCCGGGAGGTGCGCTTCGGGTCCGATCCGGAGGCGAGCGCGCGCGCGCAGGTGCTCCTGGGCGAGCTCGGGGGTCACCCGGAGACGCCCTTCCTCGAGCTAGCGCGCGCCGCGGAGGCGGCCGCCGGCGGGCGCTTTGGGGACGCGCGCCAGAGCCTGACGGCGCTGCTCGCGCGCGCCCCCGACGATCAGGACGCGGCCAACCTCCTGGGAGAGGTCGAGCTGCGCTCCGGCGACGCCGCGGGCGCGCTCGCCGCGTGGCAGCGCGCCGTCTCCCTACAGCGCTCTCCCCTCACGCTGTTTGGCTTGGCCCGCGCCCAAGCCGCCGCTGGGGCTGCGCCGGAGGCCGAGACCACACTGAAAGAGCTGCTGACGCAGAGCGCGGGCCACGTGGGGGCCAGGATCCTCCAGGCGCGGCTCTCGTGGCGCCAGCACCGTGACGAGGCGAAGGCGCTCGAGCTGCTCGGTGGCGTGCTCAAGGACGTGAGCCTCGCCAGCCCCTTCGAGCTCGCGGAGGCGCAGACGCTCCTCGGTGACCTCCACTTGGAGCGGTCGCGGTACTCCCACGCGGAGCAGGCGTACTCCGAGGCGCTCAAGATCGACTCTCGAGCGATGGCGGCGCTCCTCGGGTTGGGGACGGCGCTCTACCGCGCGGGGAGGTACTCGGAGTCCCTGGCGCGGTTTCAGGCCGCGGCGCAGGTCCTCCCGGAGGATCTCGGCGCCCAGGTCGGGGTGGCGCGCTCGTTGATCGCGCTCGAGCGGCTGCAGGACGCAAAGACCTTGCTCGAGCAGCTCCGAGGCAAGCACCCGAAGGCCGCCGAGGTGGCCTACTGGTTCGGCAAGGTCCAGGAGGCGCTCGGCAACCGCGCGGAGGCCGAGGCCGCCTACCGGTCCGCCGTCGAGCTGGGGCAGGCGTCTCCCCAAACCATGGACGCCTACGTGGCGCTCGCGCTCCTCCAGAACCAACGCGGAGAAGCCGAGGCTGCCAAGCAGACGCTCGCGAAGGCGAAGGAGCTCTTGCCCGACTCCCCGGCCATCCACAAGGCCCTCGGGGAGCTCGCGCTCATCCAAGGCCGATACTCGGACGCGCTCGTGGAGCTCAAGCGCTCCCTGGAGCTGGATCCGGAGGACGTGGGCGTGCGCTTCAAGCTGGGGTCTGCCCTGCGCCGCAACCGGGACTTCGACGAGGCCGCGAAGGCCTTCGACCAAGTCGCCGCGGTCGACAAAGACTACCCGGGGCTCGCGCTCGAGCGAGGGTTGCTGTTCGAGGCTGCCGGGCGCACCGAAGAGGCGCTGAGGGCCTATGAAGGGGCGCTCTCCAAGGCGCCGAACGACACGGACCTGATGCTGCGCGTGGGCTGCGGTCGCGCCAGCACGGGAAACGGTACGCAGGCGGAGGAGCTACTCCGCAAGGTGCTCGTCCACCGCCCGCAGTCGGCCGAGACGCACCACTGCCTCGGCCGCGCCATGCTCGCGACGGGCACCAACCTGGCCGAGGCTCAGCGCGAGCTCCAGCGCGCCGCGGAGCTCGACGCCAACCGCGCGGAGTACCACCTCTACGTCGGGTGGGCGGCCAACGAGGCAGGGCGCGTCCAAGAGGCGGAGCGCGCCTTGGAGCGCGCGCTCGAGCTCGATCAAGGGCTGGCGGACGCGTACTGGCAGCGCGGCGTGCTCAAGTACCGGACGGGCGCGGTGCGCGACGCCGTGGCGGACCTCAAGCGCGCGCTCGAGCTGAACCCGACCCGCGCCGAGGCGCACGCCGCGCTGGCCGACTCTTACTACGATCTCGGGCGTGAGGCCGACGCCATCGGTGAGTGGCAGCTCGCGGTCGCGGCGCTCCCCAACAACGCGAGCTGGCGCTTTCGCTACGGCAAGCTCCTCGCCGCGAACCGACGCGCGGCCGACGCCGCCGCGCAGCTCCAGCGTGCGCTCGAGCTGGCCGCGCCGCTCACCCCGCAGCCCCGCTGGCTCCCGGAGGCCAATTACCTCTTGGCGCGCTCCATGGGGCAGCGCGCGGAGGCGGTGCCCCACTGGCAGTACTTCTTGAAGCACGGCCCCAAGGACTCGCCGTACCGCTCGGAGGCGAAGAAGGCGCTGGCCGCCTTGGGCCAGCCCAGCGACGAAGACTGAGCGTGGGGTCGCCGGGATCCCGGCCCTCTCACGCGTCAGTTCTCGTCGACGAAGCCCTTGAGCTGCTTGCTGCGGCTAGGGTGACGGAGCTTGCGGAGCGCCTTCGCCTCGATCTGCCGGATCCGCTCGCGCGTCACCTCGAAGTCTTGTCCCACCTCTTCGAGCGTGTGGTCGTTCTTCTCGCCGATCCCGAAGCGCATCCGAAGGACCTTCTCCTCGCGCGGGGTGAGCGTGCTGAGGACTCGGCGGGTCTGCTCGGACAGGCTGGCGTTGATCACCGCCTCGGAGGGGTTGATGGCGTTCTTGTCCTCGATGAAGTCCCCGAGGTGGCTGTCCTCCTCTTCCCCGATGGGGGTCTCCAGGCTGATCGGCTCTTTGGCGATCTTCAGGACCTTCCGCACCTTGTCGATGGGCAGCTCCATCTTGACGGCGAGCTCTTCCGGGGTGGGCTCGCGTCCGAGCTCTTGGATGAGGTAGCGGCTGGTGCGGACGAGCTTGTTGATGGTCTCGATCATGTGGACCGGGATGCGGATGGTGCGGGCCTGATCCGCGATGGCGCGGGTGATGGCCTGACGAATCCACCAGGTCGCGTAGGTGCTGAACTTGTAGCCGCGCTGGTACTCGAATTTGTCCACGGCCTTCATCAGGCCGATGTTGCCCTCCTGGATGAGGTCCAAGAACTGTAGGCCGCGGTTGGTGTACTTCTTCGCGATGCTCACCACGAGCCGCAGGTTGGCCTCCACGAGCTCTGCCTTCGCCAGCTCTGCGTGGCGCTCACCCTGGCGGATCTTGACGTCGAGGGCGCGCAGCTCGCGCACCTCGAGCAAGAGGGGGGCCTCCTGGGATGGAAGCTCCTCGGCGCCATCCGAGGGGAGCCCCTCGGGCTGCCCGAGCCGGGCGAGCTGGACCCGGGTCTCGCGCAGCGCGCGCGCTTTGTCTCCGGTGGTGTTGAGGGTGGCGAGCAGCGGCTGGATGGTGTGCTTCACCTTCGTGACGATGCGGTCGACGCTCTTGCGGTTGAGCCGCATGTCTTGGAAGAGGCGGACGAGCTCACGCTTGGACGCGCTGACGTCTTTGTCGATCTCACGGCGTCGGGCGTCCGTGCTGCCGCGCCGCTCCTTGAGCAGCTCTTGGGTGCGCTTGTCGATCTTCCGGACGCGGTCTGCGCAGCGCAAGAGCCGCCGCTCGGCCTCCGCCTCGTCGAACTCCACCTGCTCGTCGTCGGCGTCGCGGACCAGGTCGCGGACGCGGAGCTTCTGGGACCGGAGCCCCTCGCCGAGCTCCAAGATCTCCCTCACCGCGATGGGGGTGTCGAAGATGGCGGCAAGCACCTCATTTTCTCCGCTCTCTATCCGCTTGGCGATCTCCACCTCCCCTTCGCGGGTGAGCAGGGGCACCGTGCCCATCTTGCGGAGGTACACGCGGACGGGATCATTGCTCTTGTAGCCGTCTTCGTCGCTGCGCGCGCTGGGCGAGGGGGCGCTCCGGGGGCGCAGCTTCCCCTCCTCCTCCTCCTCTCCAGCCGCGCCGAGCCCGCCCGCCAGCGCGCCGTCGCCGTCGCCGTCGGCCTCCTCGTCGAGCGGGGCGGGGAGGGCTTCGTCCGCGCTGGAGGCGCCGCTCAGCTCCTCCGCGAAGGCCCCGAGCTTCGCGCCGTCTCGCGGCGCCGGCGAGCGGTGGTCCGACGGCTCGAGCTCGTCGCCGTCCTCGTCGAGCAGCTCGGCGGCGGCCGCGGCGGCGCGAGCGTGGGAGCTCGCGCTCGCCTTCGCGCTGGCGCGCGCACGCGTCGGCGCGCCCTTGGGCTTGGCGGCGGGCGCCTTCGCCTTGGGCTTCGAGGCAGCCTTGGCCGGGGAGGCGCTTGCGCGCGCGGCGGTCTTCTTCGACGGGACGGCGGCGGCTCGCGCCGCGGTCTTGGGCTTGGCAGACCCACGAGCCGCGGGCTTCGCGTTGCTTGAAGGGGATTTCTTGGTACCCACCGTTACTTCACTCCAGGGCTTTGCGCTGCCGCATCCGTTCGGCGTGGGCAGCGAGGAGCTCCAGCTCACGCGCTACGTCGCCAGTCTGTGCGGCTTGGTGGGCGTCCTCCACGGCCGCCGCGGTTTGTCGTTTCAGTTCGAGCTGCTGTAGCTTCTCCACGTTCCCCTTCAGCTCGGCGAAGGCGTCCTCCAGGCGTTGGTGCACGGTTGCCACCAGGCGCGCCGCGACGAAAGGACTAATCGAAGCTGGCAGCTTGGCAAGCACCGCGTCTGGGGTGAGCGCGCTTCCGGCGTCGGTCAGCCTGAGGAGAGCGGCGACCGCGAGGGCCACGTCACCCTCGAGGCAAGCCTGCGCCGCCCGCCCCTCGGCGCTCCGCAGCAGCTCCGGGTAGTCGAGGAAGGCGCCGAGGATCTCGCGGTCGATCTGCGACCGGCGGTCCCCGCTTCGGGCTCGGCGAGGTCCGGGCACCCGGCGGGTCGTGTCAGCGGGTCGGACGCCCGAGGCGCCCCGGGGGAGCAGGAGGGCCGACAGGGCGCGCCGGCTCTGGAGGTCTCCTTGGGTCAGCCGATCGAGGGCGCGCTCGGCGTGCTGGCCGGCGAGCACGCGGACCATGGGATCGGGCTCCTGCTGGAGCAGCTCGGCGACCTCTCGCAGCCGGGCGGCGCGCGCCGTGGCCTCGACGGGGAGCGCCGCCAAGGTGGCGTCGATGAGGTGCTCGAGCAGCCCTTGGGCGGCCGTGAGCACGCGGCGGAGCCCAGGCTCACCCTCGCGCTGCGCCAGGCTGTCGGGGTCGACGCCGTCCGGCAGCACGCCGACGCGCGCGTCGAGCCCGGCCTCTCGGCACGGCTCTCGCGCGGCGCGCGTCGCGCGCCGTCCAGCGCCGTCCGCGTCGAACAGCAGGACGACGTTCGAGCAATAGCGTCGCACCTGCTTGGCCTGCTCGAGCGTGAACGCCGTGCCCAAGGGCGCGACGGCGTTCGTGACGCCACGGGCGTGGAGGCTCACCACGTCGAAGTTGCCCTCGACGATGACGGCCTGCCCCTCCGTGCGCAGCGCTGGGCGAGCCTGGTACAGCCCGAACACCGCCTCGCGCTTGCGGTAGACCGCCGTCTCTCGGCTGTTGACGTACTTGGCGGGGGGCTCCGCCGCTGCGTCGGTCCGCGGCGGCTCGAGCCCCACGACGCGGCACTCCTCCGCGCTGGGCTCCGCCAGGGCGCGGCCGCTGAAGCCGATGACCCGGCCGTGCAGATCCAGGATGGCGAACATCAGGCGGTGGCGGAAGCGATCATAGTAGCCGGGGCCCGCGCGCCGCGCGACGAGCAGGTCGACGCTCTCCGCCACCACGGGCGAGATGGAGGCGCGCTGCAGCTCCCGCGCCAAGCCGTCCCAGCCCCAGGGAGCGTAGCCGATGCGAAAGGCCTCGAGGGCCGCCTTGGCGGGCGCGCCGGCCGTCCGGGGCTCGAGGCCGCGCCGAGCGAGCTCGCGGTGCGCGTGGTGCCGGAGCGGGTGCTCTTGGAGAGCTCGCTGGTAGAACGCGGCCGCGACGTCCAGCGCGGCGTACATCTCCTCTCGCCGCTGCTTGGCCTCCTGCTGCGCACGCCGCTCGGGCTCGGACTGCGTCTCCACGATGGGGATCCCGGCGCGCTCGGCCAGGCGGGTGATCGCCTCGACGAAGCTCAGCCCCTCGATGTCCATGATGAACTTGATGGCGTCCCCCGACGCGCCGCAGCCAAAGCAGTGGAAGTAGTTGCGCTCCTCGCTGACGTTGAAGCTCGGGGTGCGCTCCTTGTGAAATGGACAGAGCCCCACGTGGCTGCGGCCCTTGCGCGCGAGCCGTACCGTCTCCCCGATGAGCCCGACGATGTTCGTCTCCGAGCGCACGCGGTCGATGGTCTCTTGGCCCAGCACGATCTGCTTCGTCTAGCTCACTTTCCAGCTTCCGACGAGGCTCCCGGCGACGCTCAGGATTTCTCGCCAGCGTCGCGGCAAGCCGCTCGGGAGCGCCCCCGGAGCGGCGGCCTCGAGCGTCGCCTCGACGGCGGCGGGGAGGGCGTCGCTGGCGCCGTCATGGATCTTGAGCGCGACGCCGAGCTCGCGCTCGGGGAGCGCCAGGCAGTAGACGCCGAGCGCTCCTACCTTCACCGCCACGGGCTCGCGCGCGGCCAGCACGACCGCGGCGTCGAGGCGCCCCTCGCCCGAGCTGTGCTCGGGCTCGCGCGCCATCGCCCACCCGATCCGGTGCAGCCGACGCTCGAGGCCAGGCGCGGGCGCGCACGCCATGGAGCGCGCGAGCAGCGCCCAGGCGCGCGCCAGGCCCTGCAGCTCGACCTCGAAGGTAGGGACGCCGCAGCCGTCGACGCTGAGCGTGGGCGCACGCTGGGTGACCTCGGTCACCAGCTGGAGGATACGCTGCTGCAGCGGGTGCGAGGCGGGGAGGTAGTCGAGGGGCCAGCCCTGGCGTCGCGTCGCGGCGAGCATGAACGTGTGCTTGCCGGAGCAGTTGTTGTGGAGCGCGCTGGGCTCGGCGCCAGCGCGCCAGAGCTGCTGCGCGCTCGCGGCGTGCAGGGGAGGGTGCGCGCCGCAGCGCAGAGCTGCCGGCGTCAGCTCGAAGCGCGCGAGCAGCCGCTCGACCAGCTCGACGTGGCGCGCCTCCCCGCCGTGGGACGCCGCCCCCACGGCGAGCTCCTCGTCGCTCAGGGAGGGGTCGTCCAAGAGCTCCAGGGAGGCGGCGAGCTGGAAGGGCTTGGCGGCGGAGCGCCAGGTCGTGCTGAGCGGAGGTCCGCCCTGAGCCTGGACCTCCTCGCCCCGCACGGCCACGAACGAGAAGGGGTGGACGGCCTCCACGGAGGTGCCCCGGAGCTGCAAGACGGTCGGCATGGGCGGACGATAGCGGGCCCGCAGGGCCACTCCAGGCCCGTCGGAGCGCCGCCCCGGCACCCCCCCGTCCCGCCGGGGGCTCGCCCCGTGCGGCTGGTCGTTGGCAGGCCGGAAGGCTCGTGCTAGAGGCGCCCCGCGCCGGGTCCAGGAGTGGAGCCGGGGAACGACACACCGCTTCTACGGAGAGCGAGACACCTCATGGCAGAGACCAGCACCGCGGGCACCATCGGCAAGATCACCCAGGTCATCGGACCGGTCGTCGACGTGGAGTTCCCGCCCGGTAAATTGCCCAGGATCCTCAACGCGCTCACGGTGTCGAACCCGAACGTCTCCTCGGAGAAGGACAACCTCGTCCTCGAGGTGGCCCAGCACCTCGGGGAGAGCGTGGTGCGCACCATCGCGATGGACGCCTCCGAGGGGCTCGTGCGCGGCGCGGAGGTCCGGGACACGGGCAAGCCCATCATGATGCCCGTGGGCAAGGGGGTCCTGGGTCGGATCCTCAACGTGACCGGCAAGCCCGTGGACGAGCGCGGGCCCGTCGCCACGGAGAAGTACCTCCCCATCCACCGCGCTGCTCCGCAGTTCGTGGATCAGAGCACCAACGTGGAGGTGTTCGAGACCGGCATCAAGGTCATCGACCTGCTCGCGCCTTACCGTAAGGGCGGCAAGATTGGGCTCTTCGGCGGCGCCGGCGTGGGCAAGACGGTGCTCATCCAGGAGCTCATCAACAACGTCGCCAAGGCGCACGGCGGCGTCAGCTGCTTCGCCGGCGTGGGTGAGCGCACGCGTGAGGGCAACGATCTTTTCTTGGAGATGGCGGAGTCCAAGCTGGAGACCGGCGAGCCGGTGCTCAGCAAGACCGCGCTCATCTTCGGCCAGATGAACGAGCCGCCCGGGGCGCGCGCGCGGGTCGCGCTCTCGGCGCTCACCTGCGCAGAGTATTTCCGTGATGAAGAGGGGCAGGACGTGCTGCTCTTCATCGACAACATCTTCCGCTTCACGCAGGCCGGGAGCGAGGTGTCGGCCTTGCTCGGGCGCATGCCGAGCGCCGTCGGGTATCAGCCGACCTTGGCCACGGAGATGGGCGCGCTGCAGGAGCGCATCACCTCCACCACCAAGGGCAGCGTCACCAGCGTGCAGGCCATCTACGTGCCCGCGGACGACCTGACGGATCCGGCCCCCGCCACCACCTTCGCCCACTTGGACGCCACCACCGTGCTCTCCCGCGCGATCTCCGAGCTTGGCATCTACCCCGCGGTCGACCCGCTGGACTCCGTGAGCACCATGCTCGACCCGCAGATCGTGGGAGAGGAGCACTACCAGGTGGCGCGAGGGGTGCAGCAGACGCTCCAGAAGTACAAAGATCTCCAAGACATCATCGCCATCTTGGGGATGGATGAGCTCTCGGAGGACGACAAGCTCGTCGTCACGCGCGCCCGCAAGCTGCAGCGCTTCCTGTCGCAGCCCTTCTTCGTCGCCACGCAGTTCACCGGCGCCGAGGGGAAGTTCGTGACGCTCAAGGAGTCCATCGCCGGCTTCAAGGAGATCCTCGAGGGTAAGCTGGACGACCTGCCCGAGCAGGCGTTCTACATGGTGGGGAACATCGAAGAGGTCAAGGCGAAGGCCTTGAAGCTCAAGAGCGCGTCCTGAGCCCACACGGCGTCAAGGAGTCCACGATGAGTCAATTGATCACGCTCGAGATCGTCACCCCGGACGGCGCCAAGCTCTCGACGGAGGTCTCCGAGCTGACGGCACCCAGCGTGGAGGGCGAGTTCGGCGTGATGCCGGGACATCGACCCTTGATGGCGGCGCTCGCCGCGGGGCTCGTCCGCTACCGCGCGGGGGGCGAGCTGCACGAGGTGGCCGTCGGTCCGGGCTTCGTGGAGCTCCACGACGACAAGGCGACGCTGCTCACCGATCGCTACCTGGAGAAGGGCAGCGTGGATCCGGTGGTGGCCAGGCTGGAGCTCAAAGAGGCGGACGAGGCGATCGAGCGCTTCGATGGAGATCCGAGCAGCGCGGAGTACCAGCTGCTCGTGGAGCGAGAGGTGTGGGCGGCCGTGCAGCTCGAGCTCTACGGAGATCCGCCGCCGCCCATGGTGCGCCTCGGGCAGTTCCGCGTCGTGCAAGACACGTCGGTCAACGAGGGCATCGAGCCGGCGCGCATGGCCGACGACGACTCAGCGCCGGCCGACGGCGCGCACTGAGAGGCTGGCGGCCGGCCTCATCCGTCGTCGGCGGGGGCGTCCCCGATGGCGAGGCTCACGTCGCCAAAGCTGACCTGCTGCTGCCCCTCGCCGCCGAGCTTCACGTCGATGCTCTTGGCGCGGATGACCGTCCCGCTCTCGACGCTGCCGGCGAGCCGGACCGTCTCCGCCTCGAACTGGCCCGCGAGGCGCCCGTCGCTGACCAGGCTGCCCAGGCTCCCCTTACCGCTGATGGAGCCCGTGGCGCTGATGGTGAGGGCCGGGCTCGAGATCTCTCCCTCGACCGCCCCGCGGACGACGACCGGGCAGCTCGAGCTGATGCTCCCTCGGATTTGAGTCCCAGCCTCGACTACGGTGTGTTTTTCATCGCTCATCGCTCAGCGCCTTTCATCTGGTCCAACGCGGCCTCAGCCCGTCTTGATGTGTAGCCGTAGGCGGCAGCCCGGGGAGAAGCCGAAGCGGGTGCCGCCGCTCGGCTGGACCAGGGTCGCCGTGACGGCCCCCGAGGCGTTGACCACGAGCGAGGACGGTCCGCTGAAGCCGGGCGCGGAGCCCTCCAGGAAGCGACCGGAGACGCCGATGTTTCCGGCGCCGTTGACGCTGCAGCGCGTGAGCACGCCGTGCTCGCCGATGATGAACTCTGCGCCCTCCCCGAGGTTGATGGTGCAGTCCTCGAAGCGGCTGTCCACGTGGATGGACGAGCCGGGCCCGAATTCCAGAGTAGCGCCGCGGAGGGTGTCTCCGGCTCCGAAGTAGCGAGTCCCGAGCGCCGCGCTTCGCCCGCTGGCCAGCTCCTCCAGGTCGTTCAAGGAGAGCTGGCGTGAGCCGTCTCCGAGCGGGCTGGCGTCCACCCACTCCGCCACGGCGCGCGTCAGCGTGGTCCCGCCGAGGGTGATCCCCGCGAGCTTCGCCGCGGTGAGGACGGCGGCCTGCACGTCCACCTCGATCAGGCTGGCTTGGCGCAGATCGGCCCCCTCCAGCCGCGCGCTGACCAAGGACGCGCGATCGAGCTTGGCGCGGGCGAGCGAGGCGCCCGCGAGCTTCGCCCCGAGCAGCTTGGCGCTCGACAGATCGGCGTCGTCGAGCTTGGTGCCCTCGAGCTGCGCCTCTTCGAGGTTGGCTTGGCGGAGATCCGAGAACGAGAGATCCGCGCCGCGCAGGCTGGCGCCGCCGAGGTAGGCCTCACCCAGCTCCGCGTGGCTGAGGTCGGCGTTGTCGAGCTGGGCGCCGCCGAGGTCCGCGGACTCGAGCTGAGCGCCCGCTAGGCAAGCGCCCGCGGCGCGGGCGTCTTGTAGGGTGGCGCCCTCCAGCGTGGCTCGGTTGAGGTTGGCGCCGACCAGGAGCGCACCAGTGAGGTTGGCGCCCTCGAGATCCGCCTTGTCGAAGTTGGCCTCCGCCAGCTCCGCGCGAGCCAGGTAGGCCTCGCGCAGGCTGGCGTTCTTGAAGCGCGCGCCGGGTAGGCAGGCGCCCTCGAGGTTGGCGCCGTCGAGCTCCGTGCGGCTGAAGTCCGCACCTTCGAGCCGTAGACCGGAGAGGTCGAGCCCTCGGAGGTCCATCCGCGTGAAGCTCGGGTTCGTGCGAGCACGCTCGAAGACTTGTTCACGGGTCAGCTCTGCCATGCTCACCTAGGGGCTCGGTGGGAGGGTGGTGCGGTGGTGACGCTCCACCTCCGCGTAGAGAAGCTCGATCTTCCTGCCGAAGGGGAGCCGCTCGAGGGTGTCGACGAGCGGGACCAGGCCGAGGCGCCCGAGCACGACCGTGATGGCGAGCAGGGTGTCCGCTCGCTCCTGACGGGCCTGCCTCCGGTTGACGGAGCCCTGCTCGTAGACCGAGTGCTGCTGCTCCAAGGTGCGCGTCAGCTCGGCCAAGAGCCCGTACTCCGCCTGGCGGTCGCGGTCGGGGGGCATGCCGCCGATCTCTTGCTGATGACGCTGCAGCCGCTCGAGGATCGCACCGGCCAAGGCGAGCTGCACGCCGCTGGCCTCCGCGAGCTCCTGGGGGCTGGCTTGGAGGTATTGGCTCAGGCGCGTGAGCCCTGCGTGGAAGAGCCGATCGAGCGTCACCTTATGGACGCCAGGGACCTGGCGCAGCAGCGCCCGTAAGATGACGGGCTCTCGGCGGGTAGCCTCCTCCGACACCGCGAAGGCGACGGGGAGCTGCATGGCCAGGGCACCATAGCTAGCGAGGAGAGCCTGGCGCTGGGCGCCCCCGATGCGAGCGCCGGGAGCCGCGTCCGCGCTCTCGAGCGCCGCTTGGAAGCTCGTCAGCGCGCTGGCCAGGGGGCCGAGATCGAGCTGGGCGGCTGCCTTCGTCAGGCCGGCCACCGCGGGTGTCACGAGATCCAGCCACTCCTTGGAGGGCTCGCCGAGCTCGGCCTCGATCATGAAGTGGTGGACGGGCTGCAGGTGCGTGGCGGCGACCTCACGAAAGAGCTTGGCCACCTCCTCGGCGTCGGCTGGGTGGTGCTGCGCCGGCTCGCTCGCTGGAGCTCCGAGCGGCTGGAGGATGGCGTCGAAGCCGCCGTCGAGGGCGCCGAGCATGGCGCTGAAAGGAGGCGCGGGCTCCGCCAGGGTGCCGGCGAACGGCGACGCTGGGTGCGCCGCGTCCGAGCTGGGGGTCGATGACGCGTCGACGCTGACGTCCGGTCCGTGGGTAGCGGTGAGCGCGGCCTGACCGATGAGGGTGGCCTTGGAGCCGGGGCTGGGGGCTGGGATCGAGGAGAGCGGCGCGCTGCTGCTACCGTCCAGCCCTCGTCCGCACTCGACGCAGAAGCGTGCGTCCTGGGTGCAGGCGCCGCCGCAGTGGGGGCAAGCGAGCGTGGGTTCGGAGCGGCTCATCGTCTCGTGCGGGGGAGGGGTCGGTGGGGAGCGTGGACGCAGCGCCAGGCTACCACCTCCGCCCAGGCGGGGGTACGCCTGCCGTCAGGGGCCGGCGCCAGCGGCGTCCTGGGTGGGCGCCTCGAGCGGCGCGTCCAGCCCGACGATCTCGATGCGCTGCTCGAAGATCTGCCGGTCATCGAGCTGGACCCGCACCGTCCAGCTCCCGAGCGCATCGGTGGCCCCGAAGAACAGGGGCTGATCGACCCGCCGTGTTCCAGCCCGGAGCTGCGCCTCCCCGAGCTCCACGACCCGCTCCGGCTTGGCGCTGCGCCCCGTCCGAATGGGCTTGTCGACCTCCCAGGACAGCCGCTGCTCCACCTGGGTGGGCTGCGGGAAGCTGACCCGGAAGCCCTGGAGCTGCTGGCTGCGGTCGAACTGGAGCGCTATGCGCTGCCGGCGCTGGATCTGCCCACCGTAGAACACGCCGAGCTCCACGGTGGGCTGCGTCGGTGTGGCTTGGGGGGTGCAGGCCACGACGCCGAGCGCAGCCAGGAGCGTGAGCACAGGTCTCATGGAGACCCCAGCGCCTGCGCCATCCGGGCATAGTCTTCGACCGTCAGGGTCTCACCGCGAGCCTCGAGCGACACCCCAGCGGCCAGGGCAGCGCGCTCGAGCCGCTCGGAGGGGGCGAGGGTCGCCCAGGCGTTGCGGAGCTGCTTGCGGCGCTGCTGAAACGCGCCGTGGACGAGCGCCTGGAACCTCGGGGTCTCCTCGGCCAGCGGCGCTGGGTGTGGCTCGAGCACGACGACCGCGGAGCTGACCTTGGGGGGGGGCAGGAACGCGCCGCGCCCGACCGAGAAGGCTCGACGGGGTGCGTACTGAGCTTGGACGAAGACGCTGAGCCCACCATAGTGCTCGCTCCCTGCCGGCGCGAGCAGCCGGTCGGCGACCTCCGCTTGCAGCATGAAGACGGCGCGGGCGAGCTGGGGAGCGAGCGCGGTGCTGCGCTGGAGCAGCGGGCCCGTGAGCTGATACGGGAGATTGCCCGCGAGCGTGACCGGCGGGGGGACCCGCTGGAGCAGCTCGAGGTAGTCGACGCTCTTGGCGTCGGCCTCGAGGAGCTCGAGCCGCCCTTGCCCGAGCTCGGCCGCGAAGCGCTGAGCGAGGACGGGGACGAGGTCGCGGTCTCGCTCGATGGCGATGACGTGGGAGGTTCGCTCGAGCAGCGGCGCGGTGAGGGCCCCGAGCCCCGCGCCGATCTCGATCACGGTCTGGCTGCCCGCGCTGGCCAGCGCGGCGATCCGCGCCGCAATCCCAGGATCGGCCAGGAAATTCTGACCAAAGCTCTTCTTGGGGGTGAGCCCGTAGTGCTCGAGCAGCGCGCGGTGGGACAGGCTGGGGGCGGTCACGTCGAGGGCTCCGGTGGCGGGCGGCGCGGCGGGCGTGAGGCGCGGACCCCTAGCCGCCGCAAGGCGACGACGCCGCGTCGCTCGGCGACGCGCGCGCGCGTGATGAGGGCACGCGCGACGACGTCGCCGACGAGGCCAGCGCCGAGGGGGATACTGTCGACCCAGCTCATGGAGAGCCAGCGTAGCTCCGTCCGGCGCTTGGGGAATCGCTCGATGGCGCGCCGGAGGGCCTCACGCTCGGCGCCGTCGAGCGCCGGCGACCAGAGGTAGACGATGGAGGGGGGGGGGCGGCCGGTGGCTAGGCGCTCGAGCGCTTCGGCCAGGCGCCGATCGGTCCTCGGGCGCTCGGGCTCGAGCCGCAGCGGCGCGCCCACGCCGTAGGCGGCCAGGTACCGTCGCAGCGTGCGCTCGCGGGCGGTTGGAGCGGCGGGCTGCAGCTCCGGGAACGGCGCCCGCGCGAGCCAGGCCCGCGCCTGCTCGGCGACCGCCTCGAGATCGGCGCCGGTGAGGCCTCGCGTCGCGCTGGGGGCGAGGGGGCGCAGGTGCTCCACGACGCGCAGCGCGACGTCGAGCTCGTCCCAGTCGCTGCGGTCCGCGTCGAGCCCGTGGGTCACGCCGGTGAGCGCCTGGGTGATGGCGCCGAGCTGGTGAGCGCCGGCGTCAGGCTCGAGCACGTCGAGGACCCGCGCGCCGAAGACGGCGAGGCCGACGCGGTCGCCGCTGCCGAGGTGGCGACGCGCCACCGCGTAGACCTCGTCGACGGCGTGGTCGAGCGGCGTCGTCCCAGGTCGGCCGGACCACAGCTCGGAGGAGCCGTCGAGCAGGAGCCAGACGACGTCCCGCTGCTCGTGCTCGTACTCCCGCACCATCAGCGCCCCCCGACGGGCCGACGCACGCCAAGCGATCCGCTTGAAGGGATCGCCCGGGAGGTACTCGCGGAGCTCACGGAAGCTGTCCCCGCTGCCGGCGCGGGGGCTCGGGCGCCCGCTCACCGCCAGGGAGCGCGCGCGCCCCCCGACGGGCGCGCGGCGTGCCGCGCCGGCGCCTGCGGGCGAGACCTCCACGCCGAGCGGGTTGGCGAAGGTGAGGGGGACCTCGAACAGCCCCGGGGCCCCTTGGACCTCGAGCGAGAGCCCGTGGATGGCGTGGTGCCCGACGCGCCGCGCCCGGACGCTCACGCTGACGCGGAGCTTGGCGCCCGCGGGCACCTCGCCGGCGCTCGGCTCCAGCGCCAGCTCCAGCTCGGGCGAGTGGAGCGCGCGCAGCCCGACGTAGCGGGTGGCGCGGTCGTCGCGGTTGCGCAGCTCCGCGGTGAGCTCGAGCTGCTCGCCCCGTCCCAGCCGCAGGACGTGGCCGGTGCCGTGCCACAGCATCTCGAAGCCGGCGGCGCGGATCTTGGTGACGCCGAGCTCCGTGACGCCGCGGGCCAAGGCGAGGCCGAGCAGCAGCGCGCCACCCCAGGCGAGCACGGCTGGCTGCCGGAGGACGATGCCGGCGATGACCACGACGGCGCCGGCCAGCGCGATGTCCACGGCCGCGCGTGTCGGGTGCACCTGCACGCTGGGGAGCCTAGCCCAGCTTTGTACCTCGTCGAACGAGAACCGCACGCGCCGACTCAGCGCTGAGCGCTGGGCTGCGCGAAATTGGCAGGGGGCGTGACGATGGGCTGCTGGGCCGCCTGCCCGAAGCTGATGAACAGGCTCCCGGGGAGCCCGCGCACGGTGGGATCGTTGAGGGGGAAGCCCCAGTCGGCGCGGATGACGCTGCGGTCGAATTGCGGCAGGACGAGCCGTAGCCCAAGCCCGATGGACTGACGCAGGTGCAGCGCGTCGTGCGTCTCGAAGGTGCTCCCGACGTCGTGGAACGCCGCCCCGCCGAGCTGCGCGGAGAGCACCTGGACGGGGCGCGTGCGCAGCTCCAGGTTGGTCACCACCAGGTTGCTGCCTAGAAACTGCGCTGGCGCGTAGCCTCGGAGGCGCGTGTCGCCGCCGAGCGTGCTGCGCTCGTTGAGGAAGTTGGCGTCACGCACGAGCAGCTCTGCGTCGAACAGCAGGCGGCCGAAGCCGAAGCTCGGCGTCACGACGCGCAGGGCGCCTCGTGAGAAGCCGTCTTCACGTCCGTACCGCGCGTACTCGCGCTGCGCGGTGGCCAGCGCGCGCGCGAAGCCATTGCCGAGCGGGACCGTGTAGGCGGCGGAGGCGTACATGCCGATGAGGCGCCGGCTCGAGCCGACGCCGGCGAGCGCGGGATAGGTGCGCAGCAGCAGGTCGTGCCCGAGGTGGACGTCCTCCTGGAGCCCCAGGGTGTTCACGTCGAGCACGGTGGCGTAGCGGGCGTCGTAGGTCCGCAGCTGGAAGTAGGGCGACTGGCGGGTGTCACGGACGGGCAGCACGTCGCTCACGAAGTCGCGGCGCGCCGGGGAGGCCGGTAGATCTCGGGTGCGGAAGGCCTGCCGGGTCGCCTCGACGCCGAAGGAGACGTCGAGCTTGCTGAGGTCCCCGAAAGAACGAGTGATCTCTAGCTGGCCGTAGAAGTGCTCCGCGTCGTAGGCCCACGGGATGGCGTCGTCCCCGGGCGTGGAGGGGGCGTCGTAGGTGCGCAGCCGTCGCCCGATGTAGCTCCGAAACACCTCCGTGCGCCACGCGAGGTAGGTCTGCCAGCTCCAGCGGGTGCTGAGCGCGTAGAGCGGCTTGCCATAGGAGAAGCTACCGAAGGAGCCCTCGGGGTGCCCCTCCTCGCGGTTGAGGATGACGTTCCCCGAGACGCCGCTGGTGATCCGGCTGCCCGCCACGCGCGGGAGCCCGAGTGTCATGCCGAAGGAGTAGGTGTCGGGGCGCACCCCCAGGTTGAGCGCCGCGAGCGCGTGCAGGCCGAGCAGGTTGATCTCGCTCGGCTGGACCGTGAGCTGGGTCAGCATGCCATCGTAGTACTGAAAGCTCGTGCTCAGCCGCAGGCTCCACACGTCCTTCGTGATGACGAGCGCGCGGACGCGGCCTGGCGCGCTGCCCTTCACCGGGACGATGATGACGAGCGAGAGCGCGCCCTTGCCCCGGAGGTTGCGCGCGCTCTCGGCGACGAGCGCGTCGTCCCAGCGCTGACCGGCGTCGAAGAGCAGCTCGCGCTCGATGACGTGCGCCTTGGTGGTGGTGTGAAAGACGTTGAAGAGATCCGGGACGGGATCCGTCTCGTCGAAGATCTCGAGCCGCTCGAGCGCCACGCTCTCGATGATGGCGCCGGCAGGGTTCGGCTCGAGCTCGAGCCACCGCTCTCGGAGGACGCGCTCGACGGTCGCCCGCTCGAGCGCCGACTGCTTCGGGGCTGGCGCGGCGCTCGCGGCGAGGGGCGCGAGGACGCCGAGCGAGGACAGCAGCCAGGCGACGCGCATCGGCAGCTCGCACCCTACCATGGGGCGAGGGGGCCTGGGACCGGCGGCTGGCGCTTCAGAGGGCTCGGACGGCGCGACGGTAGCCGACGTGCGTCAAGGCCTCGCTGACGATGGCGGCCCTCGCGCTGGCGTCTCCCTCATCTTCGGGCGCCAAGATGAGGCGATGCGCCAGCACGTGCGGCGCCACGGCGATGACGTCGTCCGGGGCGCAGTAGCCTCGCCCCGCGAGCAGCGCGTGGGCCTTGGCGGCGCGCAGCAGCCCCAAGCTGGCACGCGGTGAAGCGCCGAGGCTGACCTTGGCGTGGCCGCGCGTGAACGACGCGAGGCCGACGCAGTACGCGGCGAGGTCCTCCTCGACGTGCACGCGGTCTGCGAGCGCTTGTAGCTGGGGGACCTCCCCCGAGCGCAGCACGACCGCGGGCTCCGGCGCGCTGACCCCGTGCGTGCGCAGCATCGCGACCTCGTCGCTGGCGCTCGGGTAGCCCATGGAGACGCTGAGCAAGAACCGATCGATCTGCGCCTCCGGGAGCGGATAGGTGCCCTCGAGATCGATGGGGTTCTGAGTGGCCAGGACGAAGAAGGGCTCGGGCAGCTCGAAGCGGTCCCCCTCGACGGTGACCTGGCGCTCTTGCATGGCCTCCAGCAGCGCGGACTGGGTCTTGGCGGGCGCGCGGTTGATCTCGTCGGCTAGCACGATGTTGGCGAAGATGGGCCCGGCTCTAAACGAGAAGCTGCCGTCCTTGGGGCTCAAGACGTACGTCCCGGTGATGTCCGCGGGGAGGAGATCCGGGGTGAACTGGATGCGGCGGACGCGAGCGTCGAGCGTGGCGGCGAAGGTCTTCACGAGCGTCGTCTTGGCGACGCCGGGGACCCCCTCGAGCAAGACGTGCCCGCGCGCCAAGAGGCCCACCAAGATCATGTCGATGGGCGCTGGATCTCCGATGTAGACTCGAGACACCTGCTGTCGCACCTCCAGCAGCCGCCGCTGGACGACCTCGAGCTGGTCCGCCGAGGGGCTCTGGCTCATGACGCGTGCTCCGCGCCAGCCTCCGCCAAGAGGCGGTGCAGCTCGCGCTCGAGGGCCAGCAGCTGGGGGGGGGCGAGCCGTAGCTCACGCGCGTGCAAGACCGCGGCCTCGGCGGCGTCCAGGGTCGTCAACATGGCTCTCAAGGAGGCAGACGATGCCGCACTGAGCGCGCCTTGTCGAACCACCTCCGCGAGCAGCGCCTCCCGTGAGGCGCTCGGGCCGAGCCCGAGCCGCTCCGAGAGGCTCTCGAGCAAGGCCGAGCGTAGCTCCAGCAAGACCAGCGCTCTCGGGCTCTCGCTCGCGGAGAGCACGGCGGCGCGCCCGGCGGCGCCGCCCTGCGCCAGCAGAGGGACGCTCTTGGCGTAGCGCGGCTGGAGCCTGCCGTAGGTCCTGCCCGCCACCCGCGTGACCCAGCCCGCGGCGCCGAGCGCCAAGGCCCCTCCGAGCACCCAGTGCAGCAGCTCTGGTAGGCCATCGTGGTGGAGGCGGGAGGCGAAGCCCATGGCGTCGTCGAGCTGGTCTCGGAGCTCCGCCGCCCAGCGGTGGCGCCCCCCGAAGACGCCCTTCTGCTTGAAGTCGTTGGCGACGAGGTAGACCTTGCCCTGCCGCTCGCCCCACGCATCATCGTCGACGAGGTAGCGGGTGAGCGCGGTCGCGAAGGCGCGGTTGCCCGGGTAGCGCAGCATGAGGTTGATGACGGCCGAGGGATCCCCCATGGCGAGCAGCCGGCCTTTGTCCAGGATGATCCCGGTGACGGCCAGGGCGGCGGGGGGCTCGTCCTGCGAGCGGATCTCCAGGACGGAGGTGAGGTTGGGGTGGGTGAGGGCGACGGGGTGGTTGGTGATGAGCTCCTCCACGTCGGCGACGAGCGGGTGCCGCGCCTGCTCGAGGGCCGCGACGGCGGGCGGGACCGTGGGCGTGGCGATGGCGAAGTCGGCGCGCTGGCGGAGCATCCGCTCCGGGCGGAGAGGTGAAGGGACCTTGCGGATCCCGAACCGCTCGAGCAGCTTGCCGGCCCCGCCGTAGTCATCGAGGATGGCGAGGCGCCCTCCGGCGCGCAAGAACGCCGCCAGCTCGTCGTAGTCGGCGCTCGAGCCGGGGTGCAGCAGCAGCACTCCGTCGCGCGGCGTGAGCTCACCATAATCCAGCGTGGCGACCACCACGACGCGCTCGGGGCCGAGCGCTGCCCGCATCAGCGCGAGCAGCTCACTCGCGCCTTGCCAGCCGGTGTCGGAGGCCTCGAAGTCCGCCGCCCTCACGGGCGCCGGCCCGAGGAGCGCGAGCCAGAGCGCCGCCTGGCCGAGGGCGCGGCGCCAGCGCGGTCGCCGCCCTGACCTACGCGCGCGACGGGAACTTGACCAGCCTCTACCTGTCACTAGATTAACCCGGTAAGCGCCGTAGCCTTGCTTGAACCCTTCAACCGTACCCGAGACCCACTATGCTCCCTCCGTTCATCATCGACCAGATCCGTCGGCGTGAGGAAGAGGAGCGCCGCCGTGAAGCGGAGCGGCCGCGGCTCGAGCTGCCGGTGACCGGCCCGGGTGAGGGCGCGCCGCCTCGCCCGGCTCCGCGGGGTGAGCAAGACGACGTCCAGCGAGGCGTCATCGTCCTGGATTTGAGGGGCTGAGGGCGCGGGCGCGCGGCGGCTCGATGGGCGTCGCAGGGGGGCCACGCTTGTACTAAGGTCCGCGGACCTTGAGGCCCGTGGTAGTTCCTTGGTTGGCTCGCGCCGCGTCAGTGTTCGGCGCGGCGGCGCTGTGCGTCGGCTGTTTCGCTGGTGAGGGGCAGCCGCCCCCGACGGAGAGGGTGTACTACCCCACGGGCTTGGCGCTCAGCCCCGGAGGCACGCGCCTCTACGTGGCGAGCAGCGACTACGATCTCCAGTTCAACGGCGGCGCGCTTCAGGTGCTGGATCTGGCCCGCGTGCGGCAGCTCGTTCGCGAGGAAGGGGCGGGGGCGCCCCAGCCTTGCGCGCACCTCGGCGAGCAGACCGATGCGGAGCGGGTGCTCTACCCTGGTCGCTGTCGCCCCGTGAAGCTCACCGCCCCACCGGGCGGCGGCTCGCTCTTGCTCGCCTCGACGGGCATCGGGGCCTTCGCGACCGATCTCGTCTACCGCAGCTCGCCTGCCGGGCCTCGAGGTGAAGATCGCCCCGGTGGGCGGCTGTTCGTCTCGGTGCGCGGTGACGCCACGGTGACGTGGGCCGACGTGGAGGACGACACCTCCGCCAGCCCGCTGGGGACGGAGCTCGACTGCGGCCAGTCCGGTGCGCGCGGGGGGAGCTGCGACGCCGAGCACCGCCGCGGCGACAACGCCGCTGCCGACAACACCCGCGGCCTGCGGCTGCCGCGGGAGCCCTACGCCCTCGACGCCACCCCAGACGGCGACACGCTCGTGCTCACCCACCAGACCGAGGGCGCGCTGTCACTGCTCGTCAATGACTGGGGCAGCGGCCCCTCCCTCGGCACCGGCCCGAGGCTGGAGTTCGTCTTGGGAGGGCTCCCGGGGGCGCCGGTGGGGGTCGCCGCGCTCCCTCCGAGCCCAGCCGGTGAGGGCAATTTCCTCGTCACCTACCGGAATGTCCCGCAGCTCAGCCTCGTCCGCTTCTACTCCGATCCCAAGGCCGTGCCGGCGCGGCCGTACCTGGCGACCGTGGGGAGCGCCCCCATCACCGCGAACGCCTCGGGCTTCGACTCGCGCGGCTTGGCCGTCGATGGGACGGCTCGCGCCCAGGCCATCGCGGACTGCGAGCCCACCGACGAGGCCTGCCTGTTGCTGGCGCATCAGACGAAGCTCGGGCTGTACGTCGCCAACCGCAGCCCCGCGAGCTTGCTCATGGGGGAGACCCAGCGCTCGGTGGATTTGCCGCAGAGCCTGGACGCGCGCGGCTTGTCGGCGGGGCCCTCCAAGGTCGTGCTCGCGGACGTCATCGATCGCGACGGCAGCCGCCGTCCGCGCGTCTTCGTGGTGTGCTTCGACGCCCACGTCATCTACGTCTACGACCCCTCCATCCAGGAGTTCGAGACCATCATCGAGACCGGGCGAGGGCCTCACGCCCTGGTCGTGGATTCGACGGAGGGCCTGGGCTACGTGGGCCACTTCACGGACTCCTACATCGGTGTGCTGGATCTCGATCGCAGACACCCCACCTACGGGACCTTGGTGCTGTCCCTGGGTGAGCCCTCGGCACCCCGAGCGTCCAAGTGAGCCGGAGCCTCCTCGCCCCCATCCTCTTTTTCGGCCTGCTCGCGGCGTGCGCGCAAGAGCCGGTGCAGGTCCCGCTGCGCTCGCTGGAGCGCAGCGGGGACGTCAGCTTCGTGTGCGCCACCAGCAGCGGGGAGGGGCGCCCGATCGACGACTGCCCTGCCGCGCCGGGCGTCGACGCTCGGCTGCTGGCTTTCGTCACCCAGACGCGGCGCGGTGAGGTGGCGGTCTTGGACGTCACCGCCGGCAAGGTCAGAGATCTGGACCCCTCGACGCCCAGCTACGGCTTTCTGCCCGTGGGCGCCTCTCCCCGGGCGATCGTCTCCACCCCGGGCGGGGTCGCGACCTTCGTCGGGGTCGCGGAGCCGGGGCGCGAAGGTATCTTCGGGCTCCCCACGAGTTGCGCTCGAGCGCCCGTGACGGACCTCACCGAGCTCCCCGCCTGTGCGCTCCCAGCGGCGCCCGGGGCGATGGCCGTGCTCATCGATCCGCCCAACGACGAGGGCCAGCTCCGTGAGAGCTGCGGGGGCTCGTACTCCGCGGCCGGCGGCGAGGCGGGGCGCGCGCTCGCCGCCAGCGGGCGCCGCTGCACGGCCGATCTCGCCCTAGAGACGACGCCGCCCGGCCGACGCAAGCTCGCCGTGGCGCTCCCCAGCCGTGGCGAGCTGGCGATCCTCGACGCTCAGGCCATCTTGGATCGCGCGCCCGGGAGCTTCGAGCCTTGCCCCTGGGAGCGCGTGCTCCCCCTGCGCGCGGAGCTGCCGGCGGTGGCGGAGCAGCAGCCGCTGCCCAGCGACCTGACCCCGGAGCCCGCCTGCGTGGGCGTCCCCAAGGGAGGACGCTCCGCGCCGCCGGCGGACTACCGCTCCACGCCGGCCGATCTCGCGCTCGCCGCCGGCCGGCTCTACGTCGCCGATCGCTCGGCGCCCGTGGTGCACGTGCTGGACGTGCAGGATCCTTGCGCCGCCGCGGAGCTGCCGCCGCTGCTGCCCGCCAGCTACCTCGAGCCGGACGCCGTGGTGACCACCAGCCGCGTCGCGGTGAGCCCGCCCACCACGCGCGGCGAGCGCTTCGCCTACGTCGTGGAGGAGTCCTCGGGCAGCACGATGATCTTCGACGTGAGCCGCGACAGCCCCTCGCGCCTGCCATTGGCCCGGGAGGGCTCCGCGTGGTTCGCTGCCGAGCCGCCGGATCGGCTCAGCTACAGCGCGCGCGCTCACGACGTGGACTTCGCGTTCCGCGACGTCCCCCTCCCAGATCCCGTGACGGGCATCGCGGAGCTGGGGGTCGCCTGCGACCCCGCGCCCACCGCAGATCTGGACTCCGTCGGCGCCGGCTTCCGAACCTCTCAAGACTACGCCACGGGGGCCGGCCCCCGGAAGCTGCGCGGCGTCTTCGGCTTCGTGGCGCTGGCCTCGGGGGCGGTCGCGGTGGTGGACGTCGAGGACCTCGACGCCCCCTGTCGGCGCCCACGCTTCGGCAACCCCGGAGGCGCGATGGATTTCCGCGGCTGCGCCGACGCCCCCGGGTCGCCGATGCTCTACACCTTGGGAGGCACCGCGGCGGGGACGGCCACGGTCAGCGACGAAGTGAGCTGCCGGGTCGTGCAGCCGCACCGCTCGCGCTCGGCGAGCTATGAGGTCGTCAGCAGCGCCGTCGGCGTGCGAGCCCCAGCGCTCCGCGGGCTGCCGCGCTTGGCGGATCCCGAGCTCGGGCAGCTGAGCTCCGAGCAGACCACCGCTGGCCGCGCAGCGCCTCGGCTCTTGGCAGTGCCGTTCGACGCAGGGCAAGCCGCGGAGGCGTTCGTGGGGGACGTCCGCTATCGCGCGGGGGACGGCGAGCACCCGCTCGCCACCGACCCGGCGAGCGCCACGGAGCACTCGGTGGCGGTGTCGTACGTGGAGCCTCGCGCCTTCGCGCCGGTCGACGACGTCACCATCACCTACGAGGGTCGCTTGACGCCGCCGCGCACCACGGCTCGCGTGTCGGTCGACGGAGAGCTGCGGGACGCTGCGGGGTTCTGCGCACGCGGCGTCCAAGACCTGAGCCTGGCGCGGCAAGAGGCCGAGCGGCTCGGCGTCGCGTCGGACGCGCGCGAGCGGTTCGCGGAGGATCACGCGGACTACGTCCAGCTGAGCGGTGAGCTGCTCGGCAAGGAGGACGCCTGGTGGCGTACGGGCGGGGCCAGCTGCGACGGTAGCGCGCAGGGGCACTACGCCTGCGAGGCGCTGTTTGGCACCGCCAGCGCGCCCACGGAGGCGCGAGAGCTGCGGCTCCTCGAGGCCTTCGACGACCGGCTGGTGGTGGAGCCGCGTGAGCGCGGCGTGGACGTGACGCGCCGGTTGGCGCTCGTCGCGTGCTGCTTCCCCACGCTGAGCGAGTACGTCGTCCGCAGCGCGGACCAGTGGATCGTCGCCGGCAGCGCCTCCGGCTTCCAGCACGACGTGGAGCGGGCCAGCGATGGGCGCTGCGTGCGGAGCTGTGACCCGCGGCGGCGCGTCCAGCGAGGGCGGGTGTACGAGACGAGCCTCGGTGCTCGCACGGACGGCTCGGCGCCGCCGCTCGCCTGCGCGCGCAGCGGCCCGCTGGCGCCGGGTGATCCTTGCGCGTTTCGGAGCGTGACGCACAGCTTCGGGGTCTACCGCGGCGCCGCCGCGAGCCGGCGCGACATGTCCTTCACCTTCAGCATGACGGGGGGCTTCTCGCCGCTCTCGGCCTACTTGGGGGGCAGCGGGGCCAGCCTGCCGGAGCGGATGTTCTACGTCCCACAGCTAGGTCAGCTCGCAGTGGTCGACACGGCCGCCACGGGGCTCACCCTGGTGAGCCTCACCAGCCTGGCGCCCAGCGCGGTGTTCTTCTGAGGCCAACGCGATGGCGGGGCGCGACACGCCGGTCATGCAGCAGCACGCGCGCGCCAAGCGCGCCTACCCTGGCGCGATCGTGTTCTTTCGCCTCGGGGACTTCTACGAGATGTTCGGGCAAGACGCGGTGGAGGCGGCTGGGCTCTTGGAGCTGACCTTGACCAGCCGCAACAAGGGCAAGCCCGATGAGGTGCCCATGGCGGGGGTGCCGCACCACTCGGCGCACGTCTACATCGCACGCCTGTTGGCGCTCGGACGCAGCGTGGCCCTCTGCGAGCAGCTGGCCGACCCCGCCAAGACGCGCGGGCTCGTCCCGCGCGAGGTGACGCGGGTGCTCACCCCGGGGCTCGTCACCGCCGAGGAGTACCTCACCGACGCCCGCCATCACTGGCTGGCGGTCGTGGAGCTCGTCGACGCTGCGGTGGGGATCGCGCTGCTGGATCTGTCCACCGGCACGCTCGAGGCGACGGAGCTGGGGGATCTGAGCGCCGCGCTCGCCGAGCTGGCCAGCGCGGAGCCGCGCGAGCTGCTGCTCGCGGGGAGCGCTGAGCTGCGCGCCTCGGCGGAGCAGGCGCTCGGGCTCGTCTTGCCCAAGGTCAGCCTCCGCGCGGACGTCGAGCTCAGCGAGCGCGAGGCGCAGGCGGAGCTCGACGAGCTGCTACGAGACGCCGCCGCGCTGGGGCCGCTCGCGCAGCGGGCAGCGGCGCGCGCGCTGAGGCACGCTCGGGCCTGCAATCCGGGCGTCGAGCTGCCGGTGCGCAGGCTCGGGCGCTGGAGCCCGGACGTCCACCTCGCGCTCGACGCCACCGCGCAGGCGCACCTCGAGCTGACCCATGGCGCCTCGGGGGACGACGGCACCTCGCTGCTCACGGTGCTCGACCACACCTCGAGCCCCGCCGGGGCGCGGCTCCTGCGGCGGCGCTTGCTCGCCCCGCTGCGGGACGTCGCGCGAATTCGGCGGCGGCTCGACGCCGTGGAGAGCCTCGTGAACGCCGAGGCCTTGCGGGAGGCGCTGTCCAAGGTCCTGCGCGGCCTCGGGGATCTGGAGCGCGTGGTGACGCGCGCGAGCTTCGGGGAGGCCTCGCCGCGGGATCTCGGGGTGCTGCGGGACGGCCTCGCCGTCGCGGCGCGGGCGGTCGAGCTCCTGAGCGAGCTGCCGCCTCAGGAGCAGCAGCTCCACGGGCTCTCCGAGGAGCAGCCGGTGGAGCTGCTCCCGGAGCTCCGCGAGCTGCTCACGCGCGCGTTGAACGACCAGCCTCCGCCGCGGCTCGCGGAGGGCGCTGGGCTCCGCGTGGGCTTCGACGCCGAGCTGGACCGCCTGCAGGCGCTGGCGCAGCAGGGCGCCGAGCACATGGTCGCGCTCGAAGAGCGCCTCAGGCAGCAGACCGGGATTGGCTCGCTCAAGGTGCGGTACACGCGCGTCTTCGGCTGGTACATCGAGGTGTCACGCTCGAAGGGCGACAAGGTCCCCGGTGACTTCCGTCGGAAGCAGACGGTCGCCGCGGGGGAGCGCTACACCACGGTGGAATTGGACGAGCTGGCCGAGCAGGTCGCGAGCGCGGACGAGCGTTACCGGGAGCTCTCCCTCCAGCGCTTCCGTGAGCTCCTGGCCGCCGTGCGCGCGGCGGAGGCGCCGGTGCGCGCGCTGGTCGAGCGCTGTGCGCGCTGGGACGTCAGCGCGAGCTTGGCCACCGTCGCGCACCGCTTCGACTACGTGCGCCCACAGGTGGACGACGGCACGGAGCTGGACGTCCGGGACGGGCGTCACCCGGTCGTGGAGCGCCTGGCGGCGCGAGGTCGCTTCGTCCCCAATGACGTCTCGCTCAGCGTGGACGGAGAGCGCCTGTGGCTGGTGACGGGACCCAACATGGCGGGCAAGAGCACGCTCCTGCGTCAGACGGCCTTGCAGGTCATCTTGGCGCAGATGGGGAGCTTCGTGCCGGCGCGCGCGGCGCGTATCGGGGTGGTCGATCGGGTGTGCTCGCGCGTGGGCGCCAGCGACGATCTAGCGCGCGGTGAGAGCACCTTCATGGTGGAGATGCGCGAGACGGCGGAGATCCTCCGGGTGGCCACGCGGAGGAGCCTGGTCATCTTGGATGAGATCGGTCGTGGGACGAGCACCTACGACGGCCTCGCCATCGCTTGGGGGGTCGCCGAGCACCTGGAGCGCGCCATCGGGTGCCGGACGCTCTTCGCCACGCACTATCATGAGCTGACGGCGCTGGCGGAGTCGAGCCGCCACGTCGCGAACGTGAGCGTCAGCGCACGGGAGCAAGGCGAGGAGGTGGTCTTCTTGCACCGGCTCGTGCGGGGGGCCGCCAGCCGCAGCTATGGGGTCGCCGTCGCGCGCTTGGCGGGGCTGCCGGAGAGCGTCTTGGCGCGCGCGCGCGCGCTGCTGGCGAAGCTGGAGGCGGGGGAGGGCCCGCGCACCCTGGGCAGCGAGCCCGCCAAGCGGCAGCTCGGGCTCTTTGGCCCGTCCGCAGCGACCGCCGCGCTCGAGGCGGAGCTGACGGCGACGCTCCGAGAGACGGACGTCGATCGTCTCACGGGACTCGACGCGCTGGCGCTCATCGCGAAGCTCAAGGCCAAGCTCCGCTGAACTAGGTGCGCCGCCTCGGCGCAGGCGGCGGCGGCGAGGCGGTGGCGCCGTCCTCGGGCCACGCGTGGCGAGGGTAACGGCGCATGAGCTCCCGACGGAGCGCGGGGTAGTGCCGCTGCCAAAACCCAGCCAGATCCGTGGTGATCTGGACGGCGCGCTGGTTCGGTGCGAGCAGCTGGACGACGAGCGGGCAGCGCCCCCGCGCCAGCCTGGGTACCTCCCGCATGCCGAAGAAGTCCTGAAGGCGCGACGCGACGTAGGGCGGCTGCCCCGGCTCGTAGTGGACGTGGAGGGTGCGCCCGCCCGGCAACGCGATCTGACGGGGCGCGTCGGCGTCCAGCGCGGCGCGCTGCACGGCGCTGAGCGTCGCGAGCAGGGCGTGCCCGAGGTCGAGCTCCGCCAGCTCGGCGAGCTGCGTGAGGCCCCGCGCCGCCTCCCGCAGCGCCGGCTCGACGAGGGGCTCTGCGGGCGGGGCGAGCCCGAGCTCCGGGACGTGCGCCGCGAGGAAGGAGATGCGGCCGGCGAGCCGCCGGAGGGCGTCTTGCGCCTCGCCGGTCGCGCCGCCGGCGGCCAAGGCGGCCCGGACGAGCAGCTCCGAGGCCGCCTCGGAGGCGCGTGCGGGGGCGCGGCTCTCCTCGATGACGACGGCGCCCACGCTCATCGTGCTGAGGCTCTCGACCCGTTCGCGCTCGGGGCTGTAGTAGAGCTCTTCACTGAACTGGCACAGCTCGAGCTCGAGCAGCCAGTCGGCCTGGAGGGCGCAGGCCGTCCGCACCACCAGGCTCCCGCGCCGCGCGCCGAGGCCGGAGTCCTCGACGGCGACGGCGAGCAGCAGCTCGGCGTCGCGGACCACGCTCGCCTCGGCGAGGCGTGCGGTCGCGCCCGACGCGAGGACGAGCTCGCTGCCTCCCGGCTGGCGCCTGCGGGCGACGCGATCGGGGAAGGCCAGCAGCAGCGCCAGCGCTTCGGCGCGCTCACGCTGCGCGGCGTTCGTAGGGCGGGGCGCGCGGGCGCGCGCGCGACGCACGAGCTGACGCTGGGCTCGGTCCACGGCGCGAGCGCTCTGGGCGTCGATCCCGAGGTGGTGGAGCCGGCGCGGATCGAACTGCGCGCGCCGCGCCTCGTCCAAGCGGGCACCGAGCTCCTCGAGATCGGACGAGCCCCGCAGGTGCTCTGGCGGTCGAGCCCCGAAGCTCCGTGCCTCGAGCCGGAGATCGCGCTCGGAGAGCAGCGCGGCGATGAGCGTCCCCTGCTCGGGGATCCCCAGATCTTCCCCCGCGACGATGAGCCGCGCGAGCCTCGGCGCGACGGGCCAGTCGGCCATGCGCCGACCCACCGCGCTGAGCTGCCCGTCCGGCGTCGAGGCGCCGAGCAGCGTGAGGGTCTGCTCGGCCGCCCGGACCGCGCTCGCGGGCGGCGGGGTCAACCAGGGCAGCGCGTCGAAGCTCCGGACGCCGAGCGTGCGCAGGAGCAGCGCGGCCTCGGCCAGATCGGCGCGCTCGATCTCGGGGCTGGAGCGCGCCGGGCGCAGGGCCAGCTCCGCCTCTGCGTAGAGCCGGTGGACGTGCCCGGGCGCCGTCCGGCCGGCGCGGCCCGCGCGCTGCGCCGCGCTCGCGCGGCTGATCTTCCCCGTCGAGAGGCTCGTGACGCCGCTCCACGGGGAGACCGTCGCGACCCGCTCGAGCCCACTGTCGATGACCGTGGTGACGCCGGGGATGGTGACGCTGGACTCCGCCACGTTCGTCGCCAGCACGATCCGCCGGACGCTGCCGGGCTCGATGGCACGCGCCTGCTCCGTGAGCGGCATGTCGCCGTGCAGCGGCAAGGTGACGGCGCCGTGGGCCTCGCCGATGGGCCCGACGAGCGCCGCCGCTCGGCGGATCTCGGCGGCGCCGGGCAGAAAGACGAGCAGATGCCCCTCGCTCGACCGCTGGAGGGCGGCCCGCACGGCGCCGGCGACCTGACGCTCGAGCGGGCGGTCGTCCGGGCGAGCGAGGTGCTCGATGGTGAGCGGGTGCTGCCGTCCCCGGCTCTGCAGGCGGAGCGCGCCGTCGAGGTGCGCGGTCAGCTCCTCGGCGTTCAGCGTGGCGCTGGCCACGATGAGCGCGAGCTCCGGGCGCGCGTCCTGCTGGAGCCTGCGCACGAGCGCCAGGCAGAGATCGGTGACGAGCTGACGCTCATGAAACTCATCGAGCATCACCACGCTGACGCCCGGCAGCTCCGGGGTCTCTCGTAGGCGCTGCAGGAGCACCCCTGGGGTCAGATAGAGGAGGCGGGTGTCTGGCCCGCTCACGTCCTCGAAGCGGACCTGATAGCCGACCCGCTGCCCCACCCGCTCACCGAGCGCTTGGGCGACGTGGCGGGCCGCGAGCCTGGCTGCGATGCGCCGCGGCTCCGAGACCAAGATCTTCCCGGGCACGGCGTCGAGCAGCGCAGGGGGGACGCGCGTGGTCTTGCCGGCGCCTGGCTCGGCCTCCAGCACCAGCACGCGTCGCCGGGTGAGCTCCAGCAGGAGCTCGGGCAGGAGAGCATCGACGGGGAGGTGGGTCACGAGCCGAGCGGAGGTTTCACCCAGAACCGGGCGCCGCGCTATCCCTCCGGAGCGGAGCCTGACAAACTGCGGGCGCCGAGATGGAAGCGGGGCAGATCGTCGCAGGGCGCTACCGTTTGCGGCGGAGCGTGGGGCACGCCGCCACCCTGTGGCACGCCGAGGATCTGGAGCTCGGCAGAGACGTCGCGTTGAAGGTGCTCCGCGTGACGAGCGGCGCCGGCGTGGAGCGCTTTCTGCGCGAGGCAGCCATCTTGTCGAAGCTCAGAGACCCTCACGTGGTCGGCTACCTTGGGCAGGGGATCACGGACGACAATCACCTCTACCTCGTCATGGAGTGGCTCGAGGGCGAGGATCTCGAGCGGTACTCCCGTCGGCGACGGCTGACGCTCGAGCAGATCCTGGGGGTGGCGCGCGGGGTCGCGCAGGGGCTCGACGCCCTCCACCAGCTCGGGGTGGTGCATCGAGACCTCAAGCCGAGCAACCTGCTCGTCACGCGGGGAGATCCCAGCCGGGTGGTCGTGCTCGATCTCGGCTTGGCGCGAGAGCCCAGCGAGGAGCCGCTGACCGCGTCCGGGGCCATGCTGGGCTCGGTCGGCTTCATGGCGCCCGAGCAGATTGTGGCGAGCTCCTCCATCGACGCACGAGCCGATCTGTACGCGCTCGGCTGCGTGCTGTTTCAGCTGCTGACGGGTGAGCCCCCGCACGCCGGGCAACGTGGCGTCGCCGCGCTCGAGCGCACCGCCAGGGTCGCAGCGCCGTCCTTGGCCGAGCGCGCGCCTCAGACTCCAGAGGCGCTGGTGCGCTTGGTCGATGGCTTGCTGCGTCACGATCCGGAGGAGCGGATCGCCTCGGCCGCGCTGCTCTTGCAGCAGCTCTCGGCGCTGAGCTTGGCGGCGACCGGTGAGCACCTGCCGAGCGAGCGCTTGCACGTGCCGCCAGCGCCCGTAGGCGGCTCGCGCGTCCTGCTGGCCGCGCGGCTGGGCGCCGCCCCGGCTGAGGCGGGCGTGGTGCCGTCGCCTCACGAGCTGCGCCGCCTCGGAGCGCGCTGCGTCGCGCTCGAGGCGGAGTTCACGCTGTTCGACGTCGCCGCCGAGGCGCCCCTGGAGGAGCAGCTGACCGCGGGCCACGAGCTGGCGCTCATGCTCTCTGCGGCGGCGCCGGCGCTGCGGCTCGCGTTGGTGACGAGCTTGGCGCACGAGCTGGAGCACGCCGAGCGCCACGCTCGGCGCCTGCTCGCGCTGGAGGCCACGGGGCTCGCGCTGTGCGAGGTCAGCCGTAGCCTGCTGGCCGTCGTCGCCGGCCAGCCCGCGCCGGTGGGCGCAGCGCTCGGCCTGGTGGCGCCCCTGATGGGGCGCGACCGTGAGTGTCAGTACGTGTTGGCCAGCTACGAGCAGGTCCGGAGCGAGGCGGAGCCCTTCATGATCGTCCTTGGCGGGCGGCTCGGCGCAGGGAAGTCACGGCTGCTCACGGAGCTCTGCGTGCGGCTCCGGTCACGCGGGGCGCGCGTGCTGAGCGCCCCCGGTCAGGCGAGCCAGCGCCGGCGCGCGTACGCCTGGCGCCGCGCCTTGCTCGCGGCGCTCGGCCAGCCGGAGGGCACGGCGAGCGTGGGCGAGCCCTCCGACCTCCAGGCGCTGCGCGGGCTCACGGAGCACGCGCAGGAGCCCGCGCCGCTCGTGCTGCTCGTCGACCGTCTCGAGTGGGTCGATCCTTGGAGCGTCGCATGGCTGGAGCAGCTGCTGAGGGCGGAGGCACCCTGTCCCGTGCTCGTGGTGGGGGCGCTCAGCGACGCCGGGCGCACCTTGCACGCTGGGCTGCTCGCGCAGCGAGGGGTCCAAGAGCTGAGGCTGGGCCCGTTGGGGGTGGGGGCCGCGACGCGGCTGGCGCGAGCGCTGCTGGGTGAAGCCGCCGACGAGTCGGCGCTCACCTGGGTCGTCTCGCAGGCGCGCGGCCTCCCGCTGGCGCTCGAGCTGCTGGCGCCGAGCGCGTCGGCTCGGTGGGTGCCGAGCGCGGCAACCTTGCTCTTCAGCCTCGAACCCGGATCGCCCAGGTGAGCTTGCCCAGGCTCTTGAGCACGTTGGGGACACGCTTGAACAGGTTGATGGAAGGGGGGCGCTTCTCCAGCACGCGGATGGGGATCTCTTGTACCCGCACGCCGCTCCGGTAGGCCCGGATCACCAGCTCGCTGGCGAACACGTCCTTGTCCACCAAGCAGCTCTCTACCACCGGCAGCAGCCTGGCGCGCCGAAAGGCCTTCAGCCCATGGGTGTCCGTCCCCTGAAAGCCGAGCAGGCCGCGGAGCATCCCGGTGTAGACCACGCTCGCGACGTGCCGCAGCAAGGGGCGCTCGTCCTCCGCGCCGCCGATGAGCTTGCTGCCGATCACCAGCTCCACCTCGCCCGAGTCCAGCAAGCTGACAGCGCGCTGGTGAAAGTCGGCGTCGCACAGGTCGATCTCGTCGCAGAGGACCAGCTCTCCCCGGGCGGCCAGGATGCCCTCCCGCAGGGCGCGGCCATAGTTGGGCTCCCCCACCGAGAGCGTCCGCACCTCTGGATACTTCTCGCTGAGCTCTCGCGCGATGGCCACCGTGCGATCTCGAGAGCCGTTCTCCGCCAAGACCAGCTCGTAGTCCCAGCCGAGGGGCGCGAGGCGCTCGCGTAAGTCCACGACCGCGGCGCGCAAGATCCCCTCCTCGTTGAAGATGGGGATGACGATGGTGATGCGGGGAGACGCTGAGGTCATGGGGGCGCTCGCCGGACGCTATGGAAGCCCCCGATCAAAGTAAAGCCTCCGCGCGTAGCTGCCGCACGAGCTCCCGAGCCTGAAGGAGGTTGTCCTCGATGGAGCAGTAGGTCCAAGCGCCGTAGCGGCCGATGCTGTAGACCCCAACGCGCCGCAGCGCCTCCAGGGTACGCGCGGTCTCCGCGAGGCCGCGCTGGGTGACGTGGACATAAGCGGGATCCATCACGACGTGGTGGCTGGCGATCAGCCGCTGGGTGGTGATGACCCCCGCGCTGCGCAGGTCCGCGAGCACGCGCTCGAGGAGCAGCTCGGGCCGCACCTGGGCGGCGCGGGGAAACCCGAGCTCCACGTACAGGCTCATGCGCTCCGCGTCGAAGATGTTGTCGTAGTAGCCGACGCGGTAGTAGCTGAGCTCACGCTGGGGGTAGTAGACCCAGTGTCGTTGCTCGTGCCCCTTGGAGTCGAAGCCCAGGTTGTAGACCAGCACCTTGTTCCAGCTGAAGGCGGCCTCGTCGTGGGGGAGCCGACAGAGCTGCAAGAAGGTGGGGAGCGGCACGCTGGAGACGAGGCGGCGGTAGCGGAGCTGCCGCCGGGGCGTGGTGACCACGCGGCGCTCGAGATCGACGCCCGTCACGGGCTCGTCCAGCAGGATCCGTGCGCGCTCGACGTCTCGGGCGATCGCCTCCACGTACTGGATGGCGCCGCCCTCGGGGTAGGTGAAGGTCTGATTGTAGCTGCTGTTGTCCGGCGTCTTGAGCTGCCGCATGACGTCGTCGAAGGAGGCCTTCGGGAAGAAGCGGCCCATCGCCTCCGGATCGAGCAGCTCGAGGTCGCAGGCGTAGAGCTTCTCATTGTACGGGATCAGGAACCGCTCCGCGATGCCGCGACCGTAGCGGGCGATGAGCATCTCACGAAAGCTGCTGGGCGCCGGCCCAGCGGCGCGGCTGGCCTCCCAGAGCCCGTGCAGGCAGTCGATGAAGTCGTCTTGGGGGAGCTGGTGGATGTTCTTCTGGAAGGGAAAATCTACTAGCCGAGCACCGCAGTGGATGAAGGCGCGCTTGTGGACGCGGCGCACCCGCTGCGCCGCCATGTTGGCGAGCAACCAGGCCTCGATCTCCGGATGCTTGAAGTGGAAGAAGTGGCCGGAGTAGTCCCAGGTGAAGCCGCTCTGGACGACGGTCTTGCAGTAGCCACCGATCTGAGCGTCGCGCTCCACGACGAGGTGATCGTGGCCCTGTCCGAGCGCCGCTGCGGTGGCGAGCCCCGAGACGCCGGCGCCGAGGATGAGGGTGTCGACTCCTTGCATGGGCGGCTAGTGGGCCTCGCTCCAGCTCGGCCCGTGGCGGACGTCTACCACGAGCGGGACCGAGAGCTCAGCGGCTCCCTGCATGGCGGCCCGGATGGCGGGCTCGGCGCCCTGGATCTCCGCTTCGGGCACCTCGAAGACCAGCTCGTCGTGGACGGTGAGCACCATCCGGGCGCCGGGGCTCGGGGGCGTCCGGAGCGCGAGCATGGCGAGCTTCAAGACGTCCGCGGCCGTCCCCTGGATTGGCATGTTCATGGCGACGCGCTCGGCGGCCAGCCGCAGCGCCCGGTTGGCGCTCTTGATGTCGGGGACGCCGCGCCGGCGCCCGAGCAGGGTGTGGACCTGCTCGCTGGCGCGCGCCGCCTCGAGCGTCTCGTCCATGAAGCGTCGCACGCCCTCGTGACGGCGGAAGTAGGCCGCGATGAAGCTCGCCGCCTCGAGGCGGCCGATGCCGAGGGATTTGCTCAGCCCGGCGTCCCCCTGTCCATAGATGACCCCGAAGTTGACGGCCTTGGCGCGACGGCGCAGCTCTGGGGTCACCTGGTCCGCCGGCACCTCGAAGATCTCCATCGCCGTACGGGCGTGGACGTCCTGCCCGCGCTGGAACGCGTCCATGAGCACCGGATCTCGTGAGAGGTGCGCGAGCACCCGCAGCTCGATCTGTGAGTAGTCGGCGCTCATGATGACGTGCCCGGGCGGCGCGATGAAGGCGCCGCGGATGGCGCGCCCGAGCTCGCTGCGGATGGGGATGTTCTGGAGGTTGGGCTCGAGCGAAGAGAGGCGGCCCGTGGCGGCGACCGTCTGCTCCCAGCGGGTGTGGATCCGCCCGGTGTGGGGGTCGACTTGCTGGGGGAGGGTGTCGGTGTAGGTGCTCTTGAGCTTGCTCAGCTGCCGCAGCTCGAGGATGACGCCGGGCAGCTCGTGCTCGTCCGCCAGCGCCTCGAGGGTGGCCGCGTCCGTCGAGCGCGCCGTCTTGGTTCGCTTCAGCGGCTTGAGGCCCAGCTCATCGAACAAGATGGCCTCGAGCTGGCGTGGGGAGCCGGTGTTGAAGTCCCGGCCGGCGATGCGGTGCGCGCGCTGCTCGAGCAGGAGCAGCTCCTGCTCGATCCGCTTGCCCAGGCGCACGAGCTGCTGGGTGTCCACGAGCACGCCGCGGAGCTCCAGCTCGGCCAGCAGCGCGGCCAGGGGTAGCTCCACCTCGTCGAGGAGGCCGCGGAGTCGCGCCTCCGCGAGCCGCGGGCCGAGGCGCGACTCCAGGTGGAGCGCCAGCTCCGCTCGAGGGGCCGCGAGCAGAGCGGCGGCCTCCGTGGGGAGCTCGGCCAGGTGCAGCAGCACGCCGCGCGAGGGCTTGAGGAGCGCGGTGACGGGGGGCAGCGTCCAGCCGAGCTCCTGCTCGGCCAGTAGCTCGAGGGAGCGTGGGCTCTCCGGGGTGAGGAGGTAGGCCGCCAGTCCAGCGTCGAAGGTCACCCCCTCCAAGGGCAGGCCGGCCCCGCTGAGCGCGACGCGATCACGCTTGGTGTCCCACCCGAGCTTGGCGATGCGCGCGTCGCCGAGGAGGGGGAGCAGGGCGCGGGTCGCCTGCGCGCGCGTGAGGGAGCCCGTGTCCCGCCAGGGCAGGTAGCGCGCACGGCCTGGGCTCGGGCAGAGGCCGAGGCCGACGAGCGGCGCGAGGGCGCCTTGGCTCTCCGTGGTCAAGGCGAAGCCGCCGAGCCGCCCAGAGCGGCGCGCCTCCTCGACCAGCGCCTCCAGATCGCCGAGGCCGTGCAGGCACGCGACCTCGCCCGGCCGCTCCGCGCTGGTGATGGCGGCGTCGAGCGGTGCTCCGGCGGCTGGAGTCACGGCGTCCGGCGCCCGCTCCGCGCCGAGCGGGGAGGACTCCAGCAGCGTCAGCAGGCGAGTGAAGCCGAGCTCCAGGTAGAGGGCCTTGAGCTTGGCGAGATCTCGTCCCCCGAAGCGGAGCGCCTCCAGATCGAGGCGGATGGGGAGATCGCTCGCGAGCGTGACGAGCCGCTGGCTGAGGCGAGCGTCCGCCTCGTGGGCCCGCAGGACCTCACGCAGCTTCTTGCGCGGGATGGCGTCGAGCGCTTGGTAGACGCCCTCCAGGCTGCCGTGCTGGCGCAGCAGCTCCGCCGCCGTCTTGGGGCCGACCGACGGCACGCCGGGCACGTTGTCCGAGGTGTCGCCCATCAGCGCGAGCAGGTCCCGCATCTGGCCCGGGCCGACGCCGTAGCGCTCCTCGACCTCGGGGGCCCCGAACACGCGATCGCGCATGCTGTCCCAGAGGACCACCTGATCTGGCTCCACGAGCTGCATCAGGTCCTTGTCCGCGCTCACCACGACCACGCGCAGCGAGCGCTCGCGGGCCAGCCGGACCACGGTCGCGATGAGGTCGTCGGCCTCGACGCCGTCGCGCTGGAAGATGGGCACGCCGAAGGCCGCGACCACCTCCGCGACGCGCTGCATCTGCTGCGAGAGATCTGGCGGAGGCGGCGGACGGTGCGCCTTGTAGCCAGGGAAGAGCTCGGAGCGGAAGGTCTTGCCCTTGGAGTCCATCGCGACGGCCAAGAGCGCCGGCCGGCACTGGCGGATCAGGCGCTCGAGCATGTTGACCGTGCCGAAGACCGCGTGCGTGGGCTCACCGCTCGGGCTCGAGAGCGGCGCGACGGCGTGGTAGGCACGGAACACGTAGCCGCTCAGGTCCACGAGGTAGAGCACGTCCTCTGCGCCCGGTGAGTAGAGCCGTGTCGCCATGCTCCGAGGCGTGTATCAGAATTGGCCGCCGGTGACCGCCTCTCCTGGCTTTTGCTGGCGCGGCCCCGAAAGGCCCGGTAGCCTGAGCGGTGGAATGTCCGAGCATCCCCCCCCCGGCGCGCTGGTCGCGGGTAAGTATCGGCTGACGCGCCTGCTCGGGCGAGGTGGGATGGGCGCGGTGTGGGAGGGGCAGCACGTCACGCTCGGCACCCGGGTCGCGGTCAAGTTCATCGACGCCGAGTACGCGGCGAGCCCGGAGGCGCGGTCCCGCTTCGAGAACGAGGCGCGCGCCGCGGCGGCGCTCCGGAGCAAGCACGTGGTGCAGGTCCACGATCACGGCGTGGACGAGGAGGGGCGCGCCTACATCGTGATGGAGTACCTCGAGGGTGAGCCGCTCGATCGCCGCCTGGAGCGGCTGGGCACGCTGCCGCTCCGGGAGGTGGCGATCCTCGTCGCGCAGGTGTGCCGTGGGCTCGCCAAGGCGCACGAGCTCGGCATCGTGCACCGGGATCTGAAGCCGGAGAACGTCTTTCTCGTCCTGGACGAGGACGACGGCACGGACGTCGTCAAGGTGGTGGACTTCGGCATCGCGAAGTTCACCGAGGGCGGCACCGTCATGACGGAGAGCACCAGGACGGGGGCGGTGCTGGGGACGCCCTGCTACATGAGCCCCGAGCAGGCGCGCGGGCTACGCACGGTGGACCTTCGCACGGATCTCTGGTCGGTGGGCGTCATCGCGTTTCGCTGCGTGGTGGGCAAGCTCCCCTTCGAGGGGGTGGCCATGGGAGATCTGCTCGTCAAGATCTGCACCACCGCGCCACCCGTCCCCTCCACGCTGCGCGCGGATCTGCCCCCTGGCTTCGACGAGTGGTTCGCCAAGGCGCTCGCGCAGCGCCCCGAGGAGCGCTTCCAGTCGGCGGGAGAGCTCGCCGAAGCGCTGCTCGTGGTCGCGGGCATCTCGGGCAGCGCCCTGCCGTCCCTGACGCCCTCTGAGCGCGGCGCAGGCGCGGCCGTTGCGGCGTCGTCCGCGCCGCTGCGTCAGCAACCCACGCACGCACCGACCACTCAGCCCATCCCGGGCCTCCGCCGTCGCTCTGGGGTCTCGGCGCTGCTGCTGGCGCTCGTCGTCGTGGGCCTGGGTGGCGGCGCGGCGCTGCTCTGGGCGGCCCCAGCCTCGAGGACGTCGGAGCCCACGGAGCCCTCGAGCGCCGCGGCCGCCTCCTCGCGGGGGTCGCGGCCTCCGGACCCGGGGCCGGTGATCACGCCGTCGCAAGAGCCGAGCGGGGGCGTGGAGGTCGAGCGCCCGGCCACTGCCGCGCAGGGCGCGTCGGCGACCGCTCCTCCGTCGGCGTCCACGGTCGCGCCCTCGCCGCCGCGGACGCTCCCGGCTTCCAAGGCGCCTCGCCCGCCTCGCCAGGGCCGGCCGGGTCCCCGGGGGGACATCGACGTTGGCTACTGACGAGGAGGGGGCGCCGGCCGGTCCCGGCTTGACCGCGAGGTGGGGGCGCGGCTAATCGGCGGTGATGAGGCTGAACCTGAGCCGAGCGCGGTGGAGCGCGGCGTCGCTGCTCCTGGCAGCGCTGGGCTTCGGGGCGCCGCTCGCGGCGCAGTCGGACGGGGACAAGGCCGCCGCGCGGCGCCTCGCGCAGGACGCCATCGTCGCCTACCGCGCGGAGCGCTACGAGGAGGCCCTGGACAAGGCGCAGCGAGCGCAAGCCCTCTACGACGCGCCCGTGCACCTGCTCTACATGGCGCGAGCGCTGGTCAAGCTGGGCCGGCTGGTCGAGGCCGCGGAGACGTATCGCACGCTCGGGCGGCTGCAGCTCCCGGCCAACGCCCCAGCACCGTTCCGCGAGGCCATCGAGACGGCGCCGGTGGAGCTCGCGGCCTTCGAGGCCAAGATCCCCCTGCTGCGCATCGAGGTGAGCCCTGCAGGCGCGCCGGGGCTCGAGCTCTGGCTCGACGGGCAGCCGGTGTCGTCGGCGCTGCTGGGGGTCGAGCGCCCGGTGGATCCAGGGGAGCACCGCATCAAGGCCAAGGCGGCGGGCAAGGCGGCCGTGGAGCAGAGCGTGAAGCTGGGGCTAGGGGAGGCCCGCACCGTCCAGTTGGCGCTCACGAGCCAGCCCGGAGGAGCGTCGCGAAAGGACCAGGGAGCGGACTCGGCGCAGGGCTCCGCGGCGCCTGAGGCGCCCGCCGAGGCCGTCCCTCCCACCGGAGCCGAGACGGGCTTTTTCGGAGGGCTCCGGCTCGGCATCACCGTCCCTTCCGGCGATCTTTACGCGGAGGCGCCCGCCACGGACACCCTGGGCGCTGGTGCCGGGCTGGAGCTGCGCGGGGGCTACCGGCTCACGCCTCGCTGGGCTGGGGCGCTGTTCGTCGCAGGTCACTTCTTGCGCGCGAAGGACGACAGCCCGCTGCTCGCGGGGTACGACGGCGACGTCCAGCCTGGGGCGACGGGGGCCCTCCTCGGCGTCGAGGGCTTGTTTCTCGCGCCGCGAGGGCGACTCGGGCCGTTCCTCGGCCTCGGTCTGGGCCTGGAGAGCCTCGACGTGAAGTACGCCGGGGAGGGCTGCCAGCGTGAGCTGAAGCTCCGAGGCGTGGCGGTGCGGGCTACGGGTGGCCTTCAAATCCCGCTCGGCAAGTCCTTCCAAGTCTCGCCCTTCGTCACGCTCAGCGGCGGCAGCTTCACCACGCATGAGCTGTCCGGTCAGTGCGGCGACGAGACCCTGATCGCCGCGGCCGCCGACGCCGATCAGGCGTCCCACAGCCTCTTCACCCTCGGCGCCGAGCTCAGCTACGAGCTTCCTGGCCGGCGAGGGGGCCGCTAGCGGCCGCACGGCGGTCCACGCCGCCGTGGACGGCGCCGCTGCGCTGGAGCCAGCCCAGGGAGGGGCGACAACGGCGTGCAATGAATTACAGCTGAGTGACAATTGGCGCCGCAGCTGGTGGTAACCGTCGTGCCCAAGATGCACGTCCCGCTCGTGATCCTCTACTTTGGGGTCCTGTTGGTGCTCTGTGGCTATGGCGTCCACCGCGCCCACCTCGTGATGCAGTGCTACCGCCACCGGCGCTTCCTCGCGCGCTCCACCAAGACGCTCGAGGTCGCGGAGGCCGAGCTGCCGACCGTCACCATCCAGCTCCCCCTCTACAACGAGGCCACCGTGGTCGCGCGCCTGCTGGAGGCGGCGGGCAGCATCGACTACCCGCGGGATCGCCTGGAGATCCAGGTGCTCGATGACTCCACCGACGAGACCCGTGCCATCGCCGAGAGCAAGGTCGCTGCGCTGCGCGCGAGCGGCCTCGACATCCACTACGTGCGTCGTCCCAGCCGGGTCGGCTACAAGGCTGGCGCGCTCGACTACGGCTTGGGGATGGCCTCGGGTGAGCTCATCGCGATCTTCGACGCTGATTTCGTGCCACAGCGGGACTTTCTGCGACAGGTCGTCGGACATTTCCAAGATCCGAAGGTGGCCATGGTGCAGACCCGCTGGGGTCACATGAACCGCGATCACAGCCTGTTCACCAGCATCCAGGCGCTCATGCTGGACGGACACCACCTCGTGGAGAACCGCGCGCGCTTCGGCGCCGGCAACATGTTCAACTTCTCCGGCACGGGCGGGATCTGGCGGCGCGTCGCCATCGACGAAGCGGGCGGCTGGGAGCACGACACGCTCACGGAAGATCTCGATCTATCGTACCGCGCTCAGCTCCAGGGTTGGCGCTTCGTCTATCGCCCGGACGTCGTGACCCCGGCGGAGCTCCCCGAGGACATGAGCGCCTTCCGCGCTCAGCAGTACCGCTGGGCCAAGGGCACCGTTCAGACCGCGCGCAAGCTGCTCGGGCGTGTCCTGCGCTCCAACCTGAGCTTCTCTCAGCGGCTCGAGGCGTTCTTTCACATGACGCCGCACTTCGCGTATCCGCTGATGATGTCGCTGAGCGTCCTGCTCCTGCCGGCGCTCATCCTCATGCCCGCGTCGGACGTGCGCACCATGCTGCTCATCGACCTTCCTCTGTGCATGGGGGCGACGGGGTCGCTGGCGACCTTCTACATGCTGGCGGAGCGCGCTCAGGGCCGCAGCGTCTGGGGCGCCGTGCGTCGCCTGCCCATGCTCATCGCGCTGGGCGCAGGCCTGGCGCCGCACCTCAGCCGGGCCGTGTGGGAGGGTCTGCACGGTATGGCGGGAGAGTTCGTCAGGACCCCCAAGCGGGGCACCACGCTCGGCCGCTACCGCCAGCGGGCGGAGCTGCCCTGGGTGGAGATGGTCCTGACCGCCGTCAGCGCCGCCAGCATCTTGGCCTCCATCCAGACCCGGCACTGGTTCGCGGCCCCGTTCGCGGCGCTGTTTACCTTGGGTTACGGCTCGGTGGCCTTCCTGGTCATCACCGAGCAGAGCCAGCGCCGGCGGGAGTCGCTCTCCGCCGAGGCGCCAGAGGCGGCGGCCCCTGCCCCCGCCCCGGCCCCAGGGCAAGAAGAGCTGGGCGTGGCGCGCGCGGCCTGAGCCGGCTCCCCTCGAGCGTGGGCGCCTAGCGGCGCGTGTCCCTAGACATTTCTCGGGCTTGATCTAAAATTGCCGCTTGCGCCCGGGGCGAAGTGGCCCAGGCGCGTGCACTGGGCGCCACCCCGAGGGTTTCCATGACCAAGGCTGAGATTGTGCAGGCAGTCTACGGCAAGCTAGGCGGGTTCTCGAAGAAGGAAGCGGCAGATCTCGTCGACCTCATCTTCGAAACCATGAAGGAGACGCTCGGGCGTGGGGAGAAGATCAAGGTCTCGGGCTTTGGCAACTTCGTCCTGCGCGACAAGCGCCAGCGTCAGGGCCGTAACCCTCAGACGGGGGAGCCCATCGTCATCACTGAGCGCCGCGTGCTCAATTTCAAGGCGAGCCAGCTCCTCAAGCAGGCTCTCAACGATCAGCCGGGCGCGGCTGGCGACGGCGCTGACGGATGAGCACGAAGGCGGGCAGCGGGGCGGGGCCGGTCAAGCTCTACTACCGCATCGGTGAGGTCGCAGACATCGTTGGGGTGGAGACCCACGTCCTTCGCTACTGGGAGACGAAGTTTTACACGGCGATCCGCCCGTCGAAGTCGACGCGCGGGCAGCGCGTCTACTCGCGGCGTGACGTGGAGCGGCTGCTCCGCGTGAAAGAGCTCCTCTACACGCAGGGCTTCACCATCGCTGGAGCGCGCAAGCAGCTCCGGGAGCCCGCGCCCGCCCCCGCAGACGCCGCCGCGCCCGTCAAGGAGGTCCTCACGGAGCTGCGCGCGCAGGTGGTGGGCTTCCTGGACGAGCTGGAGCGGCGCTAGACGTTGTCTGACCGCACTTGCACTTGACGCCAGCTCAGCCAGCGGTCATGGGCTCAGCCCGATCACGGGAGGAGCTGAGATGGCTGAAGGACTCAATCGCGTCATGTTGCTAGGAAACCTCGGGGCGGAGCCGGAGCTGCGGATGACCGCCGGGGGTCAGGCGGTGCTCAAGCTGCGCCTGGCGACGAGCGAGAGCTACCTCGACCGCGATCGAGTGCGCCAAGAGCGGACGGAGTGGCACAACGTGGTCGTCTGGGGGCGGCGAGCGGAGGCGCTCTCTAAGATCTTGAACAAGGGCTCGCGCATCTTCGTCGAGGGGGGCCTGCGCACCTCGTCATACGACGACCGTGATGGCAACAAGCGGTACAAGACGGAGGTCGTCGCCAACAACATCATCTTGGCGGGCGGCGGCGGTCGCGGGGGTGGTCGCGGCGAGGACGATGGCCCGCCGCCGGACGACTACGGCCCGCGGGGCAGCGGTCGCAGCGGCGGTGGCGGCGGCGGCGGCGGCGGCGGCGGCGGCGGCGGCGGTGGCGGCGGTGGCGGCGGCGGCGGTGGCTATGACGACATGGATTACAACGACGGTGGCGACGACATCCCGTTCTGAGGCGTCCGCTGGCCTGCGCCGCGCGTGGCGCCGCCAGGCGCTGCGCTCAGGGCTCCTGCTGGCCGCGCTGGTGCTCACGGGCTGCGAGCCCCGGGGGCCAGCGCCGGCTCCGTCAGCCTCGGCGCCAGGCTTCGAGACCTCGCCGGTGCCCGCGCCGGTCGGCCTCGTCGGGGACGTGGTGTTGCCAGCACCCCAGAAGACCTGGCAAGCCGTGCGGGAGCTGGCAGGGGGCGTCGCTCAGCTCTTGCCGCAGAGCTTCTCCCTCGTCGCAGGGACGGCGCTCGGCCTCCCACCCACGGTCGCGGACGGCTTGAGCGGAGACGTCCCGCTCGTGGGCGCGCTGCTCGTCGATGAGGCGGGCACCCTCGGGTTCGTGCTGGGCCTGCACGTCCGGAGCGGGGGAGAGCTGGTGGCGCAGCTGACCACTGGCTCGGACGCGCGCTTCGAGCCTCGGCCGGATGGGGACACTGGGCTGACCGTGCTCGAGCGCCGCGCAGGGAGCGCCACGTCGCAGCTCTCGCTCGCCGTGTACCACAACCGCTTGCTCCTCGCGCCGAGCCCGGCCTTCCTGCGACAGGGGGCGAGCTACGTCGTCCGCACCGTCGCGGCCAAGGCGCCGCCCGCCGGCTCGCTCGTGCTCAGCGTCCCGCGGGAGGCGCTCCGTGGGCCCGTCGTGCGGCTGGTGCGAGAGCACTGGAAGGGCTACAGCGCCGCGCTCGAGGACGCCGATCGTGAGGCGCGCGCCGCGCGCGGCGGGCGCGCCCCGGACTACGCGGAGCCGGAGGTCGCGCTCTCGGGCGCGGGCAAGCTCATCGACGAGGTCGTCGCCGTGCTGGAGTCGTCGAGCGCCGCTCGGCTCGTGGTCGAGCCCACCGCCCAGCGCCTCGACGTGCGCGCCACGCTCACCCCGGAGGACAGCGGCTCCGCCCGGCAGCTCGTCCAGGGCATGACGGTGGGGAGCTTGGAGCCGCTCGGGGCGCTGCCTCGCGGCACGCTCATCGGCGGCCTCCACCGCTCGGACGGCGCGGGGCGGCTCGAGACGGCGCGCGCCCTCGGAGCCTGGCTCACGCGGCTGCTCGGGCCGCGCCTGGCGCCCGCGCCGGCCCAAGAGCTCCCCCGAGTCTTGGAGGATTTGGCGAAGGGGCGAGGGGACGTGCTGACGCTGGGGCTCGGCGTCGGCGAGGGCAGCGCGCTCGTCGTGCGCGGCGACGCTGGCGACGGCAAGGCGCTCGACGCTGGGCTCCGCGGGCTGTTCAAGCTCTTGGACACGCCGGCCTTCGCAGAGCCCATCGAGCGCCACGTCGGCAAGGCGCGCTTCGCGGTGGGCAGCGCCCAGCTCCCCGGAGTCCAGGGACCCGTGCTGCGCGCGAAGATCACGCTGGCGCCCACCAAAGAGCGCTTGGCGCGTGACCCCACCACGAAGCCGCACCCCATCGAGCTCGTGTGGGCGACGCGCCCCCCGCTGCTGGCCCTGGTGCTGGCGCAGAAGCCGGCGCCGGCCATGGCCGCCACGCTGACGCCAGAGCCCGCGCAACAGCTCGCGTCCGAGGCCGCCAGTCAGGCGGCCTTCCAGCGCTTCGGCGCGGAGGTGGGCTTCGCGCTCTTCGTGCGCCTCCAGGGGCTCGGGCTGGCGGGCGCCGAGGCGCCGCCTGCGCTGCTGGCCGGCGGCCGCGCCAGCGACGAGGCCTGGTGGCGGCTCGAATTGCCCGACGTCGCCGTGCGCGCGGCGATCCGCGTGCTCGCACAACGCCAGTGAACCCCGGGGGGGAGCGCGCTATGCTGCCCGCATGACGCACAGGTCGGTGGTTCGGGAGCTCGGTGCCTTCGGGTGGGAGTGGCTCGTCGCCGCCCTGATGGCCCTCGTCGCCACGGGCTGCTTCGGGCGCTCGGACTTGGCGGATCCCGATCAGCCGCCGGACGCGGGCGGTGCGGGTGGGCTGAGCGGCGCGGGGGGGAGCGGAGCGGTCGGCGGCACGGGTGGTACGAGCGGCTCGGGGGGGGGCGGTGGCACTGGCGGCACGGGGGGCACCGGCGCCCGCCGCTGCAACCCGGACAACTGCCAAGGCTGCTGCGACGCGACGGACACCTGCCAACGCGGGACCCTCCCTGCCGCTTGCGGCGTGCAGGGCGTCGCCTGCATGGACTGCGCAAGCATCGAGCTTGGCTGCGTGGAGGGCGCGTGCCAGGGGGCGCCCCCGGCGTGCTCGCCGAGCACCTGCCCGGAGGGCTGTTGCGACGCTGCTGGGGTGTGCCGCGCGGGCGCGGAGGTGGACCGCTGCGGGCGCGGCGGGGAGCGCTGCGCAGATTGTGGAGCGAAGGCCATGGGCTGCGTCGCGGGGGAGTGTCGGGGCGCGCCCCCCGCCTGCGGCCCCGGCAATTGCAGCGGCTGCTGCTCGGCGAGCGGCCAGTGCGTGGCCGGCACCGCAGGGGCAGCGTGTGGCACGGGAGGAGAGCGCTGCGCGAGCTGTGGCAGCGGGCGCCAGTGCGTGCAGCCGGGGAACTACTGCGCGTTCGTCCCCAGCTGTGGCCCGCTCACCTGCCCCACCGGCTGCTGTGACGCGCAGGGTCGGTGCCGAGACGGCCGCGCCGACGCGGCGTGCGGCACCGCGGGCAACGCCTGCTCGGACTGCGCGGGCGCTGGCAAGAGCTGCGCACCGCAAGGCTTCTGTTATGCGGGGGCCCACTGCGGGCCGGACAACTGCGCCGGCTGCTGCACCACCACGGGGCGCTGCGTCGAGGGCTCGTCGAACGCGAGCTGCGGCCAGTACGGGGCGCTGTGCGACAACTGCGGTGCCTCCGGCAAGACCTGCCGCGCCAACGTTTGCAGCGACGGGAGCGTGTGTCCGGCGGCGTACCCGGGGTGTCTCCCCGGCGCGCGGACCACGCCGCCCATCGCCTCCGCGGCCTGCCACGAGCGCGACTTGACCGCGTTGGGGAGCGCCTGTCGGGGGGACGCAAGCGGAGGCGAGTGCGGCGCGTGGTTCGAGGAGCTGCTCCTCTCCAACCCTGGCTGCTACGACTGCGTCGCGCAGTTCTCGAGTGATCAGGCCTACGTCAAGTGCCTCGCCCCGTACCTCTCGGCCAGCTGCAACGAGGCGCTGACCTGCGCGGTGGACTGCAGCAGCGCCACCTGCGGTCGCTGCGACGCGAGCGGCGTGGAGGCGTGTCAATCGGGTGCCTTCGAGGCCGGCGGCGCCTGCCGTGGCTTCGTCAGCGGCTACTACTGCGCCAGCGCGGCGCTGCGAGGGCCGGCGGCCTTCTGTGACAGCTCCACCTTGGGCGGTGACGTGGGCGCGTGGCTCGAGCGAGTGGCCCGTCACTACTGTGGACGCTGAGAGACCAGCCGTGGAGACGACCTACCTGGTCACCGGCTTCCCCGCCTTTCGTGGGAGAAAGATGGTCGAAGAGCTGCTCGACCAGGAGCCTGACGCGCGCGTCGTCGTCGTGGTGCACAAGCGCTACACCCAAGAGGCCACGTCCTTCCTGGAGGCCTTGGCGCCCGCGCAGCGCGCCCGGGTGGAGGTGCTGGACGGGGACGCCGCGGCCATGGATCTCGCGCTCTCCGGTCAGGAGTACCGCTCGCTGGCGCGCCGGGTGCAGCGCGTGCATCACCTGGCGCAGGTGACCTACGCGGGCGTGGACCCGCAGATGGCCGAGGCGGTCAACATCGGGGCGGCGCGTGAGATCATCGAGCTGGCGCGCGCCTGCCAGCGGCTCGAGAGCGTGGTCTTCCACTCCTCGGCGCACGTGAGCGGCTCGCGGACGGGGTTGGTCCTCGAAGAGGAGCTGGCGCGGGGTCAGTCCTTCCGCACCCCGGTGGAGAAGACGCTGGCTCGAGCAGAGCGGCTCGTGCGTCAGCACATGGACACCTTGCCGCTCAGCGTGGTGCGGCCAACACAGATCGTCGGGGACTCGCGGACGGGGGAGGTGGATCGCTTCGACGGTCCGTACCTGCTCATGCTCCTCATCCTCAACGCTCCCCAAGAGCTGTCGCTGCCGCTGCCCACGCGCGGGGAGCTGCCCATGCACTTGGTGCCCATCGATTGGGTGGTGCGCGTCGCGCGCCTGGTGGGGCGGGATCCGCGCGCCCTCGGCAAGACCTTTCACCTGGCGGATCCGCGTCCGCTCACCGTGCGTCAGGTGTTCGAGCTGGTCGCGCAAGCGGGCGGGCGGCGGCTCACCCAGGGCTTCATCCCGGGTAAGCTCACGCGCGCCGTGCTCAACACTCCTGGCGTCAACCTCGTCACGAAGAGCCACCGGGCCTTCCTCGACATCGTGACGACCCCGGTGCAGTACGACACTCGCAACACGGAGGTGCTCCTCAGCGGCATGGAGCTGCCCTGCCCCGCCTTCGAAACCTACGTGGACGCGCTGGTGCGCTTCGTGAAGCAGCGGGGGCAAGAGCGGCGCGACGCCGCAGAGGCGCGGCTGGAGGTGGACGATCCGCTCGGCTGACGTGAGCTCGCTCGCGGCGGCGGCGCTCTCCACGCTCGCGCTGCTCGGCGTGGTCACGTGCAGCGGCGGGGTGCTCGAGCCCGCGCCAACGCCGGCGGCGGCCGTGCCCACCGTGGCTCCCGTGGAGAGCCGTCCCTCGCCGCCGTCGAGCGCCCTGCCCGCCGTGTCCGTCGCGTCCGCGCCGCCCAGCGGGAGCGAGGGCGGCGCTCAGCGTCCGCCCGCGGAGGCGCCGCCCGCTCCGCTCGCGCGCTTTCATGCGGCGCTCCGTCGCCTCCCGGAGGCCCGCGTGCCCGTGCGCGTGGTGTGGCTCGGGGACTCCCACACGCAGGCCGATTTTCTCACGCACGCCGTGCGGCGCGCGCTCCAGCAGGCCACGCGCAACGGTGGCCCCGGCTACGTGGGGCTCGGGCTGGAGCACTACCGCCACGCCGGCGTGAAGCTGACGGTCGAGGGCCAATGGAACCGCGAGCCCCCGCGGCCCACCAGCCATCAGCGGCAGGGGGACGGGGTGTATGGCCTCAGCGGGCGCCGCGCGAGCCCGGCCTCGAGCGACGCCCGCGTCACGCTGGAGCTGCTCCCTGGCGCGGTGGAGGGGCCTGCCGTGGCGGAGCTGTGGGTGCGCGCCCCGCGCGCCAAGTTCCAGGTCCGGGTCGACGGCGCCACGAGGAGTATCGACGGGACGAGCGGCGCCGCCGTCCCAGGGTCGCCGCTGCGTCACGTGCGGCTCGAGCTCGGGGCGACCTCCAAGGTCGAGCTCACTCAGTTCGTGGGTGCCGCGGAGCTCTTCGGGGTGAGCGTGGAGAGCCGTCGCCCCGGGCTCGTGCTCGACACCCTGGGCATCAACGGCGCGCGGCTGACCACCGCCTTGGCCTGGGATGCCTCAGCCTTCGAGGCCGAGCTGCGAGCCCGTCAGCCCGCCCTGCTCGTCCTGGCCTACGGCACCAACGACATCCTCGCGAGCACGCCGGTCGAGCAGTACCGCGCGCAGTATGCGGCGCTGCTCGAGCGCGCTCGCCGAGCGAGCCCGGAGCTCGACTGCTTGCTCGTCGGACCCACGGACTTGGGCGTGGACGCCGAGCACTCCCACCCGCGGGGGCAAGAGATCGACCAGCTCGTCGAGAGCGTCGCCCAGGAGCAGTCCTGCGCCTTCTTCTCCATCCTCCGAGCGATGGGGGGTGAGGGCGGGATGGGGCGCTGGATGAAGGAGACCCCGCCGTTGGCGCAGCCCGATCGCGTGCACCTCACGCCGCGCGGCTACGAGCGGGTGGGGGAGCTCATCGCTCGGCTGTTGCTGCGCGGCTTCCCTGGAGAGTGAGGGCGGCGACGCTTGAGTCCCCCTGCCTCGGCTCGCTATGGTGAGGCCGATGGCGAAGCGTGCTCCGGTCAAGCGAGGCGCCGTGTCCCCGCGCGCGGCGGCGCCGCCGGAGGAGGTGGTGACGCCGCCGTCCGCGAGCCAGGAGGCGGTCCCCACGGTGGGCCCTAGCCTGCGCCGCGCGCGCGCTGAGCGTGGGCTGTCCCTCGAGCGGCTGGCGCAGCTCAGCGGCGTGAGCCGCGCCATGCTCGGCCAGATCGAGCTCGATCAGAGCATGCCGACCATCGGCGTCCTCTGGAAGATCGCGAGGGCGCTGAACCTACCGTTCTCGGCGCTGCTCGGAGCCCCGGAGCGGCGCGAGCTCACCGTGCTCCCCGCGGCGCGCGCGCGCTGGCTGCGCTCGGTCGACGGCAGCTTCGCGTCTCGCGCCCTGTTCATCCCGGAGCGCCCGCAGAGCGTGGAGTTTTACGAGCTGCGCTTGGCGCCGCTGGCCGCGGAGGAGGCGGAGGCGCACGCCCCGGGGACCACGGAGCAGCTCGTGGTCGCCGCGGGGAGCGTGGAGATGACCGTCGGTGGGCAGCAGCAGGTGCTCGGACCTGGAGACGCCATCGTCTTTCGCGCGGACGTGCCGCACGTCTACCGCAACGTGACGCAGGCAGAGGCGGTGATGTACCTGGTGATGACCTACGTGGGGCGCAGCTGAGCGGGGAGGAGGCTCAGGCCACCAGCTGCGGCGCGTCCGCCAGGAGCGCCTGGAAGCAGGGCTCCACCACCTCTCGCAGGCTGGCCCGGCGGAGCGCGCCGAGCTCCGCGCCGGTGAGCAGGCCGCACGCGAGATCTCGGGGGCCGGAGAACACGGGATCCACCGAGAACAGCTCGCGCGCTTCCTTGAAGGCCTCTAGGGCGACCGCGCGCAGCTCCGCCGCGCCACCTTGGAGCATCCACGCCAGGGTCTGCCAGCCGAGCACCGCGTGGCGCTCCTCGTCCGCGGCGATCCGCTCGTAGACGCTGGCTAGCCCTGGTGGCGCCACGGTGGTCGCGAGCACGCGCGCCTCCGCGGCCCCCAAGGTCTCACCGACGCAGGCCTCGGCCACGAGCGCCCGGACGATGGCGGCGGGGTCGGTGGCCAGCGCGAGCCCGTCGAGGCGCAGCGCGGCGGGCCCGTGGTGCTGTCCGGCGCAGGCGCTCGCCACGGCGTAGGCGAGGCGCGCGTGCTCCACCTCGTCGAGGGAGGCCTGCTGCGAGGCCACCAGCAGCTCAGGCGGAGCCCCGAGAGACATCAGCTCGAGGGTGAAGCGCGCGAAGCTCGCGATGGAGGCATGCTCCAGCGCCGCCACGGACAGCCAGTGCTCCGCCAACGCGCGCCGGAGCTCCGGGCTCAACGCGTCCAGCTCCGGCGCCAGGGCCGCCTCGTCGAGCCAGTCGTGGCGTGCGGCGCTGGACGCCGTGCGCGCCCTGCCTTCGATGAGCAGCGGCCGGCCGATGGCGCAGCCGTCATTGGTGGCGCACGTCCAGTGGTCCCCCTGAGGCGTACAGCTGAAGCGCTCTTGGCACTCACTGTCGAGCCGGCACTCGTCGCGAGCGGCGTCGCGGCAGCCCATGGTAGCGTGCGCGCCGCAGCCGTTGTCGTAGCTGGTGATCCCGCACTCGCCGCTGCCGCAGTCGGCGTCCGTGCGGCAGTCGGTGGGGGTACAGGTCGCGTAGGGTCCGACGCCGGGGGCCTCCGGGCAGAGGCAGGCGTAGCCGGGCTCACAGTCTGCGTCGCGCGTGCAGGGGTAGATGCAGCCGCACTGGGTCCAGGGCGGAAAGTCGAGCTCAGAGTGGGCGCAGCGGCCGTTCGGTAGGGCCGTGCAGTCCGCGTCGCTCGCGCAGCTCACGCTCGCCTCATCGCCCGTGCAGGTCGTCACCTCGCTCGTGCAGTCGGCGGCGTGCTCACGGTGGACGGTGCCGTCCGCGCACTGGACGAGCCCGCTCGCGGTCCCGTCGGCTCTCAGCACTGGCTTGGGCGCGCGGCAGCTCCCGGTCGCGCCACCGCTGCCGCCGCTGCCGGCCTGTGCGCCGCTGCCGGCCTGTGCGCCGGCGCCGCCGCTTCCGCCCGCCGCGTCCGTGAAGGCGTTGCCACCGCAAGCCGTGCCGGCGCTCCCGAGCGCGGCGAGCAGAGACCAGCGCAGCGGCGCGAAGTGGGAAGCCTTGGTGAGTGAAGCTGACGACATTTCAGGATCTCCTCCGAGCGGAGCTTAGCACTGGAGCGCGGTCCTGAGGTGGCCGGCGCCCGCGGGAGGGCTCAACGCCACCGAACTTCCAGGGGCCCGCCGGCGGTAGGCGTCAGCACCCACAGGCTGCGCGTCGTGGGGTCGTAGACGTGTCCTGTCCGCTGCGCGTCCGCCGCCGCGAGATCGGCGTGGGCGACCGAGGCCCGGCCGTTGACGACCACCTCCCGCGGGGCCTGCTCGAGGCGCACGCGCAGCCGGAGTCGGCGCCTGAGGCGCTGCGCTTCGAAGCCGGTGGCGGAGAGCCGGAGCTGGGTCGAGCCGTCGTCGGTCTCGTAGAGCGTGAAGCTCGTGGGGGTGCGGCCGGGGTAGCCCACGATGGTCCAGGCGTCTGCCGTCGCGGCCGAGCCGAGCCCGGTGGCGCTGCCATCGACGACGAGAGGGAGGATGGCACCCTCGATGAGGTAGAGCGGGACGCGTTCGCGCGGGAGGCGGCTCGTCGCGGCCAGGGTGGAGCCCCCCGCGAGCGCGGGCGCTCCGAGCGTCCACCAGTCCAGATAGTCCTTCCCGGCGGGGAGCTGCACTTCACGGCGCCCCGTGGCGTCCAGCAGGGGCGCGACGAGCAGCGCCTCCCCCACCTGGAAGCGATAGTCGCCGGCTGCCTCGTCCGCGGCGCGCAGCGGTCGGAGGACCGCGCCGCGGCCGGCATGGGCCTCCCGGGTGAGCGAGTAGAAGAAGGGGACGAGCTGGTGGTGGAGCTGCGCCCAGTAGCGGTAGAGGCGCACGATCTCCTCGGGCTGCTCGGGGACCGCCCAGGGCTCGAGGTTGGCGCGTCCGTGGAGCTGCATGAAGGGCATCAGCGCCGACAGCGCCGTCCAGCGCGCGAAGTTCTCCGCGTCGAACTCGATCTTCGGGCCGAGCAGATCCTCGTCGTCGCGGTCGAGGTAGCCCCCGAGATCCGAGCCCAGCATGACGTACCCCGCCTCGACGGACCGAAAGACGTGATCGAGCGCGTCCGAGAGCCCGACCCAGTCGCGGCGGTTGTCGCCGACCCAGGCCACGGGCGCGTGCTCGGGGCGCGCGAAGAGCCGCCCCGGCCTGCCGTAGCTTCGGTCGTAGGGGCGGACCATGGTCAGGAACTCTCTCCCGCGTCGCGCCTGCCCAAAGGCCAGAAAATCTCGGTAGTAGGCCTCCGAGTACGCCTGATGGGGGACGGGGCCCGCCGCCGTCAGCACCGGATCGCTCCTGACGTACTCGTCGCCGAAATCGAGCTTGTAGCCGTCGATGGCCACGCGCTCGAGCAGCTCGAGCTGCTGCCGGTGCCACCACGCCATCGCTCGAGGGTGATGAAAATCGATGGCCGAGCCCTTGCCCTTCCACCACGGGTAGAGCTCCGCCTCGTCCACGAAGAAGCCGCAGCCCTCGGCCTCTGCGTAGTTTGGCGACGGACCGTCATACACGGTGCCGCCCAGCTCGGCGTCGAAGCTCTGCACGTTGAGCATCTGCGTCATCCACACCACGCTCCGGATGCCCTGCGCGTGGAGCTCGGCCACGAGCCGATCGAAGTGCGGGTAGCGCGCCGGGTCGGCGACGAAGGTGTGGTAGTTGGTCTCCCACGGGCTGTCGAAGACCACCACGCCCACCGGGATGTCGCGCTCCAGAAAGCCGCTCACGAAGCCGCGCGTGTCCTGCGCGTCCGAGATGTCCTTGCTGATCCACGGCTCGAAGGCCCAGCGCGGCGTGTAGAGCTCGGGCTCAGGGATCGGCGCTTCGGTGAGCTGGCAGGGGTCGCTGGGGGCCGCGGGGGCCGCGGGGGCGTCGGAGCAGCCGAGCGGCGCGAGCAGCAGGGCGGCTCCGGCGAGCCACGGCAGCGTGCGCGCGGCCAACGATCAACCCGCCTTCCCATCGGGGCGCGGCGCGAAGAAGATGGGCGTGTAGACGATCACGAAGATCACGAAGGCCAGCGACCACAGCGCGCCCGCGACGACGAGCGCGGCCGGCTGCCAACGGAGCGCGACGAGCGGGACGAAGACGCGTACCATGGCGGCCCCGAGGATGGCGAGGAACGAGCCGGTGATGGCGCGTGAGGCCACGATCGGACGCCCCGTGTGCCCGAGCCCGACACGCGCCATCATGCCGAGCGTCAGGACACCGATGGCGCCGGCCGTGAGCGCGTGGGTCGCGAGGGAGCCCCACACTGGGACGCCCAAGGCCGGCGCGGCGCGGAGCAGCAGCCCGAGGGGGATCCAGGCGTAGCCGAGGTGGAGGACCCACAGCATGGGATAGGGGCGGACGTGTCGGGTCCCCCAGCGCAGCGCGCGCGCGGCGGCGAGCACCGCGACGAGGCCCGCCAAGAGCTGCGCCGGGACGGTCTCGAGCGCCACGGCGTCCACGAGCGTGAGCAGCGCGCCGGCCGTCATGGTGGCCCAGTCGAGGCTCTTGATGGCCTCGATCCCCTCCGCCTTGGTGGTGTTGCGGGTGAACATGGGCATCACTCGGCCCGTCACCACCACGATGAGCAGCACGATCACGTCGATGGCCACCAGGTTGGCGCGCCGGGCCTGCCCCGCGGCGAGCACGCCGAGGGCGCTCAAGTGCGTGACGAGGTTGGTGAGGAGCAGCACGCCGAGCACCCCCACCATCACGTAGTTACGGCGATTGTGCGTGAGCAGGATGGGCCGCGCCAGCGCGATGGCGAGGGCCAGCAGGAAGCCCAAGTCCAGCGCCGCCGGGAGGCCACGCGGGAGGACGGCCGCGGTGGCCATGGCGGCGCGCGCCAGGACCCAGAGCAGCGCCAGGCCGAGCAGGCCCCGCCCGATGAGCGTCTCCCGCCCCGTCCAGTTGCCGACCGCCGTCAACAAGAAGCCCGCGATGACCGCGAGCGCGTAGCCGAAGATCATCTCATGCGCGTGCCAGCTCCACGCGTCCAGGTAGCGCACCGGCGCGAGCACGCCGTCGACGATGAGCACCCAGAGGGGGACGATGAGCGCCGCGTACAGCCCCGCGAGCAGGAAGAAGGGGCGAAAGCCTTTCCCGGCGAGTGCCAGGCCGGGCTGGGTCACTGCCTCGGACATCACGGTCTCCTTGAAACAAGAAGCGCGCGCGGGCTGCTGGCGCGCCGAGGGGGACAGTAGGGCGGCCTCCCGGGGGCTCCAAGGGCAAAGGGCCTCCCCCCACCGGGACGCGGCGCGCGCGCGACTCGGTCAGCCGGCGGCGCTGGTGCGCGCGCGGGACACCCAGGGACTCCCGGCGACGAAGTAGCGCCACGGCCGGCGGGCCCAAGCGCCCGCGTCGTCCACGCCGATCCGCGCGGAGCGCTTGGCGGGCAGCCGCGGCCCGTCCAAGAGAAAGAGCGTCTCGCTCGTGAACGCGGCGCCGTCGAGATCTCGCGCCACGCCGAAGGCGCGCGCCAGCTTGCCCGGTCCGCTGGTGAGGGCGTGCTCGTCGCGCAGGGGGCCCCGTCGCTGGCGCATCAGCTCGAGGCCGAGCAGCGGCTCGACGCCGCGGATCAGCACGGCCTGCGGCTCACCCTCCAGCCCCGTGACCAGGTTCAGGTGCCAGTGGAGCCCGTACACCAGGAACACGTAGGCGACGCCGCCGGCACACCACAGCGAGTGGTTGCGCGCCGTGTGCCGTCCCCCGAAGGAGTGCGCGGCGCGGTCTTCTGGTCCGCGGTACGCCTCGACCTCCACGATGCGTCCGGCCGCGACGCCGTCGGGGCGCTGGACCACGAGCACCTTGCCCAGGCACTCCGGGGCGACGGTGAGCACGGGGCGGCGAAAGAAGTCGACGCCGAGCCGCGGCCCGCCGAGCGCGCTCGGCGAGCCGCTCTCAGGGCGTGGCGGAGGCGGGGGCGGGGGCCGTGGGGGAGGCACTGACCGAGGGCTCGGGGAGGGGAGGCGCGCTGGGGCGTCCGGCGCCCTTCCAGCCCTCATAGCCCTCGAGCAGCGCCCGATAAAGCCAGCTCGCCAGCACCTCGGAGCCGCTGCCCGTGGGGTGCGTGAGATCTCCCTGGCCGAGCCCGCGCTGCACCCACGCGGCCATGGAGCCGGAGCCGCCCATCGCCGCGAAGGTGTCGAAGAACGCGCAGCCCACCGCGGCGGAGGCGGCGCGCTGCTCGGCGACGAGCGCCGGGATGACCGCCATCGTCTGCAGCGCCGTGCCCTTCTTCTCTGCGCGATCCATCGCGCCGACGACCAGGCAGCCCGCTCGGGGGACGGCGCGGAGCCCCTGAGCGAGCACCTCCTCCAGCGTCTTGCGGTACTCCGCCATGGGATACGCGAAGCCGTCGCCGGACTCGTTCGCGCCAAACTGGTAGACGAGCAGCGCTGGGTCACGCCACCGGAGCTGCTCGGCCCAGTGGGCGTCGTCCTGCTTGTCGAGGAAGCGCACTCGGGCGCCCTGCACCCCGATGGCGTCGAGGACCACGCCCGGGCCTTCGCGCTCCAGCACGACCCCGAAGCTCCGGGTGGTGCCGGCGATGGTCATGACCTCGAGCTCGTGCTCGCCGTCGGGCGCGCGCACCTCGTGGTACGCCACCTCCGTGACGTCGCTGCTCGTGTCGAGCGTGGCTTGCTCGGCGCCGTCGAGGTTGATCCGCAGCTTGCCGCCACCAGGGCGCTTCAAGTACGCCACGATGAAGCGCGAGACGGCGCGCCCACGGCTGCCCGCCTTGGCCGTGCCGAAGCGCGCGCGAGACCCAGGCGGCGCGGTGAAGCTGACCCCTCCGAGCCCATAGAGCCCGTCCGGCGAGAGGGGGCCGACGATCCGGCTGACGGAGAAGCCCGCCGAGGCGAAGCGGTACACGTCGTTGTGGAAGTAGGCCGGCCAAGCGCTCGCCATCAAGAGGAAGCCGTGGCCGGCGTCGCCGAACCGGTCTTGGAGCTTGCGTCGGAGCGTGCCGGAGACGTAGTCGCTCGTGATGATGGAGTCCCCGAAATGCTCGATGCGCGTGATGGCGTGGGGCTCTCGGGCCTCGGTGCGAGCGAGCCGCTGGTAGAAGGCGGTGAGCCCGCGCCGCTCAGCGTCGACGAGGGACACGGGTGGGCGCTCGAGGTCGAGCGCTGGTGCGTCGAGCTGCTGCGGCGCGATGGGCCCACGCGCGGGCGCCTGGAGGTCGACGTGCTCGGGCTGCGCGAGCTGCGCGGCGTTCTCGCTCTCCCGGGAGAGCAGGCTCTCACCGACGCTGAGCGCGGCGGCGGGAGCGGCGATCTCGCCGAGGGCGGGCGCTTCGGGGAGGCCAGGCCGAAAGAGCCGCACCTGCTCGAGGCCGGGGATGAGCTCTAGCGCCGCGCCCAGCGCCACCAGCGTGAGGAGCGCGAGCGTGGGCCTCGAGGACAGCACCTGGCTGGGGCGCTCGACCTCGGGGCCTTGGATGCGAATGGGGGGGCCGCTGGGCGACTCCTGGCTCGTCATGCGAGGATCCCTCAGTGGATGCAGCTCATGTCGTTGAGCTGACGGCAGAGCGCGCGCAGCATCCGCCGATCGCCGTCCGTGCCCTTGCCTGAAGCGACCAGCGCCTTGAGCTGGTTCTTTCGGGCCGTCAGCTGGGCTCGGTCACCCAGCGCGTCCGGCGTGGGCGCGGCGGCGGCGGGCGCTCCGGTGCGCCCGCCAGGCGCGTCGAAGGGGTTGCGCCGCACGAGGCCGCTCGTGATGGGCGCGGGGCCGCTGGAGGCTGGGCCGCCTGCGCCGACCAGCAGCTTCGGACGCGCGCTGGGCAGCTCCGTGACCGACACGTCGCTGGCGCCGAGCGCGGCCGCCGCCGCGGAGGCCAGGGAGCGCTGGGCGGAGTCGACGAACTCCGCTTGCGCCACCTGGTTCAGCTGGGCGCGCTTGACGTCGACGTCCGTGAGCGACTCCGCGCGTGCCATGGCGGCCTTGGCCCAGCGCTCCGCGACGGCGGGCAGCGCCGTGGGCCGTGTCGCCGGGGGGCCGGCGGCGAGCCGCTGCAGCTCGGCGTGGGCCACGTCGAGCTCCTGGCGGTCGAGCGCCTCGCGTGCCGTCCGGAGCGGGTCGTCGGCCGGCGGGCGCGCGGCGCTCGACGCTGCGGTCGTGCGCCCGCCTTCCCGAAACACGACGACGCCGAGGGCCAACAGCGCGCCGAGACCCACGACCGCGAGCACCAGCTTCAGGGTGGGGGACGTGGAGCCGCGCGGGATGTCCGAGGCGAAGACCGGGCTCGGCGGCTCACTGCCGACCCCGAACCGGAGCCCCTCCTCCGCTCCAGGGACGTAGATCATCCCCGCGGGGATGTACTTCAAGAGGACGTCCCCCAGCTCGATGGAGTCCCGGGCGTCCAGCAGGGCGCGCTGGAGCTCAGCGCCGTTGACGCGCAGGCCGTTGGCGCTCCCCCGGTCGACGATCTCGTAGTGTCCGTCCTGGAAGCGCTCGACGGCAGCGTGGACGCGGCTCACCGAGCCGTGGTTGATGGAGATGTCGCAGTCTTCCCCGCGGCCGATGACGGCCACGCCCTTCCCGAGCGCGTACTCTCGTCCGGGCTCTGGCCCGACGAGCATCACCAGGCGGTCGGGCTGCGCGCCGAGGTGCTGGGAGCGCGCGGCGCCGTCGTCGAGCGCTGCCGGCGCCGCGGTGAGGGTCGCCTCGTCCCCCAGCTCCAGCCGATAGTCTCCCAGCTGGATGAGGTCACCGGGAGCCAGCGGCTGCGCCTCTCCCGCGCGGACGCCGTTGACGTAGACGCCGTTGTAGCTCCCCACGTCCGTGAGCGACCAGGTGTCGCCGCTCCGCGTGAGCCGCGCGTGGTGGCGCGAGATGTTGCGTTCGGTCAGCCGGATGCTGTTGTCTTCGGCGCGACCTATCGTGTACTGCTCGCGCGAGAGGTTGACCACCGTCCTCGAGCCTTGGTCATCCTCGATCGCTAGCTTCCACATCACGGGTCGGGTCTCGGGTGATCTCCGGGTCGCTCCACGCGAGCTCGCCGTGAACCGGAAGATCGCACGAAACCAGGGTAAGTTCCAGCCTCAGCGTAGACCTCGATCGAGCGCGTCGGATTCGGCCTGAGCGCGGAACAGGGCGTCGTGGAGGGCGGGGCGGGCGCCTCTCAGGCGCAGGTCGTCGCGGCCGCCGAAGACCCTGTTGGTGAGCAGCGCCACGGCTCGCCCCGTGGCGGGGTCGATCCAGAGGCTCGTCCCCGTGAAGCCCAGGTGCCCGAACGTCCGTTCGCTGGCCACGGTCCCAGCGCTGGAGCCAGCGGACGCCTTGCCGTCGAAGCCGGCGCGCAGGGTGCCCCCCGGGCGCGGTCGAACCAAGGTCTCCAGCTGCTCGGGGAGCAGCCACGTCGGGCGTCGCCCCTCGAGCGCGTCGAGCAGCGCCAGCCCCCAGCCGACCACGTCCACCGCTGCGCCGAAGACGCCGGCGTGACCGCAGAGCCCGAGCCCGCCGAGCGCCCAAGCGTTGTCGTCATGGACGACGCCGCGGAGCCGCCCCCCGCGCCAGAGCACGTGCTCCGTAGGGGCGGCCTGGGCGAGGCGCTCGGGAGCCCAGCGGTGCCACTGGCGCGCCGAGCCCAGGCGGAGCCCCAGTGGCCGCCCCACCTCCCGATCCACCAGCTCGTCGAGGGGCAGCCCCGTCACCCGCTCGGCAACCTCACCCGCGAGGAGGTAGCCGAGGTCGCTGTACACCGGGGAGAACCCCTCGGCGGGGGGGGGGCCCAGACACTCCGCGCGCCGTGCGAGGGCGGCGCGGCGGAGCGCCACGCTGCGGACCACGGGGAGCCCGCCGAGCAGGGGCGCGAACAGCGGCAAGTGCGCCTCCAGCCCGGCGCGGTGGGAGAGGAGGTGTAGCAGCGTCGCGGACGCGCTCGGGGTCTGCCTCAGCTCGGGCAGGTGCAGCGCGAGGGGCTGAGCCAGCGAGAGCGCGCCATGGCGCTCCAGCCGGAGCAAGGTGCAGGCGACGAGCGGCTTGCTCACCGAGGCGAGGTCGAAGAGCGTGGAGGGAGCGATGGGGGACTCCCGCTCACCCTGGCCCGCCGCCCCCACGAGCAGCGCCGGTGACGCGAGGCTGCCCGTCGCCACGCTGGCCGCCGGCGCGGCGCGCCACTCGGTCACGACGCTCGCCGCGATGGAGTCGAGTCGCCGCTCGACCCTCCGGGTGAGTGCGGGCGGAGCCGAGAGCGGAGGAGGCACGACCAAGAGAGCTTGCCTCAGCCCCTCGGCGAGGAGAAGGGAGCGCCCGCGGCGCGCCCACCCCCTGAGCCGGGGTTGGCAGAGCGAGCTGGAACCCGAAGGATCCCCTCAGACGTTCGGCTGCTCTCGGGGCGTCAGGGGGCATGTCGCTCCACCGCCCTCGCCGCCATCGCCGTCGCCCTGGTCCTCGCCTCGCTGTCCCGCTGTCCCGCTGTCCCGCCTCGGAGTCGCCATCGCCGCGCCCGCAGGCAGAAGGTGAGGCTCCGGCAGAGGACCCACGCGCTCTTCGAGGACGTGCGCGTGCAGCGGTTCGACGCGCTCGCCGGCGACTCCGAGGCCACGAGGCGCGCGCTGCGCGCCGGCCTCCACGCACTGGCGCGGCCTACGCCGAGACGGCGGAGACGGTGCCGAGTCCGGCCGCGGCCGGTGGCGCGTGCGCGGCGCCAGGAGCCTGCCGCCGGCTGGGGGTCGCCCCCGGTACTTTGACGAAGCGTAGGCGCCCCAGCTATGCTGCGACGCTGCTGGTTTAGGTAATTTCAATGGCGGAATTCGTCTGGGAAGCACGCGCACGCGGTGGAGAGCTGCGTCGGGGCGTCATGGAGGCGGACGACATCAACGCCGTCAACGCTCGCCTCCGGCAGCAGCAGCTCTCCCCGGTCAAGGTCAAGAAGAAGGGGAAATCCCTCAACTTTACCTTGGGCTCGGGCGTCACGGTCAAGGAGCTCGTGACCTTCACGCGGCTGTTCGCCACCATGATCGACGCCGGCTTGCCCCTCGTGCAGTGCCTGGAGATCCTCGCAGGGCAGCAGAACAACGCTGTTTTTGCCAATACTTTGAAGGATATCCGCAATCAGGTGGAGCACGGGTCCACCTTCAGCGACGCCCTCGGCAGGCACCCGAAGGTCTTCGACACGCTGTTCGTCAACCTGGTCCGCGCCGGTGAGATGGGCGGCATCCTCGACACCATCATGCAGCGCCTGTCGGTGTACCTGGAGAAGCGCGCCAAGCTCGTCGCGCAGGTGCGCGGCGCCATGGTGTACCCCACGGTGGTCATCGTCATCGCGGTGGGCGTCATGGTCGTGCTGCTCACCTTCGTCATCCCCGCCTTCGAGAACATGTTCAAGGACTTCGGCGCCGGCCCCGAGGCGCTCCCGAAGCTCACGCAGATCATGATCGCGCTCTCGAAGAGCTTCGTGTCCTACCTCCCGTTCTTGGCGCTGGGCGCCGGCGCCATCGGCGCGGGCGTGGTCTACGCCATCCGGCAGCCCAAGGGGAAGCGGCTCTTTCATAAGCTGTTACTGACCCTCCCGGTGGTCGGACCCACGCTCCGGAAGATCGCGGTGGCGCGCTTCACTCGCACCTTGGGCACCTTGCTCCAGTCGGGCGTCCCCATCTTGGACGCGCTCGACATCTGCGCGCGGACCTCGGGGAACGTCATCATCGAGACCGCCGTCCTCTATGTTCGCCAGCGCATCAGCGAGGGCAAGAACATGGCCGACCCCTTGATGGAGACGAAGGTGTTCCCGGACATGGTGGTCCAGATGATCGCCGTGGGGGAGCAGACCGGCGCGCTCGACCAGATGCTCAACAAGGTGGCAGATTTCTACGAGGAGGAGACGGACATCGCCGTGGCGGCGCTCACCTCCGCCATCGAGCCCATCTTGATGGTCGGCGTGGGCGGCATGGTCGGCGTCGTGCTCGTCTCCATGTACCTGCCCATCTTCTCGCTCGCGGGCAACATCAAGGCCAATTGAGCCACCGAGGGAGCCGCGGGTGAAGCGGGGGTGGGCTGCCAAGGTCGCCTCCGCTCCGCTGCCGCAGCGCTTGGCCGGGGTGCTGCTCGGGCGCCTGGTCGTCCTCGTCAGCGTGGTCCTCGTCGCGGCCAGCGCCTTTCCTATGCTCGTGGTGGGGCCCAACACCGCCAGCGGACAGGTGCTCTGGCTCACCGTCGCGGGGGCGCTCACGCTGTCGGCGGCGTACGCAGTCTGGCTGCGCAGCGGTCGCCACCTGGAGCAGCTCGCCAACCTCCAGCTCGTGTTCGACCAGGTCATCTGGACGGCGTTCGTCTACCTCACCGGCGGCGCGAGCAGCGGCGCGACGGCGCTCTACGGCGTCTCGTGCCTGGTGGGAGCGGCGCTCACGGGGCTCCGCGGCGCGATCATCGCCACCGTCAGCGGGCTCGGGCTCTATCTCCTCCTGGGCGCGGCCTTGGCCTACGGCTGGCTGAGCCCTCCGCCCGATCAGCCCCCCCAGCTCTGGACCGTCTCCTCGGCCGATCTGGGCTACCACGCCTTCGTCACGCTGCTCGTACTCGTGGTCGTCAGCGCCCTCGGCGCGTACCTCGCCGAGCGGCTCCGCGTGCAGAGCGGTGAGCTGGTGCAGGCGGAGGCGCGGGCCGTGCACGCGGAGCGACTGGCCGTCCTCGGGCGCGTCGCGGCCGGCTTGGCCCACGAGATCCGCAACCCGCTCGGCGCCATCGCCGCCTCCGTGAAGCTGCTGGAGTCCTCCACCGAGCTGACGGCGGACGAGCGGCTCCTGTGTGAGCTCATCCGGCGAGAGACCTCGCGCCTCGATGATCTGGTCAGTGACATGATGGATCTCGCGCGCGCGCGGAAGCCCGAGCGCACCCAGGTGGACGTGGCGCGCGTGGCGCGCGAGGTCGTCACCATGGCGCAGCACGTGGGGCGAGCCGCGGGGGACGTGGAGGTCGGCTACGTGGGGCTCGAGACCGCGACCGTGAGCGCCGACCCCGCGCAGCTGAGGCAGCTCTTATGGAACCTCCTCCGTAACGCGGTGCAGGCGAGCCGCCCCGGCGCCCGGGTCGAGGTGCGGGTCGAGGCGGGACCGGGTGGCTTGGAGCTCAGCGTCTCGGACGAGGGGGAGGGCCTCGACGCCGAGGCGCGGGAGCAGCTCTTCGACGCGTTCTACAGCACGCGGACGCAGGGCACCGGGCTCGGCCTCGCGGTCGTCAAGCGGATCGCGGACGAGCACGGCTTCGAGCTCAGCGTAGAGAGCGAGCAGGGCCGTGGCGCTCGCTTCACCGTCAGCCTGGGGGCGTGCAGCGTCACCGCCCCGTAGCGCGTGACGCTCGCGCCGGGGCGCCCAGCGTGCCGTGACGCTGCTCGGCGGCCCGAGTCGCTGGGCACCCTCGCCGCCAGGTCCAGGAAATCCCGGGGGTTCCGCGCCGCCGAGGCAGGGGTTGAAAGTTGGCGTTTCGTTTGCATAACGAGACACTGAACCCCGTCAGAGAGTGTAAGCCCATGACCTACCGCCACCAGCTCCGCGCCACGCTCCTCGCCCTCGGCCTCGGCCTCGCCAGCTCCCTGGCCTTCGCCGGCCCGGCGCAAGACACCGTCAAGGCGCGCCAAGCTCAGCTCAGCGAGCAGCTCAAGAAGGGGAAGGCCGCGGACGAAGGGAAGATCACGGCCATCTTCGATGAGCTGCTCGACTACGACACGCTCGCCCGGGAGTCTCTGGGCAAGGCCTGGGAGGAGCGCACCGACGCAGAGCGTCAAGAATACACCCAGCTGCTCAAGCGCCTGGTCCGCGGCGCGTACCGAAAGAACCTCAACAAGACCGCCAACTACACGGTCGAGTACTCTGGGGAGATCGCAGGTAAACAGGGGCGCCAGGTCGTGCAGACCATCGCGCGGAGCAAGTCCAATCGGCGGGAGGAGCCCGTGGCCATCGACTACGTGCTCCGTCAAGACGGTGGCGCGTGGAGGGTCGTGGACATCGTGACCGAGGGCTCCAGCTTGGTGGGCAATTACCGCAGCCAGTTCTCACGCATCGTCAAGAAGGACGGCTTCGCGGCGCTCATCGCGAAGATGAAGAAGAAGGCGGACAAGGAGGGCTGAGGCGGCGAGCGGCGGGAGCGCCGAGGCCGCAGAGTGTTGGCCGTCCGGCGCGCCGCGCTGCTACGATCGTCGGCAGGTGCCTGTCTCCACCGAGCTCCCCACCGACTCACCGGTCAGCGCCGCCGAGGTCGCCCCGGCGCGCCTCGTCCCGCTGCGCCTGTGCGTGACGCGCGGCGCGCTCGGGCTGGAGCTCGCCGAGCCGGTGGCGCTCGGACCGCTGCGGGTCGAGCGGCTCGCCCTGGGGCTCCCCGGGCTCAAATACCCCGTGGACTTGTCGGGTGGGGTGAGGAGCTTTCGGCATCGGCGAGGGGCGCTCGGAGAGCTCACGGTGGGCGCTGCGCTGGTGGAGCTGGAGCGCTGGCTCGCGGAGCGCTGGCGTGGCGTGCTCGCCACCCTGGAGCGCGGTCCTGAGCTGTGGTGGCAAGAAGGGGCGCTCGCGGTAGGGCTCGCCGAGCGCGAGCGCGCGCTGGCCTTCGAGCTGCGCTGGATCCCCGAGCCCCACGCCCTGAGGTTCGTCGTGCAGGGGGCACGCGCCGTCGGGTTCTCCGGCCCGGCGCTCGGCCACGCGCTGCGGCTGCTCGACAGCTTGGGGCAGGGCGTCCGTCAGGGGCGGATCTGGAGCGTCGAGGGCTCGCCGCGGGCCATCGCCACCGAGCTCTTGCCGTCGCTCGGCGTCCGCACCCCCGCCGTGGCGGGGGTGCACCCCATCGCGCTCGAGGTCAGGGGGGGGCAGCTGCTCTTGAAGTGGGAGCGCGACGCCGTCCCGCCAGAGCCCGACGCCGCTGCCCTGCGGGCCCTCGAGCTGGCGCGGCTGACGGTCGAGGCCGATGACGCGCTCGCGCGGGCGGAGCTCGACGCGGCGCGGGGCGGCTACCTCGTGGCCTTGGAGACGGCGCCACGGCACCCAGAGCTGGTTCGGCTGCTCGCCGAGCTGGACGTGGCCACGCGCGCCGGCACGGAGGCGGCGCTCGGGCTGCTCACCGAGAGCCTGCCCGCGACCGCCTCGGGGCTCGTGGGCATGGAGCTGCTCGCGGGCTTGGGAGACCGTGACGGCGCGCTCACCGCGCTGGAGTTCGCGCTGCAGCACGAGCGCTTCGCGCCCCTCGCGGCCCTGGCCTGGGCTCGCTGGGCCGAGCTGACGACCGACCTGGGGGAGCGCGCGCTCGCGCTCGATCGAGCCGTCAGCGCGTGCCCTGCGAGCGCCCACGTGAGGAGCGCCCGGCTCGCACTCCGGGCCGAGCGAGGGGACATCGAAGGTGCCGTCGCCGACGGCGTGCACCTGGAGGCGGGCGCCCGCGGGACGCAGGCCAAGCACGCGGCGCTCCGGCAGGCGGCCTCGGTCATCCTCGCGGCTGGCTTCGTTCATCAGGCGGGGCGCATGTTCGAGCGCGCCCTGCGCTACGTCCCGGAGGACATCGAGGCCACGGTGGGCTTGGCCGAAGCGCTGCGAGCCACCGGGAAACCCGGCCGCGCCGCGACGCTCTACGCGCGGGCCGTGGAGCTCGCGCAGGCGCGCGAGCAGCAGGCGCCCGCGGCGCTACTGGCCCTCGCGGAGCTGTGCGCGGAGCGTGAGCGTGACTTGCCGGCGGCCATCGCGCGTGCCCGCCAGGTGCCCGTCGGAGCCAAGGAAGAGCTGCGGGCTCGCGTCCTCGAGGGGCGCTGGCGCGCGCTGCTGGGTGACGAAGCCGGGGCCAGCCTAGCCTTTGCGCGACTGCGGGACGTGGTGGAGCGTGGCGTGGGCGTCACCCCGGAGCTGGCGGTGGACGCCCTGCTCGAGGCGGCCCGCTTCGAGCGCGAGGTCACCGGAGATCGCGCCGCTACCGAGCGGCACCTGGCCGTCGCGCTGCGGCTGGCCCCGCGCTCGGAGCGCGTCGCCACCGCGTACCGCCAAGCGGCCGCGGCGCTCGCGGCGCAGCGGCGCCAGGTCGAGCCCCCTGTGCCCTCGCCCGAGCCTTCACCGTGCCCCCCCTCGGCGCCGGGCGACGCCGCCGCGGCGCAGGAGCGCGTGGAGCTCACCGAAGCAGAGCTGGCGGCGCGCGCGCAGGCTCTCGAGGCGGCGCTGCGCGTCAGGCCGGATGAGCCAGGGCTCGCGCTCGAGCTGGCGACGCTGCTCACGCAGCTAGGGCGAGCGGAGGAGGCCTACGCCTTGCTCGCGGGGCGGTGGGAGGACGGGGTGACGGACCCGGAGCGCCGTCCGACGCTCACGGCGCTCTGCCGCCTGGCGACGCGGCTGCGCGACGACGCGCCGGGCTCTGGCGCCGAGGCGGCGCTCTACGCGGAGGCGCTCGTCCGCTGGGAGCGAGAGCTAGCGCGCGCCTGACCCCGCGCCGATGAAGGCGTCGTACCAGGCGCGCTCCGTGGCCGTGACGGCCGAGCTCGGGAGCAGCGCGGTGAGCCGCAGCGAGGTGCCCAGGAGCCGCAGGGGTGGGGCACTGGCGGCGTCCCGGGCTCGGCTCAGCGTCTCCGCCGAGGAGCCCACTTCGACGCCCACGAGGCTGACGGCGCCCTGGTCGTCGTGGATCTCTAGCCCAGCGACCCCGCTCGCGCGCTGCTTGAGCTCAGGCCACTCTGGGAGGTTCGTGAGCAGGGCGCAGGCGTCCACCCCGTGCGGCGATAGATCGAGCTGCCACAGCGGGAGGGCAGCGACGGCCGCGAGCGCCAGGAAGGGCTCCACGCTCGCCGGCCCGCCGGAGAAGTGCGCCACGCGCGGTACCGCCACGATGGCGCGCTCTTGGCGGCCACCGCCACAGGAGACGATGGTCTCTCGCGTGGGCTCGGCGCGCAGCGCGTCGCCGGTGCGCCGGGCGTAGAGCGTGATCTTGTGCTGGCGCGCCCACTCGACGGCCTGCGCGTTGAGCACCTTGGCGCCCGCCTCCGCCATCTCTTGCATGACGGCCAGATCCAGCGTCGGCAGGTGACGAGCGTCCGGCACGTTCCTGGGGTCGGCCGCGTAGACGCCGTCCACGTCGCTATAGATTTCACAGCGCTCGGCGCCGAGCGCCGCCGCGAGCGCCACCGCCGTGGTGTCGGAGCCGCCGCGACCCAGCGTGGTGATCTCGCGGCGATAGCTCATGCCTTGGTAGCCAGCGACGATGACGACGCGCCCGCGCGCCAGCTCGTCTTCGATGCGGTGGGGCCGAACCTCGATGATGCGCGCGTCGAAGTGGCGGTCGTTCGTGAGGATCCCGGATTGAGAGCCGGTGAAGCTGATGGCCTCACAGCCTCGCGCGTGGATGGCGCTGGAGAGCAAGGCCATGCTGACGCGCTCGCCCGTGCTGAGCAGCATGTCGAGCTCACGGCGTGGGGGCTCGCCCTCGCTCGCGCCCTCGGGCGCGGCCGCCTCGCGCGCCATGGCGAGCAGGCGGTCGGTCGTCTTGCCCATCGCGCTGACGACCACGACCACGTCGTCGCCCCGACGGCGCGCCGCGACGACCTGATCGGCGACCAAGCGGAGCTTGGCGAGGTCGGCGACCGAGGAGCCGCCATACTTCTGGACGACCACGGCCATGGGCCGCTGCTACCAGAGCCCTGGGCGACGGGCCAACTTCAGTGGGCCAGGGTGTCCGCGTCCAGGCGATGGCAGCGCAGGCCAGCGCTCGTCGCGAGCCACAGCTCACCGTCCATCCAGAGCAGCGCCTCGATCCGTGGCGGCTCGTCGGCGGCTGCCTCCTCGGGAGCGAGCGACAGCTCGAGCACTCGCCGGGCCTCCCCGGGGAGGCCCGCGTACTCGACGACCTCGGCCGTCCCCTTGGCCTCGTCGTAGAGCGCGACGAACACGCGCTCCCCGCCGGGCGCGCCCGTGACGTAGAGCGCCGTCGCGCCAGTGGTGCCGGGGACTCGCGAGAAGCTGAGCCCACCGTCGCGCGAGACGGACAGCCCACTCGCTCGCTCGGCCACGGCGATGAAGTCCCCGCGCGCGCCGAGCAGCAGCTCCGAGGTGCGTCCGTGTCCGGCCCAGGCGAGCGGCGTGATGGCCCAGCTCGAGCCGCCGTCGGTGGAGCGAGCCAGCTCGACGCGCCCACGCCCCAGCAGCAGGGCGGTCGCGGCGTCCCCCTCGCTGGCGAGCGTCAGCACGCGCCCTCGCAGGCTCAGGGGGTGAAAGCTGCGTCCGCCGTCGAGGCTTCGCCAGAGCCGATCGAGGCTGGAGCGCGCGAAGAGACGCGAGCCGGAGGAGGCGAGCTGCCAGGGTGCTTGGGACGCGGGGAGCGCTCCAAGGGGCATGAGGGCGGGCAGGTCCAGGCCTAGCGCCCAGCCCACGACCGCGGCCTGACGTGTCACGGCGAGCAGCCTCGGGGGCTCGCCGTGGAGGACGGCGGAGTCGACGAGCTCGAGGCCGGCCGCGGCGCGGTCCCCCCCCGCGCCCGCGTGCAGGCCGGTAGGACCGCCGGCGAGCCACCCGGCGGGGCTCTCGCTGAACCAAGCGAAGCTCCCCTCGACGCGGCGTGAGACGAGCTCGACGTAACGATGAGGTGCCCACGCGGGGCGAGCCTCGTCAGCGGTGGCGAGCCAAGCGAGCGCCGGCAGGGGCGCCGCGAGCTCTCCGCCGTCCTCCTCACCCAGCTCCGGCAGCGCCGCGCCGAGCGCCCACGGCTCATCGTCGGGGCCCATCGCGTCGGCCGGCTCGGCGCCGTCGACGACGAAGGGGGAAAGCTCGGGGAGCTCGAGCGCCTCCAGGGGCTCTGCCTGGTGCTCCTGGTGCTCGCCGTGGGGATCGACCGCGATGAGGCCGCTCAGCGAGATCACTGCGTCACCCGCCTCATCGTCCGCGCCTGGCTCCGTGAGGCCGAGCGGGGGCGTCAGCGCCGCGAGCAGCGCGGGCGCGTCGACCCAGGGGGGCTCGTCGTCGGCGGTAAGCGCGTCCGGGACGTCGAGCGCGAGCTCGAAGGCGTCGGTGACGCCCAGCGCGTCGTCCTCGTCCTCGTGCGCAGCCGAAGGGGCAGGAGGTGGATCTTGCTCCGAAGCGGACATCGGCGGCAGGTTGACACGAGCGCAATTGGGCGTCGAGTCGCGCCGTTACCCGCGGAGGCTTCCCTTCGCGCGCTGCCTCGCGCACCATCGGCGCTTGCGGATGCCGGCGCCAGACTACACCGTTGGCCTCGTCACGAGGTCTCTCCAAGTGCGCGTCCGTGACGTCGCGTGGGTCAGGTACGTGCTCGAGGCGAGCGAGGGGCTCGCGGTGCTCATCGCGGAGCGAGGGGGCAAGCTGGTGCTCGCCGCGCCGCCGGAGCGTGGGGCTGAGCTCGATCGGCTCGTCGCCGACCTCGAGGCGGAGCTCGAGGTCGCCGGCGGCGCGCTCGGCGCGCGTGACGGGTTGCTCGAAGGGGCGCCTGGCTCTACGGTGAAGGGCTCGGCATGACGACCGAGCACGAGCGCAGCAAGTCGGTGACGGGGGGCGTGCAGGTGCCGTCGCCCCTCCCCAACGTCGCGTCCAGCGGGGTGGATGGGCGCGCGGTGGAGATCTGGTGCGCTTGGCTCGGCGCCTTGGCCACGGACGCCGAGGCGGCCTTGGCCGCGGCGCTGGCGTACAAGGCGCTCGACGAAGCGGAGCGCGCGCGCTGGCTCACGGCCTTGGAGCAAGACGCGCAGCGTCTCGACGTGCCGCTCATCGCCGTCTACGCGCCGCTGCTCGCCGTCGAGGCGGACCCGCATCGACGATCTAGGATTCAAGCGGCGCTCGCCGAGGCGCCGGAGACTACCGCCTCCACGTCGGCGCCTCGGGCGCTCGTCGGGCGCGCGCGTCAGGGTCAGGTCGCGGTCATCGTGTCCCCCCTCTACCTGGATTTCGTCCAGGTCTTGGCGTGCGGGTGGCGGCGAGGCGGCGGCTTCGACTGGGTGCGGCACGATCCCATCGTGATCAAGAGCGCCGCGCCGCGCGCGGGCGCGAAGGTCGAGGGGGCCATGATGGAGACGGCCCCGCTCAAGCCCCTGATCGACGAGCTGGCGCACGTCGTCTTGGCGCACGGGCGCTCCGGACGGGAGCTGCCAGAGGCGGTCCGCCTGTTCGCCGATCTGTTCGCGCCGACCTTCGACGTCGCCGCCGACGAAGTGCCGTGAAGCGCCTCGCCGGTCCTTGGGTGTGGGCCCTGGCGCTCACCGGGTGCGCCGCCGCGCCGCCCGCCGGCGCCCCCGCCTCGACGGCTGGGGCCCCCCTCGACGGGTCCGGCACCACCGCGGCGGGGGAGCCCTTCGAGCTCGCGGCGCTGCGTGGGCGCGCGACGGCGGTCTTGTTCGTCACCACCTATGATCCAGCGTCGCAGGTGGCGGCGCGACGGCTCGAGGAGCTGCTGCGCCGGCTTCGGCCCCGCGCCAACGCCGTCGCCGTGGTCCTGGAGGCGCCCCGCTACGCCCCGCTCGCGCAGGTCTTCGCGGAGACCTTGGAGCTCAGCTACCCCGTCGTCATGGCCAGCCCGTCGCTGCTCGAGGGGACGAGCGCGCTGGGCACCGTTGGGGTCGTGCCCGTGCTGGTGGTGCTCGATCGACGCGGCGTGCCCCGCGCCCAGTGGGTCGGTCTAGCGCCCCCGCGTGAGGTGGAGCGCGCGTTACGCAGCGCAAGCGCCGGCGCGGACCCCGCGCGCTGAGGAGGCCCATCCGGCGGGCCGAGAGCGTCCTGGGCTGCCTCGCGCGACCACGCGAGGGAGGTGCCTCCGGCGGGTCGTCCCGGCCCCGTCTGCGGCAACGAGCGGGTGCGCATCCATCACGAGACCAACGAGGGGATCGACCTCGGGCCCGCCATGGCCTTCGCGCGGCGCGACGTCCGCGCGAGCTTGGGCTGTGAGGACTGCGACGCCGAGCTCCTGCGCTCGCCCCCGGCACGGTGCTCCCGCCCGCGCGAGGGCGGGGCAGGGGTCCCTGGGGGCGGACTGAGACTTCGCAAGTCCTTCGAGGGTCTCTCGCGAGGGTCTCTCGAGTGAGGTGCGACCGATGCTCGCGAGGGATCCGAGCCCGAGGCCTGGGTCTCTGCTCCGCGACCGGAGGCGCCCACCGCGCGTGCGGGCCCCGCGCGTGGAGCAAGCCGGAGACGCGGCCCGGGTCGTCGGGCTGGTCCTTGAGCGTCTCGAGCTGGGTCTCGCTGAAGGCGTCGTCGTCGGACCCGTGCTGGTCACTGACGCTCTGGCTGATGCCGAGCGCGCCGAGGAGCTGCGCCAGCGTGTCACTCTTCATCGCGGAGCCACGGTCGGAGTGCACGGTGAGGCCGGGTTCGACCCCATGGCGTGCGACGGCCTCCGCGAAGCGCGGGGAGGACAGGTGGCAGCATCTCCGCCGACCGAGAGACCGTGACGAGCGCCATCGATGCCTAGCTCAACCGCTCCTACGACACCCAACGGAGGCACTTCTCCATCGGCTACGAGAGCCCCACCCAATTCGAATTGAAGAGTCAACGCGCCGCCACGGCGGCCTAGTCAAGCCGTCCGCTCGCCGGGGGGAAGTTCATCGCAGACGCTCTCGCTCGCGTTACCAGCCTCTGGCCGGCGTCCCCAACCCTCCGAGCCCTACCTGTCGCACGTCTCAGGGGCACAGCTCGCGCCCGCGGTGGGTGTTCATCAGCCACGGAGACCTGGGAGCTGGGCGCTGACTTCATGCCTGAGCTGCGGTCATGAAGCGCATTTTCTGCTGCGCGAGCGCTCCTCAGGGGGCCAACTCCACGCTCAGCCGCGCGGCCGAGGCGACAACTTCCCCGAGATCGGGGGCTAGCGTCCGGGGGCTAGCGCCTCGGGCGCTCGGTCGCTAGCCTTGGAGCGCCTCATTGCCTTGGAGTTCATGGCTATCATGCTTCGCTCGATCTTCGCCCGTGGTGCCTTCCTTCTCGCCAGCGTCTCGCTCTTCGGCGCGTGCGCCAAGCCGGACAACGATGGGATCCCCGCGACTGGCGGGTCCGCGGGGAGCGCTGGCAGCGCTGGCAGCGGCGCCGTCGCGGGCACGAGCGGCACGAGCGGCACGGGCGGCACAGGAGGTAGCGGTGGCACGGGAGGTAGCGGCGGCACGAGCTCCGCGGACTGTACGTCCATCACGCCCAACCCGCAGTTCTGCCCCGCGGGCCCCGCGGGCGAGACGCCCTGCTGCCTGCCGACGACCGCTTGCGGCTACTTCGTCGACGGCATGTGCTCCTCGGGACCCAGCACCGGCGGCGCCGGGGGTGGCGGCGGGGGGAGCGGCTTCGCCGGGATGGCCGGCGTGAGCGGCGGCGGCGGCGTGAGCGGCGGCGGCGGCGCGGCCGGCGGCGGTGGCGTGGGCGGGGGCGCCTGTGGGGCGGGGGGGTGCGGCGGCGCGGCGGGGAGCGGCGGCGCGGCGGGGAGCGGCGGCGCGGCGGGGAGCGGCGGCG
>CAUJEM010000111.1 GCA_963169915.1 Myxococcota bacterium
CAGCGCCACCAGCGACGCCCCGAAAGCCGTGGGCACGTCCACGGTGAGGTAACGGCTCTGCTCCACCATCAGCGGCGACACCGCCGCGAGCGCGAGCGCCGTGAGGCCCGCTCGCCGCCCCGCGAGGCGGTGCGCGGCGTAGCCGGTGACACCCGCCGCGCCGACCCCCAGGCAGAGCACCAGCGCCCGACCGCCGAGCATCCCCGCACGCTCCGGGACGAGCGCGGCCACGAGCCCGGCCAGCGCCGGGGGGTAGTTCCAGAAGCCGACGTGGGCGCTCGGGTGACCACGGAGCTGCGCCGCGACCTCCAGCACACGCCACTCGTCGGGGTGGAAGGAGTCTGGCAAGCCAAAGCCGAGCCCGGCGGCGCGTAGGGCGATCGCCACGCCGAGGAGGGCCACCCAGGCGCCTCGCCACACCGCGGCCTCGAGCGTCATGGGAGCGCGGGCGCCGACCCCCGAGCGGCCGACGCTGGCACCTCCGCCAGCTCCCGCACCACCGCCTCCAGCGCGAGCGTCACCAGGGCGAGCCGCGCGTAGTCCACGCGCTCCGCGGTGTCTTCGGCGGTGCCCCGCGCGGCGTCACGGAGCTCCGCGGTGTCCGTGAGCGTCACGGCGGGCCAGCGCTGCTCGACGAAGCCCCACGCGTCGCTGCCGCCGAGCGCCGGGGTGTCCGCTGGCGCGCGCAGGCGCTCCACGGGCAGCGCCCCGTGGCGCGTGAGGCCGGCGGCGACCGTCTCACCGAGCGCCCCAGCGCGCTCGTCCGCGAGCACGGCCACGAACCGCGCCGCGGTGGGCAGCGGCGGCTGCGCTGGCCCCCACGGCCGCTGGGAGCCCAGCGCCGAGGAGAAGCTGCCGAGCCCACCGAGCAACACCGCGGCGCGCACCCGCTCGGCGCGCTCGAGCGCGCGGCGCACATAGCGCTGGCTCCCCTGGCTGGCCGTGCGCGCGTAGGGGGGCGCCGAGGTCCCAAACCAGACCCAGTGCACGCTCACCGCCGGCGCCGCCGCGCGCAGCCGACGCGCCAGCACCAGCAGCGCGGCCGCGCCCGTGGCGTCGCTGGCGCCGGGGCTCCCCTCGGGGCAGTCGTAGTGCGCGCCGACGACGACGCTCTCCTCCGGGCGCGCGCTGCCCCGCAGCGAGGCGACGAGGTTCTGCGCGAGCACGCCCTGGAGCTCATACCCCTGACGCTCGAGCGGGTAGCCCGCCGCTTCGATCTTCTCCGCGAGGGCGTCCGCGGCGCCCGCGAGCTCCCACGGCCGCCGTGGGCTCCGCTCGCCCAAGGCGACGAGCGCCCGTACCTCCGCGCGCAGCTCTTGCTCCAGCGCGCGCTCCGACGGCGTCAGCGCTCGGAGCTCGGGCTCGGACGAGCGCGCAGCAGCGGCGGGCAGCGTGCCGCCGACGGGCGCAGCCCCCGGAGCTGCGGTGGCTGCGCAGCCGGTCAGCGCCAGCCAGGCCACGCCCACGGCGTCCCACCTGCGTGAGCTCAGCTCCACCGGACGTCTCCCTGCAAGGTCACGAGCGGGAAGCCCTCGCGGCTTCCGCTGGCCTCCTGCCGCATCAAGCTCAGCTCCGGGTGGCGCGCCCCGGCGAGCGTGAGCGCCGTCTCCACGTACACCTTGAAGCCGACCTCGAGCCAAGCCGCGAGCGCCTGGGGGACGCCCCGCACCTCGAGCTGGACGTGCTTGTCTCCGAGGTCGCGGTGGGTGGTCGTGGCGAAGTTGAACATCTGCACCACCACCTTCGGCAGGCGCGCCGCTACGAGCTCCGGTGAGGTGAGCTTCAACAGGAGCCGGTACACCCCGCCGATGTCGCGCTTGGCCTGCCAGCGGGTGCGAAACGTCAGGTAGCGATCGAGCGGCTGCCCGAGGGCGCGCGCCTCGGCCTCGATGAGCGTGGGGACCACCATCACCTCATAGAGCGAGCCCGGGAGAAAGCGCTGCCCGATGAAGTCCCGCAGCCGCCCCTCGGGCAGCTCCGCCTGGACGGTGCGGAGCCCCCCCGTCACGTTCTCGGCGAAGAAGGTCTGCGTCCCGAGATAGAGCACCCCTTTGGTCCGAAAGGGGCTCTCTATCCAGCCGTCCGGCGCTGGTGGCGCGAGCGAAGGCACGAGGGAAGAGCCTAGCGCAAGCCGCGCGCGGGCCCCACTGGCCTCTTGCCGGAGCCTGGAGCGGGTGACTAGGCTCGGGCCCTTACCGTGTCTCCTTCATCACCGCTGGTCGGCATCATCATGGGCTCTCAGAGCGACTGGGAGACGCTGGAGCACGCCGCCACCACCCTGGAGCAGCTCGGCGTCGCCTTCGAGGTCCGCGTGGTGAGCGCGCACCGCACGCCGGACTTGCTGTTCGAGTACGCCGGGAGCGCCCAGGGGCGTGGGCTCCAGGTGCTCATCGCCGGCGCTGGCGGCGCCGCCCACCTTCCTGGGATGACCGCGGCCAAGACCGCGCTCCCCGTGCTCGGGGTGCCGGTCCAGTCCAAGGCGCTCGCGGGGGTAGACTCCCTCCTCTCCATCGTCCAAATGCCGGCCGGGGTACCCGTCGGCACCTTGGCCATCGGCCGCGCCGGCGCCATCAACGCGGCGCTGCTCGCCACCAGCATCTTGGCCTTGCAGCGCCCCCAGCTCGCGCAGGCCCTCGAGGCCTACCGGCAGCGGCAGACCGAGCAGGTGCTCTCCCGCCCAGACCCTCGCCAGCCGTGAGCACCCCGCCCCTGCCACCGCCGCCGCTGGGCGTCCTGGGCGCCGGCCAGCTCGGCCGCATGCTGGCGCTCGCCGGGGCGCCCATGAACCTACGGCTGCGCCTGCTGGATCCCTCTCCGCTCGCGCCGGTGGCGGGCCTGGGAGAGCTGCTCACGGCCAGCTACGAGGACGAGGCCGCCCTGGCACGCCTCGCGGAGTGCCCCGTCGTCACCTACGAATTCGAGAGCGTGCCCGTCGCCGCGGCGCGCCGGCTCGCCGAGCGCACCCAGGTCTACCCCCCGCCGGAGGCGCTCGAGGTCGCGCAAGATCGCCTGCTGGAGAAGACCCGCTTCCAGCAGCTCGGGATCCCCACGCCCGCCTTCCAAGCCGTCGACAGCCTGGCCGAGCTCGAAGCGGCCGTCAGCCAGCTTGGCCTACCAGCGGTGCTCAAGACGCGCCGCCTCGGCTACGACGGCAAGGGCCAGGTGGTGCTCCAGCACGCCAGCCAGTGCGCCGCGGCCTTCGCGGCGCTCGGCGGCGTCCCGCTCCTGCTCGAGCAGTTCATGCCCTTCCAGCGGGAGCTGAGCCTGCTGGCCGTGCGGAGCACGAGCGGGGAGACGCGCTGCTACCCGCTCGTGGACAACCAGCACGAGGGCGGCATCTTGCGCTGCTCACGCGCGCCGGCCAGCGGGCTCACGCCCGCGCTCGAGCAGCAGGCGCTCGGGTACGCGGAGCGCTTGCTCGGCTCGCTCCGGTACGTGGGCGTGCTGGCGCTGGAGCTGTTCGACGTGCAGGGGACCCTCTACGCCAATGAGATCGCCCCGCGGGTGCACAACTCCGGGCACTGGACCATCGAGGGCGCACGGACCAGCCAGTTCGAGAACCACCTGCGCGCGGTGCTGGGCCTACCCCTGGGGGACACGGCGACGCTCGGGCCCTGCGCCATGCTCAACGCCGTCGGCGGCCTCCCTGGCGCGGCGGCGGTGCTCGCGGTGCCGGACGCCCACCTGCACGACTACGCCAAGGCGCCCCGCCGGGGTCGAAAAGTGGGGCACGTCACCGTCCGCGCGCCGGATGCAGCCACACTGGACGCCCGCCTGGCCCAGCTCGAGCCGCTGGTGCCCTTTCAGCGCTGAGCGCCGCGCCCAGGGGCGCAACAAACTTGAACGCCGCGGCCGGGCGCGCCATAGCTCCGCGCATGAACAAGCTCCTCGCTTCCCTCGTCGCCCCCGCAGCGCTGCTGCTCGCTGCGCCGGCCTTCGCTCAGCAGTACGGCTATGGGGCCTCCACCTCGCAGTACCAGTACGCCCCTCCGAGCAGTCACGTGGACAACATCGGGGAGGAGTACCAGTTCGTGTTCGGCGTGGATCGAGTCTTCGGCGCCTACTTCGATCGCACGTCCACCTCGCAGAACCAAGCGGAGACCAGCACCAGCGAGACGCGCGTCGGCTTGGTGGGCAGCCCCGGCTCCAACGTGTTCACCAACCAGCCGCGGCTCGCGCTGGACTACTTCGTGATGGAGGGGCTCAGCGTGGGCGGCTCCCTCACCTACGCCTACAGCACCGGGAAGCAGACGACGAAGGTCGGCAGCACCGAGACCTCGAAAGACCTCAACGACGTGTCCGGCGCCCTGCTGGCGCCACGCGTGGGCTACGCGCTGCAGTTCGACGAGACCTTCGCCATCTGGCCGCGCGGCGGGCTCTCCATGTTCTTCGGCACCACCACCACCAGCGACGTGATCGAGGGCGAGGTGCAGCGCAGCGACAGCTCCGTCTCCTTCGTAGACCTCAGCCTGGAGGCCCCGCTCACCATCTCCCCCAGCGACAACGTCGCCTTCCTCGTGGGCCCGTACCTGGACCTCCCGCTCACGGGCAAGCTGGGGGACGTGGATGCCAAGTCCTGGGGCTTCGGCCTGACGGCGGGCTTCGTCGGGTACTACTGAGCGGGCCGCTCGAGGCGCTCCAGGTCGCTCAAGAGCTGGTCGATGGTGTCGTCGGTGGTGCGATAGTAGCCGCGCAGCCGACCCGCGCCGTCGACCAGCACCAAGAACGACGAGTGCAAGAGGCCGAAGTGGTCCTTGCTCGGATCCACCTGGCCCTCGAGCGCCAGCTTGAAGCCCTCGAGGGCAGCGCGCTTGATCTGCGCGGCGTCGCCGGTGAGAAAGGTCCAGTGGCTGAGCTCCACGCCGTGGTCGGCGGCGTACTGGCGTAGCACCGCCGGGGTGTCGTGCTCCGGATCCACGCTGAAGCTCACGAGCTGTAGCGTCTGCCCGCGGTCGCGCGCGCGCGCCTGCACCTGCTTCATGCGGGCGGTCATCCTGGGGCACACGCTGGGGCAGCGCGTGAACATGAACGCGGCCACGTAGGGCTTGCCGGCGAAGCGGGCCGCCGTGACCGGACGCCCCTCTTGATCCACGAGCGAGAAGTCCCCTACCGGGCCAAGCTCGGGCAGCGGCGCCGCGCCGCCCCGGCGGCACGCGGTGGCGCCGAGGGTGAGCGCGAGCAGGAGCAGGGTACGGCGCTTCATCGGGTGGAGTCGTAGAGCGCGCGCAAGCTAGCATGGGAGGAGCGCGCCTCCCCTCGGGCAATTTGCCACACCAGGGCCCTGGCGGCCTCGTTGATGGGCGTGGGCAAGCCGTGCTGCTGCGCGCGGGTGATGAGCTCCCCGTTCAAGAAGTCCACGGCGGGCGGGCGACCGCGCTCGATGGCGGCCAGCATGCTGGAGCGCAGCCGCCGGTACTTGGCGCCCACCGCGAGCAGCAGGGCGTGCTTGGCCGCGAGGCGGGCCGAGGGGCCGCGGCGCTCCGCCTCCGACAGCGCGAGCCAGCCGGGGTCCAGGGTGCCGCTCACCTTCTCCAGCACCACGCCCTCCGCCGCCGCCACGGCCGCGGCCTCCGTCATGATCTCGAGCCCCAGGCGCCGCACGAAGCCGTGCCGCAGCAGCGCGCCCAGGCGGTCGCCGCCGATGGTGCCCAGGGTGGACACCACGCTGTTGATGGCGAGCTTGCTCCAGCGCGCGCCGCGGAGGTTGCGAGTGAGCTTCACCTCACCCACGGCGCCGAGCAGCGTGGCCGCGGTCTGGAGGTGGGCGTCCGGCGCGCCGCTCAGCGTCCCCAGCGTGAAGCCCCCCCGCGAGGTGCGGTCGTACACGCCAGGCTCCAGCATGGAGGCCCCCCACGCCACCACGCCACCGAGCACCCGCTCCCGACCGACCAGCTTGGCCAGCCGCTCCTCACACAGGCCGTTTTGAAAGGCCAGCAGGCGCCCCGTGGGCGCGAGCCAGGGCAGCGCCTCCTCGGCCGCGGCCTCCACCTGCGGTGGCTGCGTAGCGAGGAGCATCAGCTCGAAGGGGGGCGTCTCGGGGATGAGCCGCTCGAGCACCGGGCCCGCGGGCGCGTCGAGCTCGGACGCGCCCCGCACCCGGAAGCCTCGCTCCCGCAGCGCCCTGGCGATCTTCGGGTTCGTGGTGAGCATGGTCACGTCGGCGCCCGCGGCCGAGAGGTGCGCGCCCACCACACCCCCGATGGCCCCCGCGCCAATGACGAGCACTCGTACGCCCCGCTCGCGATCTCTCAGCGACGCCATCGCGGAGAACGCTACCACCAAGATCTTGCCGAGCTCAGCGCTTTGCAGTAAGCGGCAGCCCTACATCTCACCACATGAGCGCTCGGCCCCCGAGCGCTCGAGGGCGTCGTCATGCTCAAGCAACTCAAGAAGCTCCTCGGCCAGCTCCGCCTCCCCGTCCAGGTGCTCGCCTGAGCCCCACTCAGCGCCAGAAGAACCCGCGCTCCCGTCGGTCTCCCCGGAACCGCTCCAGCGCCGGAAAATCCAGCTCGTAGCGCTGAGCGGCGCCGCGCACGGGCTGAAACAGCTGGCTCTCCTGCTCCCGCGTCGGATCGGCCAGGCCCGCCACGCCGCTCGCGCTCACCACGGGCAGGCTAGACTCGTGCGCCCAGTCGCTGACGCCCACGTAGGCGCCCAGCTCATAGGCGCGCGCTACGCTGAGGTGGCGCCAGAGCGCGCGGGAGTAGTCCGGGGTGGGCTTGCGCGACACGCTCAGCGCTGGCACGACGATGAGCTCCGGGAGGGCCTGCGCGCGCAAGACGAGGTCGGAGAACCAGAAGTCCGCGCACAGCAGCACCAGCACCGGACGACCGGCGAGCCGTAGCTCCCCGAGCCGCTCGCCCGGCGTGACGAAGCCGCGCTCCAGCGCGTAGGGTCGGAGCTTCTCGTACCAGCCCGCCACCTCCCCGCTGGCCTCCACGGCCACGCCCGCGTGCACGAGCCGCCCGGCTCGGCGCTGGTGCTGCGAGCCGCCCACCACGGCGGCCCCCAGCCAGCGCGCGAAGCCTTGCACCTCGGCGAGGTAGGCGTCCCGGTCGCTACCGAGGTGGTAGTGCTCCGGCAAGACCACGATGTCCTCCGCACCGAGCGTGCCCACCCAGGGCGTGAGCGCCTCCCGGAGCCGCTGGGCGTTGTCCGCGCCTTCGCTGCGATCGAGCCGCGGCTGGACCAGGACGAGCTGCATGGGGGCGCTAGCCTAGCGAGCCCGGCGGCGCGGCGCCGCTCGATTCCGTGGGCGCCTCGAGCGGCGGCGACGCCACGCCGTACTCCGCTAGGCGCGCCCAGGAGCGCTCCCCGGTGATGAGGCGCGCGCCGCGCTTGAAGGTGAGGTAGCTCCAGGTCCAGTTGAACAGCACGCTCGAGCGGTTCCTGAAGCCGATGAGGTACGCGATGTGCACCACCAACCAGGCGAGCCAGGCGATGAGCCCAGAGAGCCGGAGCCGCCCGGTCTGCGCCACCGCCCGTGAGCGACCGACGGTGGCCATGATCCCTTTGTCCACGTAGCGAAACGCCTCCGGCGGCTCCCCGGCGAGCCGCCGGACGATCTGCCGGGCCACGAAGCCGCCCTGCTGGATGGCCACCGGCGCCAAGCCCGGGAGAGGTCGCTCACTCCCCGCGGGCACCAGGTGCGCGATGTCCCCGATGACGAACACCTCAGGGTGCCCCTCGAGCGAGCAGTCCGGGCGCACGATGACCCGCCCGCCGCGATCCAGCGGGACGCCAAGGCGCTGGGCCAAGCTGCGGCCCTTGACGCCGGCCGTCCAGAACACGTTGGCGGCCTCGAGCAGCCCGCTGGAGACGCGCACGCCTCGCTCGTCGATGTCCAGCACCTCCGTGCTGGTGCGCACCTCGACGCCCAGCTCCTCGAGCTGCGTACGCGCGCGGGCCGAGAGCCGGGGGTCGAAGCCGCCCGAGAGCAGCCGCTCCCCGCGCTCGACGAGCAAGACGTGCGGCTTGGCCGCGCGCAGGCGACGGAAGTCCTCCGCCAGGATGTTGGCGGCCAACTCGCTGAGCGCGCCGGCCACCTCCACGCCGGTGGGTCCCCCGCCGATCACGATGAAGCTGAGCAGGCGGCGCCGTTTGTCCGCGTCCGGCTCGCGCTCGGCGGCCTCGAAGGCGAGCAGCACGCGCCGCCGGATCTCCAGCGCTTCATCCAAGGTCTTGAGGCCGAGCGCGTGCGTCGCCCAGCGCTCCTCCCGACCAAAGTAGTCGTTCTTCATCCCCACGGCGACGACCAGGAAATCATAGCGGAGCTGCGCGCCGTCCAGCAGCGTGAGCCGGCGCTGCTCGAGGTCCACCGCCGTGACCTCACCGAGCAGCACGCGCGCGTTGTCTTGGGAGCGCAAGGCGGCTCGGATGGGATAGGCGATGTCCGCGGGGGAGAGCGCGGCCGTGGCCACCTGGTAGAGCAGCGGCTGAAACAGGTGGTGGTTCGAGCGGTCGACCAAGGTGACCTCCACGGCGCGCCCCGCCAGCGCCCGCGCCGCTCTGAGCCCAGCAAAACCGCCGCCGATGATCACGACCTCGTTCACGCGCTCGAGCCTTAGTGCCGACCAGCGGCGAGCGGGAGCCCTCCTCCCTACCGCCGCGCCTTCCATGGGTAGCGCACGAGCCTCAGGCGGGGTAGCTCGGGCGAGGGGGGGCTCGCCGACAGGGAGCCGTGGAGGGCTCGGCAACCACCGAAAAGCCCCCGCGAGGCGCCGCTTGTCGCTTTACGCCCCTGCAGCGCTGAAGTACCGAATGGAGCCATGTCCAAGCTCTTCCCTCGGGTCTCGCTCTGCGTGCTGGCCGTTGCGGCCGCGGCTGGCTGCGCCAGCAAGCCCACGGCGCCGTTCGACACCCTGCCGCAGTCCACCGTCTACGCCTTCCGGCTGCAGAACTACGAGCCTCCAGCCACCACGCCCATCGCGCCGGGCGGTGGCGTCGCCATCCCGGGGCTCCCCCCGGAGATCCAGCAGTGGGCTCAGACGGCCGCGCAGGCCCTCCCACAGCTCCTCCCTCCGGGGCTGCTGCCGCCGGGCCTCGTCCCCGGCGCGACCACCACCCCCACCACGCCGACCACAGGTACCGCCAAGCGCTTCCCCGCCGGCTCCACCCCCAACTTCGCCATCTTGGGCCAGACCACCGTGATGGACGAGGAGCTCAAGACGGAGCTGGCCAAGCTGCTGGGGAACGAGAGCAGCTACGAGAACGCCACGGCGAGCTGCCTCTACGCGGAGCTGGGGCTCAACTGGGTCGCCCCCACCGGCGCGTCCAATGATTTGCTCATCTCCTTCAGCTGCAACCAGGTGCAGCTCCGCGGCAGCAGCGCCTGGCCGTTCCCGGGCACCGGCATGAAGGCGGGCACCGTGAAGGACCTCACGGAGCTCGTGAAGAAGATCTTCCCCCCGGGCACCTGAGCGCCTTGACGCCGGGCCGCGCGGGGTTAACCTCACTCGGCCCACCCATCCCACCCATTTCGGGGGCGATCGGTTTCGACGTGGGGACTGAAGCTCTGTCTGCGTGCGGTGGCGCCTGGCCCACCCCAAAACCTGGCCGTCATAACTGCGAACGACAACGCAATCGCTCTCGCGGCCTAATAACCCGTGAAGCCGTCCAACCGTAAGGTAGCCTGAGTAGCGGAAGGGCGTCAGCACCAAGGCTGGGTGCGCCGAGGGAGGCCTCGATAGGCGCATCGAGATTCAGTGAGGTCTAGGTCGTCGCCGAATCGACGAAGCCTGCCGGCGGGTCATCACCGGCTACGCACGTGAACGAAGGCCGAGGGGAAGCCTCGCGGACCCGGGTTCGATTCCCGGCGCCTCCACCACTCCTCCGCTCCACAGGAGCCCTCCCTGAAGCCGCGCGAGCTCCGCGGCGGCTCTTTTGCGCGCGCACGCGCTCAGGAGCGCTCACCACGGGGCGCCCGCTGCCGCCGCCCGGCCCTGCTCAGCGCGTAGTACCACTCGCCGAAGCGCATGAGCTTCGGACCGAGCGCGTCGCTGAGCGCGTGAGCCCTCGACGACAGCCACCGCCGCAGGGGCCGCCACTGACCGTCGAGGCTCGTCAAGTCCAGGTACCTCCCACGGTTCTGGGCGCGCAGCGCGCCGGCGTCTCCGACGGAGAAGCCAAGGTTGGCGCCGTCGACCTTCTCCTCGACCACGACCTCGCCGGACAGCAGCTCGCTCACCTCCTGCGGACAGGCCGGGGGCGAGCGCTTCGAGCCCCAGCGCCTGCACGGCCTGTGTGACCAGGGCGAGCTCGCGCGGCTGGGCGTTCACGGCTTCACCTCGCGGCCGTCCTCAGCCTCGGCGACGCCGGCCTCGACGGGCACCCAAGCCTCCGTGGGGCGCACCTGCGTGGCTCCGCTCGGCATGGTTGCAACCTGCACACCCGAACAAGATGTGCCAGCGGGCCCGGGCGAACAAGCGCCGACCCCGCTCGAACCGGCGTCGGTCGACGAAGGCACCTGCAGGAAGCCGCCTCGCGCGTGGAGGCGCGCTCGGTTCGGCGGCGACTTCTGCAGGGAGGATCGAGCTATCGTCCATGGGGAAATGTCAGGGGCCGCTCGACAACCGCCCCCCAGCCCAAGGCTCCTACTCGTAACAAACCAGCCGTCCGCTGGCTTCGTAGATGGGACAGACGTCATCCGACAATGTACAGGTGCCGTAGGCTAGCGCCGCCTCAGATCCCCTCCATACGACGCAGTGCCTGCACAAGAGAGACGGGAGGGGCTCGTGGGCGTTGCACAATTCACCCATGAACGTGTTGCTGGGCAGGCACATGCCATAGCCGGCGCTCGCAGACCGTCCCGAGCACCATCGCCCCACGGTGGACTGGCTGCAGTCGCCGCAGCCGGGGCCGCAGCTCCCTCGAGGGCAGTCCTTACCTCGGCTGACGGCGAGTGGGCGGCCGTCGTACGGTGTGAAATCAGCGTAGCTGCAACCAGCAGCTCCACCTAGCCGCTCGAGGGCCCGGCACACGCTCTCTGCAACACAAAGATACCCTTGCTTCTCCAGGTGCACGCACACCTCACCGTCCGCACACAGCCCGCACTGCTCCAACGGGACCGGCAAGTCCGCCAGGCAGACCCCGAGCTCCAGGGTGCCTGCTCCTCCGACCAGGCGTAAGCAACCGAGCCCGGGGCAGTCCGCGGAGGTGGTGGCGCAGCCGGCCCCACACACGCGCACGCCGCTGGGCGCGCAGAGCTCCTCCGCGCTGACGTCGTCCGCCGCGTCTAGCTCCGCATCGCCGGGCCGCGCGTCGACCGCGGCGTCTTCTACC
>CAUJEM010000112.1 GCA_963169915.1 Myxococcota bacterium
GCGCTGGGAGGAGCGGGCGGCGGCGTGGGGGCTGGGGGTGGCGGCGTCGTGGGGGCCGCCGTCTCGGCGAGCGTCGCCGCGGCGACCCCGGGAGCGGCCACCTCGGCGCTCGCGTCCGGGGTTGCCCGGCGGAGCCACACCCCGGCGCCGACCGCGAGCAGCGCCGCCACCGCCCCGACGCCGAGCAGGGCGAGGGCGGCGGAGCGCTTCTTCGTAGGCGCCGTGGGCGGGTTCGTGGCGCCGAGCGCGAGCGTGGCCTCGGTGCTCCCGAGCGCGGCCTGGGCGGGTGACGCGAGCTCCACCTGGGACGCCAAGCTGCCGCGAGAGATCCCGAGCTCTCCCGTGGTGTGCAGGGGGGCTGGGAGCCCGAACGCCTGGTACAGCTCTGCGACGGCGGCGCCCGCGCTGGGGAAGCGCTCCGCCGGGCGCCGGTGGACGCAGCGCAGGAACCACGCGTCGAAGGCGGGGGGCAGCGCCGGCCCGCCGAGCTCCACGCTCCGCTCGGTGGGCGGCTGGAGCGGCAGCGTGAGCACCTCGCCGAACAGCGCCATCAGCGAGCCCTCCTCCGAGTTCGCCGAGCGCCAGTAGACCTTCCCGGTCAGGAGGTAGAAGGCGATGAGCCCCAGGGCCCAGAGGTCCGTCTGCGGGCTGACGTTGCCGCCGCTGGCCTGCTCGTTGGCCATGTAGAGCGGCGTGCCCTTGATCTCCTGGCTCAGGTTCGCCGATTGGCTGAGCACCTTGGCGATGCCAAAGTCCAAGATCTTGAGCAGGGGGGTGCCGTCCTCGCGGTGCGTGAGAAAGAGGTTCTCCGGCTTGAGGTCGCGGTGCACGATGGGCGCGGGGTGTCCTTCTTTGTCCACGTAGCCGTGGGCCTTGTCGAGGCCGCTGGCGAGCTGGCGGAGCAGCGAGGCCACCTCCGGTGGCGCCAGCGGCCCCTCGGCCTCCACGATCTGCTCGAGGTCTCGCCCCTCGAGCAGCTCCATGGCGAGGAAGGGCATCTTCGTGTCCGCGTCGAAGCCCGCGTCCAGCACCTTGACGATGTGGTCCGTCTTGACGCGCCCCGCGATGCGCGCCTCCTGCTGGAATTTCTCGACGGCCCCCTCGGAGCCCAAGATGTGCGGGAACAGCACCTTCAGCGCGACGCGCAGCTCCGTGGAGAGCGCCTCGGCGACGTACACGGCGCCGTAGCCGCCCTGCGCCAGGAAGCGCTCGATACGATAACGTCCAGCGAAGAGCTGCCCTGGGCTGAGTAAATCGGACACGACCGGGCGAGGTTACCACTAGCCACGCTGGCTCAGCCAGCCGCGCCGAGGGGCCCCTAGTTGCAGTCTCAGTGCAAAGCCGCCGAGGTTACCCAACATTTTCGGTTGAACCTTGGGTGGAGTGTGGCCTAGTAGGCGCTGTTCATCGTAGGCGTCACGTTTGGTGGGGCGTCGCGAGGATGAAAGCAGTCCACGGTCTCAGCGAGGGCCTAGCCCTCATCAGCCGCGTCACCTGAGGGCGCCTGGCGCCCGAGGCGCACGGCCTCGGCTCACTACCACTAGAGAATTACAATGATCTTACGTCGAACCTCCCGTCACCTGTTCCTTGGCGCGCTGCTCGGTTGCGGCGGCGTGGCGCTGCTCTCCAGCAACGCCGCCGCGCAGACTCAGCAGCGCTTCTCGCTGGATCAGTTCGATCCGGCCGTGGCGGGCGACCGCTTCTTCGGCGTGGAGGGAGGTGGGCAGGGTGGCCACACCGCGCCGCGGGTCATGCTGCTCGGTGAGTACGCCTACCGCCCCCTCGTGCTCTACCGCAACGACGGGGACGACACCGTCGGGCCCGTGGTCAGCGATCAGCTGTTCGCGCACCTGGGCGTCAGCTTGGGGCTGTGGGACCGGCTCACGCTCTCGCTCAACCTGCCCTTCGCGCTCATCAGCACCGGGGACTCCCCCGCCGTGGACGGGCTCAGCTTCGCGTCGCCCTCGGGCGCGGCGCTGGGAGACCTCCGGCTCGGCGCGCGCCTGCGCCTGCTCGGGGACACGGGCGGCCCCGCGGAGCTGTCCTTGGCGGGCTCGCTCTGGCTCCCCACGGGGTCGGAGGACGCCTTCGCGGGTGACGGCGGCGTGCGGGGGCTCCCGTCGCTCGTGTTCGCGGGCATGGCTGGCAACTTCGTCTACGGTGCGCGCGCGGGCGTCGCGCTGCGGCCGGAGCGCCAGTTCGCCGCTACCAAGCTCGGCACCCAGGTGACCTTCGGCGCCGCCGCGGGCGTGCTCGTCGCCGACCGCAAGGTGCAGGTCGGGCCGGAGGTGTACGGCACCACCACCACCTCGGATCTGTTCGAGCGTGACACCACCAACCTCGAGGCCATCGTCGGCGCCAAGTACCTCGCTGACGACTGGCAGGTCGGCGCCGCCGTCGGCCCCGGCATCACGCGCGGACTCGGGACGCCCACGCTCCGCGCCGTCGTGGCGGTCACCTGGACGCCCAGCGTGGAGAAGCGCCAGGAGGCGGCGCCGGGAGACAAGGACGGGGACGGCATCTTCGACCAGGACGACGCCTGCGTCGACGAGCCCGGCATCGCCAGCAGCCGCGCGGAGCGCAACGGCTGCCCGGATCGCGACAACGACGGCGTCTTCGACAAGGACGACGCCTGCGTGGACGTCGCCGGGGTAGCCACCGAAGATCCGAAGACCAACGGCTGCCCCCCGGACAAGGACGGGGACGGCGTGCCGGACGCCGTGGACGCGTGCCCGGACGTGCCCGGAGTGCCCACGGAAGACCCGAAGACCAACGGCTGCCCGGCGGACAAGGACGGAGACGGTGTGCCGGACGCAGAGGACGCCTGCGTGGACGTCCCGGGCCAGCGCACGACCGACCCCGCCACCAACGGCTGCCCCGGTGACACGGACGGGGACGGCATCCGGGACGACAAGGACGCCTGTCCGCGAGAGAAGGGCAAGCCCAACGCAGATCCGGAGAAGAACGGCTGCCCGGAGCTGGTGCGCGTGATCAAGGGTGAGATCGCGATTTTGCAGCAGGTGCAGTTCCGCACCAACAGCGACGTCATCCTCCCCGCCAGCGACGACCTGCTGACCCAGGTGGCCGCGGTGCTCGGCGAGCACCCGGAGATCACGGAGATTGAGGTGCAGGGCCACACGGACAACCGCGGCAACGCCGCCTACAACAAGGCGCTCAGCAAGCGCCGCGCCGCCAGCGTGGTGCGGTGGCTCGTCACCCGCGGCAAGATCGACGCCTCGCGCCTCAAGGCAGAGGGCTACGGCATGGATCAGCCCATCGCGGACAACGACTCGGACGAGGGGCGCCAGAAAAACCGCCGCGTCCAGTTCAAGATCGTCAAGACCAGCCAGCCCACGAACGTTCAGGAGTAGCCAACATGATCGCGAAATCAGCTTCCTTTTTCTCTCGGTCGGTCTTGTTCCGCAGGACCGCGCTCGTCGGTGAGCTGCTGGCGGTGGTGCTCACCGTCGCCGGCTGCGGCGCGGGCGATCCCTCGGCTCCCGTGGAGACGGGGACGGTCGCCGCGGCCGCCGAGGGTGCGGACGGGGCGCACACCGTCACCGCTCCGAACACGGTCCTCAACCAGTACGCTCCGCTGACGGCCGACGCCGCGAGCGGGAGCGTGGACCTCACGGTCGACCCGACGCTCTTGACGGCCGGCACGGACGCGCTCGCGGCGGGTGACCTGCTGCTCATCGTGCAGATGCAGGGCGCCACCATCGACACGAGCGACGCCAGCTCGCCGACCTGGGGCACCGTCACGGATCTGGGAGGCGCTGGTAACTACGAGATGGTGGAGGTCGCCAGCGTCGGCGCCGCCGGCGTCCGCCTCACCTGCGGCCTCAAGAACGACTACGCGAGCGCGGGCCGCGTGCAGGTGGTGCGCGTGCCGCAGTACAGCCAGCTCGCCATCGACGCGGGTGCCTCCGTGGTCGCGAAGCCCTGGGACGGCGCCACGGGCGGCATCGTCGCGCTGCGGGTGCAGACCGGCCTCAAGCTCGAGGGCAGCATCGACGCCTCCGGCGCGGGCTTCCGTGGCGGCGCCGTGGACAACGACGCCAGCTTGGCGGACGTCACCACCTACGCCAGTAACAGCAGCGCCGACGGCGCTCGCAAGGGCGAGGGCATCGCGGGGACGAGCGCGCTCTACGGCCGCGGCGCCCCGGCCAACGGCGGCGGCGGCGGCAACGCCCACAACGCCGGCGGTGGCGGTGGCGCCAACGCCCAGCGCCTCACCTCCGTCTCCGTCTGGACCGGGCAGGGCGTCATGCTCGGCACGGTGACCGGTGCGGCCGCGTGGGATCTGGATCCGGGCACCGTGGTCGGCGTCCGCGCCAACTCCCCCGGCGGTGGTCGCGGTGGCTACACCTACAGCGCCAGCAATGGCAACGCCTTGACGCAGCCCCCTGGCAACTCCGCCTGGGGTGGCAACCAGCGTCGTGAGCGCGGCGGGCTCGGCGGGCGCCCGCTGGATCCCAGCGTGCGGAGCCGGCTGTTCCTGGGCGGCGGCGGCGGCGCTGGGGACGGCAACAACGGCCGCGCCACGGCGGGAGGCCACGGCGGCGGTCTCGTCTTCGTGAGCGCGGGCATCATCGAGGGCTCGGGCACCATCGCCGCCAACGGCGCGGCGGCGGCTACCAGCAACTCCGGGAGCGGCTCGGGGGACGGCCCCGGCGGCGGCGGTGGGGGCGGCACGGTCGTCGTGCGGGCGCGCGCGATCGCGGACATCACGATCTCGGCCTCGGGCGGCAAGGGCGGTGACCAGAGCATCAGCGTGAGCGAGGCCGAGGGCCCCGGCGGCGGCGGTGGCGGCGGCTTCATCGCGATCAGCGGCGCCGAGACCAACGTGACCAAGCAGGCGGGAGGTGGTGTGGGCGGCGTGACCAGGTCGCCGTCGCTCGCAGAGTTTCCCTCCAACGGCGCCACCGCGGGTCACGAGGGCGTCGACGGCACGGGGGTGAACGCAGACGCCCTCGCGCTCTGCACCAACCCGCCGGACACCAGCTTCACCCAGACGGAGCCCAGCCCCAGCAACAGCGCCACCGGGCGGTTCCGCTTCACCGCGACGGTGCCAGGCTCCACCTTCGAGTGCAGCCTGGACGGCGGCGCGTTCGCGCCCTGCACCTCGCCCCTCACCACGGCGGCGCTGCCAGACGGCTCGCACACGCTGCGGGTGCGAGCGGTCGATCCGCTGGGCTTCCGGGATCCCACTCCGGCGGAGCACACCTGGGTCATCGATCGCACGGCACCGGACACCACCATCGTCACGCACCCGCCCGCCACCACCACCAACCCGGTCGGCGCCTTCACCTTCTCGTCCAACGAGTCCCCGGTGACGTACGAGTGCTCGCTCGACAGCGGCGCCTACGCGCCCTGCTCCGCCTCGCACAGCACGGGGGCGCTGACGAACGGCTCGCACACCCTGCGCGTGCGCGCGAGAGATCAGGCGGGCAACGTGGACGCCTCGCCGGCCAGCTACACCTGGGTCGTCAACGCTCCGGTGCCGGACACCAGCATCACGTCGGCGCCCACGTCCCCCACCAATGATCCGACGGGGGATTTCCAGTTCAGCGCCACCATCGCGGGCTCCACCTTCGAGTGCAGCCTGGACAGCGGCGCCTGGGCGGCCTGTGGGAGCTCCTACACCACGCCGAGCCTGAACGACGGCGCGCACACGCTCAGGGTGCGCGCGGTGAGCGGCGGTAACCCGGATCCCACGCCGGCGACTCACACCTGGACCGTGGACACCACGGCGCCAGACACGGCCATCGCCACGCACCCCAGCAACCCCTCAGCGAGCTCACAGGGGCAGTTCACCTTCACGTCTCCGGACGGCACGGCCAGCTTCGAGTGCAGCCTGGACGGCGGCGCCTTCGCGCCGTGCCCGGCCAGCTTCACCACGCCGGCCCTGCCGGACGGCGCGCACACCATCAGCGTGCGCGCGAAGGATCCGGCGGGCAACGTCGACGCTACCCCCGCGACCTACACGTGGGTCATCAGCACCGCGGAGCCGGACACCAGCATCACCTCGGGCCCCGGCAGCCTCACGAACGACCCCACCGGGGACTTCCAGTTCTCCTCCACGGATCCGACGGCGACCTTCGAGTGCAACCTCGACGGCGCGGGCTTCGTCCCCTGCAATGAGTCCTTCACGACGCCGACGCTCCCCGACGGCAGCCACACGCTGGAGGTGCGCGCGGTGAGCACCAGCGGCGTGACGGATCCCACGCCTGCGACGCACACCTGGACGGTGGACGCCACGCCGCCGGACACTACCATCGCCTCGGCGCCGCCGGCGACGAGCGACAGCGCCACCGGGAGCTTCCAGTTCACCTCGGACGACCCCGCGGCCACCTTCGAGTGCAGCCTGGACGGTGCCATCTTCGTGGCCTGCGACGGCGCGTACACCACGCCGAGCCTACCGAACGGGAGCCACGGCCTGGTGGTCCGCGCGCGGGACGCCGCGGGCAACGTGGATCCCACGCCGGCCAGCCACACGTGGACCATCGACGTCCCGGCGGTGGACAGCGACGGCGACGGCATCCCGGACGATGAGGAGACGGCCCTCGGCCTGGATCCGCACGACGCGGACAGCGACGACGACGGCGTGGCGGACGGCGCGGAGCCGGACTACCACAAGGACTCGGACGGGGACGGCCTCATCAACGCCCTGGATCCGGACAGCGACGACGACGGCATCCTGGACGGCACGGAGCTGGGCATCGCCACCCCGCACGCGGACACGGACGTCTCCCGCGGTCACTTCATCCCGGACGCGGACCCCAGCACCACCACCAACCCGCTGAACCCGGACACGGACAACGGTGGCGTGCGTGACGGCGCCGAGGACTTCAACCACAACGGCCGCGTGGATGGCGACGAGGGCGATCCGAACGACGCCACGGACGACGCCAAGGCCTCGCTCGTGGACTCGGACAAGGACGGCCTGAGCGACGAGCAAGAGCGCTTCATCGGGACGGACCCGAACGACGCCGACAGCGACGACGACGGCCTGCTCGACGGGCAGGAGCACAACCCCACCCTGGACACGGACGGGGACGGCCTCATCAACGCCCTGGATCCGGACAGCGACAACGACGCGCTGTTCGATGGCACGGAGGCGGGTAAGGACTGCTCTCACGACGACACGGACAAGACGAAGAACGCGTGCATCGCCGACGCGGACGACACCACCACCACCTACGTGCTGGTCGCGGACACGGACAAGGGCGGCGTGCGAGATGGCTCGGAGGACTTCAACCGCAACGGCGCGGTAGACAACGGGGAGACCGATCCGACGCTGGGCAACGGCGCGGACGACGCCAGCGTGGTCGACACGGACGGCGACGGCCTCTCCGATGGACTCGAGCAGGAGCTCGGCTCCGATCCGAACGACGCCGACAGCGACAACGACGGCCTGCTCGACGGCGAGGAGCCGAACCCCGGCCACGACACGGACGGGGACGGCACGCTCAACGTGCTCGACCCGGACAGCGACGGTGACGGCCTCTTCGACGGCACCGAGGCGGGCAAGGACTGCTCGAACCCGGCCACGGACGCGAGCGTCAACCAGTGCATCGCGGACGGCGACACCGGCTCCACGACCACCGCGGTGCTCCACCCGGACACGGATCGCGGCGGCGTCAAGGACGGTGACGAGGACAAGAACCACAACGGCGTCGTCGACCCGGGCGAGACCGATCCGCTCGACGGCTCCGACGACGACACGGATCCGGGCACGGGCGGCGCCGGTGGTGCGTCCGGCGCGGCCGGCGCCGCGGGTGCAGCCGGCTCGGCGGGCGCCGGAGGGAGCGCTGGCACGGCGGGCACCGGTGGGACCGCTGGCACGGCGGGCACGGGTGGGACCGCTGGCACGGCGGGCACCGGTGGCGTCGCGGGCAACCCCGCGGCGGACCCCACGGTGGTGGTGCTCGGCGGCGGGCTCTGCTCCACGCGGGGGCCCGTCAACGGCAGCGGTGGCGCGGCAGCCGTGGCGCTCGCGGCGCTGGGCCTGGCGGCGCTGCGCCGCCGCCGGGGCTGAGCCGCGGCACTCGAGCGCGCCAGCAGCGGCGCCGGATCTCACGGGAGATCCGGCGCCGTTGCCGTTTTGTCTCGCTGGTGAAAGCGCTGGCGGCTCGACAAACGCTGCGCACCCCGGCTGCGCCCTGGGTTAGCCTGAGCGTCGAGCCATGCTACCGGACTCCGTTCAACACGCGATGGCCCAGCTCGCCGAGGCCTTTGCGCGTGAGCCTCGGCTCCAGCAGCCCGTCCACGCTCGCTGGCAGACGGGCGGCCTCTTCCCCTCACCGCTGCTCACCGAGGAGCTCCGAGCCGCCGCGGATCACCTCGACCGCAAGCTCCCCGCCCTCAGCCGGACCTCGGGCGGCGTGGCGCACCTGAGCGCCCTGTTCGGCGACGAGCGAGGGGAGGTCCTGTTCCTCTGGTGTGCGGCGAACGCTGGCCGTCCGGAGGCCAAGCTGGCCCGCCTGCTCACCGCCGCGTCCGCGCACGAAGCGCTGCGAGAGCACGTCATCGACGCCGCGCGAGATCGCGTCGTCCAGGGGCCGCTGCAAGACGCGCTCGCGTGCGTCCCGCTGCTTGGCACTGGGGACGCCTTGGCGCTCCCGGACAATGCGATGGTCAAGGCGCGGCTCGAGATCTTGCTGTGGGAGGCCGGCGCGAGCGGCCTGCAACTCCCCGAGCTGGCGGCCTGGCTCTGGGCCTCGGAGCGGACCTTCCAGGCGCTGGTGGGCGAGCCCGCCCGAGGAGCGCTGCGCGGGCGCGTGCTCGCGGCGCGCTGCCTGGACGTCTGCGTGCGCCACCTGCCGCCCGACACCTCGCCGGAGCTAGTCGGGCGCACGCTGCAGGTGCTCCAGCCGCTGCTGCTCCATCCGGAGCCGCTCGTGTGGATCCACGCGGCGCGCGCGCTCGGGGGGCTCGCGGGGGCGATGGAGCAGCTCGAGGGGATGTTGCTCGACTGGACGCGGCGGGAGTCTCCCATCTTACGTCAGCGCGCCATGACGGCCTTCGCCTCGCTGCCGGGCAAGCGCCTCGGGCTGCTGGGCCACGAGCTGACGCAGCTCCTGGAGGCGCCGGAGGAGGAGCACTGGGTGCTCTCGGCGGCGGCGGCGGCCACGCCCTACCTGTTCACGGAGCGGCGTGAGCTCTGGGACCGGCTCGTCGAGCGCATCTCGAGCGGCGCGGGGGGAGCGGCCAGCGCGCGGGCGCTCTCGCGTGGGCTCGCGACGCTGTGGCGAGGAGGACAGCGGGGCGGCCCCGTGGAGAACCCCTCGCGGGTGCTCCGTGACATGGCGCGGCGCGCGCGCACGGAGGACGTGGAGGACTGGCGGCGCTGGCTCGAGATCATCGCCATCAGCGACCCCATCGACGACGCCGAGCGAGACCCCTTGGACCTGGAGCGCGGGCTGGAAAACCTCATCCGCTTGGCGGCCCAGTACGACGACGAGGAGGCGGATGCCCGCGCCGCGCGCTTCGCGGAGGCGCTCGCCCCCACGTTCTTGGAGGCCAAGCGCGTGGTGCTCGGCGCGGGGAGCGTCCGGCACCGCGCGGCCGCCATGAACGCGCTCGAGGGCTGCGCGCGCTCGCTCGCGCTCCGGCTCTGGGGCCCGCAGCTCGCCACGCGCCCCGCCGGGGATCCCATCGAGGAGCCGGATCTCGAGGAGACGTGGCGGCTCGTGGCCCGCACCCCCAGCGAGCTGCTCGACGAGGTGGCGGCGCGCCGCAACGCGGGCTCGAAGGAGCCGCTGGTGGAGCTGATGCTCGAGGTGCTCGCGCTGCGGCTCGGAGGCTACGCGCTGGACGCCTGCGGTGAGGACGCCGATCTCGGGCCCGGCCGCGGCCCCACGGCGCACGACACCTGCCGCTGGCTCAGAAAGATCGACGGCCTGGTGAGCGGCGCGCGGGAGCTCCCGCCGCCACTGCGGAGCGCGGTGTCTGCGCTGTTCTGGCGCCTGGTGGACACCACGCGCGGCACCGCCCTGGGGGAGGTGGACGACGTCGAGTGGCTCGGCCCCTTCGCAGCGTGGTGGGCGCTCGTCATCGACCGCCCGGCGGTGCTCAAGCAGCTCGCCGAGGCCCTGCCCATGCTGTCGGAGGAGGCGCTCGACCAGTGCTGTGAGCTCGCGGAGGTGCTGCGCGCCAGCGTCGCCGCCGCCCCAGAAGATGGCGCCTGGGGCGCCGACGCGCAGGCCACGCTCAGCGCCTTGAACGCGGCGGAGACGGAGCTCTCGGGCGCGCTCCTGGGGCTCGCGGCGAGCGTGGAGCACTTCGCCGTCGCCGCTGGACCCAGGGGGGAGCTGGACGCCCTGTGCCTCGAGCTGGTGCTCGCGGCGGAGCGGCTCCAAGCCTCCTTGGCCGATCCGGTCAAGGCGCTGCATCGCGCCGTCGGCAGCCCGGAGGAGGACTCGCTGAGCCGCGCGCAGACCGAGAACGCGCCTCGCGTCGCGGCGCTGGTCGCGCGCTCCATCCGCGCGCGGGAGCCCGCGTTGCTGGACGTGTGGTTCAGCTCGCTCGGCCCCGTCACCTCGGCCATCGTGGAGGCCGCGGTGGGCGCGGCGGTGCGGCGCACGCCACCTCCGCGCCCAGCGCCCAAGGCCCCCGAGCGGAAGTCCATCGAGGGCTACGAGCTGCTCCGGCCGCTGGGGGAGGGCGGCATCGGCGCGGTGTGGCTGGTGCGCAAGCCCGGCGCAGATCGGATGTTCGTGCTGAAGATCCCGAAGGCCGAGGCGCTGGCCAACGCCAGCGAGACGGAGCGCGAAGGGATCTTGGCGTCCTTCATCGAAGAGGCCAAGGCGCTGGCGGGCCTCTACCACCCCAACGTGGCCAACATCATCGACCGCGGCGTGTCCGAGGGGATGCCGTACCTGGTCTTGGAGTACCTCATCGGCGCGGATCTCAAGGAGTACTCCGCGGCCAAGCGCATGACGCTCTTCGAGCTCCGGCAGGTGGTGATGGAGTCTTGCGCCGGGCTCGCCGCGCTGCACGGCGCGGGGCTCGTGCACCGTGACATCAAGCCCGCCAACCTCTGGCTGCGGCTCCCGCTGGCGGGCGGGGTGCGCTTCGATCCCAGCCAGCACCGCGATCCGGCGCGGACGCCGCCGCTCGCCACGGTGGTGATCGACTTCGGGATGGTGCGGGCGACGCGGATCGCGGCGGAGGCCGGCGGACGTTTCGTGGCGGGCACGCCGGGCTACCTCGCGCCGGAGCAGGTGCTCGACCCCGTGGAGCTGGATCCGCGCGCGGACGTCTACGCGCTGGCGGGGACCATCTACAACGTCATCACCGGGCGCACCTTCTTCGATGACGTCACGAACCCTCGCGACCGCATCATCGCGCACATGCAGCGGGAGCCACTGGAGGACCCGGCGCGGCTCGAGGGCCAGCCCGCGGCGCTCGCCAAGCTGCTCCGCGCCGCGACCGCCAAGGACCCGCGAGATCGCCCATTTCCCATGGAACTCTCCCGAGAATTCTCACTATTGGTCTAGGGGCCGATCCGGCACTAGATCTCTCATGGCTACGGCCCCCTGGGCCACCCGCGCCACTCGCCTCGCCGATGAACACTCAGCTCTCCGCCGCCCTCCCTGAAGCCATCGCCTCCAAGTACACCGCTGAGCGGGTGCTGAGCGTCTACCACTGGACCGATCGGCTCTTCACCATCCGCTGCACCCGCAGCGGCGGCTTCCGCTTCGCCAACGGGCAGTTCGTCATGATGGGGCTGCTGGTCGAGGGCAAGCCCCTCGTGCGGGCCTACTCCATGGCCAGCGCCAACTACGAGGAGGACCTGGAGTTTTTCTCCATCAAGGTGCAAGACGGGCCGCTCACCTCCCGGCTGCAGCACGTCGAGGTGGGGGACAGCATCCTCGTCGGCACCCGCCCCACGGGCACCCTCACCATCGGCAACTTGCGCGGCGGGGAGACGCTCTGGCTGCTGGCGACGGGCACGGGGCTCGCGCCCTTCCTCAGCGTCATCAAGGCTCCGGAGACGTATGAGCGCTTCGAGCGCGTGGTGCTCGCGCACACCTGCCGTCAGGTGGATGACTTGGCCTACGCCACGTTCATCGAGCAAGAGCTGCCCCAGCATGAGCTGCTGGGGGAGCTGGTGAAGCCCAAGCTCATCTACTACCCCTCGGTCACCCGGGAGCCCTTCCGCACCACGGGGCGCATCACGCAGCTCCTCGGCTCGGGGCGCGCCTGCACGGACCTGGGGCTGCCCCCGCTCGACCCGGAGCGCGACAAGATCATGCTCTGTGGCAACCCGGAGATGCTGCACGAGAGCTCCGCGCTGCTGGAGTCCATGGGTTTCCAGGAGGGCAACAGCGGTGAGCCGGGGGACTACCTCATCGAGAAGGCCTTCGTCAGTAAGTAGTGGAGCGCGCGGCCGTCTCCAGCGCGGGTGCTGCGGCGCTCGCGACGCCGCTCCCCGCGTATGAGCGCTGCGAGGGGCTCCACGTCCTGCGCCTGGCGGGCGACGACTATGAAATGGGGTTTCAGCACGGCCAGCTCTTGAGGGAGCGCATCCAGCACGGCCCCATCCCTTACTTCGAGCGCTACGTGGAGAGCCTGCTCGGCGCGGGGCTCGGCCCGCACGCCGGGCGGCTGCTCGCCGCGCTGCTGCGGCGCAGCGTCGGGCGGCGCGTCGCGCGCGGCTTCCCGGAGCGCGTGCGGGCGGGGCTCGCGGGGTTGGCGGACGGGGCGGGGCTCTCGCGCGAGCGCCTCACCGGCGCCGTCACCATGCCGGAGACGTACCTGTGGGTGCTCGGGCGCCTGCTGGCGGTGCGCCGTCCGCGGCTCGCGCCTCGCGTGGGTCTGCCCCTGCTCGGCTGCACCAGCGCGCTGGCGTGGGGCAGCGCCACGCGGGACGGGCGCCTCTTGCACGGCCGCAACTTCGACTACCAAGGGGTCGGCGCGTGGGACGCCGAGCAGGCGGTCGTCTTTCATCGGCCACGCACCGGGCAGCCGTACGTCTCGGTGGCGGCGGCGGGCGTCTTGTTCGGCGGCATCACCGCCATGAACGCCGCTGGGCTGTCGCTGGTGGTGCATCAGCACATGGCCAGCTCCGCGCTGGAGCTCGGCGGTACCCCCATCGGGGTCACCGGGGACGAGATCATGCGCCACGCGCGCTCCCTGGACGACGCGCGGCGCATCTTGGACGCCGATCGTCCCATCGGCTGCTGGACCTACGTCATCGCCTCCGGCAAAGAGCAAGCCGTCCTCTGCTACGAGACCACGCCCGCTCGGCACGCGCACCGCCTCGAACGGAGCGGGCTGTTCGCCTACTCCAACGTCTTCTTCGATGAGCAGCTCGGCGCTACGGAGCGCAACCTCTACCCCTCGCAGTGGCGCAACAACCTGGGCCGCCTCGAGCGCGCGCGCGCGCGGCTCGAGGCGCAGCGGGGCGAGCTGGACGCCGACGCCATCGCGAGCCTCCTCGGGGAGCCGGGCGTCGGTGGCTGCCGCTTCGAGAAGGCCATCTCCATGTTGCTCACCGTGGCCTCGGTGGTGTTCCGCCCGGAGGACGGGCTGCTGTGGGTGGCCACGGGTCAGGCGCCGGTCTCCAATCGCCCCTACGTCGCGTTCGACCTGCGCCGGCAGGCGGTCGCGACGGGCGAGGCGCGCTTGACGGGAGGGCAGCTCGCCCACCAAGACGCGCGCGACGCCTTCGACGCGTACCGCGAGGCCTACCAGGCGTACTTCGATCGCGGGCAGCTCGGGGAGACGCGCCGCTGGCTCGCACGCGCGCTCGAGCTACAGCCCGCCGAGGCCCTGTATGCGTTCATGGGCGGGCTCGTGGCGCTGCTCGAGCGCGACGTGGCGGCGGCCGAACGCCTCCTGGATCGAGCCATCGCGCTGGGGCATCCTGCCCCGGAGCGCCGCGCCGCCTTCCACCTGTGGCGCGGCCGGGTGCGCGACGTGCGGGGACGGCGCGTCGACGCGCTCGCGGACTACCGCCAGGCGCGCAGCGGGGAGGACGGCGTGCGGGAGGCCGCCGAGCGAGGCCTCCGCCGGCGCTGGCGCCAGCGCCGCTTCGGCGTGGAATTCGCGCTGGCGGACGTCCCCCTCCCCTGAGGGCAGCTACTGCTCCTGCGGCGCCGCGCGCCGGAGGAGGGCCGTGACGTCCACGCCCTGCGGGAGCGTGCCGAAGTGGTGCCGGCGCTCCGCCGCGAGCCGTGAGCCGCAGAAGGCGTCCGCGACGTAGGCGGGCGCAGAGCGGATGAGCAGCGCCGCTTGGAGCGCGAGCGCCATGCGCTCCACCAGATCCCGCCCCCGATACTCCAGGTCACGCTGGTCCGTGAGCTGGTGACGGAGCTGCGCGACGTAGCCGTCGAGCGTCGCGTTGCCGCCCTTGGCGGCGTCCAGCTCCGTGAACAGCGCGTCCACCGTGGCGGGCGTCCGCTGCATGGCGCGCAAGACATCGAGGCACTGGATGTTGCCGCTCCCCTCCCAGATGGCGTTGACGGGGGACTCCCGGAAGAGCCGTGGGAAGGGCCCGTCTTCCATGACCCCGCTGCCGCCGATGCACTCCATGGCCTCGTAGGCGTGCTGCGGTGTCCGCTTGCAGATCCAGTATTTCCCGACCGCGGTCACCAGCCTCACCAGCAGCTCTTCGTGCTCGCTGTGCGTGCGGGAGTCCAGCGCGCGCGCCGTGCGCAGCGCGAGCGCGACGGAGCCCTCGCTCTCCAGCGCTAGATCTGCCAGCACGTTCTGCATCAGGGGTTGCTGGTCCAGTCGCTTGCCGAAGGCCGAGCGGAGCGAGCAGTGGTGGAGGGCCTGCACCAGCGCGGCGCGCTGACCGGCGGCGGAGCCCACCATGCAGTCGAAGCGCGTCATCGCCACCATCTCGATGATGGTGCGCACGCCCCGCCCCTCCTCGCCCACCATCCAGCCGAGCGCGCCCCTCAGCTCCGTCTCGCTGGAGGCGTTGGAGACGTTGCCCATCTTGCGCTTGAGGCGGATGAGCTGGAGCGGGTTCTTGCTGCCATCTGGGCGCCAGCGCGGCACGAGGAAGCAGGAGAGGCCTCCCGGCGCCTGGGCGAGGACGAGGAAGACGTCGCTCATGGGCGCCGAGACGAAGTACTTGTGCCCCACCAGGGTGTAGGGCTGCCCCGGACCGCTGCTGGGGCCGGCGGGCAGGGCGCGCGTGCTGTTGGCGCGCACGTCCGAGCCGCCCTGCTTCTCCGTCATGGCCATCCCGACGGTGAGCCCCGCCTTGTCCGCGGCCGGCACGTTCTGAGGATCATAGTGGCGCGCGGTGATCTTGGGCTCCCAGAGGCGCGCGAGCTCCGGCGTGGTGCGCAGCGTGGGGACGCTGGCGAAGGTCATGGTGATGGGGCACTGGTGCCCCGCCTCCACCTGGGAGTGCAGGTAGACACCGGCGGCGCGCGCGACGTGGGCGCCGGGGCGCGGCGCCTCCCAAGGAGCGGCGTGCAGCCCCTGCGTCACCGCCTCCCGCATGAGCGCGTGGTAAGCGGGGTGATAGCGGACCAGGTCGATGCGGCGGCCGAAGCGGTCGTGGGTGTCGAGCTCTGGCGGGAAGTGATTGGCGGCCACGCCCAGCTCCAGGTACTCCCGCGCGCCGAGCTTCGCACCAAAGCTCGTGAGCTGTCCCGTGGCCCAGGGCGCGCCTTCACGCTCCACCGCCTCACGCAGCGCGCGGTCCGTGGTGTAGAGGTTGTAGTCGCTGAGCTCTTGGCCCACGTTGGTGACCTCGTGGGTCTCCGCCAGGGGTCGAGGGTCGTTCTGAGAGCCGAGAGGAGCGTTCATGGGGGTTGTCCTGAGAGCGGCGCCGGAGGGGTGCCGAGGGAGGGACGCGCGGCCACCGCGCCGGCGCTCAGGCGCCGGGGCCGGCCGCGAAGCGGGCGAGCGCGGCGCAGGCGTCCACCGTGGTGAAGATCCCGATGACCTTCGTGCTCTTCATGACGACGGCGGAGCCGTACTTTCGCTCCGCCATCTCTTGAGCCACCTGCGCCAAGGTGGCGTCGCTGGTCACCGAGAACACGTCGCTCGACATGGCCTCCTCCACGCTCAGCCCGCTGGGGTCCACGTCTCGCAGCCCCTCGATGAGGCTGACGTCTCGCTCGCTGACGAGGCCGACGAGGCGCCCACCGTTGAGCACCGGCAGGTGCCGCACGCCGTGCTCCTGCATGACCTCCCGCGCGCGAGACAGGGGTTGGTCCACCCCGATGGTGAGGGGGGAGGGCGTCATGTAGGCTTCGATGGTCTTCTGCTGGCTCACGAGGCCGCAGCCTAGCACGCGCCTCGGCCGCTCACGAGCCAGCCGCGTTGACGCTCCGGTCATTGTCGCCGAGAGACGAGGTCTGGAGGCACACCATGGGTTTTCCAAGTTTTTTCGCCCGCGCCCCGCGCATCACCGTTCATGATCCTTTGGCGCAGCTGCTCGGGAGCGCGGAAGGGGGGCTGCTCGAGTATGGCTATGAAGACGCCGTGCGGCTGGCGGGGCACTCCTGCCCCACGGTCGCCGGCGCGTGGCTCATGACGGTGCGTGCGCTGCGCGCCCTCTACGGGGAGGCCCCGCCGGAGCGCGGGGACGTGCTCGTCGGCTTCGCCGACGGCGCGCTCGACGGCGTCACGGGCGTCATCGCCAACGTCGTGAGCCTCGTCACCGGCGCGACCACGGACACGGGCTTCAAGGGCCTCGCGGGCCAGTTCGACCGCCGCCAGCTCTTGAGCTTCGACCGGGAGCTCCCCGGGGAGATCGCGTTCACGCGGCGGGACACCGGCGCCACGGTGGTGGCCTCGTACAGCGCGCAGTCCATCCCAGCCTCGCCGCGCGCCATGCCGCTCCTGCGGAGCCTCCTCGCCGGTCAAGCGAGCGAGGCCGAGCAGCATGAATTTGCCGAGCTGTGGCAAGACAGGGTCCGGCGGATCTTGGAGGCGTGGGAGCAGCCCGGCCTCGTGACGCTCACCACGCTGAGCTGACGCTCACGGCGGGTGCGGTGGCCTCCACGGCGCCATGGCGGTGCTGCTTGCGCGCGCCGTCGCGCTAAGCTCAAGCTGTCAGCAGGATGAAGCTCTACATCGGCAACAAGAACTACTCGCCCTGGGCCATGCGGCCGTGGGTGTTGATGCGACAGGCCGGCATCCCCTTCGAGGAGGTGCTGGTGCGGATGGACTCCTTCGGGAGCGGCTCGAGCTTCAAGCAGACGCTCGCCAGCGTCTCGAGCGCCGGCAAGGTCCCTGCGCTGGTGGACGGCGAGCTCGTCGTGTGGGACAGCCTCGCCATCGCGGAGTACCTCGCAGATCGTCACCCGGAGCTGGCGCTGTGGCCGCGGGAGCGCGCAGCGCGGGCCTGGGCGCGCAGCGCCTGCGCGGAGCTGCACAGCGGCTTCTCGGCGCTGCGCGGCGCCTGCGGGATGAACCTCGAGGCGCAGCTCCCGGAGGTGGGCGCCATCGTGTGGCGCGATCGCCCCGACGTGCGCGCCGACGTGGAGCGGCTGGTGGAGCTCTGGCGACGGCTGCTCGAGCGCTCCGGGGGGCCCCTGCTCTTCGGCGACTTCAGCATCGCGGACGCCTTCTTCGCCCCCACCGTCCTGAGGCTGCGCACCTACGCGCTGCCGCTGCCCAAAGATCTGGAGCCCTTCGCGCAGCGCTTGGCGCAGCTCCCCGCCGTCCAGCAGTGGGTCCGTGAGGCGCTGGCCGAGCGTGACTTCCTCCCCTTCATGGAGCCGTACCGGGCTCGCCCTCGGGGTGAGCCCTGACCCCCTCTCTCGCGAGAGCCCGCCCTTAGCGAGAGATGCAGGAGCTCCAGCGCGCTTCCCTCGGTCCCCTCCGCGGCCACGCGCTCGCGTGGGGAGGGGTCGTCGCGCTGCAGGCGCTGCTGCTGGCGCTACGGCTGCCGCGTGCGCTCGGGCCGCGGACCTGGCTGGCGGTGCAGGGCACCGTGCTGGCGCACACGCTCGCGCTCGCGCTCCTGCTCTCCGGCGCGCTCGCGCTGTGGCGGCGGTGGGGCGTGGGCCCGCGCTGGCTCGGCTGGGCGCTGGCGTTCCTCGGGCTCGGGGCGCCGACGCTGTGGGCGATGCGGGACGACCTCTCGGGGCTCATCACGCGCCTCCCGGCGCAGATCCCACCGGCGCTCTGGTGGCTGCTCGGCGCGGCCCTCACCACCGTGCTGCTCCTGGTAGGCTACGGTGGGGCGCGCTGGGTGGGGCGCGGCCGCCTGCGCTGGCTGGCGCTCGGCGTCGCGGCGGCGTTGGTCGGCGCCAACGCCACCTACCTCCCGCTCGCCTACCCGGGGCTCCACCTGGTGTCGAGCGTCGGCGCCGGGCTCATCGCATGTGGGGCGCTCGAGGGTGCTGGCCCACGCCGGAGCGTCCCCCGCTGGGCCAGCGCGGCGGCGCTCCTCGCGCTCTTGGGCGCGGCGCTGCTCGGGGTCCTGGTGCGCCCCGCGAACCGTACCCTGCTCGAGCTGTCCCACCAGCCCCTCGCCGCGCTGGTGCCGTTCATCGCGCCGCTGTACGGCGCGCGCAGCGCGAGCTTCCAGGTGCCGCTCGCGCAGCGCCCCTGGTTCGTCGATCGCGCGCGCCTCGCCCCCGTCCCTCCCTCGTCGCCGAGCCCGCTCCCGGCCGCGCCCATCGTGCTTCTGCTCGGCGTGGACTCGCTGCGTGCCGACGTGCTCGCCGACGAGCGCCATCGGCGGCGGCTCCCGCACCTGTTCGCGCTGCGGGACGCAGGCGTCTGGTTTCGCCAAGCTCGCGCGGCGGGGACCTCCACGGCGCCGTCGCTCGCGGCGCTGTTCGCGAGCCGCTACTACTCGCAGCTCCGCTGGACGGAGTACACCAAGCGCCGGCCTGAGGTGTTCCCGCACGACGACCCCTCGCCGCGCTTCGCGGAGCTGGTGGCGGCCCAGGGTGTGCCCACCCTCACGGTGGACACGACGGGGTGGCTGACCCATGAGTACGGCATCGTCCGCGGCTTTCAGGAGCAGATCTCGGCGCGCGTGCGGGCTTATCCCACCGCCGAGGCGGCCGGTCGGTCGCTGCGGGCGCAGCTCGCGCGGCAGGCGCCGGGACCGCTACTGGCCTTCGTGCACTTTCTGGACGCGCACGCGCCCTACGACTGCGGCCCGAAGCCGCGCGGCGCGAAGCGCGGCGCGTTCGAGGCTTACCTGAGCTGCCTCGAGCGCGTGGACGAAGAGCTCGGCCGCCTGCGCAGCGTGGTCGCGGAGCGCACGGCGCTGAAGGAGCGCGTGGTGTGGATGATCTTCGCGGATCACGGCGAGGCCTTTGGAGAGCACGGCGTGAGCTTTCACGCGAGCACGCTCTACGACGAGCTCCTGCGCGTGCCGCTGCTGGTCGTCGCGCCCGGGCTGAGGGCGCGGCACGTCGAGGAGCCCGTCAGCCTGGTGGACGTCGGTCCCACCGTGCTCGACGCCTACGGGCTGTCCACCCCGGCGCTCATGATGGGGCAGAGCCTCCTGCCGCTCCTGGCGGGGCGGCCGAGCGCGCTGACCCGCCCCATCCTCGCGGAGGCGCAGCTCAAGCGCGCGTGGATCACCCCGGAGGGCACCAAGGTCATCGCCGACACACGCCGTGGCACGCTGGAGATCTACGATCTTGGCGCGGACCCTCGGGAGCTCGACAACCTCGCCGTGAGCGCCCCCGGGCGCCACGCGGAGCTGCCGGGGACGCTGGCGCACTTTTTCGACGTGCACACCTACCGGAGCCCGGGCTACGTGGTGCCGTTCCGTCGCTGGTGAGGGGCAGGCCAGGAGCAGCGCGCGGCGCGCAGCGCTCAGCGCTCAGCGCTCGACGGTGCGCCCCTCCAGCGTGAGCTTCCAGCCGAGCCCACGACGGCGCAGCTCCGCCGTGTAGATGGACTCCGGGCGGAGCCCACGCGACACCAGCGTCGCCATGGTGGTGGACAGCAGCAGCGGGACGACGATGCCGTAGTCCCCAGAGATCTCGAACACGAGCACGGCGGCCATGAGCGGGGCGTGGGTGGTGGCGGCGAGCATGGCGGCCATGCCCACGAGCGCGTAGCCGCCGGTGGAGCCGAGCGCCCCCACGCCGAAGAGCTGGCTGAGGCCGTGCCACAGGCACGCACCGAAGGCCGCGCCGATGAGCAGGGTCGCGGTGAACACGCCGCCGGGGCTCCCCGAGGACACCGAGGCGGTGGTGGCCACGGCCTTGCCCACCATCAGCACGAGCAGCATCCCGAGCGCGAAGCGGCCATCGAGCAGTGCGTCGAGCGGCTCGTAGCCATTGCCGGCCACCTCGGGGAGCTGGGTGAGCAGGAGCCCTACGAGCAGCCCACCGAGCGCGGCGCGCCAGGGCTGCCGGGGCCCCCAGGCGGAAAACCAGCCCTCGGCGTCGGAGAGCAGGCGCATGAACAGCTGCGCCACCAGCGCCGCCAGCAGCCCGAGCAGCGCGTGCGCCAAGAGCTCCCAGGAGCTGGCGACCTCGAAGGCGCGGTGGCCATAGAGCGGCCCTTCGCCGAGCGCGGCGCGCATGAGCGCCGTCGCCAAGGCGACCGCGGCGATGGTGGGGAGCACCGCCTCCAAGGCGAACATCCCCGTCACGATCTCGAGCGAGAACAGCACGGCCGCGAGCGGCGTGTTGTAGGCCGCCGTGAAGCCCGCGGCGGTCCCCGCGAGGATGAGCACGCGCGTGCGACGATCGTCCAGGCGGAGCAGCCGACCCACGCTGTCCCCGGCGTTGCCACCAAACTGGATGATGGGCCCCTCTCGCCCGATGGAGCCCCCCGTGGCGATGGCCAGCCACGAGCCGAGGGACTTGAGCAGCGTGACGCTCATGGAGAGCGGCGTGCGGCCCAGCACCACGGCCTCCATCACGTCGCCCACGCCCTCGCTCTTGCCACGGACCGCGACCAGCTTCGCGGTGAGCCCCGCGAGCAGCCCGCCCACCGCGGGGAGCAGGACGCGGGCGTACCACGGCACGGACTGGATGGCCGAGACGATGTCCGGCTGCGCGAAGGCGAGCTTCAACGCGCCGCCGAGGAGCACGCGAAACAAGATCGCGAACGCCGCGGCCACCAGCGCGACGACCGCGACCGCGCCGAGCCAGCGCAGTCGTGAGGGGACGGTGTCGCGACGGGCTCGAGCGGTCATGCAGCCACGCTCGGTGCTTAGGCGAGCTGCGGGCGCGCCTCCAGCGCGGGCTCACCCCGACCCGGAGCCCCTCGGCGGGGCGCAGGGTCACGCGTCACTTCCGCCACAGCGGCTATGGCGTCGCTGGGGAGGTGGGAGTAGCCTGCTCCTCGCCGGCCGGGAGTCTCGGCGGGTCAACGGAGGTACTTCGTCATGCGGGTTCGGGGTTGGATCCTTGGGTGCTTGAGTGTCGTGAGCGTGTTGGGCGGCGTAGTCGCCTGTGGCAGCGATGATGACGCCGGGGGTGGTGGCGCGAGCGGCAGCGGGGGAGTGAGCGGCTGCGGGGGAGTGAGCGGTCGCGGGGGAGCGAGCGGCAGCGGGGGCGGCAGCGGCAGCGGGGGCGGCAGCGGCAGCGGGGGCGGCAGCGGCAGCGGGGGAGTGAGCGGCAGCGGGGGAGTGAGCGGCAGCGGGGGAGTGAGCGGTAGCGGGGGAGCGAGCGGTAGCGGGGGCGGCAGCGGCAGCGGGGGCGGCAGCGGCAGCGGGGGAGTGAGCGGCAGCGGGGGCGGCAGCGGCAGCGGAGGCTCTGGGGGGGGCAGCAGCTCGCTCGACTGCAGCCCGGCGACGGGGACTGCGCCGGCGCTGAAGCTCACGGCCTTCGCCAGCGGCTTTCAGCGCCCGGTGTTCTTGGAGAGCCCTCCTGGGGACACCTCGCGCGTGCTCATCGGTGAGCAGAAGGGCGTGCTCACGATGCGCCCGCTCGGCGGCGGAGCCAGCTCGGTGTTCCTGGACATCGAGCAGCGCGTCAACTCCTCCAACAACGAGGAGGGCCTGCTCGGCGTGGCGTTCCACCCGCAGTTCCCGAGGGTGGGCAAGGTGTATGTCTACTACACCGCGGACGGGACCACCGCGCGTGATGGGGACGAGGTCATCTCGGAATTCACCCTCGCCAGTGGCAACGCGCAGGCGCTGGATCCCAGCAGCGAGCGGGTCCTCTTCACGCAGCGCGATCCGGAGTCCAACCACAACGGCGGCGCTCTCGTGTTTGGTGCGGACGGGATGCTGTGGCTCGGCGTCGGCGACGGCGGCGGCGGCGGCGACCAGCACGGCAGCATCGGCAATGGGCAGTCACTGAGCACCGGGCTCGGCAAGATCTTGCGCTTCGACGTCAGTCGCCAGGAGGGCGGCAAGCAGTACGGCATCCCCGCGGGCAACATGACGGGGCAAGGCGTGTGGCCAGAGATTTGGAGCTACGGCTGGCGCAACCCCTGGCGCTGGACGTTCGACACCTGCACCGGCGACATGTACGTCGGGGACGTGGGCCAGGGTGACTGGGAGGAGATCGACGTGGAGCCCGCCGGCACGGGCAGCGGCAGCAACTACGGCTGGCGCGTCATGGAGGGCACGCACTGCTTCGGCGGCGGTAGCTGCGACCGCACGGGCAAGGTCCTGCCCGTGGCGGAGTACTCTCACGAAGGTGGCAATTGCTCGGTCACCGGCGGCTACGTGTATCGAGGCCGGAGCATTCCAGGCCTACGTGGCACGTACCTCTACGCGGACTACTGCAGCGGTCGCTTCTGGAGCTTCGTCTACGCGGGAGGCGCGGCGACTCGGCTGCGGGACATCACGAGCGAGATCAACCCCAGCCGTAGGGTGAGCAACATCGCGTCCTTCGGGCAAGACGCCCAGGGCGAGCTCTACGTGCTCAGCTTCGGTGGGATCTACCGCATCGACGCCCAATGAGGCGATGCGGAGGCGCTGCGGTAGCGCGCACGGTCCTACGCGGCGGTGCGCGCGCCGTGCTTAGCGTCGTGCGTCAATCGTGACGCTCATCGCGCTGCGTGCTGCACCGCGTTGAGCGACGCCGCGGGGTCTTGGCGGAGAGGCCGGGCCATCTCCGCTGACATTTCTGCGCGAGGTACTATATAGGCCGCGCTGAGCTCGCAGCCCGCACGTCGCGGGCCCCGCTACGCCGCCTGCTCGCCCACCCTGTGGGCACCGCTCCGGCACGCCGCGCGCTCTCAAGGAATCGGCACATGTACGACCTCGACAAGTTCATGCAGGAGCTGGAAGCCCGCAACCCGGCGCAGCCGGAGTTCATCCAAGCGACCCGTGAGGTCCTGGAGTCCGTCATCGACGTGGTGAACGACCGCCCGCAGTACCTCAAGGGGCACCTCCTCGAGCGGCTCACGGAGCCGGACCGCGTGTTCACCTTCAAGGTGGAGTGGGAGGGTGACGACGGTGAGGTGCGCGTGAATCGGGGCTATCGCGTGCAGTTCAACAACGTGCTCGGCCCGTACAAGGGCGGCATCCGCTTCCACCCCTCGGTGACGCTGGGCTCGCTGAAGTTCCTGGCCTTCGAGCAGACCTTCAAGAACAGCCTCACCCAGCTTGCCATGGGCGGCGCGAAGGGCGGCGCGGACTTCAACCCCAAGGGCAAGAGCTACAACGAGATCATGCGATTTTGTCGGAGCTACATGATGGAGCTGCACCGCTACATCGGCCCGGAGGTCGACGTGCCCGCGGGAGACATCGGCGTCGGCGGGCGTGAGGTGGGCTTCATGTACGGCACCTGGAAGCGGCTGACGGGCGATCACAGCGGCGTGTTCACGGGCAAGGGTGCCAGCTGGGGCGGCAGCCTCATCCGCCCCGAGGCCACGGGTTATGGCTCCGTGTACTACGCCAATGAGATGCTGCGGCAGGCGGGGGACGGCTGGGAGGGCAAGCGCGTCTCGGTCAGCGGCTTCGGCAACGTGGCGTGGGGCGTCTGCGCCAAGGCCAGCAAGATGGGCGCCAAGGTGATCACGATCTCCGGGCCGGACGGCTACATCTTGGATGAGGAGGGCGTCGGCACCCCCGAGAAGTGGGAGTATCTGCTGGAGCTGCGCTCCTCCAACAATGACGTCGTGGAGCCCTACGCCAAGCGCTTTGGCGCCCAATTCGTCCCTGGTAAGAAGCCCTGGGAGGTGCCGGTGGACATGGCCTTCCCCTGCGCCATCCAGAACGAGCTGGCCGAGCCCGACGCGCGGCGGCTCATCGACAACGGCGTCAAATACGTGGTGGAGACGTCCAACATGGGCTGCACGGCCGGCGCCATCGCGGCGTTTCAAGCGGCTCGCAAGGTGTTCGCGCCTGGCAAGGCCGCCAACGCCGGCGGCGTCGCCACCAGCGGCCTGGAGATGAGCCAGAACAGCAGCAAGCTGTCGTGGACGGCGGAGGAGGTGGAGGCGCGCCTCCGCAAGATCATGGTCGACATCCACGCGGCAGGCGTGCGCTATGGCAAGCAGAAGGACGGCAGCATCGACTACGTGAAGGGCTCCAACATCGCCGGCTTCATCAAGGTGGCGGACGCCATGCTGGACATGGGGTACTAGCGGCGTACGCACGCCGGCGGCCGGTGGCGCTGGCGTCGTGCGCGCGGTGCTTCGAGCGCCGTGCGTGAGGAGGCCGCTCAGCGGCAGACGAAGCCCAGGATGAGGCCAGCGAAGCCGAGGTTGGCCTCGCACTTGCTCTCGGAGCAGTAGTCGCTGAGGCACTCTGCGCTGGCCTCGCAGCTCTCGCCGTTGGCGCGGCGGGGCTCGCAGGTGGCGGAGCCTTGGGCGCAGTGGGTGCTGGCCTCGCAAGGATCTTCCCAAGCGCTCGGGTCGCAGCGCTCGCCGAGCTCGACACGCTGGCGGCAGGTGCCGTCCGCACAGTAGGTCTCCGCGGTGCACTGCTTGGCGCTGCTGCACGCGCCGCCCTCCCCGGCCTTCCGCACGCAGCGACCGCCAGCGCACACCAGCGCCTCCCCGGCGTTGCAGAGCGGGATCTCGTCGTCGATGGGCTGCCCTCCCCACGACCGCATCGAGCCCGTGCGGTCCCCGAGGCAGGGGGCGCCCTCGGCGGCGTCCACGTAGAGCGCGCACTGCCCGGGCTCGTCGCCGAACTCGGTGCAGGTGGCGTTGGCGCCCGCGCACTGCCCGTCCTCCGTGCAGGTGGCGCCGGGCGCTCGCGTCCCGCTGCGCCGCGGGAAGGCGCGGTCGCACGCCTCCGGCTCATCGAGCTCGAACCTGCAGAACGCCGGATCGCTGGCTTGCTCTTTCAGCTCCGCGAAGCACTGCTCGGCAGCCGCTGGATCTGCGGCTGGCTGGCCGCCGAACATCCGCTCGCACAGGGCAGGGTTGGTGGCGCGGCCGAGCTCGGCGCAGCAGGGCGCGTAGGCCTCACAGAAGCCCGAGGACGTGAGCGCCCCACCGCTGCCGGAGGAGCACGCCGCCCCTACCAGCGACGTGAGGCTGACCAAGACAGCGGAGACCAGGGAGAGTTGCTTGAAGGACATGGGGTGTGGAGCCTCCTCGAGGCGAGGGAAGAACCCGTCATGGGGCGGCGGGTGAGGCCCTGCGGGGGCCGGGGGGGTACTCGGCGCGCTCGGCGAGCTACGCTCCGAGCGCGGTACGGGCCTGGGCGCGTGGCTCGAGGGGGTAGTCCCCGAGGACGTAGTTCTTGAGATCCGCCGTCACCATGTCCGCGCAGTCCATCCCGCTCTGACAGGCTAGCTCCGTGCCGACCCCGCGCGCGTGTCCGCCGCAGTCGCCCGCGATGTAGAGTCCCTGGACGGGGGTGCGATGGGAGGGACGCTCCAGGCCCACCTGCTGCGGCGTCTGGCTGGTGGTGATGGCCGAGCCGTTGCTCTTGCCTATCCACGCGGCCAGGGTGCGGACGGACCAGGTGTCGTAAAAAAGGACGTTGCGCTCGAGCTCCGGCACCATCTCGTACATGGCCTGCATCAGGCCGTCGATCCAGCGCTGCTCGCCGTCCTCCAGCTCTACGTCCAGGGTGGGAGCGACGGCCACGGCCGTGATGAGCTGACAGCCCGGCGGGCAGAGCTCTGGATCGTAGTTGGACGGGACCGGCGCGTAGATGGGGACGAAGCCGCTAAATTTTCCGTGCTGTAGCGAGCCCATGGTCTCTCGCAAGAAGGAGTCGGAGAACTTGCGATCGAACTTCAGCGGAGTGCCCCCCACGAGGGAGCCCGCCTCGATGACCCGCTTCTTGACGGCGATCTTCGCCTGCACGGCCGTCCACGACGGCTTGATGCCCTTGGCGCGCTCGACGTAGGCCGCGGGGAAGTGCGCCGCTCCCACCAGCTCGTTCACGGTGTCGTTGAGCGCCGTCGTGCTGATGACGCACTTGGTGGTGATGCGCTCTCCACCGCGCAGCACCACCGCCTTCACCGCACCCCCCTCCACCTCAATCTGCTTGACGTTCGCCTTCATGCGCACCGTGGCGCCGTGACGCTCCGCGCCCTGCAAGAAGGTCTTGGGGATGATGGAGGCGCCGCCCTTCGGGTAGCCGAGGTTGGCCTCCTTCATCAGCTTCTGTAGGTTCCAGATGGATTCCCCGGCGGACGCCTCCCACGGCGGCAGGATGAACATGAGCCCCAGCAGGAGCCCGAACATGGCGCGCACCTCTTCATTGTCGGTGAAGTGCAGCATGTACTCTTCTACGCTGACGGTGTTGAGCGCGTCGATCTCGTGGGGCCGCTTCGTGAGGATGTCGTGGAAGAGCCGCAAGATGCCCGGGTACTGGAGCGGCGAGATGCGCGTCTGGAGCAGGAGCTTCGGCACCACCGAGGCCTGTCCGAGCAGGGTCTGTGGGACCTGGACGTCCACGTTCAGCCCCTTGAGGTGCACCGTGTACGGGGTGTGCCGAAACTCCAGCGGCGTGCCCATCCCGAGGCGGCGCGTGAGCCGGCCGAAGGGGCCCTTGTTGCCACGGATGAACAGGTGCGTGCCGGTGTCCATCCGAAAGCCGCGCTTCTCATAGTAGGAGCAGGCGCCGCCAGCGCGCGGGTTCTTCTCCAAGATGAGCGTGCGCAGGCCGTTGAGCGCCGTGATGGCGCCCGCGGCGCAGCCGCCAAGCCCCGTGCCGATCACGATGACGTCGAAATCAGGTCTCGGCTCCTGGCGGTTGGTCATGGTGCGAGCCTAGCCCACGGCGCGCCGTGGCTCACTTGGTGATGGTCAGCGACTCGATTTCGCTGCCGTCCAGCCTAAGCGCGCGGTACCGGAGCGTCTTGCCGTCCACGTCGATGCTGACGTAGCCGCGCGTCTTCTCCGTGATGGCCTCGAAGGGGCAGTCCGTGCCCGTGCCGTAGAGCGGCGCGCCGGCGCCGCCGGCCGTGACGTGGATGGTGCCGGTACCGAGCGGCACCTCCACCCCGCCGGGCTTGAGCGGCTTGCTGCGCTCGTAGCAGTGGTTGTGCCCCGCCAGCACGAAGTCCACGCCCAGCTCGTCGTAGATGGGCTCCCAGCTCGCCACCTGCTCGTCCACGGGGGAGTGGTTGGAGCAGGTGTAGAGCGGGCGGTGGTGCACGGCGAAGACCCAGTGTGTCTTGCTGCGGTCCAGCCGGCCGAGCTGGGCGCGGAGGTACTCCCCCTGCTTGCCGAGCAGGGCCTTGTCCGCCACGGTGTCGTTGAGCAGCACGAAGAAGGCGTTGGCGTAGCTGAAAGAGTAGTATTCTTCCCTGTTCTCTGGGGGGAAGGCGAACTGCGCCACGTAGTTGAAGGCGAAGGCCTCATGGTTGCCGTTCACCGACATGAAGGGGATGCGCGCCAGCGCCTCCTCCACACCGAAGGACCCCGTCGTGCCACGAAAGAAGGCGTTCCAGTGATCTTGGTTGGCCCCGACCACCACCGCGTCCCCGGTGAACACCTGAAAATCAGCGCCATCGGCCAAGATCATCTGCTGCAGGGCGGTGAAGGTGCCAGGATCTCCGCGGGAGTCACCGCTGACCGCGAAGCGGAAGGGCGCGGCGCTGAGGGGCTCCGGCGCCGTGGCCACGTCGTAGACGGGGCTCCAGTGCCCTGGCCCGCCCACCTTGTAGTAGTAGGTGGTGGCCGCGGTGAGCCCGCAGACGTGCGCCTCATGCACGCGGTGGCTCTGGTTGGGGAAGAGCGGGCTCGTACTGCCGTACTGGAAGGTGTAGCCGCGCTCCACCTGGACGCCCTCGGTGGGGCCGTCCGCAGCCTGCACGGCGGCCTGGTCCGTGCCGAACACCACGGCCGACAGCTTGGTGTCCAGCCCAGTGCTCCAGTTGACCGCGAAGCTGGACGCCGAGGGCCCCGCCCAGCTCACGTGGACGTGGCGCGGCGTGGGCTCCGAGCCAACGTCCGGGGCGTCGAGCGACGCCTCCTCGACCGTCTCCGCGATGGGGACGACGTAGTCGCAGTGGGTGCCTTGGTATGACGTGATGGGGGTGCCTCCGGCGCCCCCGCTGCCTCCGGCGCCGCCGCCAGCCCCGCCGTCCTTGGATGAGCTGCTGCAGGCGAGCACTCCTAGCGCCGAGAGGAGCGCGACCGAACCAGACGAAGCGAGACGTGCCATGGAGGGTCTTCCAACCTTAGCACAGACGCCCACACTCTACAGCGGCCTCGCTCCTCGGGTGAGCGCCTCCAGGCGAGCCCCGCCGGCTGCTCGGAGCGGCGGTCGACGCCCGGCGCGCCCTTCGCTATGGCGAGCAGGGTGAGCGCCTCACGGCTCCAGCTCGGCGTGCTCGTCATCGCCTCCTCGCTGCTCGCGCTGGCGCTGCTGCTGGTGCTCGGGACGCGCGCCTCGAGCGCCGGAGGCGGCGCGGGTGAAGACGCCGCCGCCCGGCTCATCCGTCAGGCGGAGCAGGCCGAGCAGGAGGCGAGGCTCGACGTGGCGCTCGAGCTCTACGCGCGCATTCTCGAGCAGGCACCCCAGTCGCGCCTGGCGCGGCGCGCGCGGCTCCGCCGAGAGTGGCTGGAGGCCCGCGGCGGCGCGAGCGCGGAGCTGACGGAGCTCGTGAAGATGCAGCGGCTCGCGCCGGGGGCGCTCACGCAAGACCTGCTGCTCGGCTTCGAGCAGCGGGTCGACGCCTTCCCGCCAGGGCCGGTGCGGAGCGCGGCCCGCGGCTTCATCGCGGAGGCTTGGTACCACCGGCTCGGCCTGCCCGCTCGCGCGGTGCCCGCCTTCGAACGCTGGCTGGAGGAGCCGGAGCTGAGCGAGGCCGACTGGGCGCTGGCCACGACCGAGCTGGCCCTGGCGCGCGCCGATTTGGGGGATCTGCGCGGCTCCATCCACAACCTGCGTGGGGCGGGGCTCGGGCGCCGCGCGGAGACGAGCCACCTCGAGCTCACGGCGCTGCGGCGCTGGGCGCAGCCCCTCGCGTGGGCGCTGATCGGAGCCTTCTCGGTGAGCGCGCTCGTCCTCGGGCGGCGCGGCTTCACCCGCGCTGGGCTCGCCGCCGCGCTCGCGCCGGGGCGCCTCGCGCTGGGGGCGTGGCTGCTCGGGGCGCCGCTGCTCATCGCCTACCTCCACCGCCCCGCCACCTGGGAGGCCATGGTGCTGCTCGCGCCGGGCGCCGCCGTGCTCGTCCTGGTGGCGTCCATCGCGGGCACCGCCCTCGGCGGCAGCGCAGCGCTCCGCCGCGCCCTCATGGCGTTGGGCGTCGCCGCGCAGGTGGGGCTCGCCTACTTGGCCGTCGATCGCTCGCTCGTGCTCTTGGCCACGCTCGTCAACTACAAACTGAAATGAGCTCATGAACCGCCCCACCGCCAACGGCTCCAGCGACAGCACCGTGGAGCTCTTGATGATGCTGGTCACCTTCGGCGCCAGCGCGCTCACGGTGCTGGCGCTGGCGCCCCGCCGCCCCAAGCCCGACCGGGAGAACCCCGCGCGTGACGCCGACGCCGAGCGCTGAGGAGCGGCGCTCCGCGCTGGCGCTGGCCGCGCTGGTCTTCGGCTTGGCGGCGCCCAGCACCTACGTGCTGGAGCGCCTCTACGAGTACGCGCGCGGCGACAGCGTCAACCCGGTGCTCATCTTGCGGACCTTGGACACGGTGTACTACTGGCGCGTGGGGGTCGCGGTGTGGTGGGGCGCCAGCGTGGCGGGGCTGGCCTACGCGCTGCTGCTCCGCCGGCCGGGCAGCGCCGCCGCGCGAGCCGCCCGGCTCTCGCTCGCGGCGCTCGTGCTCGTGCCCGTCATCGCGGTGGTGGCGTGGGTGTTTCCATGACGGCGCTGCGCGTGCTGCAGAGCGTGCACGGTCAGCTCGGCGTGCTGGCCACGGCGGCGCTGCTACACCCCGCCCTCTTGCTCCGGCGCGGCCAGCGCCCCTCCCGGCGAGGTCGCTGGGCGCTCGTGCTCTCGGCGGGCTTCGCAGTGCTGGCGTGGTCGGCGGGCGTGTTCATCTACCCAGACTACCGCCGCGTCGTGAAGCGGCCGCTATTTCATCTGAGCACGGAGGCCGGGCTGCTGTTCGAGGTCAAAGAGCACTTCGCGGTGGCCGTGGTGTGCCTCGCGCTCGGCGGGCTGGTGGCGGCGCTGGTGGCGCCCGCGGGGGAGCGCGCCATCCGGCGCGCGGCTGCGCTGATGTTCGCGCTGGCGTCCGCGCTGTCGGCGCTGGTGGTGGGCCTGGGGGTGTACGTGGCCTCCATCCACGGGTTCTGAGCGGCGCCGGCCCCGGCGCGTGCCGGCTTTTCTCTGGATCCCTCTGGTGGTCGTCTCACGGCCACCACTCGGGTTGGTGGAGCGGTGAGGCGGTCATGGCAAAGATTCCGGATGGGCTGGGGGTGGTGAGGCTACGTGCGCTCTGGGTGCTGGCGCTGGCGGCGCTCATCGTCGCTTGCAGTGGGGATGGGGCCCCGGAGGGTGCGGACACGCTGGACGCCAGCGCGGACGCCAGCGGGGGACTGGGGAGCCCGCTAGCCTCGCAGGAAGCGCAGCGCGTGGTCGAGGCCGCCGTGCGCCTCGCCGCTGCGGCGCCGGAGCTCGCGCGAGGGCTCGCACCTGCGGCCGGCGTGTGGGCCGTCGAGCCGAGCGCGCTGGGGAAAGCGGGGCTCCGCACCGCGCCCTCGCATCAGGTCACGGCGCGCCTTCCGGCACTGGCTACCTACCCGCTCCGCGTGGGGCTCGGCGAAGCGGAGCGTGGCGCGCTCCGCTTGACACCGGAGGGGGCCCACGCTGCCACCGTGGAGGAGGTCGAGGGCCGCGCGGTGTACCGCGACATCCATCCTTCCACGGATGTGGTGTACGTGGCGGGGCCCACCCTGACGGTTCACAGAAGGACTGCGCCCCGTATCGGTACCTCGGTAGCGCGCACGGCAGCCTGAGCGGGCTCCCGCTCGGGTTCACGGAAAGAAGGAGGCCATGACGGCAACCCCCAGGGAGGCGGCGGTGGCCTCGCGTGCGCCCGGGCTCGCGGTGCACGTGGTGTCCCGGGCGCGCGCCTGGAGGCGGACCTCGTGGTCTTCGGGCGTCGGGGTGCGGCCGCGGGTCGCGCTCGCGGCGGCAGCAGAGCTGAAGCTGGATCTCGGCGTGCTCGTGGACGAGCGGCTCGAGGCTCGGCGCTCGGCGTCGACGTAGAGCCCACCACGGTGGGCGGTGCACCGCTGGCCCGCGGAGGTCTCAGTCCGGCTCCCCCTCGCGCGGCTCCTTTGCGGGGCCTGCCGTCGTGCTGACCCTGGCGCTCGCCAGCCGCTCGGCTTGCTTGGCGCGCCAGCGCTCGTAGTTGGCGAGCTTCTCCGGGTAGTGGGGCGCGGCGAGGTGCCCGTGCTCACGGCAGTACACGCGACCTGCCTCGTCTTGGACGAGCGGCATGTTCTGCGCACAGGCGACCACCACCTCACCGCACGCGGGGCAGCGCGGCGGTGGTGTCCAGGAGATCTTCTTCGCCGGGACGACCGCCATGCGCCGAGCATAGCGCCAAGGGCGGGACGTCAATCCCTGGCGCGCCACATCTGCCACAGCAGCCAGCCCGTGAGCGCCATCGCCGTGGCCCACAGCAGCAGAGCGCTCAGGCGCGTCAGGGAGGCGAGCGTCTGGGCGTGGTTGAGCAGGCGCCACTGGGTGAGCAGCGTGGACCAGTCATGCTCCGGGACGCCGCCCATCGACACGAGCGGGAGCTGCTCACGGTTGGCGTCGTCCACGTAGGTGGCAAGCTCCCAGGTGGAGAAGGCGAGCCACGCCTGCCCCACCGCGAAGCCGAACCAGTCGCGCTGGCGTAGGAGCAGGTAGAGCGCCGCCAGCAGCGGCGCCGCTAGCTGCGTGATGCTGCCGCCCAGCAGCATGAGCGTGTGACCGAAGAAGTGGAAGAGGAGGTGCCCCAGCTCGTGCAGGGCGAGCGTGAGGCCGCTGAACCAGCTCCTATAGAGCGGATCGGCCAGGTGCCGGAGGCCGGCGTAGAGCAGGTAGAGGCCGAGCAGCGCGCGCCCCCAGGGGCTCCGCCCCTCGCACCACGCGCGGGCGTCCTCGCGCAGACCTTCGAGCAGCTCGCGCGGGTTGAAGGGCTCGTCCTCGAAGCTCATGGGCGGGGAGCGTAGCGGCGCGCGCAGGGGACGTCAGGTCCGCGGCGGCGTGAGTCGCATTGCCGGTGCCGCACGGCTGCGGGTAAGCTCCCCGGATGAGGTCGATGGCGTGGGCGGTGCTGGGGGCCGCTGGGGTGCTGACGTTCGGGGTGGAGGTCCAGGCGGCGACGCTGGAGCTGCGGTCGGGCGATGATCACACCAAGCTCGAGGCCGCCGGGCCCGGCGATGAGGTGGTCATCTACCCGGGGACGTATCGGTTCCGGGTGCGCCTCACGCGGCAGGGGACGGCCTCGGCGCCCATCGTCCTTCGCGCGGCGGACCCTAGCCAGCGGCCCGTCTTCGACCTGTCCGGGCAAGCCGTGGAGGACTGGCCGGGCAGCTACACGGGGGGTGATCGCGGGCGAGGCTGCTGGCAGGTGACGGGCCGCCACTACCAGCTCAGCGGGCTGGAGATCACCGGCTGCCACACCGGCAGCGGCAACGCCGCGGCGATCCGCGCCGTGGGTGCCGAGGATCTCCTCGTCCGCGACGTGCTGCTCCACGGGAACGACGCGGGCTTCACGGGGGATGGCGAGCGCATCACGCTGGAGTTCTCGGAGCTGGCCAGCAACGGGCGAGTCTCCAATCCACCCCAGCACAACGTGTACATGTACGGTGGCTCGTTCACGCTGCGGCACTGCTACGTCCATGACTCCGTGGGCGGACAGAACCTCCACCTGCGCACTCGTCAGGCCACCGTGGTGTACAACTGGATCGCTCGCGCCGCCAACTACGAGGTGGACATGATGACGGGCCCCAGCGCGACGCACGAGCTGCTGTTTCGCGGCAACCTCCTCTGGGGCCACCCCAGTCCCGGCAATGGGGGGCAGGTGATGGTGCTCTACAATGACGCGGGGCGCTCGGACGTGAGCATGAGGTTGGAGGCGGTGTGGAACACCTTCGTGCTGCGGGGGAGCAGCCGGCCTGCGCTCGTGCGCGTGCGCAATGACACGATCGCGAGCGCGAGCCTCCGCATCGCCAACAACATCGTCGTCGGGACGCGCACGGCCTATGTGCTCGCCGCCGGCAGCGCTGGCAACGTCAGCGTGAGCGGCAGCAACAACTGGTTCGAGACGGGGAGCAACGTCGGCGCGCTGACGGGCAGCGTGTTCGGTAGTGAGCCCGGCTTCGTGTCGGGCTCCTCGTTTCGGCTGAGCGCTGGCAGCGCGGCCATCGGAGCGGCAGCCCAGGGCGTCGACGGCGCTCCGGAGCGAGAGTACTTCGAGGACGAGGCCGTGGCGCGGCGCTTCCGGTGGCGGCGGTCGCAGCGTGACTTGGGCGCGTTCGAGAGCAGCACGAGCGGTGCATCCTTTGGCGCCTACGAGGCTCCGGGCGGCGCGGGTGGGGGCGGCGGCGCGGGCGGAGGCGGCGCCGGGGGCGGAGGCGGCGGCGCGGGCCAAGGTGGCGGCGGCGGTCAGAGTGGCGGTGGCGGTCAGAGTGGTGTCGCTGGTCAGAGTGGTGTCGCCGGCACAGGTCAGGCGGGCGGCGCCGCCGCGGGTGTGGGGGGTGGCGCGGGTAGCGGTGCGGCAGGCGCTTCGGGCTCGGGGAGCACCGAGGACGGCGGCTGCGGCTGTCAGCTCCAGGGCCGCCGCGGGAGCGCGGGCTGGGCGCTCCTCGGGCTCGTGATGGCGATGCTGGGACGCCGGCGCAGGCGCGCGTCAGCGCTTCGCGGCGCGCTCGAAGATGAGCACGTACTGCTGCGTCAGGGTAAAGCTCCTGGTGAGCTTCAGCCCCGCCTGCTCCGCGGCGGCGATGACGTCCTGAGCCGGTAGGCGGTGCTCCTTGGGGGGGCCCAGGGTGGCCTCCGGCAGGAAGTCCACCACCGCGATGCGTCCTGCCTCGCGCAGGCGCTCCCGCAGCTTGGTGAGGTAGGCCACGCGCCCCTCGATGTGGTGCAGCGTGTCCACGATGAGTGCCACGTCCACCGCCTCCGGCAGCCGCGCGTCATCGGCGGCGCCGAGCACCGGCTGCACGTTCGAGAGCCCCTCGCGCCGCGCGCGCTCCCCGAGGTAGCGCACCATGTCCGGCTCGATGTCCACCGCGTAGACCCTGCCGCGCGGGGAGCGGCGGGCTAGCCGCACCGAAAAATAGCCAGTCCCAGCGCCCACGTCCGCCGTGACGCTGGTCGGCGTGAGCCCGAGGGCGTCCAGTACCTGCTCGGGCTGCTGCCAGGCGTCGCGCTCCGGCGCGTCGAACACCTTGGCCCACTCCTCCCCGTTCTCGAAGCGGTGGTGCATGGCTCCCGCATGGCCGCCGTCAGCCTGCCCGTGCTGGTGCGAGGCGCCGTGCGCGTGGTGCTCTCCGTGGTGCGCGTGCCCCTCACCGTGCGCGTGGTGGTGCGCGTGGTCAGCGCCCGGCTCACCCGCAGCAGACGCGGCCGGTGGGCCCTCGTCTCGAGGCTGCCCGCCGCTCACCTCACGGGGTGGGGCGGCGGCGCAGGCGGTGACGAGCAGTGAGGTGACGACGAGCCCCGAGCGTGCTGAGCGCATGGCGCTTCCCCTAGCACGCCCGCACCGCATGAACAGCCAGCGCGCTGCGCGCTGGTGCTGCTCCCCGGTCCTGGCGCCTCGGGCGCCTCCACCGCGCGCTGGCCGGACCCCTCCGCGGCTCAGCGCCGCACCACGCGATCTCGCCCGGTCTGCTTGGCCTCGTAGAGCGCGCCGTCCGCCCGCGCGAACAGGCTGTCCAGATCGTCCTCCGAGGTCAGCTCCGTGACGCCGAAGCTGACGGTGAAGTGCGGGACGCCGGCGCCGTGGTCACGGCGGAGCAGCAGCCGCAGCCGCTCGGCGAGCCGCTCGGCGTCTGGAGCGGAGGTGTCCGGCGCCAAGATGACGAATTCCTCACCGCCCCAGCGCGCGAACACGTCGGCCTCGCGGAGGTTGCGCTTGACCACGGTGGCGACGGTCTGCAAGACCACGTCCCCCGTGGCGTGCCCGTAGGTGTCGTTGACCTGCTTGAAGTGGTCCAGATCCATCATGATGAGGGAGAGCGCCCGCTCGTGGCGGCGCGCTTGCGCCAGCTCCGCGGGCGCCAGCTCGCTGAAGCCGTGGCGGTTGAGCGCCCCCGTGAGCGCGTCCAGCGTGGCCGTCTGCGCGAGCTGGTCCACCAAATCCAGCAGCGCGCCGTAGCTCTGCGCGAGCACCTTGGTTTCGTCCCGCGGCAGCGGCGCCACCGGCGCCGGTGAGTGCTTGCGAGCGCGCACGACGCGCTGCACTCCGCGCAGAGCGCCTTCCAGCGCCTTGAGCAGCCGCTGCAAGGACGACAGCGCCAGGTGAGCGAGCGCCCCGGCCACCAGCAGCAGGCCTAGCGTCTCCAGCCCAGCCCGCCAGAGCGTGCGCGCCCTGTCCGCCTCCGCGCGGGCTTGCAGGGCTGCCAGGGACTGCAGCTCGTGGGTGCGCAGGGCGTCGATGGCCACCGTCAGCACCTCGTGCCGCTGTCGGGCCGTCTGCCCGTCGTTGGCGGCGGAGCCATCCAGGGCGAGCGTGCTCAGGAGTCGTAGGGCGCGGCGCAGCTCTTCTCCGTCGCTGACGGTCCGGGCGAGCTCCACGTCCCCTGGACCGGAGAAGACCACGAAGCGGTCGAGGTGCCAGCGCAGCCGCCCTCTCGCGTCTCCCAGGCTCTCCAGCCAGAGGGCGCTCCGCGTGGGGTCGGAGGGGAGCGCGGCGATCAGCCCGCGCAGGCGACCGAGCCCCTCCTTGGCGCGCACGAGGTGCGAGTGCGCCACCATCCCCCGATGCAGCGGGTGGCTCCCCGCCGCCAAGCTCAGCTCGTCCAGCACGTCCAGCATGGGGGCGATCCGCTCGCCGTAGTCGGTGAGCACCTCTTGAGCGCTCACCCGCCGTGTCAGGACGTGCCGGCGACGCTCCTCGAGGGGCTGGAGCGGAGTGGTGGGAGGGGGGACGCTGGCGCCCGGCGCCGCCAGCGCGAGATCGGTCGCCGCCTGCTGGGCGCGGAGCTGGGTGAGGAGCGCGTCCTCGGGGTGCATGAGGTAGCGCGTGGAGAGCCCGCGCTCCCGCTGGAGCTCGTGGACGGCCAGCGAGAGGTGTCGGGTCTGCCCCAGCAAATCCAGCAGCCGGTGGTGCTGGGTCAGGCGCGCCTGGGTCGCTTCGAGGTGGAGCCCGAGCACCGCAGCGACGCTGAGCAGCACGATGAGCCCCAGCAGCCAGACGCGCGCCTTGAGCGTGAGGGTCCAGGAGGCCTTCGGGGAGCTCGGTGGCATGGGGTGGCGGAGCAACACGGCCGAGGGGAACGGCGAGGCCAGGCAGCGCCGGCCAGGGGCGGGCCCCGAGGTGGAACGCCCCTAGCTCCTTCATGGGTCGCCGCAGGATGAAAGTCCACCCGGGGCGCGACAAATAGTAGAAATGTCCTCCATGGTGAGCAACGTCCTGGTCCTCAACGCCGGCTCCTCCTCCGTGAAGTACCGGCTCATCGACGTGCTCGGGGAGCGTACGTTACGTGAAGGAAAGGTCGAGCGGATCGGCGAGGGGCGCACGCACCAGGAGGCGCTCCAGGAGCTGCTCGCCAGCGTCGCGGGCCAGGCCATCGACGCCGTGGGGCACCGGGTGGTGCACGGCGGCGCCGAGCTGATCGCGCCCACGCTGGTGGACGACGCGCTGGTCGTGAAGCTCGAGCAGCTCAGCCCGCTGGCGCCGCTGCACAACCCGCACAACGTGGCGGGGTTGCGCGCGGCGCGCGCCGCGCTGCCCCAGGTGCCGCACGTCGCCGTCTTCGACACGGCCTTCTTCTCCACGCTGCCGCGCCGGGCGAGGACCTACGCCATCGATCAAGAGCTGGCCCAACGCTACGGCGTCGTGCGCTACGGCTTCCACGGCACCTCGCACGCCTACGTGGCGGAGCTGGCGGCGCGGGCGCTCGGTCGCCCGCTCACGGAGCTGCGCCTCGTCACCTTGCACCTCGGCAACGGCGCGTCGGCCTGCGCGGTGGAGCACGGCAGCGCCACGGAGACCTCCATGGGCATGACGCCGCTCGAGGGGCTCGTGATGGGCACGCGCGCCGGCGACGTAGACCCGGGCGCGCTGCTGGCTCTCTTGAGGAGCGGCTTGAGCGTGGACGAGCTGGAGCAGCTGCTGATGCAGGGCTCGGGGCTCAAGGGGCTGTCCGGCGTGAGCAACGATCTGCGCGACATCCAGGCGCGCGCCGCTGCCGGAGAGGATCGCGCTCGGCTCGCCATCTCGGTGTTCGCGCACCGCGTGCGCACGTACATCGGCGCCTACGCCGCCACCATGGGGGGCCTGGACGCCGTGGTGCTCACCGGTGGCATCGGCGAGGGCTCGGCGCAGATGCGGCGGCGCATCCTGCAGCGCTTCGACTACCTCGGCCTCACCCTGGACGACGACCGCAACGACGCGGTGGCGCTCACGGACGCGGTGCCCAGCGCCCTGCTGAGCACGCGCGCCTCACGGGTGGCGGCCCTCGCCGTCAAGACCAACGAGGAGCTGGCCATCGCGCTGAAGACGGCGCGCGTCGTGCGCGGGGAGCAGCGCACCAACACCGCCTCGAGCATCCCCATCGCGGTGAGCGCACGTCACGTCCACCTGAACGAAGAGGCGCTGCGCGCCCTGTTCGGGCCGGAGCATCGGCTCACCCACCTGAAGGACATCTCACAGCCTGGGCAGTTCGCCTGTGAGGAGCAGGTCAGCGTCATCGGCCCGCGGGGACGCCTCGATCGAGTGCGGATCTTGGGGCCGCTGCGTCAGCAGACCCAGGTGGAGATCTCCAGGACGGACGAGTTTGCGCTCGGCGTGGACGCGCCCCTCCGGGACTCTGGCAAGCTCGAGGGCTCGGCGCCCATCACCTTGGAGGGGCCCGCCGGCTCGCTGCACCTGCGTGAGGGGCTCATCTGCGCCAAGCGCCACATCCACATGCACCCGAGCGACGCCGAGCACTTCGGGGTGAAGGACGGAGACGAGGTGGAGGTGAAGCTCCAAGGCGGCCCCAGGGATCTCACCTTCGGCGACGTGCTCATCCGCGTCTCGCCGAGCTATCGGCTCGAGATGCACATCGACACGGACGAGGCCAACGCGGCGGAGCTGGGGCAGGGCGCGGAGGGGACGCTCGTCTACACGCCGTCCAGCGCCGAGGGCGTCGTCACCTCGCGGCGGCTGCGCCCCTCGGCAGGCGGCTGACGCGGAGTCCGGCGTCTTTGCGGGGGAGAAGCGCCCTGCAACGCGGGCCTCCTCCCTGGGCGCTTGTGCCGCTGCGCCGTGAGGCATAACGAGTCGGCCCATGTCCTCACCCCACCCGGTCTCCGCTCCCGAGGCCCTCGCGCGTCTGCGTGAAGGCAACTCCCGCTTCATGAAGAACGTCCGCAGCATCGAGGTGCTGGCCAGCCAGTCCAACCGTGAGGCGCTGGTGCGTGGTCAGGCGCCGTACGCCATGGTGCTCTCCTGCTCGGACTCTCGGGCCCCCTCGGAGCTCATCTTCGACTGCGGGCTCGGGGATTTGTTCGTGGTGCGGGTGGCCGGCAACATCGTGGCGCCCTCCATCATCGGCAGCATCGAGTACGCGGCGGCCACCTTCGGCACGGAGCTGCTGGTGGTGATGGGGCACTCCGGCTGTGGCGCCGTGACGGCCACCGTCCAGGCCCTCACGGAGCAGGCCGCGGCGCTGTCACCGGACATCGAGGGGATCATCCGGCGGATCGAGCCCGCGGTGAGCGAGCTGACGCACCACCTGAGCGGCGCGGAGCTCCTCCAGGCGGCGGTGCGCGCCAACGTGCGCGCCTCCGCGGGGGAGCTGCGCCACGGCAGCCGCATCCTCGAGGAGCGGGTCCGCAGCGGGCGGCTGCGGGTGGTGGGCGCTGAGTATCTCTTGGCGACGGGAGAGGTGGACTTCTTCGACCTGCCACCCTCGCTCGCGTGAGCGCGCTCAGCGGCTGACTTGTCCCGTGCGCAGCGGGCCGCCGCGCGCCGTGGCCCACAGCACGCAGTCCGTGCCCGAGCCTGGCACCTTGAAGACGTCCATCCCGTGATCGAAGGTCTGCACGAAGATCTCGAGCGCACCGTCGCCGTCGAGATCTCCCACGGTGGGCGCGGCGGGCGCGCCGTTGCCGTTGCCGTTGTGCCCCGGGTTGGGCAAGGGCACGTCGAACAGCAGCGCGCCGTTCTGCGCCAGGATGACGAGGTGCCCGGAGTCCTTGACGTCCGGGGCGCCGAAGGTGGTCAGCAGCACCTCGGGAGAGCCGTCTTGGTTCAGGTCTGCTACCACGGGCTCCGAGGCGTACATGACGCGCTTGTCGAAGCGGTAGTCGAAGCGCCAGAGCTGCGCGCCGCTGGCGTCGAAGGCGTAGAGGTGTCCATCGTTGAGCGAGACCAGCACCTCCGGGCGCGCGTCCCCCTGGAGGTCGACGGCCACGGGCGCGGGGATCCCCCCGGGCGGGTAGTAGCCGCTCACGCTGATGGGGCGGCCGCCGCGCGGTAGGCTCTCCCAGCCCGGCTTTCTCATGGCCGCGCGGCTCCCGTCCCCGTGGTTGCCCTCCAGCGCCATCACCGCGTAGGCCTGGGTCTCGTAGGGCTCGTTCTTCTCCACGTTGGGGACGCCGATGACCTCGTTCTTGCCGTCGCCGTCCAGGTCCACCACGCTCGGGGGGGAGGCGGTCCACTGCAGCCACTCCGCCCACTTCGGGTGCGGCCACTCGCCCTGGTGCTCGTGGTAGTGCTGGGCCTCCACCTCGGGGTCCGCCCAGCGGATGAATTGACCCCAGGTCAGGCGCTGGCCGCTGTAATCGCTGCTACGGTTGGTGAACCAAGGGGAGGCGTCGAGCGCCACCCCGTCGTGGTCGAAGGCTTGGAGGTGGTGGTTGTCGTAGGTCACCAAGATCTCCAGCTCCGGGTCGTCGTCGATGTTGCCGACGCCCACGTTGAGCCCGAAGCAGCCGTAGCCGCTGTGACCTTGGCCGTTGCGGTCCGCGTCGTTGCCCGGCCCCGTCTTCGCGTTGTAGCGCGGCCAGGCCTGCCAAGAGAGCCCGGGGGGTTGATGGGGCGCGCCGCTCGCCGAGATCACGAAGACCTGCGCCCCGCCGTCTTCGGTGCTGGCCGTCTGCGTGGTGGTGGCGATGACCTCGAGCCGGCCGTCGCCGTTCAAGTCGGCGGCGGCGAGCCCGCGCACCTCCGGGGCGTTGCCGCCGGTGGTGGTGTCCACGGGCCAGCCGGGCTTGGCGGTGAGCGTGCCGGCGCGCCACTCGTAGGCGCGGACGTGCTTGCCGTTGCCCATCACGAGATCCATCACGCCGTCCGCGTCCAGATCCGCCACGACGTGCGGCGCGTACACGCGCCCGTCGCCGTCGTCCGCCTTGGCCAGCAGCTGGCCCTCGCTGTCGAAGACGAACAGCGAGTAGTACGCCGCCACGAGCTCGCGCTTGCCGTCTCCGTCCAGGTCCACCACGAGCGGAGAGGCAAACCAGCTCGTCTCTCCGCGGAGGTTCTTCCAGAACACTGGCGCTTGCACCGGCCCCTCGCTGCTCCCCGCCGTGCAGGTGGCGTTCGTCTGGCCGCCGGTGCTGCTGCCGCCGCCGCCCGCGCCTCCCTCGTGCCCGCCCCCGCCGCTGCTGCACGCCAAGGCCGCGCCGCTGGCGATGAGGGACGTCAGCAGCCACCCACGGATCTGTCTCATGGCAACTCTGCTCCTGGAGTGAAGTGCAGTGTAGCCGCTCACGCCGGCGCTGGCTCGGGTTTTCATGGCGCGGCGTCGCGGCGCCCCCGAGGCGCGTGGTATGAAGGGGCGGTGCGCTCAGCTGGCTGGCTCGTGCTGCTCTTGGGGATGGTGACGGGGTGCTCGGCGCCGGAGTCGGGGGAGGCGCCGCTCGGCGCGTCGGGGACGCAGGTGCTGATGGACTACACGCTGGCCGGCGGGTTCTACTCCGCGCCCTTCCCGGACGACGCGCGGCTCGACGCGCGCGGACGCGCGCGGCTCGCGGGCTTCCCGAACACTACGGGCGCCGCGCTGGTCGATGCCTCCATCGCGCTCATCGAGCGGGACACCACCGGCTTCTCCACCACCGCGGCCCTCTACTTCACGCTCGACGCGCCGCTGGCGCCACAGGTGGAGCAGGGACCAGAGGCGAGCCTCGAGCCGGGCGCGCCGGTGTCGCTGATCGAGCTGGAGACGGGCGCGCGCCTGCCGATCAGCGTCCACTTCGACGCCGACGGCGGGGCCTTCGGAGCGCCGCAGTTGCTCTCGCTCGTGCCGCTGCAGGGCGTCCCGCTGCGCCCCAAGGCGCGCTACGCGGCGGTGGTGCGCCGCAGCGTGCTCGACGCCGCGGGCGCGCGGCTCGGCGTCTCCAGAGCCCTCGGGCAGCTCCTGGCGGGGCGCACGCCGGCGGGGATGACACCGGCCGTCGCCGCCGAGCACCACGAGGCCCTCGCCGCGCTCGAGCGCGCCGGCGTCCCTCGCGCAGAGCTGGCGGGGCTGGCCGTCTTCACCACGGGAGATCCCACGGCGGGCACCTTCGCGGTCGTCCGCGCCATGCTCGCGCGCCCGCTGCCGGAGCCCGCGCAGCCCTTCGTCGCGGAGGAGGTCTTCGACGACTACTGCGTGCTGCGCTCCACCCTGCCGATGCCGGTGTACCAGCGCGGCACGCCGCCGTTCAAGGCCGAGGGCGGCGACTGGGAGTTCGACGCGGCGGGCGTGCCCGTGCTCCACGGCAGTGAGACGGCGCGCATCGTGCTCAGCGTGCCGCGGCAGAAGATGCCGGAGGCGGGCTTCCCGGTCGTGCTGTTCAGCCGCACCGGCGGCGGCGGAGATCGGCCGCTCGTCGACCGGGGCGTGCAGCCGGGCACGGGGCAGCCCGCGCTCGTCGCGGGCAGCGGCCCGGCTCGTGACTTCGCGCGCGTGGGCTGGGCGGGCGTCAGCGTGGACGGACCGCACGGCGGGCTGCGCAACGTCTCGGGCCGGGACGAGCAATTCTTGATGTTCAACATCGACAACATCGCCGCGCTGCGGGACAACGTGCGCCAGTCCGCGGCGGAGCTGGCGCTGCAAGCGCACGTGCTCGCGGCGCTGGAGCTCAGCGCCAGCGGGTGCCCCGGGCTCGACACCGGCGGACGGCCGGTGCGCTTCGACGTGCGCCACCTGACGTTGATGGGGCACTCCATGGGCGCCACCATCGCGCCGCTCACCCTCGCGGTGGAGCCCGCGTTCCGGGCCGCCATCTTGAGCGGCGCGGGCGGGAGCTGGATCGAGAACGTGCTGTACAAGCAGCACCCGGTCCACCTCGCCCCCATCGCCTCGCTCCTGCTCGGCACCCTGGGGGTGCCGCTCGTGGAGCAGAACCCCGCGCTGTCGCTCTTCCAGTGGGCGGCGGAGTCCGCGGACCCGCCGGTGTACGCGCCCTCCGTGGTGCACGCGCCGGTGGTGGGTGAGCCTCGGCACGTGCTGATGGTGCAGGGCATCGTGGATCACTACATCATGCCCACCATCTCGCAGGCCACCAGCTTGTCGCTCGGCTTGGATTTCGCGGGGGAGGAGCTCGACGCGCGAGCGCCGGAGCTCGCGCCCTTCGCGCCGCTCGCCGAGCGGCTCCGCTTCTCGGGGCGCACCCGCCTGGAGCTGCCGGTGCAAGGCAACGTCGGCGGCACCACCACGGCCGTCGTGGTGCAGCAGGCCGAGGACGGCGTCCAAGACGGGCACGAGGTGGTCTTTCAGACGGAGGCGCCCAAGCACCAGATCCGCTGCTTCCTCGCCAGCCTCGCCACGGGGGTGCCCAAGGTGCCGCCGCCCGGCGCCGAGGAGGCGCCGTGCCCCTAGCCGTGACGGCTAGCCGCCGAGCCGGCGGTGGAGCCCCTCCGCGGCGCGCAGCGCCAGCGCCATGATGGTGATCTGAGGGTTCACGCCGAGCGCGGAGGGGAGCACGGAGCCGTCCGCGACGAAGAGGTTGTTCAGATCGTGCAGCTCTTGCTCTGGGCCGACCACGGAGCGCAGCGGCTCAACGCCCATGCGGGCGGTGCCGAGCGGGTGGTACGCCGTCAGATCCATGTGTCGGACGGGCACCTGCGCTCGCTCCAGGCGCTCCACGTCTTGCAGCGAGCGCAGGTGCTCGAAGTGCAGCACCGGGAGGTGCACGGAGCGCGCCCCCGCCGCGAAGAAGACACGCGCGAGCAGCCCGAAGCCGCGCTGGAGCTTGGCGCGATCCGCCTCGTTCACGGAGTAGCGGATGCGTGGGGCGCCGAGCGCCCCGCCGCTCACCCGCCCTCGCGAGGAGTCTCTCACCATGAAGCCGAAGGAGAAGGCCTGCGGGAAGCGCTCGAGGAGCGCGATGTACTGAGGGCCAGCGTGGGTGAGCGACGCGGCGGTCAGCTCCAGCGGGAGCTGCGCGCCCTCGAAGTAGAGGCCGTCTCGCGAGAACTCGTCGATGGCGTAGCCCTGCGGCACGGTGTTCCAGGCGTCGACGGGCTCGTCGAAGACGCCGAAGCCGGCGGAGGCGGGGTGGATGGAGAGGTTGCGCCCGAGCTGGCCGCTGGTGCGGCCCAGCCCCTGCCGCTCGAGCAGCTGCGGCGTGAGCAGGGTGCCGCACGCGAGCACCACCACCTTGGCGTGGACGCTGAGGCGCTGCCGCGCTCCGCTGACGCAGACGCCCTCCACGCCCACGGCGCGGTCCCCCTCGGTGAGCAGGCGCCGGACCTGGAGCCCCGTCACGAGCTGCGCGCCGCGCTCGAGGGCCAGGGGCACCCAGGAGACGTTGGAGGAGCGCTTGGCGTCGGTGGGGCAGCCGAAGCAGCACAGCCCTTGACCGTCGCAGCCGGGCGCGTTGCGCGCGAGCGGGTGGTGCGACCAGCCGAGCGCCGCGCAGCCCTGGGCGATGAGCCGCGCGGGCGCGCCGAGCGCGGCGGCGCTGGAGGGCGCGACGCCGAGCACGCGCTCCACCTCTTCGAAGTAGGGGGTGAGCCCGTCCCCGCCCAGCGCGGTGAGGCCCTCGGCGGCCCAGCGCTCGAGCACGGCGCGCGGCGCGCGAAAGCACGTGCCGGAGTTGATGAGCGTGGTGCCGCCCACCCCGCGACCGAGCGGGATGGGGATGGCGGTGTTGCCGAAGGCCAGCGTGGCGCCGTGGCGGCGGTACATGCTGCGCAGCGCTGGGAGCGGGCGCCCGTGGAAGTCCGCGCGCGAGAAGTGCGGCCCCTCCTCCACCAGCAGCACCGCGTGGCCCCGCTCCGCCAGCGCCTTGGCCACGGGCGCCCCGCCGGCGCCGCTGCCCACCACCACGACGTCGCACTCGAGGTGCTCACCGTCGCTGAGCGCGCTGGCGTCGAGCCGGCGCGCCTCCCAGCGCTCCGGCTCCACGCGCGCGGGCGGGGTGACGGCGTAGCGGCAGCCGAGCGCCTCGTGCACCCCTGGGTCGTCGAAGTGCGCGAGCTTCAGCGGCACGAGCAGGCCGCGCAGCGGCAGGCGCAGCAGCTCCGACTGCTCGAGCGCCATGAGCAGGCCTCGCCGCTGGTGGAGCGGCAGCGCGGCGAAGCGCCGGGCGTGGCGCGCCAGCGCGACGCCGTCCAGCACCCCGAGCAGCCGCGCGTAGCCACGCTGGGTGCCGTCCGGCAGCGACGCCAGGAAGCGCTCGGTGCGCTCCAGGGTGGCCGGGCCCGCTGCTGGCAGCAGTCTGCCGGCCGGGAGCGCCGCCTCCGCGAGCGCGCGCAGCCGGTGATCGTGCCGTAGCGCCTGCGGCTTCATGCCTTGCTCTGCGCCGCGGTGGGTGGCAAGTCACGCCGCGCGACCGCCACGCGCCGCGCGCGGAGCTGCCGCGCCGCCCGCGACCGGACGGACAGCCAGGAGGCGGCGAACTCCGGCAGCTCCAGCAGATCGAAGCGGAGCGTGCCTCGCGCGAGCGCCGTGCCCTCGGCGGTCTCCAGCGTGATCTCCAGCACCGTCATGCTCGAGAGGAGCCGCAGCGGGCTGGGGCGCTTGGCTCCGTGGAGGCGCAGCCGCTGGCCCGTGTCGCTCGTGAAGCCGACCTCATAGGCGATGCGCGGTGGTAGCAAGGACAGCTCGAGCGTGCCTTCCGCCACGGCCTCCTCCGCCCACGGGCTCGCGTGGACCACGCCGCTCAGGCGAAAGCGGCCACCCTGCCCGCCGAGCGCCTCGACGTGAAAGCAGAGCGGGTGGGCCTCTCCGCCGCCCTGAGGGGTGACGCTGCCGCGCATGGATTCGACGAAGGTGATGGGCATGGACTCGGGCTCCTTCAGACCACGTGGGGGAAACGAGCGTCGGGCTCGTGGCGAAGAAATTCGAGCGCGCCGCCGTGGGCGCTCTCGCAGGTGAACGAGGCGTCGTCCTTGGGGCGCACCGTCAGCTTCACGCGAGCCAGCTTGCTGTTGAAGCAGTACGAGCGCTGGCCGTCCGGGTTGTCGTAGCCGAGGCACACCATGGGCTGCCGCTCGGCGTCCATGAGCAGCTCCGCCTCGCCGCCCGGGCCGAGCAGCCGGAGCTGCCAGGCGTCTCGCTCGAGCCGCACCTTCTGCCGCCACACGTCGAACAGCGTATCGAAGCGGAAGCTGCGCGCGCCGCGTCGCACGACGAGCGCGGACACCTGCGGGCTCGGGCGCCCTCCGAGCAGCACGCGCCCACTGAAGCCCTCCACCAGCGCGTCCTGCTCCGGGAAGACGCACTGGCCCCAGGCGTACTCATAGGTGTGCTCCTTGCCCCAGTTGTGCCCCTGCATGCCCACCCAGCCGTCTACCGGCACCTCACCGGTGGGCAGCTCCAGCGCGCCGTGCAGGCGGAGCGCGGGCGCGGGGGTCAGCAGCTTGGAGCGCGGGAAGGGCCCGGTGCGCAGCGCCCGCAGCGGGAAGATGGAGAGCCGCTGCGCGATGGGCGAGCCCAACGGCTGCCAGCCGAGCCGCACCGTGGCCGCACCGCCCGCCGCCTCGAAGCGCCCCTCCGCGCGCCCCGGCGTCTCGAGCGCGAGCGTCAACCCCGCGGCGCGCAGCGTGGGCGTGGCCGAGCGGGGCGCCCCGAAGCTCGCCTCCGCGAAGGGCTGCGTCTGCTTGTGCGCGAAGGTCTCGCGCCGCTCGCCGTCGAAGTAGACGAGCCAGCTCTCTGCCACCGCGGGGCCGCGGAGCGGCGCCAGGAGCGTGGCCTTCAGCCACAGCGCCAGCGGACGGCTGGGGTGGTTGGCGCGCACGAAGTAGCTCTCCACGTGGCCGGGGCGCCCCGCGTAGCGGCAGGCGTTGTCCGGCGGCTCGGGGCGGAGCAGGGAGGGCAGGGGTGGGCGAGCCATCAGTGGGCCTTTCGGTGTGGAGGCGAGAGCGCGCTGGCGGCGTAGGCGCGCAGGGCCTCGCCCGCGCTCTGGGCGTCCCGCGCCCGGATGGCGGCGACGGCGCGCGCGTGATGCTCGGCGCTGAAGCGCTCTCCGTAGAGCCCCAGGAAGCGCTTGGGCGCGCGGAAGTACACGTCTTTGACGAGCTGCGTGAAGAGCAGCAAGAGCTGGTTGCCGGTGACGCGCACGAGCTGCTCGAAGAACTCGAAGTCCAGCGCTTGGGCGGCGGTGGGCGTCAGCCCCGGCTGAGCGAGCTGCGCGGCGAGCTGCTCCAGCCGCGCCACGGACGCGGGATCCGCCAGGTGCGCGGCGCGCTCCGCGCAGAAGCCGAGCAGCAGGCCCCGCAGCTCGTGCAGATCTTCCTGCACCTTGAGGCCGAGCCGGCCGCCGCTGGCGACCAGCTCCGGCAGCGCCGCCAAGCTGGTGCTCAAGAGCGCCTCGGCCACGCGCGTGGCGCCGCCCTGCCTCACCGTGATGAGCCCCAGCGCCTCGAGTCGCCGCAGCGCCTCCCGCACCGTGGAGCGGTTGACCTCGTGCTGCTCCGCCAGCGCGCGCTCGGACGGTAGCGCCTCCCCCGGCCGCAGCTTGCCGCTCACGATGGCGCGCTGGAGCGTGGCCGTGAGCCTCCCGGTGACGCTCTGCTGCTCGGCGGGGCTGCGCGGGGCCATGGCTGGTCCGACCAGTTAGCAGGGGAGAAGACTGGGATCAACGCAGCGCGCGTAGGTAGTGGAAATGAATAGGGGTGAACTGGTCGGGCCAGGGCGCCCTCCGCGCTGCCCCGCTAGCTCAGGACGCTCGTCAAGAGCTGGCCGGTGTCCGTAACGAGGCTCACGCTCTGCTCCAGGCCCTTCACGATGAGCGGCAGGTGCAAGACCAGCTTGGGGTCGAGGATCTGCGAGGGCGCGCTGGACACCAGCGCCGCGCCGCTGCTGGCGGTCTCCGCGGCCGTGCCGGCGAGGCGCGCGCCGAGCTCCGCGCAGGCGCGCCAGAGCACCTCGAGCCGCGCCGCGCCCGGCCCGGCGCCATCCGTGAGGGGACCGAGGGCGCGCTCGATCTCCCCTCGGCGAATGGCGCGCTTGCCGCTCACGACGTCCCGGGGCGGGTCCTCGCCCGCGAGCCGAGCCTGCGCCATCAGGACGTGTCGCCCCGTCTCCAGGAGCTGATAGGCGGTGGCGTACAGCTCAGCGGAGGCGCGGAAGAAGGCGTCGACCTCGGGCATCCCGAGCTGCACGTACCTGAAGTCGTAGGGCGAGCTCGGGCTCAGGCGCGCCACCTTCAGGTAGTCGTAGCGGACGTCGCCCTCGTAGGGCGCCAGCGTCGGCGCGAGCCGTCCCAGCGTGACGACGCCTTGGGGCGGCACGTCGACCAACGCCCGCCCGAGCTCCCCCATGGTGGCGCCCACGGCCTCCGCGAAGCTGCTGAACTGCGTGGCCACCTCGCCCATCGCCGCCTCGAACTCCTCCCAGCGACGCGCTTCGCGCACGGTGGTGGTGGTCCTGCCGTCTCGCGTGGTGGAGGTGACGATGGTGGCCTTGAGCCCGATGGCCTCGCAGGCCGCCGTGGTGAGGGAGAGCGCGGAGAGTGAGAGCAGACGGCGGCGGCTCAGCATGGCGCGATCCTAGCCGAGAGGAGCGCGCCCTTGGGAGTGGCTTCCGCTGGCCCGCGAGCCGACCTACGCTGCCTGCGCTGGCATGAAGCGCATCCTCCTCGGTGACAACGCAGCGCTGCTCCCCACGCTGCCGAGCGGCTTCGCGCGCTTCATCTACATCGATCCGCCGTTCAACACCGGCGCGCCGCAGCGACGGCAGCGGGTGCGGGTGCGCCGCGCTGAGGCGCGCGGCGAGCGCCGGGGCTTCGGGGGGCGCCGCTACGACGTGCAGCGGCTGGAGAGCCCGGAGTACGCGGACGGCTTCGACGACTACACCGGTTTTCTCTTGCCGCGCATCGAGGCGAGCCTCCGCTGCCTCACGCCGGACGGCTCGCTGTTCGTGCACCTCGACTACCGCGAGGTGCACTACGTGAAGGTGGCGCTCGACGCGCTGCTCGGGCGGCGCTGCTTCATGAACGAGCTCATCTGGGCCTATGATTTCGGCGGGCGCAGCAAGACCCGCTGGCCGTGCAAGCACGACACCTTGCTCTGGTACGTCATGGATCCGAAGCGCTACGTGTTTCATTACGAGGCGCTGGATCGCATCCCGTACATGGCGCCCGGGCTCGTGACGCCGGAGAAGGCCGCGCGTGGAAAGACGCCCACGGACGTGTGGTGGCACACCATCGTGCCGACGAGCGGCCGTGAGAAGACCGGCTACCCCACGCAGAAGCCGCTGGGCGTCGTGGAGCGACTGGTGAAGGTGCACTCGTCGCCCGGCGACGTGCTGCTCGACTACTTCGCCGGTAGCGGCACCCTCGGCGCCGCCGCCGCGCGCCATGAGCGTGGCTTCGTGCTCATCGACCAGAGCCCGGAGGCCGTGGACGTGATGGCCGCGCGCCTCGCGGAGCACCAGCCCGAGATCACTCGTCCCGAGGGCGTGCAGCGGGGCGAGCGCGGGCGCTCGCCCTAGGTGCGCACGGAGGGGCTTGCCTCCCACGCCGGCGCCGTGGAGGCGCGCCGAGGTCGCCGCCCAGGGCGGGCCTGCTGGCCGCGCGGGCGACGGTCTGGCGGGGCTCTGGTAGGATGCCCACGTCATGCCCCTGCCCTCGCCATGACGTCTCCCAGGACGCCCCGGAGCCGCTGGCTCGAGCTCGGCGCACCACCCAGCGTGGAGCAGCGGAACGCCCGAGGCGCGGTGGAGCGCTACCTCGAGCGCGCCGTTCGCCCGCTCGCGGAGCGACCGGAGCGAGTGCCCACGGCCGCGCAGCTGGGGGAGGTGAGGCGCTTGGCGGAGGAGCTCGGGCTGCTCGCGGCGCCCGCGGCGTCGGGGCTCGGGCTCTGGGAAGAGCCCTCCGTCGCGGGGTGCCGGTGGTCGGTAGGGCTCCTGCACCGCGTGGCGCGGGAGAGCGCCACGGCGGCGCTCTGCCTGCACCACGCGGCGCTCGGGCTGCTGCTCGGGCGCCGGCTCGGCGTGGAGGACGCGGCGCCATGGCCGTGGCTGTACGCCGAGCTGGGGCTCGACAAGGGGCTGCGGGGCGCGGCGCTCGGCGCGCCGCCCGTGAGCGAGGCCGCGCCCGCGGAGCCCGAGCTGGCGCCGCTCGGCGCGGGGGAGGCGGGACGGCCGCTGCTCTTGGGGGCGGCCGAGCCGTGGAGCGCGCTGCTGCTGCCGCGCTGGAGCGACGCGCGGCGGCTCTCTTGGTGGAGGCTGCCGCGCGCGACGCTCGAGCTCACGCCCGCACCGCACGCGCTCGGGCTGGACGGCCTGAGCACCTGGCAGGTGCGGGCTCCGCGGCTCGGAGAGCTGCTGCTCGAGGACGTCGCGGCGGCGCTCGCGCTCTACCGTGAGGTGCTGGCGCTCGACGCGCTGGGGCTCGTGGGCATCGGGCTCGGCGCGACCGAGGGCGCGCTCGCGGCGGCGAAGGACTACGCAGCGCTGCGCCGCCAGGGCGGCAAGCTCATCGTGGAGCACGTGGCCGTGCGCCTGCTGCTGAGCGGCGCGGAGGCCAACGTGCTCTCGGTGCAGGCGCTGCTCGCTGACATGACGCTGCGGCCGGAGGCGCTCGCGCGCGTGCTGGCGCTGCGCTCGGTGGCGCACCCGCAGCTCTGCGAGGCGGCGAGCCACGCGCTGCAGGTCTTCGGTGGCACGGGCTACCTGCAAGACACCGGGATCGAGCGCCGGCTGCGCGACAACTACCACCTGCGCCTGCTCGCGGGCACCCCCACGGATCTGAGGCTCACCGCGCTGGCGATGGAGGACGGACGCTGATGGAAGGCATCCTGTCACCCTCGCACCCGTTGTCGCCCCACCGGGCGCTGCGTGAGCTCGGGTGGCTGGCGCAGCCGCTCGTCGCCGCCGCGCCGCGCTCGCTCTGGGAGCAAGACACGCAGAGCCTGCCGCCCGCCGCCGCCGCGTACCGCCGCCGCGTGCGCCGCTTCGCGCAGCGTGAGCTGGCGCCGCGGGCGCTCGAACTGGACCTCCAGCGGGAGCCGCAGCTCATCGAGCGCGTGCTCGAGGCGGCCGGGCGCGCCGGGCTGCTGTCGGATCTGCTCCCGGCGCCGCTCGGCTCCATCCCGCCGGGGCTGCTGCGCGTACCGTTCACGCTCGCGCAGAGCCTCAAGATGGAGGAGCTCTGCGCCGCCTGCGCGGGCCTCGGCTTGATGGTGGGCGCGAGCGCGCTCGGCGCGGTGCCCCTCGTGCTCGCGGGGCAACCCCGCGCCCTCGCGCGCCACGTGGTGCCGGCCTTCCGTCATAGCCTGCGCAGCCGGCCGGCGCTGTTCGCCTTTGCCATCACCGAGCCCAGCGGCGGCTCGGACGTGGAGGAGTCCGAGGGTGCCCTCCGCTACGTGCCCGGCACGGTGGCGCGCCGCGCGCCGGGGGGCTGGCGCCTCCACGGGCGTAAGGTGTTCATCTCGGGGGGGGCGCTCGCGCAGCGCGTGACGGTGTTCGCTGCGCTGGAGGGCGAGGGGATGGAGTCGTGGACCTGCTTCGTCGTCGGGCGCGGCGCGCCCGGCTTCAGCGTGGCGCGCACCGAGCTGAAGATGGGGCAGCGCGCGTCGGAGGCGGCGGAGCTGGTGTTCGATGGGGTGTTCGTGCCCGACGCGGACGTGGTGGGCGGGCTGCGGCGTGGCTGGGGGCTCAACCGCGCCGTGCTCAACGCGTCGCGCGTGCCGGTGGGCGCCATCGCGCTCGGCATCGCGCGCGGCGCGCTCGAGGGCGCGCTCGACTTCGCCGCGAGCGCCCGGCTCGCGGGCAAGGGCTTGCTCGACTACCAAGACGTCCAGCTCGGCTTGGCCCAGATGCTCATCGAGGTGCAAGCCATGCGCGCGCTCGTGTGGCAGAGCGCCAACACCTGGCGGCCGGCGCAGGCGCGCGCCTCCATCGCCAAGGTCTTCGCCAGCGACGCGGCCCTGCGCGTCTGTGAGGCCGCCCTGGAGCTGCTCGGCAATCACGGCGTGCTGCACGCCCGGCGCGTGGAGAAGCAGCTCCGCGACGCGCGCTTGACGCAGATCTACGAGGGCACGAACCAAATCAACCGGCTCGCCATCCTCGAAGAGCAGCAGACCTGGCTCGCCAGCGCGCCGCACGGCCAGCCGTGAGCTCGGCGCCCGAGCGACGCCGAGCTGCGCTAGCCTCCACCCCACGGAGCCCCTGTCCATGACGCCCTCGTTCTTCGACGTCCCCCGCACCACCGCCACCACCACCGAGGGTGACGTCACGCTGCCCATCTTCTACTTCGACGTCTCCGCGCTGCTGGCGGTGTTCAGCGTGCACACGGTGGACGTGGAGGCTCAGCTCTTCGCGGCGGAGCTGCGCCCGATGCGGCTCCCAGGCGGCAGGACGCCGTTGGTGCTCGCCTGGTTCGAGTACCGCGCCACCACCATCGGCAGCTACAACGAGGTGGCTGTGGCGGTCGGCTGCTACCACCGGACGGAGCGTCGGCAGCCGAGCGTGCTCATCGACGCGCTGCTCCCCGCCGTGCGCCGCGGGGGCGGCTTCCACGTGCTGGACTTGCCCGTCACCACGCCCGCCGCGTGCGCGGCCGGCCGGGAGCTCTGGGGCTATCCGAAGTTCGTCACCGAGATCCCGCTCAGCTTCGGTCGAGCGCGCTTCGAGGGCGCGGTCTTGGAGCCGGGCACCGCGAGCCCACTGGTGAGGCTGGCGGGCGGTTGGGGGGCCGGTCCGGTGGTGCCCGCCTTCGACTGGGTGCTGTTTTCCCGCCGCCAGGAGCGGAGCCTCAAGACCACGGTGGACATCGACGCCCGGATGCGGACCCTGCGCCCGCGCCACATGAAGCTCCAAGTGGGCGCCTCCGAGCACCCCATGGCGCAGCGCCTGCGGCGCCTCGGCTTGCATGGTGCCAGCCCCCTGCTGGTCCAGCAGGCGCTGAGCTTCCGCTCCCGCCTGAACCGAGGCAGTGAGCTCGGCTGACGTCCGCGAGCCCGTGGCGCCGCCTGAGCGCGCTGGCGGGCGGCGCGATGCTCGCTGCTGCGCGTAGGGGCGCCGTGCACGACGCGCTCGACTAGCGTGCCGCGCACCTCCACGGCTTCTCGGCGCGCCGCGGCTCTGATAACCACCGCAGCTCACTGCCGCGCTGGGCGGTGGAGGAGGAGCCCGCTGTCATGAACCTCGATCGACCTCTCGCCCCAGAGCCGTACTCGCTGCTGCCGCGGGTGCCGGCCTTCACCGTCACCAGCCAGGCCTTCCAGGACGGCGGTGCGCTGCCGAACGCGCAGGTGTTCAACGACTTTGGGATGTCCGGCGGGAACGAGTCGCCGCCCCTGAAGTGGGAGGGCTTCCCAGAGGGCACCAAGAGCTTCGCCGTCACCTGCTTCGATCCTGACGCGCCCACGCCCTCGGGCTTCTGGCACTGGGTGGTGGTGGATCTGAGCGCGAGCGTCACGGAGCTGCCCGCTGGTGCCGGCAAGGCGGGCGGTGGGGGCCTTCCTCCCGGCGCCTTTCACTGCCGCAACGACTACGGCGTCAAGGCCTATGGCGGCGCCGCTCCCCCGCAGGGAGACCGCGCGCACCGCTACGTCTTCGCCGTGCATGCCTTGGACGTCGACCGGCTCGGCGTGGACTCGGACGCCACCCCGGCGGTCGTCGCCTTCAACCTGGTGTTCCACACGCTCGCGCGCGCGCTCATCGTGCCCACCTTCGGGCACTGAGGGGGCACGCGAGGGTTCCGTGGCGTGAGCTTCGGGCAACCTGGCCCGTGGGCCGCTCGCCTCCGGCGGTCGTCGCGTAGCCCCCGCCGCGCGACGGACCGCGCAGCCACGGGCTCACGGCGCTCCCGCCAGCGGCCTGGCGGGGTCGAGGTGCGCCGCTCGCGGAGCGGTGCTAGGCACGCGCTCGTCCCAGGGGCGGGGCGCTAGTGCCGGCTGCCCAATGGGGTGCTTCGCTGCGAGGTCATCATGCTCGTCTCACGGAACGTCTCTTACTTCACGATCGCTTTGGCCCTCACGCTGTCGGCTTGTGGCAGTGATGACGGAGACGGTGGGGGCGGTGGCGGGAGCGCGGGCGTGAGTGGGAGCGCCGGAGCGAGCGGGAGCGCGGGCGTGAGCGGGAGCGCCGGAGCGAGCGGGAGCGGAGGCGAGGGTGGGGGCGCTGGGGCGAGCGGGAGCGCCGGGGCGAGCGGGAGCGCCGGGGCGAGCGGGAGCGGAGGTGTGAGCGGGAGCGCCGGGGCGAGCGGGAGCGGAGGCGTGAGCGGGAGCGCCGGGGCGAGCGGGAGCGGAGGCGAAGGCGCCAGCGCAGGCGCTGGAGGTGCGGGCGGGAGCGCAGGGACGGGCGGCAGCGCGGGGACGGGCGGGAGCGCGGGGACGGGCGGGAGCGCGGGGACGGGCGGCAGCGCGGGGACGGGCGGCAGCGCGGGGACGGGCGGCAGCGCGGGGACGGGCGGCAGCGGCGGCGGAGATCCGGGGGGCCCTTGCGTACCAGGCGCTCGCCGTTGCTCGGCGGGTGGGGTGGAGATCTGCAACTCGAGCGGGACGGCTTGGCTCTACCTGGAGACCTGCGCGGTGTCGTGCGGCGCGGGGCTCTGCACGGGCGCCTGCACCCCGGGCGAGCGCCGCTGCAACGGTGTGCGGGTGGAGACCTGTGAGCCCAGCGGCGCCGCGTGGGCGACCACGGAGACCTGCAGCTCGAACCTCTGTGACGCGCAGGCCGCGCAGTGCGCGCTGCCCGGGCTCGACGTCGCGACCGATCAGAACCTCGACGGCGTGGTGATCGTCAAGGGCGCGGTCGTGGTCCGCTCCGGCGCCACGCTGACGGCGCCCTCGGGGTCCCTGACCCTCATCGCGGACTCCATCACCGTGCAGAACGGCGGAGCCATCGTCGTGGCGCCCACGGGCGACACGGCCGCCGGCCGCGGCGCGGATGGCAAGTACTACTACTCCGGGGCGCCCAGCTACACGTACTTTGGCAGCGGTGGCGGCGGCGGTGGGCACGTGGTGCAAGGCGCGACGGGCAGCTACGGCGGGAGCGTCGCCTGGGGCGGGGTCGGCGGCGCCAGCTACGGGATCAAGCTCGATTTCAGCATCCAAGCGGGGGCGAGCGGTGGGCGAGGCGGCGTCCAGACTGGCGTCGGCGTGGCCGGGGGCAAGGGCGGCGGCGTGCTGCGGCTCATCGCGCCCGTCATCGACATGGCGGGCCAGATCAACGCCGACGGCCAGCGCGGCACGAACTCCGTGAGCGGTGGCAGCTACGCCGGGGGTGGCGGTGGCGGCTCGGGGGGCGGCGTGCTGCTCGCGGCAGATCGCCTGACCATGACGGGCGCCATCTCCGCGGCGGGTGGCTTCGGAGGGACGGGCGTGTACAACGGCGGACAGGGGGGCAACGGCGCGCTCGGGCGAGTGAAGCTGCTGTTTGGCGCCTACCGCAGCCTCACGGGCTCGGTCACCGGAGAGCGGACGGAAGAGCTGCTGCCGCCCTTGACCATCACGTCCAGCACGCACCCGAGCGCGCTGCACACCTACAACGACGATTTCAGTGATCTGCGGCTGACGTGGAACAAGCCCTTCCCCAGCGTGCAGGGCTACTACCAGCTCTTGAACGGCACGCGCACCACGATCCCCACGCCCGGCAATGGCCAATTCCTGGCGGAGGAGAGCCTCCTCTTGGCGCGCACGCAGCTCGTGCAAGGCAGCAACTTCTTCCACATCGTGCCGGTGGACGGCAGCAGCGTGGTGGGCGGGCTGCAGGGGTGGTTCGAGGTGAAGGTCAACACCTTGCCTCCAGCCGTGACCTCCAGCAGCCACCCCTCACCCGCGGCGTGGAACGCCAACAACACGGCGTTCTTCTCGTGGACGTACCCGCTCGTCGATGAAGATCTGGTGGGCGGCTACTACGTGCGTGACGCCTTCGCCAACACCGTGCCCACCAAGGCGGACACCTTCGTGCCGGTGACGCAGAAGCAGCAGATCCTCTCCGGCTTGCCGAGCGGCGTGTGGTTTTTCCACCTCGTGTCCGTGGACACCCAGGGTTACCTCACCAAGCAGGCGGCGCACTACCAGGTGCGCATCGGCGCGGACCCGGGCGTCGGCACCCTGTACGGCCAGGTCATCGACGGCAGCTCGCAGCCGGTGAGCGGCGTCACCCTCAGCGTCAACCGTGGGCTCTTCAGCGGCACCAGCAACGCCACGGGCAACTTCAACCTCCAGAACGTCATCGCCGGCACCTGGGAGGTGATGGCCACCAAGGTGCCCTACGCGCCGGTGGTCAAGAGCGTCACCGTAGCCTCCGGCGGCTCCACCACCGTGAACTTCACGCTGCAGTGAGCTGACCCCAGCCCAAGGAGCTCGACATGAAGCTAGCGTCGAAGGTGGTGGTGGTGACGGGCGGCGGCAACGGCATCGGCCGCGCGCTCGTGCTGGAGCTCTTGGCGCGCGGCGCCAGCGCCGCGGCCTTCGATGTGAGCGCGGAGGCGCTGCGCGAGACGGCGCGGCTCGCGGGGGGCAGCGCCGACAGGCTCGCCACCTTCACCGTGGACATCACGCAGCGCGCGGCGGTGGAGGCGGGGGCACGGCAGGTGCTCCAGCGCTTCGGTGTGGTGGACGGCGTCATCAATTGCGCAGGGATCATCCAGCCCTTCGTTGGCTTCGAGGAGCTGGAGGACGCCGCGGTCGAGCGGGTGTTCGCGGTCAACTGGGGCGGGACGCTCCACATGACGCGCGTGTTCTTGCCGCTGCTCCGCCAGCGCCCGGAGGCGCACCTGGTGAACGTCTCCAGCATGGGAGGCTTCTTGCCCGTCCCCGGGCAGACCATCTACGGCGCCTCCAAGGCCGCGGTGAAGCTCTTCACGGAGGGACTGCACGCGGAGCTGGCGAGCTCCCCCGTGCGGGTCACGGCGGTGTTCCCCGGCGCCGTCGCCACCAACATCACTGCCAACTCCGGGCTGGAGCTCCCCAAAGACCCAGCGCTGAACAGCCGCAAGATCACCCAGCCGGAGGACGCCGCCCGACAGATCCTGGACGGCATGGAGGGGGACGCCTACCGCGTGCTCGTCGGTCGGGACGCCAAGCTGCTGGACGCCCTCTACCGGCTGGATCCGAAGCGCGCGGCCAAGCTCATCGCGCGGATGATCCGCAAGCTGACCAAGGGCTCGTCGTAGGCCAAGTTCGCTGGCTCACGTTACGGCACCCTCACGGCGCCGGCCTGCGTCGGTCATCCCCCGGTCCGGGCGCCTAGACGCTAGAGGGGGGTTGGCCTAGTGTTGGGCGTTCGGGTGGCGCTTCTACTCAGCGTCCGCCCAAGAGGCCCATGGACGTAACGAGGAGCTCGGAGAGCCCGGTCGAGACGGCGAGAGCGCCCGCTGAGCGTCTCCGTCTACCTGCAGCGCTCACGCGCGGGCGGGTCGCGGCCTTCGTGGTGCTGCTCGGGGCCTCGTTCGTGGTGGGGATGGTGGGCCCCGCGGCGCTCTTGCCGGCGGCGCCTCCAGCGCTACGGCCCTTGGTGGGGGTCGTGGCGTTCTTGGTGCTCGTGCTCCCGCTCGGCTGGTACCATTTCATCGTCCCGCTCGAGCAGGCCTTCGAGCTCCGCCTGGCCGAGCAAGCGGCGAAGGCCAGCGCCGCGGAGGAGCGCCTCCGCAGCCACGAGCACGACGCGCGGCTCCGGCACGCCCTGGAGATCGCAGAGGACGAGGACGCGGTGCTCCGCATCGCGGATCAGGCGCTCGGCGTGATGGCGGAGACGGCAGGGGTGCAGCTCATGGTCGCCTCCGATCCAGACGGGGACATCGAGCACAGCCTGGTGCGCGGCGACATGGATCCGGCGGCAGAGTGCGTCATCAAGAGCCCTCGAGAGTGCCCCACCGTGCGGCGCGGGCAGGGGCTCGTCTACGAGGACGGGATGGCGCTCACGGCGTGCAAGGGGCTGCGTGGCCAGATCGACGCGGGCTGCGCGGCCGCGTGCGCGCCCATCTTCGTGGGAGGGCGCGGCACGGGGATGATCCGTGCGCTCGGCACGGCGGGAGATCCGACGCTCTACCGTAAGCTCCAGGCGCTGACCTTCAACGCCCACCAGATCGGCACGCGCCTCAACACCATCCGCTCCGTCGCAGCCTCCGAGGCCAAGGCCACCACCGATCCGCTCACGGGGCTGTTCAACAGGCGCGCGCTCGACGCGCGCCTGGAGATCTTGATCGAGCAGCGCGCTCCCTTCGCGCTCGCCGTCGCGGACATCGACCACTTCAAGAAGATCAACGACACTTACGGTCACGACGTGGGGGATCGCGCGCTCAAGGCGCTGGCGAGCGCGCTCAAGGAAGGCGTCCGCAATCATGATCTCGTCTGCCGCTTCGGCGGGGAGGAGTTCGTGCTGCTGCTCATCGGCTTCGACGCGCCTGGGGCCGTGGAGGTGGTGGAGCGCGTGCGCGGCTTGCTGCCGAAGGTCACCGTGCGGGCCGGCGTGCCGTCCTTCACCATCAGCGTGGGGGTGGTGAGCCACAGCGAGGCGGACGACGCTCCGGCGCTCCTCCGCATCGCGGATCAGCTCCTCTATCAGGCCAAGTCGGCCGGGAGGGATCGCGTGCAGATCACCCCTCGTCGCGCGCCGAGTCTGGCGCCTGCGCCCCTGACGGCGTCGAGCTGAGGCGCGGCGTCGCCAGGAGCCCCTGCCTCGGTGGTGGAGTGTCAGGGCTACATCGTGTAAAGTAAACGCTACATGACGAGCCGTCCGGGCACCCTGGTCCGCGCCCAGCGTGAGGCGCGGGGCTACTCGCAGCAGGCGCTCGCCGAGCGCATCGGCCTGTCTCGTCAGAGCCTCAGCGCCATCGAGGCGGGGCGGGTCAGCCCCGCGGTGGACATCGCGCTGCGCCTCGCCGAGGCGCTGGGCACCAGCGTGGAGCGGCTCTTCGGGCCACGCCAGGCGCAGCTCCTGCACGCCGTCGCGGCACGCCCGGAGCTCACGGGGCGGGTCGCGCTCACGGAGGTGGCGGGCCGCTGGGTCGCTCACCCTCTGGCCGGTGCGAACGCGCGCCTGGCGGCCGACGCCGTCGTCGTGGAGCGCTCAGGGGCTCAGCTCGCGGTCGAGCCGCTGAGCGGCCTGGAGCAGGCGCGGGCCAACCTGATCGTGATGGGCTGCGCGCTCGCGCTCGGGCTGCTCGCCGAGCGCCTGAACGGCCGCCCGGGCCCCGGTCGCTGCCTATGGCTGCCCAGCTCCAGCGGCGCGGCGCTGGAGGCGCTCGCGCGAGGGGAGGTGCAGCTCGCGGGCGTCCACCTCGTCGACGGGAGCACCGGCGCGGACAACGTGGTGGACGTGCGACGCCAGCTCCCCTCGACACCCGTGACCCTCGTCACGCTGGCGCGCTGGGAGGCCGGGCTCGTCACGCGCCCCGGGGAGCCACGGGCGATCCGCCATCCCCGCGAGCTCGCGCGCCGCGGCCTGCGCGTGGTCACGCGCGAGCCGGGCTCTGGCGCGCGCCGGCTGCTCGATCGCACCCTGCGGGAGGTGGGGGTGAGCGCGCCGCGCGGCGAGCGCTGGGTGCAAGCGCCCGGGCACCTGGAGGTGGCGCAGCTCGTCGCGCTCGGCGCGGCGGACGTCGGCGTCGCGACGCGAGACGCCGCCATCAGCCACGGCCTCGGCTTCGTCCCCTTGGCGGAGGAGCGCTATGATCTCGTGGTGCCCACGGAGCTGCTCGCGGACGCGCGCGTGCGACGCCTGCTCGAGGTGCTCACCTCGCGGGAGCTGCGGCGCGAGCTGACGGAGCTCGGCTACGACGTCCGCGGCGCCGGCGACACCGTCACGGAGCTGAGCGCGGCAGGCCGAGCGCCACGCCGCCTCCCGGGCGAGCCGCTCGGTGCGCGCTAGAGAGAGGTGAGGATGCGTTGGGCCGAGCCGAGGGTGCAGCGCGCGGCGCTGGGCGTGCTGGGCGCGCTGCTCGTCGCGCTGCTGGTGCTCCCGTTGATGGCGCTGCTCGGCAGCATCACACCGGCGGAGCTCTCGAGCGGGCTGGCCCACCCGCTCGTCGGGCCAGCGCTGCGCCTGAGCCTCATCACCAGCGGGCTCAGCCTCGCGGCGATCGTCGTGCTCGGGACGCCGCTGGCGTGGCTGCTCGCCAACTCCACGGGGCGCCCGGCGCGGTGGCTAGAGAGCGTGCTGCAGCTCCCCATCGTGATCCCGCCGGCGGTCGCTGGGGTCGCGCTGCTGCTCACCTTCGGGCGCCGAGGGGTGCTGGCGGGGTGGCTGCTGCCCGCGGGGGGCTCAGTGGCCTTCACCAGCCTCGCGGTGATCTTGGCGCAGTCCTTCGTCTCGGCGCCGTTCTTCGTGCAGGCGGCGATCAGCGCGTTTCGGCGCGTGGACCCCAAGCTGCTGCTCGTGGCGCGCAGCCTGGGCGCGCCGCCGCTGAGCGTCTTCTGGCGCCTCGCGCTGCCCCTCGCGCGGCCTGGGCTGCTCGCTGGCGCCGCGATGGCTTGGGCTCGCGCGCTCGGAGAGTTCGGCGCCACGCTGATGTTCGCCGGCAACCTGGAGGGCAGGACGCAGACGCTCCCGCTGGCCATCTACACCGCGCTCGAGGCAGATCTGCGCGTGGCGCAGGCGCTGTCGGTGGTGCTGGTGGTGGTGGCCTTCGCCCTCTTGTGGCTGGCGCGCGCGCTGCACCGGCGCGCCCTCGCGGGAGACCCTTAGCGTGTCATCGACCACCTTCGAGCTGCGGCTCGACGCGCGGCTGGGGGAGCGCCAGCTCGAGCTGAGCCTGGAGAGCCAGGCCACTCGTCTGGTGGTGGTGGGCCCGAACGGCGCCGGCAAGAGCAGCCTGCTCGCGTGCCTGCTCGGCGCGCTGCCCGTCGCGCGAGGGCGCATCGTGGTGGCGGGGCGGGTGCTGCTCGACACGGAGCGCGGCGTCGCGGTGCCCACCGAGCAGCGGCGGTTGGGCTACCTGCCGCAAGACTACGCGCTCTTTCCGCACTGGAGCGTCCGCGACAACCTGCGCTTCGCGCTCGAGCAGACCGTGCCCAAGCTGGGGCGCAAGGAGCGTGAGCGGCGCTGCGCCGCGCTCTTGGCCGAGCTCGGGCTCGAGGCCTTGGCGCTCCGCAGCCCGCGGACGCTCTCGGGCGGGGAGCAGCAGCGCGTCGCGCTCGCGCGCGCCCTGGCGCCTGGGCCACGAGCGCTGCTGCTCGACGAGCCCCTGGCGGCGCTCGACGTGCACGCGCGGAGCGAGGTGCGGGGCTTCCTGAGCGCCACCCTGGAGCGGCTGGCGCTGCCCACCGTGATCGTGACGCACGAGCCCGCCGACGCTCGCGCGCTCGGTGGCCAGCTCCTCGTCCTCGAGCACGGCCGGGTGACGCAGCTCGGCGCCTGGCAGGAGCTGCAGCAGGCGCCCGCGTCGGACTTCGTGCGGAGCTTCACCCAGGTCGCGGCCGGTTAGCGTGAGCCAGAAGCGGGCTACAGGCGCGCGCGGACTCGAGGTCGCCGCGGGGTGTTCGCGGTGGACGCCGGGCTGCTAGGCTGGCGCCATGAGCTCTCTGCCCAGCGTTCACCGGCGGCGCGTCAACGGGGTGGAGCTGCACTACGCGGAGCTGGGGGAGGGGCCGCTCGTGCTCTTGCTGCACGGCTTCCCGGAGACGCACGGCTCGTGGCAGCTCCAGTGGGAGCCCTTGGTGCGCGCTGGCTACCGCGTGGTCGCGCCGGATCTGCGCGGCTACGGGCAGAGCGAGGCTCCCCGCGGCGGCTACGATCTCGACACGCTGGCGCGAGACGTCGTGGCGCTGGGCCGCGCGCTCGACCCACAGCCCTTCCGTCTCGTGGGCCACGACTGGGGTGGCGCCATCACCTGGCACGTCGCAGAGCGCCATCCGGAGGCGCTACGGACCGCGGTGGTGCTCTGCTGCGCGCACCCCTGGCTGCTGGAGCAGGCGCTGCTCTCCGAGCCCCGGCAGCTCCGCAAGAGCTGGTACATGCTGTTCTTCCAGCTCCCGTGGCTGCCGGAGCGCTGGCTGGCGCGGCGCGGGGGCGCCGCGGTGGGCCAGATGTTCCGCCGCACGCCCGGCGCCGAGCGTGCGCTGCCGGAGCTGGTGGAGGCCGCGCGGCGTGAGGTGGGGCGTCGCCCGCTGCGCGGCCCCTTGGCGTACTACCGCACCGCGCTGCGAGGCGGCGCGCTGAAGCTGCTGCGGCGCCGCTCCGCGCCAGCGCCGCTCGTGCAGCTGCCCGTCACGCTGCTGTGGAGCGAGCTCGACGCCTGCTTCGTGCGGGAGCTGGCCGAGCGGCACCACGCCCTCGCCCCGAAGCTGCGCCTGCACCTCTTGCGTGGCGTGGGGCACTTTGCGCATCAAGAGGCGCCGGAGCAGGTCAACGCCCTGCTGCTCGACGCGCTCGCGGGGTAGCCGCCACGCCTGCGGCGCCGCAGGCCGCGCTAGCCCGACGGGGAGGTCCACTTGAGGCCGACGAGCGCCACCAGCAGCAGCCCCACGAAGGCCAGGCGCAGCGGGGGCAGGGGCTCGCCGAACAGGAGGTGGCCGCCGAGCGTCGCTCCCAGCACCCCGAGCCCCACCCACACCGAGTAGGCGCTCCCGATGGGCAGCGCCCGCGTCGCCTGGGCGAGGAGCACCATGCTGACGACGATGGCCGTGATGGTGAGCAGGCTGGGCAGCGGGCGCGTGAAGCCCTCGGTGGTCTTCAGCCCGAGCGTCCAGCCGGCCTCGAAGATCCCGGCGATGATGAGAATGAACCACGCCACGCGCTGCCTCTCCTTGCGCCCCGTCGTTCCTACCTGGTACGGGGCGCCCTCGTCAGGGCTCACGGCGAGCGGCGGGTAGCGTGGCTGATGCTCCTCCTCGCCGCAAGCCCTCGAGCCGAGCCAAGGCTGAGCTAGGCTCGGCGCCCACCTCTTGCCCCAGGCCACCGAGCGATGTCCACCGCCGCCACCGCTGATCCCAAGCCCAGCCTCAAGGACGACCTGCGCGCGCTCTTCCGCGGACCGCGAGAGCTGTGGCTCATCTACCTTGCCACCTTCTTCGAGTACCTCGGTGTCTTCTCCTTCTTGCAGACCCTACCGCTCTGGCTCTCCAGTGATTTTGGGATGAGCGACGAGCAGGCGGGCTGGTGGGCCGCCACCTTCTCCACGCTCATCACCCTGTTCGTGATGGTCATCGGCTCCGTGGCGGACGCGGTGGGCGTGCGTCGCACGCTCATCATCGCCTTCGTGCTCACCGCGGTCACGCGCCTCGGGATGTCGCTGGCGGGAGACTCCACCTCGGCCATCGCCGCGCTCTTGGCCTTCGGCTTGGCCTTCGCCGCCACCTCCCCCGTGCTGCAGACCGCCGTGCAGCGTGCGTCCACGCGCCGCACGCGGGCCTTCGGCTTCTCCCTCTGGTACGTCAGCTTCAACGTCGCCGGCGCCATGGTGGGCCCGCTGGTCATCGACCCGGTGCGCCGCGCCTTCTTGGACCCCGCCACGAACAAGCTCGGCAAGCACGTCGTCGATTTGCCGTTGCTCGGAGCGCGGGAGATGAGCGCTCACGCCGCCATCATGGCGCTGGGCGTGGTGTTCGCGGCCATCGCCGCCGTCATCGTCTTCTTCTTGCGGAGGGACTTCGAGCACCGCGTCGACCCGGAGGACACGGAGCCCGCGCCTCCCAAGAAGCCGGGCGTGCTGTCGGCGCTGCGCGACGTGGTCAGCGACAGGACCTTCTGGCGCTTCATCGTGCTCCTGCTGTTTCTCTCCCTGGTGCGCATGATGTTCCAGCACATGCACTTCACCTGGCCCAAGTACATCACGCGCGAGCAAGGGGAGAGCTTCCCCATTGGGACGCTGTGGTCGCTCAACGCCCTGCTCATCATCTTCTTGGCGCCGCTCGGCACCGCCATCACGCGCAAGTTCAAGCCGTTCAACGTGCTGCTGTTCGGCGCCTTCATCTCCTCCCTGAGCCCCTTCGTGCTGGCGCTGGGCTCCGCGCTCTACTTGCAGATCATCATGATCTTGCTGCTGACCATCGGAGAGGCGCTCTGGTCGCCGCGGCTCTATGAGTACAACGTCTCCATCGCGCCGCGTGGGCGTGAGGCCACCTACGTGAGCCTCGCGTCTCTGCCGTACTTCTTCGCGAAGTTCTTGGTGGGCCCCACCTCGGGCTACCTCCTGCAGGAGCTGTGTCCTGCCGAGGGGCCGCGCAACAGTGAGCTGATGTGGCTCATCATCGGCGTCAGCACGCTCATCGGGCCCATCGGTATCTGGTTCGGACGCCGCTGGATGGGCAAGGGGCACGAGGCTCAGCCCGCGTAGCGTCCGCTTGCGCCGTGGCCCTCAGGGTCTATGAAGGGAGCTCGCCAAGGAGGCGTGCCGTATGATCCGCTCAGTTTCCGTCGCTTCTCTCCTGTGTCTGCTCGCCACCGCCTGTGGCGGCGCGCCCGCCCCCGCGGCGGCCACCCCAGAGGCGCCGGCGGTCGCTCCCCCGGCGAGCTCCAGCGCGGAGGCCCCCGCGCCCGAGGCGCCAGCGAGCCCGGAGGGCCAGCCGCTCACCATCAGCCTCGAGGCGCGCAGCGGCTCCAAGCTCACGGGCACGGCCACGTTCACGCCGGTGGAGGGTGGCGTGCGGGTGAAGGTCTCCGTGGCCGGCGTCACCCCCGGAAAGCTCGCCACGCACGTGCATGAGAAGGGCGACTGCAGCGCGCCGGACGCCACCAGCGCGGGCAGCCACTTCAACCCTGGCGGTCACCAGCACGGGCTGCCCGGCACGGCGGAGCGTCACCTGGGAGATCTCGGCAACATCGAGGTGGCGGCGGACGGCACCGGCAGCACGGAGCTCACCGTCGAGGGCGCTTCGCTGACGGAGGGCGGCGCCAGCTCCTTCCTCGGCAAGGCCATCATCGTGCATGAGAAGGTGGATGACGGGGGCCAGCCGGTCGGCAACGCCGGCGGTCGCATCGGCTGCGGCGTCATCCGGCGCTGAGCGAGGGCGCTCACCCGGGGGCGCCGACGTGGTAGCGTGGCGCCCACGGTGCCATGTCAGTAACCCGAGACACGCTGTTTGGGACGCGGCTCCGGGTGCTCCTCTGCGAGCAATGCGGCGCGCCGCTGGAGGCTGCCCTCCAGGGGGGTAGGGTACAGTGCGGCTACTGCCGCGCCACCAACGAGGTGCGAGCGCGCTTCGATCACTTCGATCAGGCGCACGCCACGCAGCTCCCCGAGCCCGAGCGCCTGGCCCGCCTCCGCATGCAAGATCAAGGGCCGGCGCCGCTGCCTCCCTCCATCGCGTCGCTCGCCGTGGGCAACGTGCTCTTGGAGCACAAGCTCACGGAGGCACTCGACGTTTTTCAAGCCACGCGGCGTGAGGTCAAGGTCACCAGCGGCGTGGAGCCGTCGGAGCGTCTCTACTCGCTCGCCGTCTTGCTCGCCACGACGGCGCAGCTCAAGGGGGACTTCGGCCGTGTCCGCACGGTGCTCGAGACCGCGCTGGACCTCGTCGTCCTAGAGCGGCACCGCACCTGCTTGCGTGCCCTGCTCGCACGCCAAGCCGTGCGGGAGGGAGATCTGGAGTCTGCGGAGCAGTGGCTGGCGGGGTGCAACCCCCGCTCGGACGACCTACCCAGCGACTCGGACTACCGCGTCGCGCGAGCGCTCATCGACACCGCGAGAGGCAATTACCCAGCGGTGCTGTGGACCCTCGGGCGCAACAACACGGAGGTGCCCATCGCGGACCGGCTGGACGCCGCCGCCTCGGTGCTCCGCGCCAACGCCTACGAGCGCTCGGGGGACGTCCAGTCGGCCGTCCAAGTGCTGGTCGACCAGATGGGGCGCGCGGGCGCACTCGGGCGACGGGACATCGACGCCTTCGCGTGGACATACTCCACGCTCCAGCTCTGCGCCGCCAGCTTGCCTCGCGCGACGGCCGCCTTCGTGAAGACCCGTGGTAGCGGTCGGGACGGCCTCCAGAGGGTCATCGTCTTCATCGTCGCCATCGTCTTCATCCCCAACATCCTCATCTTCCTGCTCCTGGGAGGTGGCGCCATGCTCTCTGGCATGGTGGCGGGAGAGCCCATCAGTTTCTTCGTGGGCGCGATGATCGCGGGGACTGCCGTCGTGGTGTTGGGCGGCCTCTGGCTCGTCAATCGCATCCTCTCCAAGAAGGGAGACGTCACCGCGTGGCTCCAGCAGCACGGGGTCCCAGTGCTGGCGCAGGTCCGCAGCTTCGAGCGGACGGGGCTCATCATCAACGGACGACCGCAGATGCGGCTCAGCGTCGCCTGGATCTCCAGCCAGGGCATGGTCGAATCCGCCATGATCACGACGGAGTACGGCGAGAGGCAGCTCATGCCCGGCACCGTGGTGCCCATTCGCGTGAACCCCACGAGCGTGAGTCAATTCATGGTGGAGCGGGACTGACGGGCTACCGCGCTGGGCTCCGGAGTGAGCTCGCCGCCCACTGTCCGGTCAGGGCCCCAGCTGAGCGCGCCGCGCGACGCCGCGCTCCGTCGGCGCCAAGCGTGTGGTGAGCTCGGCGTCGATCGCGGCGAGCGTCGCCGCCTCCCTCCTTCTCCCCCGAGCACCCGGCTCAGCGGCCACGTCCGCCGCGACTCCGGCGGTGTCCCCCGAGCCATCCGCTCCCAAGTCGACGACGACCCCGCCGACCGCATCCCCTGACACCCACCCGTGACGTGCCGCGCCCCGCAGGCAGATCGATCACAGTTCCCTCAAGCTACGCGCGCTCACCGTCTGACCAGGCACGTGGTTGCGTCCGCGGTCGACGGCGTCGTGCAGTCTGCGCATGGCAAACGAGCGGCGGACGCGGCAGTGGTGGCGGAGCACGGTGGCGAGGTGGCGAAAGAGCGGGCTGAGGGCGGCCGACTTCGCTGAGCGGGAGGGGCTCGCGGCCAGTACGCTTCAGTGGTGGTCGAGCGAGCT
>CAUJEM010000113.1 GCA_963169915.1 Myxococcota bacterium
GAGCAAGGCGAGGCGTCCCTCGAGGACGGTGCGGGCCGCCGTCGGGAGGTGCCGATGAGCGTTCGGGAGTCGAGCATGCGCGATGTTCGGGAAGTTCTCTGGCGCTGGCAGACGGGACGCAGCGCGCGAGCGGTCGCGCGCGACACGCCTCCTCTGCGGCAGAGGCACCTCCTTCGAGCGTGGCGGCCGTCCTCGGTGGGCACCGAGCCCACGAAGGCTCGTGGGGTGACCGCTGTGCCCTTCCGTGATGGCCCCTCAGCATGGCCAACCCGAGCTCGAGGCCGAGGGCCACGCGGCACGGCGCAGGGCGCGCTGGGGGGCCCGCTGGGCCTCCGCGAACGCTCGATGCTGCGGTGTTCGCGCAGGCACGGTGGATCGCCGCGCAGGCGCTCGGCGTGGCGCTCCTCGGCGGCTGCCCGCACGCCGAGGGCGGCTCGCGCTCCTACGCCGTGCGCACGACGCCGAGCGTGGGTCGCCGCCCCGCCCACCGTCACCTGACGCCACCGCGCCTCAGGACCGTCGCAGCGGCCGCTGGCTCACCACGCGGAAGCGCCGGCTGAGCCCGAGCGCCACGCACACCAAGCCCGCGGACAGGCCCCACCACAGGCCCTGCGCTCCCCAGCCCCGCCCAAAGCCCAGCCACAGCCCGAGCGGCGCCGCGATGAGGTAGTAGCCCGTGAGGTTGAGCAGCAAGGTCACGCGGGTGTCCCCTGCGCCGCGCAATGCGCCGGCCAGGACCGTCTGAGCGCCGTCGAAGATCTGAAACACCGCCGCCACGAGCAGCAGCGGCAGCGCCGCTTCGAGCACCTCCGGCTGATCGGTGACCGCGCGTGCGAGATGCCGCGGCGCGCCGAGCAGGGTGAGCGCGCTCAGCCCCATGAAGCCCACGCCGAGCGCCATGGCCACCCAGCCGGCGCGCCGCACGCCCGCCTCGTCGCCGCGCCCCACCGCCGCGCCCACGCGCGCGCTGGCGGCGGCGCCGACGCCGAGCGGCACCATGAAGGTGGCGGTCGCGAGGATCATGGCCACCTGGTGCGCCGCGAGCGCCAGCTTGCCGAGCACTCCCATCGCCACGTTGGTGAGCGCGAAGATCCCCACCTCCGAGAGCAGCGTGAGCCCCACGGGCAGCCCCAACCGCAGCGCGCGGCGCAGCAGCCTCCCCTCCGCGCGCCGCACGGCCCCCTCGCCCGCCGGCAGGGGCACGCGCCGCACGAACTGCGCGAGCACCACGATCTGAGCCGCGGCCGCCAGCACGCTGGCGTAGGCCGCGCCGGCGACCCCCAAGGCAGGCACGCCGAGCCTCACCGGCGCCAGCCCCAGCCGCTCGAGCCCCGCGTCCCCAAAGACGAGCATCCAGGTGAGCGGCACGTTGATGACGTTGGCCACGACGGCGCCGAGCAGCATGGGCAGCGCCTTGCCGATGGACTGCAAGTAGCTGCGCATCGCCGCGAAGACGAGGAAGGGCAGCACCCCCACGCAGCGCGCGTGGACGTAGATCTGCGCCTGCTCGGCCACGCTCGGCTCCACGCCCGCGCGCACGAGCAGCGCCGCCGCGCCCCACATCAGACCGCCGAGCGGCAGCGCGAAGGCGCCGGCGAGCCAGAGGCCTTGCCACATGACGTGGCGCGCGCGCCGCAGCTCCCCCGCACCGTAGGCCTGCGCGATGAGCGCGTCCAAGCCGAGCATGACGCCCAGCCCCACGGTGGTGATGGCGAAGTACAGGCTGTTGCCCAGCCCAGCGCCCCCCAGCTCGCTAGCGCCGAGACGCCCGAGGATGGCGGTGTCCACCAGCCCGAGCAGCGCCTGGCCGAGGTTGGCTCCCGCGAGCGGCGCGGCTAGCCGCAGCAGCGCGCGCGCCTCGGTGAGGATGGGTCGTCCGGGCTCGCTCATGCCGGGCGAGGCCTAGCACGACCACGCGCCACCTCAGGGGCTCTCGTGCGTGGTCAGCTCGAAGCTCAGCGCGCGCCCGGCGCCGGCCGGCAGGGTGAGCGTGTGCCGCGTGGCGTCCGGCGGTAGGGCGAGCGCCACGCCGTCGACGAGCAGGCGCGCGAGCCGCTCGCCGGGCGGCGCGCTGAGCGTCAGGGTGCGCGCCCCGGCGCCGCTCGGGCGGTAGCGGCCACGCAGGGTGGCGCCGCGCTGGGCGAGCTCGATGAGGCGAGTCTCCAGCGTGAAGTGGCGGCTAGGGATCCGCGGCAGCAGCTCCAGGCCCGTGGCGCTGGCCTCCACCCCAGCCAGCTTGAGCGCCGCCAACAGCGGCATGGCGTGGGCGTTGTTGTTCTGAACGGGAAAATCCGCCATGGGGGTGACGGGGCTCTGCCAGGTGCGCCCCGTCCGAGCACTCACGCCATCTGGCCCGCTCCAGATGCCGTACCACAGATCGGGGAAGCGCTGCGCGTGCGCGGCCAGCGTGTTGCGGCGGAAGTGGTCCCAGGCGCGCGTCGGCTCTACCCGGGCGTAGCCCCAGGTGAGCAGCGCGCTGATGGCCGGCCACACCTCGCCGCCCGGCAGCAGGGTGGCGCCGAGGGGCGAGGGCTCGTCGAGCTGCTCGGCGATGCGCTGCGCCAGCTCCGCGCGAGGCACCTCCCCCTCGAAGCCGTCGGCGATGAGCGCCCAGACCTGCGCCTCCAGGTTGAGCTCGTCGGCGTAGCGCGGCACGCCGTCTCCGAAGTAGCAGCGGTAGTAGTGCCGCCCGTCATGCGCCCTGGCGAGCGCCTGCCGATAGGCGGACACCTGCGCGCGGATCTCCGCGGCCAGCGCGGGCGCGCGCGGCTCCACCAGGCTGGCGATGCGGGGCAGCACCGCCACGGCCATCTGCGTGTTGGGCACGCTCTCACCGGCGCTGACGGCGAGCTGCCGCTCCGGCGCCTCTTGCAGGATGCCGTCGCTCCAGTCCCCCGTCCCTATCCGGAGGAGCCCGTGCTCGCCGGTGCCGACGACGTCGAAGGTGTGGCGCAGCGCGGCCACGAGGTGATCCCAGGTGGTGGCGTCCGGGCGCGCCTCGCGTGGCCAGAACGGCGCGCGCTCGTCGAGGAAGGCCTCATCGCCGGTGGCGCCCAGGTACTCCCCCAGCGCCCAGAGGAAGAAGAGGGTCAGATCACTGGGTGCGGTGTGCAGCCCCGCGCCGTCCAGCATGCCGTGGCCTTGGAACGCGTAGCTGAAGCGCCCCCGCGCGTCCTGCAGGCCCATGTAGAGCCGCAGCTCGGCGCGCGCCAGCTCCGGGTGGGTGTAGACGAGCGGCACCGTGAACAGCCCGAGATCCCGCGCGGCGCCGTCGGCGCCGTGCAGGTAGAGGTACGCCGAGCCCTGCGGCACCACGGGCCCCTGCCAGTAGTCTCGCTGCCCCACCGAGGCCTCGAGCTGGGAGGCGTGCCACGCGAGCTCTCGCTGCAGCTCCGGGGCGCTCGGCTCCGCGAAGTACAGCAGCCGCTCGCCCAGCGCCTCGGCCTGCGCGCGGCGCAGGTCGAAGCTGGGCTCGTGCCACGCGGCCTCGTCCGGCATGGGCTCGCCCTCCGGCGCGTAGCCATAGACGAAGCGCAGCGTCTTCTTCTCGTGCGGCGCGAGCCGCAGCCGGCTCTTCATCACGAAGGCGTGCGGCTGCCCCAGGGCGCTGACCGCGGGCAGCTCCTGCGCCGTCACGCCCATCCCCCGCGCCGCGCGCCGCACGGCCTCCGGTAGCCGCGCGGAGCCCACCCCGAAGAAGCTCGCTTGGTCCACGAACACGTCTGCCGGTGTCCCCAGCGCGGCCATGAGGAAGGGGCTGTTGGCGTAGTGGTCTGCGGCGCTGGGCGCCTCCCGCGCCGGGCGTGGCTCGGCGCCCACGTAGCGACGGGTCAGCAGCAGGCGCTGAGCTCCGGGCTCGTAGCGGGGCGCCTCGGAAAACCACTGATTGCGGGCATCGCGCTGCGCGCGCACGTGGGCGGGCGCGCCGGAGAACGCCGTCCCCGACACCACCCAGTTGATCTCGATGGGGCGCCGCTGCACATCCCAGTACTCCCAGTGCGTCAGCTCCCGCGCCTCGGCGCCCAGGTTCTCGAGCGTGACGTCGCTCAGCACCACCGGCGCGTCGCCGGGCGGCGCCGCCGTGACGCGCGTCACCTCCACCCCTCGATAGCGCAGCGTCGTCTCCGCGTAGCCCATGCCGAAGCGGCGCGAGGTGCGCGCGCCCTCGGGGCGCCACTTGTACGCCGTGCACCAGGCCTCCACGCCGTCCGACAGCCAGCTCACGCCGCCGCCGTAGGCGCCCTGCGCCTCGTCCAGCTTATTGAGGTACTCCACGCCGCGGTCCTGCGTGATGACCTCCACCATGCCGTCGTTGTACTGCTGCACGTTGAGCCGCTGGTTGCCGAAGGCCGCCCAGTGCTCGCGGCGCTCGAGCGGCTGCCCCTCGTCGTCTCGCTCGCTCAGCGGGTAGGCGGCGCGGTCGTCCGCGTGCTGGTCGAGCCGGTAGTCGTAGGCGGGCAGCCCCGCGTCATCGAGCACCCAGCGGCCGAAGCTGCCGCTGCCCGTGCTGCAGTCCGTGAAGCGCCGCGGCTCCTCCAGGCTGAGGGCAGCGCACTGCTCCGGCCCTGGGGTGAAGGGCTCGTCCCCCTCGTCACGCCAGGGCAGCCGGCCCTCTTCACCGTCACCGCAGGCCGCGCTCAGCAGGGCCACCACCAAGCCCAAGGACGACCACCGCCAGCGCGCCACGACCCGAGTATAATGTCACTGGGCGCGCGGCGCGACGGCGCGCCCTCGCGCCGCGCGCGAAGCGCTGGTGCGCCGAGCGGCCCGTGGGATAGGCTTTGGCACATGACGTTCGGGAGCGCAGCGCGCTGGATGGTCGTCGCAGGGCTGGCAATGGTGGCGGTGGCCTGTGGAGGAGGCGACGACGGCAGCGGAGGTAGGGGCGGCAGCGGAGGCGCGAGCGGCAGCGGAGGCGTGAGCGGCAGCGGAGGCGCGAGCGGCAGCGGAGGCGCGAGCGGCAGCGGAGGCGCGAGCGGCAGCGGAGGCGGGAGCGGCAGCGGAGGCGCGAGCGGCA
>CAUJEM010000114.1 GCA_963169915.1 Myxococcota bacterium
CGGCCGCACCGCTCGCACCGGCCGCACCGCTCGCACCGGCCGCACCGCTCGCACCGGCCGCACCCGCTGCGCCACTGGCGCCGGCCGCACCCCCTGCCCCGCTCGCGCCCGCGGCGCCCGCGGTCCCGGCGCTGCCGGCCGTCCCGGCGCTCCCCGCTGCGCCAGCGCCGCCATCACCACCGTCCTTGCCGTTGTCGACGACCACGCACGCCGAGGCGGTCAGCGCCGCAGCCAAGACCAAGAATTTCGCTTTATCAATCTGCAACGAGCTCATGTTTACCTCGCCTAGTCCGAGAATGCCGACGCGTATAGTAGGCAGCGGCGCACCGGATAATTCCCTGGTGGGAGCCGCTCCGGCTCAGGCCTTCGAGGCGAGGGTCCCCACCAGCCGTGCCCCCACCAAGGCGAAGAGCAGGCCAGACGCGAGCCCGAGGATGCCCCCGAAGCCGACGCAGGAGCAGCCGAGCGCCCCCACCATCAACGCAAAGCCCGAGGCCGTCGTCCAGTACTCGAGCCCTGCTCGACGCTGCGCTCCCGCAGAGGCGACGAGCACCCCAGCGACGACGCCTCCCACCGTGCACGCGGGGACGCACCACGACACGCAGGCGCTGCCGTGACAGCCATGGCTCATGGCACCCGCCCCGAGCGCGAGCGCGAGCGGCACCCCGCCGGCGATAGCCCCGGGCAGCACCGCCGCGCCCATCTGCCGCCCCCGCCACAGGCAGACCACCCCAGCCACGTAGAGTAGCCCCCCGATGGCGAGCGCGCTGAGGGGCCGCCCCCCCAGCACCGCCGCGGCGATCACCACCCCCAGGAACGGCAACGAGCCGAGCGCGGCGTCGCGCCACCGCCCCCGCTCGTAGACCGAGCGCAGCCGCCGCTCCAGCTCAGCCCCTTCCATAGGCGCTCCTCCAGAGCTGCTTGAAGCGCGCCAGCGCTCGCTCCCGGCGCTTGCGGAGGGTCGGCGCGCTCACCCCCGCCTTGACCCTGACGTCTTCTAGCACCGCCGCCAAGATGGCCTCGCGGTCGTGAGGAGCGAGGCGCGCGAGCACCTCCTCCGCCGCCCCCACGAGCTGCCTGAGCTCCACCTCCTGCTCCGGCCCCTGCCCGGGCGCTCGCAGCTCCGCGGCGGCGCTCAGCTCGTCTTCGCGCCGCCGCAGGACGCGTCGCCGGACGCTCCGGCACTCCCACGCGGCGATGGTCAGCGCCCAGGCGAGCGCAGGGCGCTCCCGATCGTAGCGGCTCGCCTCCGAGAAGAGCTTCTCCATGACCCGCTGAGCGGCGTCTTCGGCGTCCGCGCTCCCGCTCAGGCTGCGGGCGCAGTAGCTCCGAACGATGGGCCACAGCGCTTGAAATACCTGATGGAAAGCCTCACGTTCCCCCTCCGCGAGGCGCGTCAGGGCGGCGTCCAGGGACGCGGCGGCGGGGACACGCAGCGCCTGACCCCTCGCTACACTCGATCTGGCTGCCATGGCGCTCGCTTCACGACGTGGGCGGTCGGCCGAGCCAGCGCCCGGCTCGATGCTAGCCCCGGGCCGACCGGCGCGCCAAGCGTGCGCCCACGGCTCTCGGGCCTCCTGAGAGGCCAGCAGCAGGGTCTCACCGAGCGCCAGAGGCAAGGAGGGCACACTCTCATGGGCGGCAGGGCCCTCGAGCGTGACAGCCCCGGCGCCGATCGTCCGCTCGCGCGGCGGCGAGTGGACACGCCGCGGCCCCGAGGCCATGCTGCGTGCTCTACCTCATGGCGACCAAGCAGCCTCGGCGACAGCCGAATCCGCAGGGTGACGTGGAGGTGGTCGAGCGCCACGAGGCGCGCACTCCACGCCGCTATCACGTCGTTTTCCACAATGACGACTACACCACGATGGAGTTCGTCATCATGGCCCTGCTCACCCTCTTCGACAAGAGCGAGGCCGAGGCCATGGAGATCATGCTGGCGGTGCACCACCGGGGCTACGGCATCGTGGGGAGCTACACCCGCGACGAGGCGGAGACGAAAGCAGAACAGACGATGGAACTTGCCAGACAGCACGGGCAGCCGCTGCGCGTGACCACGGAGCCCGAGGGCGCCGGAGGCGGCGGCTCATGAAGGTGAGCGCAGCGCTGGAGGCGGCCTTCGCCAGGGCCCGCGAGGTCGCGGCGACCCATCGGCACGACCTGGTCACCGTCGAGCACCTGCTCTGGGCCCTCCTCGGAGATCCTGCCACCGCGCAGGTGATCGAGCGCGCCGGGGGGGACCTCGGCCAGCTCGAGGCGATCCTCACCAACGTCCTCGCGCACGAGCTCGCGGTCCGGACCGGCACCTCACCCGTGACGCCCAGCCTGTCACGGGGGTTTCAGCGCGTGGTCCAGCGCGCCGCGGTCCACGTGGAGTCCAGCGGGAAGCAGGAGCTTCATGGGTACAACGTGCTCGTATCCATCTTCTCCGAGCCGGACTCCTTCGCGGCGCATGCCCTCGCGGAGAGCGGCGTCACCCGGCTCGCCGTCGTCAGCTACCTCTCGCACGGAAGGACGAGCGACGGCTCGGCCTCGGCCGGGGCCGGGCCCGACGCCGCACGCAACGCCTACGCCGGCGGGGACGAGACCCCCGAGGGCGCCGAGGAGCCGGCCGGCGCGCTCGCCCGCTACACGAGCTCCCTGAACCAACGCGCGGAGCGCGGGCAGCTCGAGCCGCTCGTCGGACGGCAGCGAGAGCTGAGGCGCGCCATCCAGGTGCTCTCGCGTCGGCGCAAGAACAACCCGCTCTTCGTCGGGGACGCCGGCGTGGGCAAGACCGCGCTGGCCGAGGGCCTCGCCGCCAAGATCGTCGCGGGGGACGTGCCGGAGTCGCTGAAGGACGTCACGGTCCACGCGCTCGACATGGGAGCGCTGCTGGCGGGCACCCGCTTCCGCGGGGACTTCGAGGACCGGGTCAAGGCGCTGCTCAAGGAGCTCGAGCAGCAGCCGAGGGCCATCCTCTTCATCGACGAGCTGCACACCGTGGTCGGCGCCGGCTCCACCAGCGGCGGCAGCATGGACGCCGCCAACCTGCTCAAGCCGGCGCTCGCCAGCGGCAGCCTGCGCTGCATCGGCGCGACCACCTTCGACGAGTACCGCCGTCACGTGGAGCGTGACCGGGCGCTGGCGCGGCGCTTCCAGAAGATCGACGTCCTCGAGCCCAGCCTGGAGGACACGCTCCAGATCTTGCGCGGCCTCGCCCCCAAGTACGCGGACTTCCACGGGGTGAGCTACTCGGACGAGGCCATCGTGGCCTGCGCCCAGCTCGCCGAGAAGCACCTCTTCGACCGAAAATTCCCCGATAAAGCCATCGATCTCTTGGATGAAGCCGGCGCCGACACCAAGCTCGAGAGCCCGGGCGGCGGCGTCGGCGTGGAGGCGGTCGAGGCGGTCGTGGCGCGCATGGCGCAGATCCCACCCAAGCAGGTGAGCGTCTCGGACAAGGACGCCCTGCGGAGCCTAGAGGCCGATCTGCGAGCGGTGGTCTTCGGGCAGGACGCCGCCATCGCCGAGGTGGTGGCGGCCATCCAGCTCGCGCGCGCCGGGCTACGAGAGCCGGAGAAGCCCATCGGCGCGTACCTCTTCACCGGGCCCACGGGCGTCGGCAAGACGGAGGTCGCCCGCCAGCTCGCCAAGACCCTGGGCGTCCCGCTGCTCCGCTTCGACATGAGCGAGTACCAAGAGCGGCACACCGTCTCACGGCTCATCGGCGCGCCGCCGGGCTACGTGGGCTACGACCGCGGCGGGCTGCTCACGGAGGCCATCACCAAGACGCCGCACGCCGTGCTCCTGCTCGACGAGCTCGAGAAGGCGCACCCTGACATCTTCAACGTCCTGCTGCAGGTGATGGATCATGGACGCTTGACGGACAACGAGGGCAAGCAGGCGGACTTCCGGCACGTGGTGCTCATCATGACCAGCAACGTCGGCGCCAGCGAGCTCGCCCGCGCGACGGTGGGCTTCGGTGAGCGGGATGTGCGCGGCAAGGACGACGCTGCCTTCAAGAGCACCTTCAGCCCGGAGTTCCGCAACCGGCTCGACGCGCGCGTCGCCTTCGCGCCGCTCCCCGTCGAGGTGATGGAGCGCGTGGTCGACAAGTTCTTGGCCGCGCTCCAAGCGCAGCTCCGCGAGCGCGGCGTCCAGCTCCACGCCGACCAGGCGGCGCGCGCCTGGCTCGCCGAGCACGGCTACGACAAGGCGCTGGGCGCGCGCCCGCTCGCGCGCCTCATCCAAGACAGCATCAAGAAGCCGCTCGCCCAGGCGCTGCTCTTTGGAGAGCTCCAGGCCGGCGGCGACGTCACGGTGCGCGGAGGCGCCGACGGGCTACGCTTCGAGTTCGAGGCGCGCTCGCCGGAGCCGGCGCTCAGCGCGCCTCGCTGAGCGTCTTCTGTCCCGGGCTCACCGCGTTGACCAAGATGGCCATGTTGCCGTTGGGGTGGCGGTTCTCGCGCATGAGCTGGTGACACTCCGCCGTCTCCGAGAAGGCGAAGGTGCGGGACAAACAAGGATCCACCTTCCCCGCGATGACGAGATCATTGAGGCCCTTGGACTGCGCGTCGTTCGCGAAATGCGAGCCCTGGAGCCGCTTCTGCCGCATCCAGTGGTAGCGCAGATCCAGCGTGGCGTTGTAGCCGGTGGTGCCCGCGCAGATGACGACCATCCCGCCCGTGTCGCACACGAAGATGCTGGTAGGGATGGTGCTCTCCCCCGGGTGCTCGAACACGATGGTCGGGTTGCGCTTCTCCCCCAGCGCCTCCCAGAAGGCCTTCCCGAAGGAGCGCACCCCCTTGAGCCACTCACCGTAGGCTGCCTCGTCCGTCCAGTGCGGCAGCATGCCCCAGTGGTGGAAGTCCTTGCGGTTGATGACGCCCGTCGCCCCGAGCCCGAGGCAGTAGTCCACCTTCTCCGTCCCGCTGACCACGGCCACCGGCTTGCCGCCAGCCGCCTTGACGATCTGAATGGCCATGGACCCTAGCCCCCCCGCCCCGCCCCAGATGAGCACGGGGTCCCCCGGCTGCACCTCGTTGCCGGCCCAGCCATGCAGCATGCGGAAGGCCGTGGCGCCCACCAGCATGTAGGCCGCCGCCGCTTCCCAGCTCAGGTGCTTGGGCTTGGGCAGGAGCTGATGGCTCTGCACCCGCGTGTACTGCGCGAAGCTGCCGTAGTTGGTCTCATAGCCCCAGATCTTCGCCGAGGGCGCGAGCTGCGGATCTTTGCCTGCTTTCACCCACGGGTCATCGAGGTTCCAAGTGCCGCAGTGGACGACGACCTCGTCGCCCACCTTCACGTTGTCGACCGCCGCGCCCACGGCCCACACCACGCCGCTCGCGTCCGAGCCACCGATATGGAAGTCCTCGGGCTCACCGGCCTTCTGCCGCGCCTTGACGACGTCCACCGGGATGCCGAGCGCCGCCCACACGTTGTTGTAGTTGACGCCCGCCGCCATCACGTAGACGAGCACGTCGTGGGGGCCCAGGGCGGGGACGTCCACGACCTCCCGCTGAAAAGCGTCACGCGGCTCGCCGTACCTCGAAGGGCGGATGAGCTGCGCGACCATGGACTTTGGCACGACGCCCAGCTCAGGGACCTCTCCCAGCTCGTACAACTGCTTGGCCATGGCGCGGGGTTCTATGACACGCCGCAGCGTGAGGCCAGCGGCTTCGGCGTTCGGCCTGGATTGCCGGAGGGAGGGCGTCTAAACGAGCGTCATGCGTGCGGTCGTCCAGCGCGTGACGCGGGCCCAGGTCAGCGTCCAAGGGGAGAAGATCGGGAGCATCGCGGCCGGGCTGCTGGTGCTCGTCGGCTTCGGGCGCGCGGACGGGCCGGGCTCGGTGCCCCCGCTGCTCGACCGGCTGCTGGGCCTCCGCATCTTCGAGGACGAGGCCGGCAAGATGAACCGCTCGCTCACGGAAGTGGGCGGCGGGCTGCTGCTCGTCTCGCAGTTCACGCTCTACGCCGATCTGAGCCGCGGGCGTCGCCCGAGCTTCGGCCCGGCCCTCGACCCGCGCGCGGCGGAGCCGCTGTTCGAGGCGCTGGTGCTCGAGGCCCGACGCCGGCATGCCCCGGTCGCCAGCGGGCGCTTCGGGGCAGACATGCAGGTCGAGCTGGTCAACGACGGTCCCGTGACGCTGTGGCTCGGCAGCGACTGAGGCGCGCCGCGCCAGCTCAGGCGTCGTAGGCGGCCGCGAGCTCTGGGTCGCGGCTGGCCAGCATCTCCGCCAAGCTCAGCACGACGCGGCACTGCTTCACCGTGGCGTCGTCCTGCATCTTGCCGTCGATCATCACGGCCCCGGAGCCATCGCCCATGGCCTCCACGACCCTCCGCGCCCACTTCACCTCGTCCACGGGGGGGCTGAAGACGCGCTTCGCGATGGCGATCTGATTCGGGTGCAGGCTCCATGCCCCCACGCAGCCCATCAAGAAGGCGTTCCGGAACTGGTCTTCACAGGCTACCAAGTCGGCGATGTCACCGAAGGGGCCGTAGAACGGCAAGATGCCGTGCGCGGCGCAGGCGTCCACCATCCTCGCCAGGGTGTAGTGCCAGAGGTCTTGCTGCACCGCCGGGCGCGGCGCACCGGCGTCCGCCGGGTCCGGATCGGCGCGCACCACGTACCCGGGGTGACCGCCGCCGACGCGCGTGGTCTTCATGCGGCGCGAGGCCGCCAGATCCGCCGGCCCGAGGCTCATGCCCTGCATCCGCGGGCTGGCCATCGCGATCTCCTCCACGTGGTTGACGCCGCTGGCCGTCTCGAGCAGCGCGTGGATCATCAAGGGGCGCCGCAGGCCGTGCTTGGCCTCGAGCTGGGCCAAGAGCTGATCCACGTAGTGGATGTCCCAGGGGCCCTCCACCTTCGGCACCATGATGACGTCCAGCTTGTCGCCGATCTCCGCGGTGAGCTGCAGGAGGTCATCGAGCACCCAGGGGCTGTTGAGCGCGTTGATGCGCACCCAGAGCTGGGTGTCCCCGAAGTCCACCGCCTTGCCGATGCGGCAGAGCCCCTCGCGCGCCGCCAGCTTGTTGTCGCTCTGGACGGCGTCCTCGAGGTTGCCGAGCAAGATGTCCACCTTGGGCACGAGCTCCGGGACCTTGGCGGCCATCTTCGGGTTGGAGGGGTCGAAGAAGTGGATCATCCGAGAAGGGCGGAACGGGATCTCCCGCAGGGGCTCGGGGGCACCGACGGCCAAGGGGCGGAAGAATTCGCGGGGGTTTCTCATGACCGGCGCTTATTACCACGCTCGTGGGCGAGCCCAAGGGGCGAGCCGTCGCCCTGCCCGGCGCGCCAAGGCTTGACCCGACCCAGGGGTGCCCAGGATAAGGCGCTCATGGCCGTCACCCTTCGCCCCCGCCGCAGCGTCCTCTACATGCCTGGCTCCAACGCCCGCGCCCAAGACAAGGCGCGCGGCTTGGACGCCGACGGCATCATCCTCGATCTGGAGGACTCGACCTCCCCCGACGCCAAGGCCGAGGCGCGCGCGCTCGTCGCCGCCTCCGTCAGAGCGGGGGGCTACGGGCGGCGTGAGCTCATCGTGCGGATCAACGCGCTCGCCACGCCCTGGGGCGCAGAGGATCTCGCCGCCATCGCGCCCACCGGGCCCGACGCGGTGCTCATCCCCAAGGTGGAGAGCGCCGAGCAGGTGCTCGAGGTGGAGCGCCGGCTGACGGCGGCAGGCGCCCCGGCCTCGACCAGTCTCTGGTGCATGATCGAGACGCCGCTCGGCGTGCTGGAGGCGCGCTCGATCGCGGCCAGCAGCCCGCGCCTCGCGTGCCTGGTGATGGGCACCAGCGACCTGACGAAGGATCTGCACGCCGAGCACCAACCCGGCCGTGAGCCCATGCTCCCCTCTCTCGGGCTGACGCTCCTGGCGGCGCGCGCCTACGGCCTCATCGCCCTCGACGGCGTCCACCTGGATCTCGACGACGCCGAGGGCTTCGTCACGCAGTGCGAGCAGGGGCGGGCGCTCGGCTTCGACGGGAAGACCCTGATCCACCCGAAGCAGCTAGCGCCCTGCAACGCCGTCTTCTCGCCCACCGCAGCCGCCCTGGAGCACGCCGCTCGGGTGGTGGAGGCGCACGCCGCCGCGGAGCGCGAGGGCAAGGGCGTGGTCTTGCTCGACGGCAAGCTGGTCGAGAACCTGCACGTGGCGGAGGCGCAGCGGCTCATCGCGCTGGCGGCCGCCATCGCCGAGCGCTGAACCCCAGCGGGGCGCCGCCCGACCCTGATCCGGCGGCTGCGCCGGCAGATCAGGGGACAAGTGACCGAATGTGCTGAGGAACCGGTGCAGTATGAGCTTCACCCTGGAGGTGAAGCTCCCGCTCCCGCTCCCGCTCCCGCTCCCGCTCCCGGACGCAGCGCGCCGGACCCCGATCCGCGCACGCACGCCAACACCGCTCGCTTGCGCCACGGCCCGGATGAATTTACCGCGCAGGTCCACGTCAAAAGCGCATGGCACGAAAGCGAAGTGATGACCTGCTAGCGTTCGAGTTCGTCGCGGACGACGATGACGAGGCGGTCACGGCATGGTCAGGGCTGACGCTCATCGTCGACTT
>CAUJEM010000115.1 GCA_963169915.1 Myxococcota bacterium
CCCTTCAAGCGGCTGCTCGTCACCAGCGCCGTCCCCTCCGAGGGCAAGACCACCGTGGCCTGCGGCATCAGCATCGCCATGGCGCAGTCCGGTCAGCGCGTGCTGCTCATCGACTGTGATCTCCGGCGGCCAAGGCTGCACCGCATCTTCGAGCAGGACAACCGGCTGGGCGTCAGCTCCCTCATCTTGGACCCTAGCTCGCTCGAAGAGGCCATCCACGAGACCTGCGTGCCCGGCCTGAGCGTGCTCACCTCCGGCCCCATCCCACCAAACCCAGCGGAGCTGCTGAACAGCGGGAGCTTCGCGGAGCTGCTCCGCCAGCTCGCGGAGCGCTTCGACCGCGTCATCATCGACAGCCCGCCGCTCATCCCAGTGACGGACGCGGCCGTGCTCTCCACGTGGGTGTCGGCCACCGTGCTGGTGGTCAAGCCCTTCACCAGCCGAAAAGTTCTGTCCCGCCTGGCGCCCCGCTCGGTGCGCGACGTGGGCGGCAGGATCTTGGGCGTGGTCCTCAACGACGTGGACTTCTCCCGCAACGACTCCGCCTACTACTACAGCGGCTACTACGCCTACCGTAGCCACGGCTACAAGCAAGAGTCCCCGGGTGAATGACCTCATCGCCATCCTGGGGGTGGTGGTGTTGTTCCTCCCCATCGTGGCGCTGCTTGGGCGCGGCGCCACGAAGACCGAGCGGCTGGCCCTCTGGCTCAGCGCCCTCTCTCACCTCCTGGCGGCGCTCGCGATGGTGTTCCTCACCAACGAGGTGCTGGGGGGGGGCGACATGAATGGCTATCACAAGTTCGGCAGCGCGGTCGCCGGCCTGCTGCGCCAGGATTTCCGGTCCGCCTTCCCTCACCTCGTGAACCTGCTCACGCTGAGCGACGAGCCCTCGCCCTTTCACGGGGCCATCGCGGGCTCCACCACGGGCGCCATGCAGGGCTTCGCCTCACTGCTCATGCTGGCGCTCAACGACTCCTTGTGGGCCGCCGCGGTGCTCATCGGCGGCGGCGCCTGCGTCTCCAAGTGGCTCATCTACCGGGTGTGCTCGGAGGAGCTGCCGGCGCAGCGCGGGCTCCCGCTCCTGATCCCTACGCTGTTCATCCCCTCGCTGGTGTTCTGGTCGAGCGGCATGCTCAAGGAGCCGCTCGCGCTCGTCGGCTTCGGCTGGCTGCTGTTCGGCGCGTACCGGCTCGCCGTCCAGCGCCGCTGGTGGGGCCTGCCGCTCGCGGCGCTCGGCGCGCTCCTGGTGCTGGCGCTGAAGCCCTACTGGCTGCCGCCCTTCGCGGTCGCCGCGGCGCTGTGGCAAGGCAGCCGCCTGCTGGCGCGCTCGAAGCGGGACGTGCTGGGCAGCGCCGGCGCCCTGGTGCTCACGGCGGGCTTCGCGGTGGCGCTCGTGTTCGGGACCGGGCTGCTCTTCCCCGAGTATGAGCTCGACTCCTTGGAAGAGCAGATCCTCGCACAGCAGGCCATCGGCACCCGCGTCACGGGCGGCTCCGGCTACGTCATCTCGGGCGTGAGCCTCGCCACGGCCCCGCTCTCGCTCCTGACGGCGCTCTACCGGCCGGCGCTCTTCGACGTGAACAACGCCATGATGGGCGTCAACGCCCTGGAGACCACGGCCTTCGCGCTGGCCAGCCTGTGGGTGCTGCTGCGCCGCGGGCCGCTCGGCGCGCTGCGCGCCACCCTGGCCTCACCGCCGCGCGTCTTCGCCTTCGTGTTCACCATCACCTACGGCGTGGCGGTGGGGCTGGCCACCACCAACTACGGCACGCTGTCGCGCTACCGCCTGCCGCTCGTCCCCTTCTTCGCCCTGTTCCTCGCCAGCTTGGCCCGCGGGCAGCAGCATAGCCCCCAGCGCGCGCCGCAGCGCGCGCTCCGGCTCGCCCCGAGGCTCTGAGGGCGGCCGAGCGGCTCAGCGCCGGAGCGCCGCGTAGGAGACCCAGTGCTGCAGCAGCCCGCGCAGCTCCTCGAACCGGGGCTCGCCGATGAGGTTGTGCCGCTCGGCAGGATCCTGCGCGAGATCATAGGCCTCGAAGGTGTTGCGCCGAACGTTCCAGATCACCTTCAAGGAGCCCCGCCGGATGGCGCGGAGATCGTCTCGATAGCGCACCTCCACCTGCGGGCGCTCCGAGAAGACGAGCCTGCCGTCGTCGCACGCCTCCGCGCAGCCGAGCAGGCTCCGCCCGGAGACCCGGTGCGCGAGCTGGACGCCGACCGCGTCCAGCACCGTCGGCATGACGTCCAGCAGCGACACCGGGGAGCTGACCTTGACCCCGCCCCGCGTCAGCCCAGGGACGCGCACGAAGAGCACCGAGGCGAGGTGCTCCTCGTACAGGTGCTGCCCATGGAAATGCACCCCATGATGCTCGCCGAAGGCCTCGCCGTGATCGGACGCGACCACCACCACCGTGTCGTCCTGGAGCCCGGTGCGCTCGAGCGCCCGGAAGAGCTCTCCGAGCTCCTGATCCACGAGGCGGATCTCCGTGTCGTAGCGGTCCCGCGCGGCGGCTCCGTAGCGAGACGGCGCGCCGTCCCCCAGGTACGGCGCGTGCGGGCTCATCAGGTGCGTCCACACGAACAGCGGGCGCCGCGCGCCGCGCGCGGCCTCCAGGAGCGCGATGGTGGCGCGCGTCGCCTCGCCGCGCTGCCCCTTCACCACGTCCGGGCGGGCGATGGTCTCGAAGCCGCGGTACAGGCTGGACAGCGCGTCGAAGTAGTTGGTGCTGACGCACGCCGCCGTCTGGTAGCCCACGCTCTGCAAGAGCTCCGGCAGCGTGGTGACGTCCCGCGAGAAATTCTGCCACTGGAGGCTCTCTCCCGGGCGCTGCGCGGGCACCCGGGGGATCTCGCTCGCGTAGAGCCCCGTGAACAGCGAGGAGAAGGACATCACCGACCCCGGCGCCGGCGGCACGACGGCGACGTACTGCGTGGCCGTCGCGGCGAAGGCGTCCAGCTCCGGCGAGGTGTCCCGCGCGTAGCCGTTGACGCCGAGGTGGTCCCGCCGGAGCGCGTCCACCGCGATGATCAGGACGTTCCGGCGCGCCGCCTGCCCGTCCCCCAGCACCGGCGCGCCGTCCCCCCGCGGCGCGACCTCGCGCGCGCCGTCGCCCGCGAAGCAGTCGCTGTCCACGCCGTCCCCCGCCGGGTCCGCCGCGCCGGGGTGGACGGTGCGCTCCCGTGCGTCGCCGTCTCCCCCGCCGAGCGCGGCCGTCCAGCCATCACCGTCGACGTCGAGCCCCCGCGCGTAGCGGTGGAGGAGGTCGCCGGCCATCACCGACGCGTTCTCCACCAGCGCTCGCGACGGCTCGACCGCACCGTACGCCGAGAGCGAGCGCCACGAGGCCGCCAGCGCCCCGACCATGAAGCCGCCCGCGACCCACCGCCGCCCGGCGAGCAGCGGCCCGAGCGCGCGCGCCGCGAGCCCGCAGCACGCCAGACCCAAGAGTCCCCACAGCAGGGTGCGCGCCGGGTAGTGCGGCAGACGCGCGTGGACGAGCAGCAACCCCGTCACTAGCGCCGCGCCGACGAGCAGCAGCAAGGCGTTGGGCGCCGCCAGCGGGCCACCGCGGCGGCGGAGCCGCACCTCGAGCCGAGGCTCGAGCAGGCGCCCCAGGCCGCCGAGCACCCCCTGCAGCGCGACGGCCAGCGCGGTCAGGCTGAGCGCGATGGCGGCTCGCCCATGAAAGTGCTCTAGCAAGGCGCGGGTGGCCGCGAACATCGCCGCGAAGAAGAGGCTCAGCCGCAGCAGCGCGACGGCCAGCCGGGCGGTCAGCGCGGGGTTGGGAACGAAGGCCCGCCGGGGGTGCCACAGGAGCAAGAGCGTCTCCCGCCAGAGCCGGGTCCGCTCCACGACGACGAGGGGCACGGCGAGCAACAGGCCGACGGGCACGTAGAGCGCGACGATGTGGCCCGCCCCCGCCACCAGCACCCCCGCGGAGGCGTGGGGCGCCTGGAGCAGCGTGTAGAGGGCGTCCAAGCTGCCCCAGAGCGCGGCGCCGCCGCAGCTCACCGCGGCGAGGTAGAGCAGGCGCGCGAGGTACCCCTCCGGACGCGGCGAGCCAGAGGCAGACGGCGCGGGGCTCACCGACGGCTCAGTCACCCGCCGTCCCCCGCCGCACGACGAGCCACCGCCGCAGCACGCCCTCAGGCGTGCTCCTCGGGCCTCGCCCGCTGCGCGCAGGCCTCGAGGAAGGCGTCGTAGTCTCGGATGTACTCCGCTGAGTCATAGAGGTGCGAGGCGAACACCAGTAGCACGGCGTCGGCGGTGTAGGCGAACTGGGCCGCCCACACCATCGGCGGCAAGTAGAGGCCCTGCTCTGGCCGCTCTAGCCGCCACTGCTGCCGGTGCAGCCCGTCGTCCGCCATCACCGAGATGGCGCCCCGGACGCACACGAGAAACTGGTGACACTCCCGGTGCGCGTGCGCGCCGCGCACCTCGGCGCTCGGCACGTCGTAGACCAGGAAGTAGCGCTTCGGGGAGAACGGCACCTGGCGCTCGAATTCGCCGACGGAGAGCACGCCGCGCAGATCTTCATGCACGGGAAACTCATGGTAGCTGACGCCGCTCACGCTGGACGGCACCTCGCGGTAGGTGCCGGCGGGCGCCGCGGCCCCCGCCGCCGGCAGCCGGCTGTCGACGTAGCCCACGATGGCCGCGGGGTTGCCCGCGACGATGGCCATCGGCGGCACGTCGCGCGTCACCACCGCCCCAGCGCTCACCTGCGCTTGGCGCCCCACCGTGACGCCCGCCAGGACGACGGCGCTGGCGCCGATGACGGCGCCCTCGCGCACGAGCGTGGCCGCGGCGGGCTCGGCGAGGCCCCCGGCGCGCGCGGGCAGCGGCGGCGCCAAGACCGCGTTCGGCCCGACGAAGACGTCGTCCTCCAGGACCACGCCGGCGCCCAGCCGCGCGCCCCCCTCGAGGACGGCGCGCGCTCCCACCACCACCTGCCGAGCGACGTGGACGTGGTCGGCGAGCTGGCAGCCTGCACCGAGCACGGCGCCTTCCAGGACGCGGGTGTAAGCGCCCAGCCGCGTGCCCACCCCCACCGCGCTCGACTCGCACGAGCCCAAGGGGTGCACCTCCGGCCGCGCCATCAGCCCTCCCACCCGTTGCAGGCCGCGATGACGCGCTCGCAGTCCTCGTCGGACAGGTGCGGGTGCAGGGGGAGCGACACCTCGGTCTCTGCGAAGCGCTGCGCTCTAGGAAAGGCCTCCGCCGGTAGGCGCGGCTGGCCCGCCGCCTCCATGGCCTCCTGCGCCGGGATGAGCAGGGGATAGTGGACCGCGCTGGCGATGCCCTGGGCGAGCAGGTGCTGCCGGAAGCGCTCGCGGTCGCGCTGCACCAGGACCGGGAACAGATGCCACACCGACTCCGAGCCCTCCGGGCACGGAGGGATCTCCAGGCGTGGATGGTGAATGCCGGCGAGGTAGCGCGCCGCCAGCGCGCGCCGACGCTCGGTCTGCCGCGCCAGCGCGGGGAGCTGCACGCTGCGCAGCAGCGCGGCCTGGAGCTCATCGAGGCGGCTGTTGAGCCCGAGCCGAGCGTGCACGTACTTCTCCCGCTGGCCGTAGTCCCGTAGCTGCCGGGCCACGTCGCGCAGCTCGCACGAGCCGGTGAGCAGCGCGCCGCCGTCGCCGAGCGCGCCCAGGTTCTTGGTAGGATAGAAGCTGGTCGCGCAGGCGGCGCTGGCCGAGCCCACGGGGCGGCCCTCGCTCCTCGCTCCGATGGCCTGAGCGCAGTCCTCCACCAGGCGCGCGCCGTGCCGGTGGCAGAACGCCTCCAGCCGGGACAAGGAGCCCGCGTGGCCGAACAGGTGGACTGGCACGACGAAGTCGATGGGGCCCTGCGCTCGAGCGACCTGCTCCGCGGCGTCGAGATCGAGCAGGCCGCTCGGGTCCACGTCCGCAAAGACCGGCACGCCCCCGACGCGCAGGATGGCGAGCGTGGTGGCGAAGGCGCTGAGCGGCGTGGTGAGGAAGCGCTGCCCAGGCTGGGCCCCGAGCGCACGAAACGCGATCTCCAGCGCATCGAGGCCGCTGGCGACGCCCACGGCGTGCTCCAGCCCCCACGCGCGAGCGAGCGCCGCCTCGAACTCGGCCACCTCCGCCCCCAAGATGAGCCAGCCGCTGCGCCCCACCCGCTCCACCGCGGCGAGGTACTGCTCGCGGCCCTCCTCCCAGGCCGCCTTGAAGTCTGCGAGCTGAACCATCTGCACCATGGCCGGGAGGTTACTCCGCCAGCGCCCCGGCCATCGAGCTAGTTTTCCGGCGACCGCCGCGCCCGCGGGCGTGCGGGTCGCCTCGAGGCTGGGCGCCCCCGCGGCGCTTCGCTATAGCGAGCGTCCACCGCTGACCCCCCCTCGATGAGCTCGCCTCCTGCCTCCGAGCAGCAGCCGCCGCGCGGCATCACCCTCGGGCGCGCTGCCGGCCTCGGCGCGCTGACCTCGCTCAGCGCCGTCGTGGTGGCGCTCATCCGCTCCAAGGCGTCGGCCGTCTATCTCGGCCCGGAGGGGGTCGGCGTCGCGGCAGAGCTGCAGCAGATCGCCGCGCTCGCCACGGTCCCGCTCGGCGCGCTGGTCGGCCCCGCGCTGCTCACGGCGCTGGCCAAGGAGCAGCGCGAGGACGGCCCCCGCCGGGCCATCGCGGCGGCCCTGGGGTGGCTCGTCGTGCTGGGGCTCCTGGCGAGCGCCGTCGCGGTCGGCGGGCTCTTCTACACGCTCCCGGCGACCTGGTCGTCCGGGCTACGGCCGCTGCTCGCCCTGGCGTGCCTCACGCTCACCCTCGCCGCGGCCAGCAACGTCGGGCTCGGCTCCCTCACCTTCGATCAAGCGCTCACCACCACGGCGCGCCTGCAGATCACGACCGGCCTGCTCACCGCCCTGCTGGTCGCCGGCGCGACCGCCGCCGCCGGCCTCGTGGGGCAGTTCCTCGCGGCGGCGCTCGCCGGAGCGCTGAGCCTCGCCCTCGTGCTGCGCGCCGCGCGCCGCGCCACGCGCTGGCCCAGTCCCCTCCAGCCCCGCCTCGACCGCGGCTACTTGCGGCACGCCCTGCAGCTCGGCGCCACCTCGCTGGTCGCCGCGCTCGCGCTCCAAGGCGCGCTCTTCGCGCTGCGCGCCCGGCTGGAGCAGACGGGAGGCCCCAGCGCCAACGGCCAGTTTCAGGCCGCGTGGGCCGTCGGCGCCGCCTACCTCGGCGTCGTCTTGGCCGGCATGGGCTCCTTCGTCTTCCCCCGCTACGCCAAGGCCAAGGGCGCCGCCGAGCTCCAGGTGCAGCTCGACGAGGCGGGGCGCTTCGTCCTGCGGCTGGCGCCGCCGGTCGTGTTCCTCGCCATCGGCTTCGCCGACCTCGGGCTGCGCGTGATGTACTCCCACCGCTTCGACGCCGCGCTCGGCGTGCTCAAGTGGCAGTTCGCGGGGGACGTGGCGAAGTGCCTCGCGTGGGTGTATGCCGGGCCGCTCCTCTACCGAGGCAAGCTGCGGCTGTACGTCGTCACGGAGGCGCTGGCGTCGCTCGCCCTGGGCCTCGGGAGCTGGCTGCTCATCCCGGAGCAGGGTCTCGCGGGGACGGGCCTCGCGTACTTCCTGACCTACGTGGGCTACCTGGCGCTCACCGCCGCGGTGGCGCGCGCCAGGCTGGAGGTCCAGCCGCGGCCCCGTCACCTGGCCCTGGCGGCGCTCGCGACGCTGCTCGCGCTCGGGCTGAGCTGGGCGGGACACACCCTCGCTGCCCGCGCGGCGGCCGTGGCCCTGGCGCTCGCCTGGGGCTGGCGCTCCGGGCTCGGCCCCCAGCTCTCGGCGCTCGTGCGCGCTCGTCGGCGGCGCGGCGCCGCCTAGTCCCGCACGGCGCACCCCAGCCTCTCCGCTTTACGCGGCGGGGGTCCCCCGCTAACGAGCCGCTGCCCTCCGCTCGCCCTCGACCCCTCTCCCTCGACGGCGCGCCCCCTGCCCGCGCCGCCCTCTCCAGCTCCATGACCGAGGCTCTGCCGCTCGTCTCCATCGTCGTCGTCACCTACAATTCCAAGGCGTTTCTCTTGGAGACGCTCGAGTCCATCCGCGCGCAGGGCTACCCGGAGCTGGAGCTCATCCTCTCGGACGACGGCTCCACCGACGGCACGGTGGAGCTCTGCCGTGAGTGGCTGGGCCAGCACGGCGCCCGCTTCCAGCGCGCGCTGCTGCTCACCGTCCCCGAGAACACCGGCATCCCCGCCAACTGCAACCGCGGCGCCCGGGCCGCGCGGGGGCGGTGGGTGAAGTTCATCGCAGGGGACGACTGCCTGACGCCCGACGGCATCAGCGCCTTCATCCACGCGCCCAAGCCCGAGGCGCTCGTGCTCCAGACCAACGCGGAGATCTACCGCGACGACTTTCGACCGCAGAGCTACCTCGGGAAGTTCATGCCCAGGCCCCGGACGGGCTTCTTCTCGCTCCCGGCGGCGCGCCAGCACTGGGCCCTCAAGTACTGGACCTTCCTCTGCGCGCCGGCGGTGTTCTTCCAGCGCGCGCTCTTCGACACGCTGAGCTTCGACGAGCAGTTTCCACGGATTGAAGACTACCCGTTCTGGATCGCCGTCACGGGCGCCGGCCTGCCCATCCGCTACGTAGAGACCACCAGCGTCAAGTACAGGCTCCACGGCGGCTCGGTCCAGCAGCACGGCGCGCGCCGCGGCTACCCGGCGCTCCAGCAAGACGTCTCGCTCACGCATAGAATCCGAGCCAAGTACTACCGGGAGACGCGCTGCGCACGCCTCTACCACCAGGCGCTGCTGCAGACGGCGCGCCAGCCTCACCTGCAGCGGCTGGGCCGCTGGGCGAACGTCGCCGCGCAGCGGCTCAGCGTGTCCATGCTGCTCCGGCTGAGGTGACGCCGGCGGCGCTTCCGCGTCGACCCTCCACGCGCCAACGTCGGGCTGAGAGAGCTCCCGCTTGAAACGGACGTCCCGATCGGCGGACAATGGATCCCGAGCCGTGCCGAAGCCGTCCAGTATTCCTGACCGTGACCTGGCACCGGGGAGTGAGCGCCGCCAGCTCCACCAGCACGGCGGGACGCTCGAGACCCTGCCGAGACGGACGCAGCGTGTCGTTCCAGCCCCCGAGAAGCTCCGCATCGTGAAGGAGGCCGACGCCTGCCTCCTGACCGGCAAGCGCGGAGACCTAAAGACGCCGCTCCGCCGAGAGGGTCTCTACAGCTCCCACCTCTCGTCGTGGCGCTCGCCGCTCGGGAAGCACGGGGCAGCCGATCCCGCCCCGCAGAAGCCCAGTCACGAGCCTCGTCTCACGCCCGCCGAGCAGCTCAAGGGAAAGCTTCCTCAGCGCACCGCCCAACTCGAGCAGAAGCTACGCGTGGCCACCGCCCTCAGCGCGCTCGAAGAGAGCGCACGCGGCACCGGAGATCGCGCTCTCCGAGAGCAAAGGAGCCACCTGAGCAGCCTCGTCGAAGACCTGACCGAGCCCGGCGCCTACGTGCTAGCGGCGTGCACCGCTCCCGGCGCGCGCACGGAAGCGCTGTACCGCCCAACCGCCCCCCCCGCACCCCGTCGGGCCACGAGCACGCGCCCAGTCCCCGTCAGCTCAGTGAAGGCGGCCGGCAGGCGCTCGTGGACGTCATGCCCCCTCCAGAGCACCTGGGCCAGCCGCCGGCGGAGCGGCTCGCGAAGCTGCTCGGCCGGGGTGTGTGCCTCGCGTCGCTCCACACTATCTACCGAGTGCTCGCCGAGCCTGAAGAGTCCAAGGAGCCGAAATCCCCGCAGCTTCGACAGCCCCACGTCAAGCCGTCGATCGGGGCGACGGCACCCCACCAAGTGTGGACCTGGGACATCACCCAGCTCGCCACGCTCGAGCGCGGGGACCACCTGCACGCCCGGCGCCCTCTTGCAACCGAACCCCGCCCGGCGCACCTTCCGGGCCCCCCGGTCGCGCTCGCGCTGGTGTGTTCATCAACCATGGACACGCGCGAGCTGCTCGCTGAAATCATGACTGACCCGCCATCATGAGATACCTCCGGCAGCGCACGAGCTCCTCATGGACCAAAGCTATGGCCAAATCCATGGCTATTTACGAATTTCTCATGGCCAAGGGCTCAACCCATGCAACAAACTACCTTCACGGCCTAACCTGTGGGAAGAACGTGACGTTCACCAGGCGCCCTCACATCTCATTGCACCCAACCGCTAGAATTGTGATCGGCGCCAACACCATCATCAATTCTTCAAATTTCGGCTATCATATTAATATGCACTCGAAATGCAAGCTGTATGCAGATCGAGAGAACGCCGTGATTGAAATAGGGGAAAACTGCAGAATTCACGGCACCTGCATTCATGCATTCAAGAGAATCTTGATAGGCGACAACTGCCTCATTGCAGCCAATACGCAAATCATCGACGGGAACGGGCACCAGCTCTGCATGTCTCACCCCGAAGATCGACTAACCTTGAAGGACGAAGGCAAGGAGATCATTATAGAGGACAACGTCTGGATTGCTGCCAATTGCATCATCCTCGGCGGCGCCCACATCAAGACAGGAAGCGTAATTACCGCAGGCAGTGTGGTGAAAGGGGTCATTGAGAGCAACTCACTCTACGGCGGGAACCCTGCGATCCTAATAAGACGGTACGATAGCAAGAGCGACCACACACCATAGAGCCAAGGAAGCCCTCTGGTGGCTCAGCAAGAGGCAACCCCGGGCTTCAAGCAGCAGGGGCTTCATGCGCCTGCTCGAGCGCGACGCGGCCTCCCTCCTGCAGTACCGTGAGCAACGCCCGCTCACGGTCCGCGAAGCTTCGTGGACGTGGCTGCCTTGAAACGGACCGCGGCGCAACGATCCCCACCCTCCCAGCGCCAGCCATCGCACCTGCCGGGCGCCCAGCTCGCGCTCGTGGTTCGCCTTCATCAACGACAGAGACGCGCGAGCCGGGCGATGAATTCATGCCCCAGCCGTGCTCTTGCACCAACTTTCGGCAGTGCGCTGCCGCCCAATGGTGCAAAATCTAAGATCATGAACAAGACCTCCGGCGACGCGCCGGCTCCCCGCAGAGCGAACACACTGCCAGGTCGTACGGGATTTAGACATGTTTAGAACCACAAGACAGTTCATCAACACAAGGACCGGGTCCGTCACACAAGCACTGCTCAGACAGCGGCCGCTCACGCTCGACAGGGCTTCGTTGTTAGCGTATCTCAGGCTCGGCTATGTCCCCGGCGACCGCACGCTCTTCGAGAACGTAATTCTTCCCCTGGAATCAAAGGCCGCCCTTCTTGGTGCCGAGAGCTCTGATGAGGAGTACACCTCAGACCGCGCCAAAACGCTCTTACTGAAGGCCATTGAGAGACGCTGGACCGGACGAGGGCTTCAGGTGGTGCCCTTGAGCGGCGGCATCGATTCGCGTATTATCTTGGCAGCGCTGGCGGAGTTCACGGAACACAAGAACATTCATACGTACACCTATGGAGTTCCTGGGTCGTATGACTTCGATATCCCGAATGCTATTGCCCGCTACACCAAGAGCCAGCATCGAAGTTTTGCGGCCAGTGAACTCCACTATGACATCGACGGGTTGGTTCGCGCCGCGATCGCGACCGATGCCAACACGGAGATATTTCACCCTCTCGTCTTGAACAGCGTTGCCGACCATTACGGCGATTCGGCGGTGTATTGGAGCGGCTACGCGGGTGATTTGGTCGGAGGTGGATTTGATTTTCCTGAAGGAGCCGACCCGAAGGAAAATCTGATAGCGTACGACTCACGGGGCCTCCGATTCCTCGATGAGTCCGTAGATCGACCGATCATGCCCCTGATCACGACCGGCGCGACGATGGCACCGCTCGTCGCGCCTGCAGAGGCTTGTTTCTGGGAGAACCATGTGGAGCGATATGCTGCCCATCACATCTGCAGGAATGACATGACGGTGGAGACCCCGCTCGTAGACATCGACTTTGTACGATACTTCTATAGAGCCCCTCCGGAACATCGGAGGGAAAAGAGGTTTTACAATGGGGCCTTCGCCGAGAGCTTCCCCATGTTTTTTGAGTTCCCCACGAAGGACTATGGCTACACCTATTCGGGCTCGAGGCATAGGCAGCTTTGGCATCGGGTGAAGTTCTACGGGGCCGCCATTGGCTGGAGATTGATACCTCGGCTGTTCACGCACCCGAAAACTGCCTATCTTGACATGGGTCGAGCAATCAATTCTCGAGCGGATGTCAGAGGCTGTGTAGACGAGCTATTGTCAAGCCTCCATCGGAGAGACCTGCCTGAGCTAAATAGCGCCTCAATAGGTAGCATGTTGTCTGCACACAGGAGTGGGCGCCTTGTCTTTGCGAAGGATTTGATCAACCTCGCCTCGCTCGAGGTGTTCTTGAGGGCGGCCGAATCCTGAAGGGTGTACTGCACCTGTTTCTCCGAGACGCTGTCGCGCGCGGGGGATGAGGTGCTCATCGTGCGTCGGGTCGGTGCCGTGGGATTTGTCGAGGCTGGTGAGACAGTGGGCATGAGGATTCCACGAGGGAAGCGCCGCGGTCGTGGGACGCAGCGTTCATCTCGCGCCGCTGCCGTAGGTCTCTGGTTCTTCGACCGGTCCATCCCAACGACCCCAAGCCCGGGGGATTTTCCGAGGCGGCCCGCGGCGGCCTCGGGGGCGGGGCCGGAGTCCGGGTCGCCCCGCGGGGGCCACCCCTACTGGAGGCCCGCGACTTCGACGCTGGAGGCGAGAAACTCGGTGTATTTTCTGCGCGCTGCCTGAATCGAAGTCAGATCCAACTGGAACAGATGATCGAGCTCCGTCGCACCGACCCGCACCGCGCCAAATCGCTCATGAAACTTGATGACGCGCTCGTTTCCTTTGCGGACGTCGAAGTGGCAAGCAGTAAATCCTAGATGATCTACGGAGTACGCATAGACCATCAGCGCAGACTCCATGGCTGCATGGCGCGGTCGACCGTCTTTGAGGATCCAGGAGCCCCAGCAGAAGCTGTCGCCCCGCGCATCGTAGAGGCGGAGGGTGCCGATGCGCTCACCCTTGAACTCGATGATGAAGTAGGCTTGTCCGCGCTCCTGGGCGTAGCGAGCCAACCACGCCCGTTGCGCCTCCAGATCGTTAGGGACATGGCTCAAGTAGCGTGACTTTTCCGCGTCCGTGCGTAGCGAGAGGATGAACTCCGCGTCATCGAGCTCCGCGTCGCGGAACGTCAAGGTGTCCCCCCGGACCAACGCTGCCTTGCGAATCCTTGGTTCAACACGCTGGCTCATCACGACACCCACTTTCTAACGCCAGGAGGGCGTCCGCTCGGCACGCGCAGGGTGGGCCCTGCGTCCTTGATTTGGTTCGGCGCCCAAGCACCCCGAGCCCACCGCTGGGGCCCTGAGGGGCTCGCCCCTTCACCGACGGTCGTCTCATCATCCAGCCTCGAAGTGCTCCACCTCGACGGACGCGAGGGCCCTTGGGTCGCTCCGCGGAGGTACGAGCCGTGGCCCCGGATCGGGCCAGGCGGGGGACAGGTCGTGGAGGTCCCAGGCACGCCCCGCGAGCCTGGGCGGAGGGGAGTGTAGGACCACTGCTGCTTGCCAAGGAGGACCGTCGCGACGCGCTGGTGGGAGCCCAATCACGCCCAGAGTGTAGCAGCGAGCGCCGTCCCTCGAAATGTTCTTCCCCGGTCGAGCGGCGGCGCGCGCCGTAGCCCTCACGCACGGGCGGACGGCGCCACGAAGCCCTCCCAGCGCTCCAGGTACTTGGCGAAGACGGGAGAGACAGCGCGCTCGGCGAGCTCCGCGACGGTCAGCGGGGGGCGACGTGGCTGCCACGTAGGGTCCTCCGCGCGACGTGGCCAGTCCGGGTGGACGATGGCGGCCCGACCGAGCGCCACCGCGTCCGCGCCGAGCTCGAGCTGGCGCTCGGCGG
>CAUJEM010000116.1 GCA_963169915.1 Myxococcota bacterium
CGCACCACCTTGGTGGGATCGATCACGCCGCGCTCCGCGAGATCGGCGTAGACGTCCTCGCGGGCGTCGTAACCGAAGGCGCCCTTGGCGGCGCGCACCTTCTCCACGACGACCTGCGGCTCCTGCCCCGCGTTGGCGGCGATCTGCGCGAGCGGCGCCTGCGCGGCGCGCGCTAGCAGCTGCGCGCCGGCGCGCTGGGCGTCGTTCAGGCCTTCGAGCTTGGCCACGGCGCTCGAGGCGCGGAGCAAGGCGACGCCGCCGCCCGGGACGTAGCCCTCCTCCACGGCGGCGCGGGTCGCGGCGAGCGCGTCCTCCACGCGCGCCTTGCGCTCTTTCATCTCGACCTCGGTCGGGGCGCCGACCTTCACCACCGCCACGCCGCCGGCGAGCTTGGCGAGGCGCTCTTGCAGCTTCTCGCGATCGTAGTCGCTGGTGGTCTCCTCGATCTGCCGGCGGACGAGCTCGATACGGCCCTTGAGCTTGGCCTTGTCGCCCTTGCCGCCCACGACGGTGGTGTTGTCCTTGTCGATGAGGACGCGATCCGCGCGGCCCAGGTCCTTCAGCTTGATGGAGTCCAAGCCACGCCCGAGGTCCTCCGTGAACGACTCCGTCCCGGTCAGGATGGCGAGATCTTTCAGCAGCTCCTTGCGGCGATCACCGTATCCCGGCGCCTTGACGGCGGCGATCTTGAGCACGCCGCGGAGCTTGTTGACCACCAAGGTGGCGAGCGCCTCCGCCTCGACGTCCTCCGCCACGATGAGCAGCGGGGCCCCCTTCTTGAGCACCTCCTCCAGGATCGGCACCAGATCCGCCATCGAGGTCACCTTCTTGTCGGTGACGAGGAGGTAGGCGTCCTCCAGCTCGACCTGCATCGTCTTCTGATCGGTGACGAAGTACGGCGAGAGGTAGCCGCGGTCGAAGCGCATGCCCTCGACCACCTCGATCTCGGTGGACATGCCCTTCGCCTCCTCGATGGTGATGACACCGTCGCGGGTGACGCGCTTCATGGCGTCCGCCAGCATGTCCCCGATGGTGGTGTCACCGTTGGCGCTCACCGTGGCGATGCGGCGGATGTCGTCGTCCGTCACCTTCTTGGAGAGCTTCTTGAGCTCCGCGACCATGGCGGTGACGGCGCGGTCGATCCCGCGCTTCAGGTCCATGACGGGCACGCCCGCCTCCACCAGCTTGAGCCCATCGTTGAAGATGGCTTGAGCGAGCACGGTGGCGGTGGTGGTGCCATCCCCAGCGTCGTCATTGGTTCGGCTGGCGACCTCCCGCACGAGCTGCGCGCCGATGTTGGGTAGCTTGCCGCTCAGCTCGATTTCCTTGGCGACGCTGACGCCGTCCTTGGTGACGACCGGCGCGCCCCAGCTCTTCTCGATGGCGACGTTCCGGCCACGCGGGCCCAGGGTGACTTTGACGGTGTTGGCCAATTGGTCCACCCCGGCCTGGATTTGACGGCGGGCCTGACGGCGGAAGACGATGTCCTTGCTGCTCATTGGGCTGGCATGCTCCTGTTCGAGACGGGGTGGCGCGTCTTATAAACACGCTTGGCGCAGTTGCAACGGGCAGCGCGTCGTCAGGCGCCAGGGAGCGGCTCCGGGACCACTCCCCTCGCCCACAGATTTGCGCCTTGATTTGCCACGGCAGACAAGTTAGGCTGCGCCGCCTTCGTTGGCCATCCATGGCCGGCCCAGGTCACCCCCCGAACAGCTCCCTCAGGTAGGGAGGGACGCGGCGGGTGGTTTCCAGGGACTCTCTCTGAGTTCACTGGGGAATCGTCTAACGGCAGGACAACGGATTCTGGTTCCGTTTATCTAGGTTCGAATCCTAGTTCCCCAGCCCACGGACTTTGCTACCAGAGGCAAGGTCAACGGCCCCATCGTCTAGCGGTTAGGACATCGGCCTCTCACGCCGGTAACGCGGGTTCGATTCCCGCTGGGGTCACTGCTTCGGTCGCTCGGCTGCCCAACCCTCCCCGCGGAGGGAGGCCGTGCTGAAGCCGCTAGCCGTGGGCGGGCTCGAGGCGCCCCACTTGCAGCTCCCATGCGCAGCGCCGCTCTCCCGCTCCTCCCCCGCGTCCGCCTCGAGGACGCGAGGGTCGCGGTCGTCGGGGTCGGCGGGCTGGGCTGCCCCGTCATCGAGGGCTTGGCCACGGCGGGAGTCGGTCACCTGACCCTCATCGACGACGACGTCGTCGAGCTCACGAACCTCCACCGCCAGCTCCTCTACGGTGACGCGGACGTCGGGAGCTCCAAGCTCGAGGCGGCGAGGCGCGCCGTCCAGAGGTTGAGCGGCGGCCGCACCCACGTCACGCTCGTGGAGGGGCGATGGCTGCCCGACACTGCACGAGCGCTCGCGCAGGGCGTCCATCTCGTGATCGAGGGCGCGGACAATTTCGCGACGAAGTTCCTCGCCGCCGATGCTTGCCGGCTGGAGCGCCGCGCGCTGGTGCAGGGCTCCGCCGTGCGCTGGGTGGGGACGGCGCTGGCCACGGCGCCCGAGGGCGCGCCCTGTTACCGCTGCCTGTTCGAGGACATCCCGGACGGCGGGGCGCAAGAGACCTGCACGGGCGCCGGCGTGCTGGGGCCAGTGGTTGGCTTCATCGGCGCGCTGATGCTGGAGCTGAGCTTGCGGGTGCTCGACGGCGACGGCTCCGCGTGTGGTCTCCTCTACGACTACGACGGCTGGCGCGATCGGCTGCGCCAGGTGGAGCTGAAGGCGCGCCCCGACTGTCCCTTGTGCGGTGAGGGCGCTACCATCACGGCCACCCCCGAGCGGCAGTACCTGCCCGCCACCAGCCCATGACAGCGCCGGCCCGCGCCCCTTCCCTCCCCACGCCCTCCCGCCGGCGCTCGACGGCGGGTGCCGCAGCACGCCACCGCCAGGGTCCATGGTGAACCCGCGCCATGCTCGCCAGCAGCGGCTCGCGCAGGTGGGCAGCGCGGGTCAGGCGCGCATCGAGGCGCTCGTGGTGCAGGTCGAGCAGCACCCCGGCGCGACGTGGGAGCGCCGCTACCTCGAGCGCGCCGGCGCCCAGATCGCCGCGCCCACGGCCGCGTCGCCCACGACGCCCTTCGCGCACGCGGAGGTGTTCAAGCACGCCGTCAGCGCGGCGCTGGGGGAAGGCACGTGGAGAGCGCTCCAGCGCCTCCGGCGCGCCCTCGATGACCACCAAGGCACATGAGCGTGTCGCAGCGCCGTCTCCGCCGCTCCCTCGCCCTGCCCCTCGCTGGTGCGGCGCTGCTGGCGCTCGAGCTCACGGCGCACGCTCGTCCAGCGACCCCGCCGTCGCGCGCGCGCGTCGAGCTCGCTGGGCTGCAGCCTGCCTTGGCTCGGCTGAGCCGCGCGTACGCGCCCGACGGCGCCAGCGCCCCGCTCCGCCCGCGCCTCCTCGAGCGCGGCGCGGTCCAGCGGCTCCTGAGCCTGAGCGCGCGGGATCTCTCGGCGCGTGCAGGGTGCATCACCGTCACGCTCCTCGCGCACCCGGACGCGAGCTACTACGTCCTGCTCGGAGGGGATGGCACCGAGGAGCGGCTCAGCAGCACGGCGGGGCTCGTCCAGGTCGCGCGCTGCGGGGAGCGCCGACAGGAGCTGCAGGGCCTCCGCGTTGGGGTGCGCTCACCGCGGCTGATCCTCGAGGGGCTCCTCACCCGCTCGCAGCGGCCGGTCCCGGCAGCCGACGCGGTGCTCCAGGAGCGCCGCGATGCCGCGCCGCGCGGGCTCCCCGCCCCCGAGCCGCCGCTCGTCGCCGGGCCGCTCCCAGCACGCCTCGCGGCCGCGCGCCAGGCAGCGGAGGTCGCGGGCGCCACCCACGTGGAGCTCGTCCCCTTGGCTCACGGGCTGCGCGCGGGCAGCGTCCCCGTCGACGTGGCCGCGGGCTGTCACACGTTCCGGCTCTTGGCGCGGCCGCCGCGCCAGGCCGCCGAGCGCATCGATCTCGACGCGGAGCTCTACGACGACGCTGGCCGGCTGCTGAGCAGCGACGTGACGGAGAGCCCCGACGCACGCGTCGAGGGGTGCGTCGGCACACCGCGCCGGCTGTGGCTCAAGGTCCGTGGCGCACCGACGGGCGAAGACGTGACGCTCCTTCGCGCCTCGTGGCCCCTCCCCGCGGGCTGGCCCGACGACTGGCCCGAGGCGGTCCAGGGCAGGGTCGCCCACGTCGCTCGAGAGAGCGGGCAGCGTGGGCTCGCCCGGCGCCCCGTCTTTGAGCGCCTCGGCGGCCACGGCGCTTGGCGGCTCCCCGTCCCGGCGCGGCGCAGCGGCTGCTACGTCGCGGTCCTCACGCCCTGGGACGACGCGGAGCTCGAAGCGGGCTCCCTCGAAGCCCTGGCCGGTGCCGCGCCCTCGGTGGCCCCCTTCGACCCTGACGTGGGCAGCGCGTGGGTAGCCTACTGCGCTCATGGGCAGCGCTCGGTCACGCTCAGGGTCACCGCCTTCGGACCACGAGCGCGCTGGCTGCTCGCGGTGTGGCCCGCCGCAGAGCAGCGGAGCGAGGCCGCCCTACCATGAGCGCACCGCGGTGGCCCTGGCTGCTCGCGCCGCTCGTCCTGGCCTGCGCGTCACGCACGCCGGCGCAGCGGCCTGGGGCGCCCACGCCCTTCGGGGAGCTCGCGCAGGAGCCGCAGCCCGGCGCTTGGTTTCAGCGCGACGCCGCTCGCGCGCGCGCCGCGGGCGCCGGCGACACCGTGATCTTGGCGGTGGAGGCGGCTACGCAGGGCGACGCCGTCAGCGCGATGCTGAGCGTCCCCGCAGACAGCTGCGCCCTCGTCTTGGCGCGTGCGGGCGCGGAGGTCGCCGACCTGGACCTCATGGTCGTCGGGGAAGACGGCCGCCTGCTCGGGATGGATCTCGCGCCGGACGCCACCCCGAGCGTCATGGTGTGCCCGCCGCACCCCGAGCGGCTGTTCGTCTCCGCGCGGGTGGCCGAGGGCCTCGGGCTCGTGGCGCTGGGGGCACAGCGCGTCCCCCCCAGCGCTGCCAACGCGCTCATGGCGCGGCTCGGGATCGCGCCCCACGGCTCGCCGCTCGACGACGAGGCCGGGCGCCTCGAGCCCCTCGAGCGTCGCCGTCGGTCGCTCGGCCCCGAGTGGAGCACGGTCTACCTCACCAAGATCCCCTTGAGCGCTGGCCGAAGCTCCCACTTCGACGTCGACGTCACCGGCCCTCGCTGCGCGGAGATCGCCGGCTACGTCGAGCCTCTGGCTCAGCCCACGGAGCTGCTGCTGCGCGACGAAGCCGGACGGATCATCACGACTCAGACCTGGACGGAGGCCATCACCGTCTCCACGCTGTGCGCCGCCGCAACGACCCGGATCAGCGCTGAGCTGCGCTCGCTCCGAGGCCAGGGATGGGCCGTCGTCAACGTCAACCGCTCGCTCGAGGGCGCCGCGTCACGCTTGGCCACCCACCGCGACGTCGTGTTCATCGGGCCGGGACCGGCGTTCGACGCGACGCTCCAGCAGCTCGAGGCGCGCCTCTCCCGAGCGGGCCTGGAGCAGCGCCAACGGCTCCCTCTGAGCGTAGGGGCTGGGGGCCGGTCGAGCAGCGCGCAGCTCGAGCTCCGCGCCGGCTGCGCACGACTCGACGTCGTGGCGCGATCCACCACGCTCGGCGTGGAGACGAAGCTCTGGCGGCTCCCGGAGGAGCAGCTCGTCGCGCGCGCCCGTGGGCCAGGCCACACCACCTCCTACAGCTGCGGCGCGGCGCGCACCGAGCAGCTCGAGCTGCGAGCGGTGAGCCCGCTCGAGCACGCCCTCGTCGTCGTCAGCCAGGAGCGCCAAGCACCTCCCGCACTCCTGGCGGCGCCCCTCGCCGCTTCCCGGGCGCTCGACGCCCTGCTCGGCGTCGTGGAGCTCGGCTCGCTGGATGAGCTGTCCAGCGCTCGCGCGCTGACGCTGTCAGACGCGACGCGCGCCGTACTCCCCGAGCTCGAGCTCGAGCCGCGGCGCTGCGCCGCGTTCGGCGTCGGCGCGGAGCCAGGCGTCCAAGGCGTCGAGCTACGGCTGCTGCACGCCTCGAGCGGGGCGGAGCTGGCCTACGCCATGGGTGACCAAGCGGTCGCGCTTCGCTACTGCGCAGAGCAAGAGCGCGTCCGCGTGCAGCCTCGCGTCGAGGTCGGCGTGGGCGCTGGAGCCGGCGTCTACGTCCACGCGCTCGCGCGCTGAGCTCGGGAGCGTCCTCGCCGCACGAAAAGTCGCGCGTAGGCTAGCGCTCCGCGGGTGTTTTGCGTTAGTGTCTCCAGCGAAGGGCGTGCGCACCGGCATCCAGACCGCCACCAGGGGCCTAGCGGGGCTCCTGGAGCCGCCGCGCCCAGCTGTCAGAGGAGCTCACTAGGATGTTCGAACAACAACCACAAATTTCCGCTCAGGGAGGTGGCTACGGCCCGCCGCCCGGCGGCTTCGGGGCACCTCCAGGTGGCTTCGGTGCGCCCCCAGGCGGTGGCTATGGTGCTCCCGGAGGCATGGGAGCGCCCCCGGCTGGCTTTCCACCCCCCGGGGGTATGTCGCCCATGGCGCCTCCCGGCGGCGGCCCCATGGCGGGTGGCGGCCCCGGCGACGCGAACGCGGAGCTCAAGGCGCAGCTCGACAAGTGGTTCATCATCTCCATCGTGGTGGTCGTGTTCTGCTGCTCGTGCTGGCCGTTGGGCGCAGCCGGCATCTACATGATCCACAGTGGGAAGGGGCTCCTGGCTCAAGGCAACGCCGCCGGGGCCGAGGAGAAGCTCAAGACGGGCAAGACCCTCACCCTGGTGACTGCGGGGCTCGGCGCGCTCCTCATGATCGTCAGCATCATCCTCAACGTCGTCAGCGCGATGAGCGCCAACAGCTTCTAAGCGACGTCACTGCACGAGCGAGGCCGCCACACCCTTGGTGTTGCGGCCTTTCTCCTTCCATGACCCTCCGCTGGCACCCGCTCACCGCGCACCCCGCACGCAGCGCGATGTGGCGCCGCCTCGTGCTCGAAGGCGCTCGCCTCCACACCAGGCTGACCCCTGGTCACCATGAGCGGACGCGCCGAGGCGTCACACCACGAAGCTGGCCCGCTACGCTCGACGACGCACAGCGCTCCAGCAGAGCGCGCGGCCAGCGAGCACGAGTCGTCCATCATCCTGGAGCAGGATGCGCTCGCCGAGCTCCGCACGCTCACACGCCGAGCCAGCGCCCTCGGAGTGCGTCCCTCCTCCACGGAAGCCCGCTCACCAGAGCCACAAACGACGACGCGAAGCCGCTCCCCCAGCGATGAGGGGGTGGCCTCGCGCTCGCTCTATGGAGGCGCAGGACAGTGTGCCTTCCGAAATAGAGCTCCGTCGCCTTCTACTGAGGAGCTGGTGGACACCAGGCCCGTGGTAGGCGGCGCCCGAGAGCGCCGCCTACCCCCTGCCAGCTACCCTTGGAGAAGGCCCTGGAGATTCAGCTCATCCCGCCGAGATCGGTCGCGGGAGCCGCTACCTTCTTGGCGCGACGCGCTGGCTTCTTCGCAGGAGCCGCCGCCGGAGCGGGAGCCGCCGCGGCCGGGGCCGCCGAAGCCGCCTTCTTGGCAGGCGCCTTCTTGGCGGCCTTCTTGGCAGCCGGTGCCTTCTTGGCAGCAGGCGCCTTCTTGGCGGCCTTCTTGGCAGCCGGTGCCTTCTTGGCGGCCTTCTTGGCCGGTGCCTTCTTCGCGGGAGCCTTCTTTGCAGCCTTCTTCTTCGCAGCCATCTGATCCTCCGTGGGTCGCCTCATTGGTGGGGGTGCCCACCGCATGGCATGCATCACGTATATTGCAACCTAGTGTGACGTGTCAACAGTTCATGCCTGGCAACGTGTTCACCTCCCATTTCCCCTCGCCACGGCGCAAATGCGTGCACTATTCAATAGTTATGGCATTTTTGGCGACGCCTGGAGGCGCTGGGGTGGCCTCCCGCCGCCAATAATTTGTTCGAAGGGCTGCTGATTTTTTTGGGGGCTGGAGGCTGCCAGCAACGCCCGCCAAGGTATTTTTGGTTTCCAAGCCGAAATCTATTGATTTTGCATCTAGTACATGCATTCGAAATAGACCCTCGCTGCGCTGGGCGCGTCGAGCGGACGGGGAGCCCCCAACAACAGGGGATCACGCAGCGCGTCCTCCACCAGCGCAGGGACGAGCGCTGGCGTCACCCCCAGCTCGCTCAGGCGAGCGCCCAGACCGACGCGACGAGCGAGCTCGTCGAGCGCCGTCGCGAGCGCCTCGGCGTCACGCTCTGGCACGCGTGAGGCGTCGAACCCGAGCGCCTCCAGCGCCGCCCCGTAGCGCGTACCGACGGCGCCTGCGTTGTACCGGACGACCGCCGGCAGGAGCGCGGCGAGCGTCTGACCATGGGCGACGTGCAGGTGGTTGCCGATCGGGTGACCGAGCGCGTGCGCGATGCCGAGCCCAGCGCTGCCGAAGGCGAGCCCCGCGAGGTGCGCGCCGACCAACATCGCGCCGCGCGCCTGCACGTCCTCCCCGTGCTCCACCGCGTGCTCGAGGGCGCTCGCCATCGAGCGTAGGGCCTCGAGCGCGAGCGCGGTGGAGTACGGCTGAGCGTGCTGGTTGGTCAGCCCCTCGAGCGCGTGCGTCAGCGCGTCGAAGCCAGCGCAGGCCGTCACGTGCGGGGGCGCTCCCACGCTCAGCTCGGGGTCGAGGAGCGCCAAGGCCGCGGCGGCGCTCGGGTGGCCGAGCATGAGCTTCGGCGCGCCGGGCGCCGCGGAGATCACCGAGAAGAAGTTGGTCTCCGAGCCCGTCCCCGCCGTGGTGGGGATCGCGATGAACGGCAAGGCGGGACGCGCCGGGCGCACCCCGAACACATAGTCTCGAGGCTGGCCGCCGTTCGGCGCCATCAACGCGCACACCTTGGCGACGTCGAGGGCGGAGCCGCCGCCCACGCCGACGACGAGGCGCTCCCCCTCGAGCCTCGCGCAGTGCTCGACCGCGCGGGCCACGCCGTCGAGATCCGGGTTGGGCGTCACCCCGTCGAACACCGCGGTCACCAGCTCGGCCTCGGTGAGCGAGCGGACGACGCGCGCCACCACGCCGGCGCGCACGAGGCCGGGATCGGTCACGACGAGCGCGCTCACCCCTCCGAGGGCGCGCGCGCGGCGCCCGAGCCGGGCGACGCTCCCCGCGCCGTACAGGGTCCTGGGGCCAGGGATGAGCTCGAAGCGCGGGGGGCTCTGCATGGTAGGCGAGAGCGTGGCAAGGGCCGCGCCCGCGGGGAAGAGCGGCGCGCCTTGGGCTCAGAGGGCGAGCGACGCGGCGTCCGGGAGGGTGTGCCCCGCGGTCCAGCGCTCCCCCTCCCTGGCCAGCCTCGCGGCGGCGACGCTCGGGTCGTGCGTGAACCAGAGCCAAGCCCCGGCCGCGTGGAGCTCCTGGAAGATCGCGGACTTCTCGTCGATGAGCAGCTCCGGGTAGCGGTCGTAGCCCATCGTGACCGGCAGGTGCATCCAGGCCACCCCCGGCACGAGATCCGCGCAGAAAAACAGCTCCCCCTGCTCCCCTCGGACCCGCGTGCACAGCATCCCCGGCGTGTGCCCGAAGCTCCGCCAGAACGTGAAGCGCGGGCCGAGCGTCGGGCTCTCGGCGCGGCCGTCGATGAGCTCCAGCCGGCCGCTCTCCTCGAGGAGCCTCGGCAGCTCCGCGATGAACGACGCGCGATCCCGGGGGTGTGGCGCGCGCGCGCGCTCGAAGGCCTCCGCCCCCACGATGAACTTGGCCTTGGGGAACAGCAGCGCTGGCGCGGCGCCGTCCACGTAGGGCGCGAGCAAGCCCCCCGCGTGATCGAAGTGGAGGTGCGAGAGCACCACCGCGTCGATGTCCTCGTGCCCGAGGCCAAGCGCCGCGAGCGAGCGCAGCAGCACGTGCTCGGCGCTGCTGACGCCGAAGCGCTCCCGGAGCTTCGGCGAGAAGAAGCCGCCGATCCCGGTGTCGAGCAGCACGTGGCGCTGCCCGTCGGAGATCAGCGCCCCTCGGCACGCCAGCTCGATGCGCCCCTCGTCGTCCGGGGGGCACCAGCGCGACCAGAGGGCGCGCGGGACGTTCCCGAACATCGCGCCGCCGTCGAGCCACTGACCATTGCCGAGCACGGATCGAGCCAACATGACGGCAGCCTAGCACCGCTCCTCGCGTCACAGGGCTTGACCTCCCAGGCTGACCTCCCTAACGCAAGCGGCCCATGAGCGATCCGAGGATGAACGCCGCGCAGCGGACCGCGGTGATGACCCGCTCGGGGCCCTTGCTCGTCCTGGCGGGCGCCGGCACCGGCAAGACCCGGGTCATCACCTACCGGATCGCGGAGCTCATCCGGCAAGGGACGCCGCCGGAGCGCATCTTGGCCGTCACCTTCACCAACAAGGCCGCGCGCGAGATGCGCGAGCGCACCATCGCGCTCTTGGGTCGCCGCAAGAAGGGCGCCAAGCTGCCCGAGGTGAGCACGTTCCACTCGCTGTGCGTGCGCGTGCTGCGGCGGCACGCCCCCTTGCTGGGCTACCCCCAGGAGTTCGTCATCTACGACCGTGGGGATCAAGAGGCGCTCGCGCGCAAGGCGCTGCGCGCGATTCGGGTAGGCAGTGACCAGCTCCGGCCCGCCGATCTGCTCGCGCTCGTGGGCGC
>CAUJEM010000117.1 GCA_963169915.1 Myxococcota bacterium
CGAGCCTTGGTCGACCGCGTAGCAGCCCAGGCCCTCGGCCGAGCTCACGCCAGGATCGATGCAGGTGATGAGGTCCATCGTCTCGTCCATCACCGCGATGCCGTCCTTCGCGGCGACGCCACCACAGCGGAGCTTCTCCGCGTCGGAGCCGTCGGTGTTTGAGATGCAGGTCTGGTAGGCCGCGAGCTCCGCGCTGCAGCCGGTGGTCCGCGCGCAGGCCTCGAGCTGCGTGCAGCAGCTCGTCTCGATGCACTTCTGGCAGGGGTCCGTCTGATTGTCTGGGTCGCACAGCGTGGCCTGGCCACCGGAGCCGCCCGTTCCGGCCGTCCCCGCGCTGCCGGCGCTGCCGGCGCTACCCGCGCTGCCCGCGCTGCCCGCCGAGCCGGCGCTGCCGGCCGAGCCGGCACCACCATCCGAGTTGCCGTCTTCGCTGGTGATGACGCAGCCGGTCATCGCCATCGCCGAGAACAGACCCAACACTGCAAGCTTAGACCAAGACATCTTGTTCATTGACATATACTCCCTTGACGGACTTGCGGCTCAGACGGAGCAGGTGACCCAGTTGTTCACCGACGTACGAGAAAGCCTGGCGCGCTGGACGCGAGCAAACCCAGGTCAGCGTGTCATACGTCCAGCAGTGCGTCAAATTCCCAAAAAAGCTACCCAGCCCAAAAAAATGTAGGCTCAGGTGGGCTCCAGCGCCCTTCGGCGAGGGAAGAAGGCGAGCGCCGCCTGCACCAGACAGAGCAGCCACACCGGGGCGTCGCCCAAGGCGCCGTAGAGGGTGGTGGGCCGCAGCCAGGCCACGGTGGCCCTGAGCGTCTCTTCCTGAAAGGGATGGCTCTGGGTGACGATCCGCCCCACGGGATCCATCACGGCGCTGACGCCGCTGTTGGTGGAGCGGACGAAGAAGCGGCGCTGCTCGATGGCGCGGAGCTTGGACAGCGCCAGGTGAATCCACGGCTCGGTGGTGTCTCCGAACCAGGCGTCGTTGGTGATGTTGACGAGCAGATCCGGCGACCCGTTGCGGACGATGGAGCGGACGAACGCCGCCGAGATGTCTTCGTAGCAAATGAAGGTGGCAAGCTCGTGCTCCCCCAGCTTCAGGGGCAAGAGGCTGGAGCCGGGCGTGAACTTCCCGCTGTTGGGCGACCACCGGTAGAGCATCGGGAAGCGGTCGCCGAGCGGCAAATACTCGCCGAACGCCAGCAAGAACTGCTTGTCGTAGCGGCCGACGACGGTGCCCTGGGCGTCGCTGAGCAGCGCCGAGTTGTAGAGCACGTACTCACGCTCATCGGCGACGTCTTCATACAGCACCGCGCCGAGGACGGTGGGGACGCCGAGGTGGCGGGTGATCTGGAGCGGGACGGCGACCGGGACGTCGCGGACGTCGACGGCCCGCATCGCGCTCGTCTCACTCCAGACCACGAGATCGAGCGGGCCCTCGGCCTTGAGTCGCGCGGTGGCTTCCAGGTGGCGGCGGAGCCCCTCGTCCTTGTTCTTTCGCTTCCCGAGCAGGCTCATGTTCGCCTGCACCAGCCCCACCTCCGCCTTGGGCGCGGCCGCCACGCGCCCGTCGAGCTGGTGCATGCGGAGCGCGCCGAAGCTCAGCGCCAGTCCGAGCGAGACCGTGGCCACCCCGAGGAGCCGGCGGCGCGGGCGCCGTCGCTCCCAGCGCGCCGCGAGCAGCTCGGCGACGGCGAGGTTGAGCGTGACCAAGAGGAGCGTGGGGCCGCTCGGCCCCACGAGCTCCGCGAGCTGCAGCAGCACCGGGACCTGGTGCACCGTGGCGGCGTAGGTCCAGGGGAACAGCAGCGGGTAGAGCTGCTCGCTCGCTACGAAGGCGAGCGCGAACATGAGCTCTTGGGGCCAGCCGCGCCGCTCCGCGCGGGCGTAGAGCCAGCCGAAGAGCGCGATGCGCCCCGCCTGATAGCCGCAGAGCAGCGCCATGAACAGCAGGCACAGCGCGGTCCCGAAGCCGCTGAAGGTGCGGAGCATCTCGAGCAGCCAGTAAAACCCGGTCATCGTCATGACGAAGCCGGCGAGCCAGCCCAGGCCGGCGGCGCGGCGCGGCGTCTGCCCGCGCAGCGCCAGCCGGAGCGGGACGAGCGCCACGAAGGCCAAGGGCCAGAGATCGACGCCCGGGAAGGCCAGAAAATAGAGCAGCCCCGAAAGCGCGGCCAGGGCGTAGGCAGGCCTCCCGGCGAGCGGTGGCGTGGGGCTCACTGGGCTGGCGCTGCGGGCGCAGCCCCCTTCCGCTGAGCGTAAGGGGAGGGCGCCGTCAACGCGGAGCAGGCGCTGAGCGTGAGGAGCAGGGCCAGGCAGAGGGTCAGGCGACGAGGCATGAGGTCCTTCCTACGGCGGAAGCCCGAGGCTCATCAAGCCCTGCTTGCTCTGGGAGGTCGCCCGGTGGACCATCGGTGAGCGTCATGTCGAAGATCCTCCACATCGAGGACGATCCAGCCAATCGACTGCTCGTCCGGAAGCTGCTCACCGCGGCGGGCTTCGAGGTGGTCGACGCGGTGGACGGGCTCGACGGTATCCGTAAGGCGTGCACGGTCGCGCCGGACTTGGTGCTGCTGGACATCGCCCTCCCCGCCCTCGACGGCTACGAGGTGGCGCTGCGGCTCCGCGCGGAGCCGCAGCTCAAGGGCGTGCCCATCGTCGCGATCACGGCCGAGGGGAGCCGGGAGACGAGCCTGGCGGTGGGGTGTGACGGCTTCCTCCAGAAGCCCATCGACGCGCGCTCCTTCGCCAGCACCGTGCGAGGGTACCTCGGCGGCCGGCGTGACGAGACCCCGAGCGAGACCAAGAGCGAGCACCTACGCCAGCAGAGCCAGCGGATCGTCGCCCACCTGGAGCAGAAGGTGGCGGAGCTGGTGCGAGCGAACGCCCAGCTCGTCGAAGGGGAGCAGGCCCGCAAGGAGTTTTATCGGAACATCTCGCATGAGCTGGCCACGCCGATGACGCCCATCGTCGGCTACGTCAAGCTCCTGCGGGACGGCGAGCTCGGGCCGCTCACGCCCGTGCAGGAGAAGGTGCTGCGATCGATGGACGACTGCGTCCAGCGGCTGCGCGGCCTCATCGATGATTTACTGGACCTGACGGGGCTCGAGATGGGGCGCCTGCGCTACGCGCGGCGCAGCTACGACGCCGCGGAGCTGACGCGCGCGGCGCTCCGGCGAGCAGGCGACAAGGCACGCGCGTCGGGCCACCGGCTGCTGAGTGAGCTGGAGCTCGAGAGCGCGCCGGCGGTGGGGGACCCCGCTCGGATCGGGCGAGCGCTCGACGAGCTGCTGGGCAACGCGCTCAAGTTCTCGCCAGCGGGCAGCGCCGTCGGCCTGCGTTTGTTCGAGCGCGCTCCGGGGGAGCTCGTCTGGCTCGTCGGGGACGACGGTCCGGGGATCTCCTCGGCAGACGCCGGTCGTCTATTCGAGCCGTTTCACCAGGTGGATGGCTCGGAGACGCGCCCGCACGGCGGCACCGGCATCGGCCTGGCGCTGGTCCAGGGCGCCGCAGAGGGCCACGCGGGTGGGGTGCGCTGGTGCGAAGGGGGCGCGCTCGAGCTGGCTGGAGAGCGGTTGGGGGGGGCGCTGTTCGAGTTCTGGCTCGCGTCGAGCCCGGCCGAGTCTCCGTCGAGCGTGGGCTAGGGCGCTGCGTGCAAGAGCTCTACCTCGACTGGAACGCCACCACGCCGCTTCACCCCCGCGCGCTCGCCGCCATGCAGGAGGCCGCCCAGCAGACCTGGGGCAATCCCGCGAGCCTCCACGCGGCGGGGCGCCGAGCGCGCGCCAAGATCGAGGACGTGCGTGAGGGCGTCGCCGCGCTGCTCGGCCTCTCCACGCGGGACGTCATCTTCACGAGCGGCGCCACCGAGGCCAACAACCTCGCGCTCCAGGGCGCGACGGCGCTGGTGACGAGCCGCCTCGAGCACCCGTCCATCACCAAGGTCGCGGAGGCCCTCGAGCGAGCCGGCCGGCGGGTGCTCTGGTTGGCGCCGTCCCCGGCGGGGGTCGTCGGTCCGGAGGCGGTGGGGGAAGCTCTCACGACCTTGGGCGCGGACGCTCCGGGCGCCACCGTCGCGCTGATGGCGGTCAACCATGAGACGGGGGTGGTCCAGCCCATCGCGGAGGTGAGCGAGCGGGCCCACGCTGCGGGGGCGCGCCTGCACGTGGACGCGGTGCAGCTCGTCGGAAAGCGGCCGCTCGACGC
>CAUJEM010000118.1 GCA_963169915.1 Myxococcota bacterium
GGGTACTCGCTGCCTTGGCTCTTGTGGATGCTGGTGGCGTAGGCGAGCTGCAGCGCGTCGAGCTCCTCCCCCACGTAGCGGACACGGCGCTCGTCGAAGCCCACGTGGAGCGTCCTCTCCGCGGCCTCCACCGCCAGCACCACGCCGAGATCGCCGTTGAAGACCTCCCGCTCGTAGTCGTTGCGCGTCTGCATCACGCGATCTCCCACCCGCAACGTTTGCCCGCGATGCAGCAGCTCCAGCCCTTGCGGGTTGAGCCGCGCCTGGAGGCGCTCGTTGAGCGCTTGGGTCCCCACCTCGCCGCGGTGCATGGGCGTCAGCACCTGGATCTCCGTCAGCGCCGAGTAGCCGAAGCGCCGGGGGATCCTGCTGGCGACCAGCTCCTCGACCGTCTCCGCGGCGTGCTCCGGCGCCCTCCGCTCCACGATGAAGAAGTCCGCGTTGGGCTCGTCGGCGTGGGCTCCCAGGGGCGCCTCTCCTTGAAAGATCCGGTGTGCGTTGAGCACGATCCTGCTCTGCTCGGCCTGGCGGAAGATCGCGGTCAGCCTGACGGTGGGGACGACCGCGCTGGCGATGAGGTCACGCAGGAACGCCCCCGGCCCGACGCTCGGGAGCTGATCGGCGTCGCCCACGATCACCAGCCTGGCCGCGGTGGGGAGCGCGTCGATGAGCGCTGCCGCGAGGGGCAAATCCACCATGGAGGCCTCGTCCACCACCACCGCGTCGCACTCGAGCGGGCGCTCGGCGTGGCGTGAGAAGCCCCCCGTCTTGGGGTCGTACTCCAGCAGCCGGTGCAGGGTGCTGGCCTCCTGCCCCGTCGCCTCGCCCATCCGCTTGGCGGCGCGCCCCGTGGGCGCCGCCAAGCGCGTGGTGAGCCGCGCGCCCTCGAGCACCCGCAAGATGGCGCGCACGATGGTCGTCTTGCCGACGCCTGGGCCGCCCGTGATGACCGCGAGCTTCTGCTCCGCGACGGCCCGCACCGCGGCCCGCTGCTGCTCCGCCAGGCGCAGCCCCTGCTCGGCCTCGAAGCCCTCGACCGCGACCTCCAGCCCCGAGAGCTTGGCGCCCGGGCTCTGCATCAAGCGCACGAGCCCTTCGCAGACGGCCACCTCCGCGGCGTGGAGCCGCGCCAAGTAGACGCGCCCTTGCTCCACGATGACGCGGAGGCTCGCCCAGAGCGCGTCGATGGCCGCCTCGACGTGCGCTTCCCCGACCTCGAGCAGGGCCGTGGCCTGCTCGACGAGGCGCGCGCGCTCGGCGAAGACGTGGCCGCCATCGGCCAGCTCCCCGAGCAGGTGCAGGACCCCGGCTTGAGCCCGCTCCGGGTGGTCTCCCGAGAGCCCGAGGCTCTTGGCGATGCGGTCGGCCGTGCGAAACCCTATCCCGCTCACCTCGAGCGCCAAGCGATAGGGGGAGCGAGTCACCACGGCCGCGGCGTGCTCGCCGTAGCGCGTGAGGATCCGCTTGGCGAGCGCGGGCGAGGCCCCGTGCGTCTGCAGCAGGAGCATCACGGTGGAGGTCCCGCGCGCGGCCGTCCACGCCTCTCGCAGCTCCGGGAGCCGCTTGCGGGGTAGCCCCGAGACCTCCGCCAAGCGCTCTGGATCCAGGTCGAGCACCCTGAGCACCTCGAGCCCGAAGTGCTTCACGATGCGGCGCGCGAGCCCAGGTCCGACGCCAGGCAATACCCCCGAGCCCAGGTAGCGCTCGAGCCCCAGCAAGGTCTCCGGGTCGAGCGGGACCAAGGTCTCCGCACGAAATTGCTCGCCGAAGCGTGGGTCGACGCCCCACTGCCCCGTCACGCGCACCCGATGCCCCGGGCCGACCGCCGGGAAAACCCCGACGACGACGGCGGGGCCGCGGCGGGGCGCGTCCCCCTCGAGCTTGCCCACGCGCAGGACGCGAAAGCTCGTCTCTTCGTTCTCGAAGGTGACGCGCTCGACCTCGGCGGTGAACGTGACGGACGAGGGGGCGGGGGGACTCACGCGCTGCCTGACTCCCCCTGGCCTCTCTCTCAGAGCAGAGTGTAGACCAAGCTGACCGCCGTGAGGACGTCCGTGCTCTCTTTGGTGGGCAGTGGCGCGTTGTCGTAGCGGACGCTCAAGCTGGTGGCGACGGAGAAGTTGCCCCCGATCTGCGAGCTGAGCGCCGAGTCCCAGTTGAGGCGCCAATACTGGGTCTCGGGCAGGCCCTGGAGATACTCGACGCCCGTCTTGAAGGTGACCATCTCACTGAGCGCGTTGCTGTAACCGACGAAGACGCGCGCGCTGTGGCGGGTCTCGGTCTTGTCCGGGAGCTGCCCGGTCGATGCCAGCGCCTCTTCACGCGCGCTGTCGCGGCGCACGTCGTACTGCAGGTCATAGCCAGCCTCTGCCCAGAGCTGCGTCTTGGCCTCGTCGATGACGTAGTACGCGAAGCCAGGGTCCAAGTTGAGGCGCAGGTTGAGTCCCTGGAACCTGTCCCGCCGCGCGGTGAGCGCCACGAACCCAGCCAGCGAGCCCGTGACGAAGCGGTCGTACCGGAGCTTGCCTTGGAGGTTCTCCACGGTGGTGACCCGATCTTCGTCCGGGCTGGGCGCCGCCTGCGCGTAGTTGGCCGCGGCGTCCGCCGAGAGCTGGTTGTCGGTGCGACGTACGCGCAGCGCGAGAGCGGTGGTCCCGGACATGGAGCGCGTGTTTCCGGTCGCGAGCAAGCCGCCCGCCGAGATCTTCAGCTCCGTGGCGTCCTTGCTCTCCTCCGCGGGCTTGGTCGCCGCCGCGAAGCCCCCGCCGCCGACCTCGGTGCTCCCGGACGACGCGCTGCTCTGCTGCATCAGCCCCGCCGCCGGCCCCTCCTCGGCCGCCGCTACCGCAGGTCCCAATAGCGCCACTCCTGCCACCAACCCAGCCAGCTTCAGCTTCATCGACGGATCCTTTCCACAGCGAGTATGAGCAGGACCGCGAGCGCCTTGGCAAGCGATCCCACCCTGCAATCACCGCACAGACACCGCGAGCTCGCAAGAACCCTCGGGGTTAGCCCAGGTACGGTGGGGAGCGGAAGAAGCGGCTTGCCCTCCCTGGCGTCGACAGGTATCGCAGTGACCCCATGTCCGCGCGGTCCCACCATCTACATGCCGGCTGCGCTGGTGCCAGCGCCCTCGCCGCCGCGCCCTTCGTGCTGAAGGGGACGGAGCGCCAGTACGAGCGCGCCCTGCCGTTTCTCATCACCCACCTGGCACTCCAGCTCGAGCTGGAGTTCTCCCAGAAGAAGCTCACCGGGGTCGCCACCCTCAGCTTCACTCGCCGGGCTCCTCGGGGTACCCGGCTCGAGCTCGACGCGGTCGGGTTCGAGGTCCACCGCGTGCGCGTGGACGCAGGGAGAGGCTGGCAAGACGCGGCCTTCACCTACGACGGCGACCGGCTCGCGGTGAGCTTGCCCGCGCGCCTCCAGGCCGGCCGCGTCCAGATCGACTACACCGCCTGGCCGCGCCGTGGGCTGTACTTCTTGGCGCCGGATCCGCTCGTCCCGGACCGGCCGCTCCAGGCGTGGACGCAGTGCCAAGACGAGGACGCCCGCCACTGGCTGCCCTGCATCGACAGCCCGCTCATGAAGATGAGCTCGGAGATCGCGGTGCGCGTCCCCAACGGCTTCACCGTGCTCTCCAACGGTGAGCTCCTGGAGGCACGGCAGCCCATGGGTAAGGCCCCTTGGCGCTGGCACTTCCGCTTCACCGAGCCCCACCCCAGCTACCTGCTCACGCTCGTCGCGGGGCGCTTCGAGGTCGTCGAGGACCGCCCCGCGACGCTCCCAGGGGCGGCGCCCGTCCCCGTCCGGTACTACGTGCCGGAGGGGCGCGCCGCGGACGCGCGCGCGAGCCTCGGGGAGACGCCGAAGATGCTGGAGCTGTTCGGGCGGCTCACGGGCGTCCCCTACCCTTGGAGCCGCTACTCCCAGGTCATCGTCAGCGACTTCATCTTCGGCGGCATGGAAAACACCACGGCCACGACCCTCTACGAGCACGCGCTGCTCGACGCCCGCGCGCTGCTCGACACCACGACCACGGATCTCGTGGCTCACGAGCTGGCGCACCAGTGGTTCGGAGACTACGTCACCTGCCGAGATTGGTCTCACGGCTGGCTCAACGAGGGCTTCGCGACCTTCTTCGAGCACCTCGAGCGCGAGGCTCGGCTAGGGCGTGACGAGTACGATCACGGGCTGGCGGTGGATCTGCAGAGCTACCTCGGCGAGGCCCAGGGTCGCTACCAGCGCCCCATCGTCTGCAAAGACTTCGCCGAGCCCATCGATCTGTTCGATCGTCACCTCTACGAGAAGGGGGGGCTCGTCTTGCACATGCTGCGCCGGCGCCTCACGGACGAGCTCTTCTGGCGAGGCGTGCGGCTCTACCTCCAACGACACGCCAAGTCGGTCGTCGAGACGCGAGATCTCCAGCGCGCCCTCGAGGAGGTCAGCGGTGAGTCCCTCGAGCGCTTCTTCGACGAGTGGGTGCTGCGCCCGGGGCACCCGGCGCTGGACGTGCGGGTCAGCTGGGAGGAGGACGCACTCAACGTCATGGTCCGTCAGACGCAGCCGCTGGGGGACACCGCCCTCTTCGCGTTCCTGCTCGAGGTGGACGTCCTCGACGCCAGCGGCAAGCTCCGGCGCTACACCAAGCAGATCGAGCGGGAGAGCGACGCGCTCGTGGTGGCGCTCAAGCAGCGCCCCCGCTACGTCGTCATCGATCCGGAGTTCACGATCGCCGGCGAGCTGAGCCTCACGGCTCCCGCCGATCTGCTCCGCGCGCAGCTCGCCGAGGGTCCCAGCGCCCGAGCCAAGATCCAAGCCATCGACGGCCTGAAGCGCCGCGCGGACGTGCCCACCCTGCAGGCGCTGGGCGCGAGCCTGGCTCAGGAGCAGCAACCCTGGATGGTCCGGGCAGCGGCGGCCACCGCGCTCGGGCAGCACCGCGGGGAGCTCGCGCTCACGCTGCTGCTGGAGCACGCTCGGACCAAACACCCCAAGGTGAGGCGTGCCGTGGTCGCGGCGCTCGGGCAGTTCCAAGACGCCCGCGCGGCCAAGGCGCTCACCCCGCTCGCCCAGAAGGACCCCAGCTACCTCGTCCAGGCCGAGGCGGCGCGCTCACTCGGCGCCACGCGGCAACCGGGCGCCCGCGCCACGCTGGAGAAGCTCCTCTCCACGACGTCCTGGGCCGACGTCCTGCGTGCCGGCGCGCTCGACGGCCTCGGGGCCCTCGGCGACGAGGACGCGCTCGCCACGGTCACCGAGCAGACCCGCTACGGCGTCCCCACCCGGGGGCGGCGCGCCGCCATCGCCGCCCTGGCGAGGCTGGGGGAGGGGCGCAAGGTGCGGCAGCAGCTCGAGCGGCTGCTGGACGACGCAGATCCTCACCTGCGCACCGACGTCATCGCCGCGCTCTCGTCGCTCGGGGACGTCCGCGCCCGGGGGGCGCTGCAGCAACGGCTCGGGCGCGAGACGGACGGGCGGGTCCTCCGACGGCTCCGCGAGGCCCTCCGGGATCTGACGGACGGGGCCGCCAGCGACCGGAAGCGCCAGCAGGAACAGCTCGAGGGCCTCCGCAAGGATCTCAAAGACCTCGAGCAGAAGGTGCTGCAGCTCGCGCCCTCCCGCGGCGCCTCCCCCTCCCGCCGAAAGGTCACGCGATGAGCCAGGAAGAGCCCCTCGTCGGCGTCAGCTACCGTGATGGCGCCGCTTGGCTGACCCTCACGCGGCCGGAGCGCATGAACTCGCTCTCGCGAGCCACGCTCCAGCGCTTCGGTGAGCTCGGCAGAGAGCTCGCGGACCGGCGGGAGGTCCGCGCCGTGGTCATCACCGGCGCCGGCGACAAGGCCTTCTGCGCCGGGGCGGATCTCAAGGAGCGCCAGGGCATGAGCGAGGACGACGTCCGCGCCCAGCTCGGGCTCTATCAGACGCAGCTCGGGTGGATCGCCGCCAGCCGCGTGCCCGTCATCGCCGCCATCAACGGCGTCGCCCTCGGCGGCGGGCTGGAGCTCGCGCTGATGTGCGACCTGCGCGTCGCGGCGCCGCACGCGCTGTTCGGTTTGCCGGAGACCAGCATCGGGATCATCCCGGGGGCGGGCGGGACGCAGCGCCTGCCCAGGCTGCTCGGGGAGGCGCGCGCCAAGGAGCTCATCCTGCTGGGGCGCCGCCTCGACGCCGCGCAGGCCTTGGCGTGGGGCCTCGTCAACCACGTGAGCCGGAGCGCGGACAGCCTGCTCGAGGACACCCTGGAGTTCATCCGCCCCATCGTGGAAGGTGCTCCCATCGCGCAAGCGTCGGCGCTCGCCGCCATCGACGCCAGCTTCGACACGAGCCTCGAGCACGGGTTACAGCTCGAGCGGCTCTACTACGACGCGTGCCTCACCAGCGCCGATCGGCGCGAGGCCCTGGCCGCCGTCGCGGAGAAGCGGCGCCCCGCCTTCCAGGGGCGCTAGCGCCCACGGCGGCGCCTCAGCCCTGCCCGAGCTCGTCCGGAAAGTCATCCAGGCCGAGGCCCCCGCGCACTGGGATGGCCCGCAAGTACCCCACCTTCTCCAGCGCGCGCGACAGCGCCGCTCGATCCCGCACCCGCGGCAGGAAGGCGCGTGTGCCGTCCCAGAGGTCGAGCGCGATGTGGTGGGGTTGGTCGAGCACGATGCGGTCGATCTGCGCCCACTGGTAGCGCTTCAGCCGCGGCCAGCCGAAGAGCACGACGTCCCGCAGCTCCACGCCGTCGCCGTACACGCGCACGCCCCGCATGGCGGTGCGCAGCGTCACCGACACCGCGCTGACGAGCAGCAGGGCCGCTGCCAAGCTGGCCCCGACGCTCCGCTGGGCGTCCCGCTCCACCAGCTCCAGAAACAGCCAGGACTGGCTGGGAGCCTGCCGCGCCAGCGCGACGACCGAGCTGACCGTGAGCGCCGCGCCGAGGTAGATCAGGGCTGGCATCCACACCCTCAGCGGTGGCCCGAACGATCCCTCCCGAGGCCGGTAGGCCATGTCGAAGCCTGGAGGACGAGACGGACGCGCCACGCTGCCCCTTGGTGTAGCGCAGCCTGGCGACTTGGGTAGGCTGCGCTGGCTTGCGACCGCACGCCGCCAGCGGTAAGCGCCGCGGCGCACCTCGGGAGACCTCCATGAAGATTTTCATCGACAGCGGCGACATCGCAGAGATCAAGGAAGCGGCGGCCATGGGCGCCATCGACGGGGTGACCACCAACCCCTCGCTGCTCGCCAAGACCGGCAAGCCGATGCGGCAAGTCATCACGGAAATTTGCCAGATCGTCGACGGCCCCATCTCCGCGGAGGTGCTCGCCACGGACTGTGACGGCATCGTGAGCGAAGGGCGGCAGCTCGCCCAGCTCCACCCGAACGTCGTCGTGAAGGTGCCGCTCATCGTGGAGGGGCTCAAGGCCGTGCGGGTGCTCGCGAGCGAGGGCGTCAAGACGAACGTGACCTTGTGCTTCTCGGCCTCTCAGGCGCTGCTCGCGGCCAAGGCCGGGGCCACCTACATCTCGCCCTTCGTCGGCCGCTTGGATGACCTCTCGGAGGACGGGATGCAGCTCATCGAGCAGATCTGCGCCATCTACTCCCACTACGACTTCGACACGCAGGTGCTCGTCGCCAGCGTGCGTCACCCCATCCACGTCGTTCAGTCGGCCCTGCTCGGCGCGCACGTCGCGACCATCCCCTTCAAGGTCATCCAGCAGCTCGCGCAGCACCCCATGACCGAGGCTGGTCTCAAGAAGTTCCTCGAGGACTCCAAGAAGATCCCCCAAGGCTGAGGATGCCCACGGAGGTACGTCGCCGCGCCCCTGGCGCTCCCCCGCTGGCCGTCTCACGGCTCCGCGCCCTGGGCGACCGTATGCTCGGCGCGCTCGAGCTCCCGAGCGCCGAGCTGAGCGTCCTGCTCGTGAACGACGAGGGGATCCAGCGGCTCAACCGGGAGCACCGCGGCCGAGATCGCCCCACGGACGTGCTGTCCTTCCCTCTGGACGGGCGGCGCAGCGCGCTCACCCACGCTCGCCGTGCCCAGCGGCGAGGCGCTTGCCCGGTGCTCGGAGACGTGGTCGTGTCGCTCGACACCGCCGCCCGCCAAGCCGCCGGACGCCGGCGCCCCCTGGTGGAGGAGGTGCGCTTCCTGCTCGCCCACGGGCTGCTGCACCTCGTCGGCTACGACCACGCGACCCCCGAAGACAAGCGTGAGATGTCGGCGATGGCCCGGCGCCTGGTGCGCGCCGCACGCCTCTGAACCATCGCGCGCGGACGCCCGCGGCGCGGGCGCGCTCCCGGCGAGGCCACGACCTCGTGCAAGGCTTGCGAGGTGACCGCTAAGCCCGCGCAGTCATTGTCTCATTCAGGCTCCGTGAGCGGGGCGCCCGAGCGCAAAGGACGACCGTATTTCCCCCAATTCTAACCGTACATTCCGAGCTGGCCCCGCCCATCTGGCAATAAAACTCGGCAATTGTGCCGCAGCCTCGGAAAATACCTCTTGAATGGCCTATTTTTGCCTGTTATCGCTCGCAACGTGCTCGCTGAGGGTTTGGCCGCGGCTCGAGGCTGCGACCCAACAACAGGGGGGCACGGCGAAACCAGGTTCATCTAGGAGGTAGCTCATGGCTGGCAAGAGGCTCACCAAGGCTCAAGTGATTGCAGAGGTCGCCGCGGCGACTGAGTTGGACAAGAAGAGCGTGACGCGCGTGTTCGAGTCGCTCTCGGAGATCATCAAGAAGCAGCTCAGCCCGCGTGGCCCGGGCGAGTTCGTCGTCCCCGGCCTCGTCAAGCTCCGCGTCGTCAAGCGCCCCGCCACCAAGGAGCGCCAGGGCATCAACCCCGTGACGAAGGAGCCCATCACCATCGCCGCCAAGCCCGCGAGCAAGAAGGTCCGCGCGACCGCGCTCAAGGCGCTCAAAGATCTGGTGCTGTGATGCCGTGCGCGCGCTGTCGGCGGCGGTGGAGTCCATGACCCAGCGCCAGCAGTAGCAGCGCGGACCACGTCGGGACATCCCCGGCTCTCGTGTAGAGGGTCGGGGATGTTTCATTGAGGGCTGGCGAGACGACGAGCACGTCACGCCGATGAGCTGCTCCGCGCGCCTGGACGCGCCCCAGAAAGTCGACGTGCGCCGGCACGCCAAGGTTGACGGCACGCACGAGATCACGCCGCGTCTCGATGGCCCGGGGGATCGACAAGCGCAGGTGCAGCTCAGGCTCTTGCGTGCCCACGAACCAGGCGTCGTTGGTGAGGTTCACGAGCAGGTTGGGGGCGTGGGCCGCCAGCCGACGTCCTACGCTGGGCAGCGTGTCTTCATAGCAGTTGAGCACGCCCATCCGGGCCGCTTGCTCGGAGAGCAGCTCCACCGTCTCGCCCGGGAGCAGCCCCCCCGCGCGATAGAACACGTTGCGCACCTGGACCGGCAGCCACGCGCCGAAGGGGAGGGTCTCGCCGAACAGCAAGAGCTCCAGCTTGGCTTGGGGCGGCTGCAGCAACCCGCTCGGGGTGACGAGGGTAGCGGCGTTGTAGCTGCCCACGGGCGTGCTCCCGAGGTACCCAAAGAGCACGGGCCCGCGGACGCCTTGCCCGAGGACCGAGCGCCTGCCCGGAGGTAGGCGCCGCTCCGCGTACGGCAAGGGGTAGGGGTAGGCGGCCTCCGGCCACACCGTCAGCGCGACGCCGGCACGCTCGGCCTCGAGCGTCAGCGTCCTCAGCCGCCGCAGCACCTGCTCGCGCGCGCTAGGCTCCCAGCGCAGCTTGGCCTCGACGGCACCCTGGACGAGCCCGATCCTGAGCCGCGGCGCGGCCACCCAGGCGGGCTCGAGCTGCTCCAGCCGCCACCGCCCGTGGCCCTCGAGCCCGCCGCCCAGCGAGCAGCCCACCAGCGCCGAGGCCCACCCTCGGCGGCTCTGGGGGCGCCCCGCGAGCCAGCGAGCGAGCGGCCTGCCGAGGAGCGCGGCGGCCGCCGCTACCACGGCCGAGACGCCCCGCTCGCCGATGAGCTCCGCGAGCTGGAGCAGCGAAGGGCGCAGCGCCAGCAGGCCCGCCGGCGTCCACACGAAGACCCCTGGGAGCGAGCTGGCGAGCAAGACCATCAGCGCGAAGGCGAGCCAGGTCGGGAGGGCCCAGCGCTCTCGCCAGGCCGCCAGGAGCCACGCGGCGGCGGCCCAGGCGAGCGCCTGAGCGCTCGCCAGCGCCGCCCACCCCGCGAGCCCTCCCGCCAGCCCGAGCGGGGTGAACAGCTCCACGACGCTAGGGACGAAGCGCAGGCCCACCAGCCCCGCCGCCGTCGCCCAGAGCCACGCGAGCCACGCCGCGCGGCGCGGCCGCGGGGCCGCCTCCAGCGCGACGGCGAGCGCCATCAAGCCCACGGGCACGGCCACGAGCAGATCGGTGGGCGGCCCCGCGAGCGCCATGACGGCGCCCCCCCCGAGCGCGAGGTAAGAGTAGCGGCGCTCGCGCCACGCCGCCCCTGCCAGCCGCCGCTTCACCAGTAGATGGTCATCCCTCCGCGAAACAAGGCAGCGCTGGAGGTGTTCGTCGTCTGGCCCGTGACGGGGCTGACGTACTCCGGGCGCGAGCTGGCCGCCGCGTCCGTCCTGCCCCGGACGAAGCCGACGACGTCCGTGTTGAGCGAGTACCGCCGCGTGATCCTAAACTCCAAGCCCATGCCGAGCTGCGCGCCAAAGTAGGAGTACCGCTCGAGATCCGCGCCATAGCCCTCGTCCTGCGGCCACGGCACGCTGACGCGCGCCGCCGAGCTGGAGAACCCGCCCAAGAGGTAGAACTGCACGGCGCTGCGCGGGTTGACGAACCACAGCATGCTCGCGGACAGCGCGTTCTCCGTGCGCTCGAAGCCGTGATAGTCCCGGCCCTTCAGCAGATCCAAGCCGAAGTCGAGCGCGAAGCTGGGGACGAAGCGGTACCGTAGGCTCGCGCCGAGCCCCCACATCCCCGCGCGGTCGTCCGGGCGATCGATCTCCTCTCCGTTCGCGGCGTACGCCGAAGCACCAAGGCTCACGCCTTCGAGCCGTAGGTTGAGCCCCCAGTGGGGATGCCAGCGCCGCTGGACGGGTGGAGGCGGCGCGAGCTCCGGCTGTCGCACGATGATGACGCGCGCGCCGGGTGGGACGACGATGGTGCGACCTCGCGGCGCCGCAGGGGGCGGGGGCGGCGTGTGGGGCGGCGCCGCGACGGGGGGCTCCGGGGAGGCGGGCGACGACTCGACCTGCGCGTCCTCGACCGGAGGCTCGGCGCTCGGCGCCTCCTGCTCCTCGCAGTAGCGACCGGGAGGGCAGGCTTGCTGGGCAGAGGCCAGCGCTGGAGCGAAAACAACCGTGAGGGCGAGGACTGGGGCGAGGCTGCGCATCAGACAGCTCCTTTCCGCAGCTCCTAGCCTAGCAAGCCGGATGCCAGATTCCACCTGGTCCCCGAGGTGCCAGCGCCACCCGGGGGCCGGCCCCACCGGGCCTCGCTCTGAGCATGACCGTGGCGCGCCGTCGACGCGCTGGGTGTGACTACAATGCCCGCTCCATGGCCACCCTCGTCCTCGCGCCGGGTCACGTGCAACCCATCTGGGCGGGGCACCCTTGGGTCTATGCGCAGGCCGTCGGGAGGCTCGAGGGGGAGGCCATTGCCGGCGCCGAGGTGCTGGTCGTCGATCCACGCGGGCAAGCCCTGGGGCGCGCGCTCTACTCCCCGGGCTCGGCCATCCCCGCGCGGCTCTACACGCGGGATCCGGCGCAGCCGCTCGACGACGCCCTGCTCGAGCGCCGCTTGGACCACGCCCTCCGGCGGCGCGCAGGGTGGGGGCTCCCCACGGCGGAGACCAACGCCTACCGGCTGCTCCACGCGGAGGGCGACGGCCTGCCTGGGCTCATCGTCGACGTGTTCGGTGAGGTGCTGGTCCTGCAGTACGGCAGCGTGGGGATGAAGCAGCGCGCACCGCGCGTGCTGGATCTGCTGGTGCGCCGCTGCAGCCCCCGCGCCATCGTCGACAGGACCACCGAGCGCGCGGCCAAGAGCGAGGGCTTCACGCGGGATTCTGGGGTGGTGTGGGGAGACCCCAGCGTCACGGAGCTGCGGTTTCGCGAGCGAGGCTTCAGCTACGTGGTGCCGCTCGAGCTCGGGCAAAAGACGGGCTACTACGTGGACCAGCGGCCACTCCGCGAGCGCGTCGAGCGGCTCGCCACGGGGCGGCGCGTCCTCGACACCTACTGCTACGTGGGCTCCATGAGCCTCGCGGCCGCGCGCGGCGGCGCCAGCGACGTCCTCGGGGTGGACACGAGCGCCGCCGCGCTCGCGGTCGCGGCGCAGGCCGCGCAAGCTCACCAGCTGCAAGCGCGCGTGCAGTGGCGACGCCAGGACAGCTGGCACGCGCTGGCGGAGGCCGAGCGCGAGGGCGGGCGTGAGCTGGTCCTCTGTGATCCTCCCAAGCTCGCGCCCACGCGCGCCTCCCGCGGCGGCGCCATGAAGTCCATGCAGCGCCTGTGCGCCGCGGCCACCCGCGCCGTCAGCCCTGGCGGGCTGCTCGTGCTCAGCAGCTGCTCGGCGTCGCTGGATCTCGCGGCGCTCACGCGCGCGCTCGCGCTCGGTGCCAGCGCCTCCGGGCGCCGCGCCACGGTCGTCGAGCGCGTCTTCCAAGGCCCGGACCATCCCGTCCCCGCCGCCTTTCCGGAGGGGCTCTACCTCAGCTCGGTGATCGCCGAGATCACGCTGGAGCCGAGCTGAGCCCGTGACTCCGCTGAGTCGGTTGTCGGCCGCCGAGGCCCAGCACCTGCGCGGGGTGCTGTTCGATCTGGACGACACCCTGCTCGACGCTGGCGCACTCACCGAAGCCGCCTACGGCGCGCTGTTTCGGCTGCGCGAGAGCGGCCTCGGGCTGATGGCCGTCACGGGGCGCCCCAGCAGCTGGGGCAAGCTCATCGCGCGACAGTGGCCCGTCCTGGCGGCGGTCACCGAGAACGGCGCCGTCATCCACCATCACGACGGCGCCCGGGTGGTGCAGCTCCCCTCACGCGACGAGGCGCAGGCGACCCGCAACGCCGCTCGCCTCGCGCGGCTCGTGGCGGAGCTGCGGCGCCACGTCCCGGCGCTCCAGCCCTCCGACGACGCCGGCGAGCGCCTCGGAGACTACACCTTCGACGTCGGCGAGTACCGGCAGCCAAACGAGGCGGAGATCGCTCGCGCCATCGCCATCACCGCCGCACACGGCGCCTACTGGGTGCGCTCCAGCGTCCACCTGCACGTCAGCTTCGAGGGCGACGACAAAGCGAGCGGCGCCTTGCGGGCGCTCCAGCGCCTCGCAGGTGAGGATGCGACGCGCGCGCTCGGCGCTTGGGCCTTCATCGGCGACAGCGGCAACGACGCGGCCTGCTTCGCCGCCTTCCACACCACCATCGGCGTCGCCAACCTGCGTGGGCGCTTCAGTCGTCCACCGCGCTTTCTCACGCGCGCGCGCGCCGGCGCTGGCTTCGCGGAGGCGGCGGCGACCCTGGTGCGGCTGCGCACCTGAGCCCTCACGGGGGCGGCGCGGTGCCGCCCGCCGGCGCGCTCGCCGTGCCGCTGGCGCTCGGCACCGTAGAGGCGGCCGCGATCGCCTCCGGTGTCCACCACCCGCTCGTCTCCGCCCCCGCTCCAGAGAGCGAGGGGCGACGCCCCAACGGGCTCCCGGGCAACGCGAAGCAGGTACTGGTGACGCTCGCGGTCTTGTCGTCGAGCTTGACGCTGTTGGTACCCACACCGTCCGCCCAGAAGCGCTGCGCGACCCCCACGACGCCGTTCGCCTCGAGCGTCTGACCAACGAGGGCTCGGTAGGTGAAGGGGCGCGCCTCCTCTCCGCTGAGGGGCTCTTCGAAACGAAAGCCCGGCGCCACACCGGAGAACCTCCCCACGCCAGGGTCCTTGGCTCGGTACGTACCAATGCAGGTGCGCCCCTGACGCGTCGCCTTCACGTACAGCTCCTGCTCCGACGGCGGGCCATCCAGCACGAAGAGGATGACCACCAGGTAGCCGAACACCCACACGACGGTCAGCACCGGCGCCGCCACCAGGATGGCGAGCGTCCCGCCGAACTCCCAGAGCGGCAACGTACCCAGCGTGCGCGCCTCCCGCTGCACTTGCTGAGCGAGGGCGCTCAGATCGCGTGCGCGCCGCGCGACCGGCAAGGCGAGGGCCTCGACGCTGACGATGTTGTCCGAGCGGCAGTAGCCACAGCGCACGACGGACTGGGTCCCGCTGGGCACGACGGGGCCGCCGCAGACCCGGCAGGTGGCGGGCTCACCCGGCGTACTCGGCGCGGTCGCGGCGCAGGCGGCCTGGACCTTGGACCGCGCGCGCCGCCGAAAACGCCGTACCAGCACCAGCGTGAGCACGCCGAGCGCGAGCGTCGGGACCGCAGCGAGTATCACCACCTGGGCCAGGGCGGGCTCGTCGTCCCACCACATCGCCAGCCCGAAGAGGAGCGTGAGCGCGGGCCCGACGAACAGGGTCAGGATGAGCACCCCGCTCAGCACCCCCAGGCAGCCGACGCCGCCTTGGGCCTGCCCGAGCGCCAGGCGCTGCGCGCGCGAGAGCTGGCGCTCCTCCTCACGCACGGCCGCGAGCGCGGCGTGAGCCTGCTCCAGCGCCACGCGCGCGGTGGAGGGGAGCGGCCCCGCGTAGCGGCAAGCCCCGCACACCACGGCATCCCCACGCGCGAGGGAGACCTCGACGGCGTGCCCACACCGCGGACAAGCGGCCGTGATCAAGGCCGTGCCTCCTCCTCGCTGAGGGGCTCGTCCGCCGCGAAGCCGGGAGCGCGCGGCGAGGAGCCGCCGACCCTCGGGCGAAGGCGCCCGTCAGCGCTTCGCGCGTGGCGTGCGGGCGTGGCCGCACGGCGTGGCACGCGGTGCAGCTCAGGGCGCCGCCGCTGATGAGCGACGCCGTCGACGCTCGACCACAGTGCGGGCAGGAGACGACGAGCCTGCGGACGAGCCTCGCGACCGGCCATGAGCGCTTCTACTATGACTCCGGGCGGGCGCTCCAGGGAGAGCGCGCCAGCTCGCGAGGCCGCTGCAACGCGCGCGCTCGTCTGTGGTAGCTTCCGCGCGTGCCCTACCCTCCCGAAGCCACGCTCCTCGCCTCCGCCCAGCGGCACCTCTACCCCAACTATCGCCAGCCCGAGCTGGTGATGGCGCGCGGTGAGGGCTGTCAGCTCTGGGACACCGAAGGGCGCCGCTACCTCGATCTCTTCGCGGGGATCGCCGTCAGCACCCTGGGGCACGCCCACCCCCGCCTCACGCGAGCGCTCTGCGAGCAAGCCGGACAGCTCCTCCACCTCTCCAACTACTTCTACAACGAGGTGGGCGTACGTCTCGCCGAGCGGCTCTGCACGCTCAGCGGGCTGTCTCGCGTCTTTTTCTGCAGCTCCGGCACCGAGGCGAACGAGGCCCTGCTCAAGCTGGCGCGCCACCACTTCTACCTGGCGGGGCAGCAGCAGCGCAGCACCATCATCGCCTTTCACAACTCATTTCACGGTCGCACCCTCGGGGCGCTGACCGCCACGGGCCAGCCCAAGTATCGCGAGGGCTTCGGCCCCATGAGCGGCGTGGTCCATGTCCCCTTCGGGGATCTCGCCGCGGTGGAGGCGGCGCTCGGTCCCGAGGTGGCGGGGGTGCTGGTCGAGCCGGTCCAGGGCGAGGGTGGGGTGCTCCCCGCGCCACCAGGGTTCCTCGAGGGGCTCCGGGAGCTGACGCGAGCCCACGGCGCGCTGCTGCTCGTGGACGAGGTACAAACGGGCGTCGGGCGCACCGGAAAGTTCCTGGCCGTTCAGCACTGGGGCGTCGTCCCCGACGCGGTCGCACTCGCCAAGGGGCTCGGCGGTGGCGTCCCCATCGGCGCCATGCTCACGGGCGAGCACCTCGCCGAGGCGCTCCCCCCCGGCTCGCACGGGACCACCTTCGGCGGCGGGCCACTCGCCGCCGCGGCAGCCCACGCCGTCCTCGACACCCTGGAGGCCGAAGCGCTGATGGACCGCGCCGACCGCCTCGGGCAGCACCTGCACGAGGCGCTCTCTCGGCTCGTGGAGCGCTTCCCGCAGCACGCCGTCACCACGCGCGGCATGGGGCTGCTCCGGGTCCTGATGCTCGCGCCCGAGGTGGACGCGCGCGCGGTGATGAGCTCGCTCCGAGAGGCGGGCGTGCTGCTCACGCTGGCGGGGGGGCAGGGACTGCGCTTCTCCCCACCCTTGGTGGTCTCCGCAGCAGAATTGGACGAAGGAGTAGCGGCCCTCACCCACGTCCTGCAAAGGCTCTGAACATGCGTCACTTGAGCTGCCTCTCCGACCTGGGCCCCGACGGACTCCTCGGGGTCTTGGACGCCGCCGACACGTTCAAAGATCAGCGCGGCTCCGCGTCGAGCCCACGGCCGCTCACGGGGCGCTCGGTAGCGCTGGTGTTCGAGAAGGCCTCGACCCGCACCCGCGTCTCCCTGGAGATCGCGGTGGCCGAGCTCGGCGGGCATCCCCTCGTCCTCACCGCCGCGGGCTCCCAGATGGGTCGGGGCGAGCCCCTGGAGGACACCGCGCGCGTCCTCTCGCGCATGGTGCACGCCATCACCCTGCGCACCGCGGAGGACCAGCGCCTACGTCAGCTCATGGCCTTCAGCCGCGTGCCGGTCATCAACGCGCTCACCGACGATGGTCACCCCCTGCAGCTGCTCGCGGATCTGATGACCGTACGGCGGGCACGCGGCACGCTGCGCGGGCTGCGGTTCGCCTGGCTCGGGGACGGCAACAACATGGCCAATAGCTGGATCGAGGCCGCGGGGCTGCTCCAAGCAGAGCTCACGCTGGCCTGCCCCCACGGCTATCTGCCGTCGCAGCAGCAGCTCGAGCGAGCGCTCGCCCGCGGCGGCAAGGTGCGCGTCGTCCAGCACCCCCACGAGGCGGTGCAGGGTGCGGACGTGGTCTCCACGGACGTCTTCACCAGCATGGGGCAAGAGGCGGAGTCGGCGGCGCGCCTGGAGGCCTTCAAGGGCTACCAGCTCGACGAGGCCCTCCTCGGCCAGGCCGCGCCCGATGCCATGGTGCTGCACTGCCTGCCCGCACACCGTGGCGAGGAGATCTCCGCGGGGGTGCTCGAGGGGCCACAGAGTCACGTGTGGGATCAGGCCGAGGCGCGCCTGCACACCGCGAAGGCTGCACTCTGCTGGGCGTTGGAGCTGAATGGCTGAGCTCGAGCCGCTCCGCTCGACGCAGGCTCACTCCCGTCCTGTCGCCTGCGCCACCTGCGGGCACCCCACCGACCCTCTCCGCGCCGTGCAGGTCGCCTACGTGGCGGAGCGCTTTCGCTATTTCTGCACCGCGGAGTGTCGAGCGCGCTACCAGCACCAGCCGGGCCTGACGCCGCTGCCGCTGCCGCGGCGGCGCCGCCAGCCCACCCCGCTCCCACAACTCGCGGCGCCCACCCCGTCTCCGCCCCTCGACCTCGCGGCCCCCACCCGGTCGCTCGACGCGGCGACAGAGCTGGCGCCGAGCGCCGAGGCCACGAGCGCCGGCCCCGGCGCCGTCCCTGCGGGAGACGTCACCGCGCTGCTCTTGTCCCTGGCCCTGCTCGGCGGCGCCCTCAGCTTGGCGCTGGGGCTGGTCGGCGCCGGGGACGCGCTCGCGCTGGCGCGCGTCGTCATCGTGATCGTCAGCGCCGGCGCGCTCATCGCGGAGTACGTCATGGGCCGACGGGAGGCGATCGAGCTCCACCCCGTCGCGCTGCTGTTCGGGCCCACGGCGAGCACCCTCGTCGCGGTGCTCGCCCAGCTCCGGGGCCACCCCAACGCCAGCGGCGCGCTCGGCTTCGCCGCTACCTTGCTGATGATCACGGCGGGAGCCGTCTGGCTGCTGGCACGCCTGCGCCGCCCGCTCGAGCTCGAGCGGGAGCACCTCAGCGCGGAGCTGGACGTCCCCGCGCGGCGCGTCCTCGGCGAGGACACGGAGGCGACCAGCGCCGTCGAGCTCCGCTCCGGCGAAGAGATCGTCATCGACGCGGGGGAGACGGTGCCCGCCGACTGCACGACCACGGCGGGCAGCGCCACCGTCGTCCCTTGGCTCGAGGCCCCCAGCCTCAGTCAGCGCAGCGAAGGCGAGGCCTTGGTCGCCGGCGCCCGCATCACCGAAGGCCGACTCCGCGCCGTGGTGAGCTGGAGCGGCAGAGACCGCGCCTGGCTGCGCCTCACCCACGACCCAGCGCGACGCGCGGACGTCCACGCGCAGCTGGCGCGCACCGGACACCTCATCGCCGCCCAAGCGGCGCCCATCGCCGCCATCGTCGCCGGCCTGGCGGCCTACGCCACCGGGAGCGACTGGCTGGTGATCGCGCTCGCCGCCTTGGGCGCGCACGTCGCGCTCGCGCAGGCTGGGCTCACCCAGCTCGGGGCGCTGCACGTCGGGCGCGCCGTGCTCGCGGCGCTTCGACGCGGGATCGTGTTTCGGAGCGCGGCGGCGCTGGATCGCGCGAGCCGCGTGACCGCCGGCGTCTTCATGGCGCGCGGGACGCTGCTGCTCGGCGAGCCCGAGGTGCTCGCCATCACGCCGTTCGGCGACCACTCCCAAGAAGAGCTCCTCGCGCTGGTCGCAGGCGCCGAGGGCGGCGCCGCCAGCCCCACGGCCGCTGCGGTGCTCCGCGCCGCCAGGGCTCGTGGGGTGCGCCCGGACGCCGTCCGCAGCCCGACCCAGCACGCTGGGCTCGGGGTCACCGCCGTCAGCTCGAACGGCGAGCCCCTCGTCGTCGGGAGCCGTGCGCTGATGCTGCGTGAGCGCATCAGCGTCGCCAGCGCCGAAGCCACGCTCAGCGCCCTGGAGGCCCTGGGCCGCTCCGTGCTGCTCGTCGCGCTCGACGGCCGCCTGCTCGGGGTGCTCGGCCTCCAAGACGGCCTGCGGCCTGGGGCACGCGCCGCCATCCAGCACCTGCTGGACGTCGGCGTCGAGCCAGTGCTGCTCTCGGGAGACGGTCGGGAGACCTGCGAGGCCATCGGCAACGCGCTCGACATCGAGCACATCCGCCCCGAGGTCCTCCCCACCGAGCGCGCGGAGGAGGTCTCCCGGCTCATCGATGGCGGCGCCGTCGTCGCGGTCATCGGGCGCACTCCTGAAGACGACGCCGTGCTCACCGCCGCGGACGTCCCCATCGCGCTCTCCAGCGCGGGCCTCGGCATCGCCGAGTGGAGCATCCAGCTCGCCTCCGACGACGTTCGAGACGCCGCGCTCGCGCTCCGGCTCGCGCGGCGCTGCCGCTCGGAGGTGCGCCTGGCGCTCGGGCTGCATGTCGTCCCCGCCGTGCTCGGCGTCATCGCTACCGCCTTTGGACTCGGCCCCGCACTGCTGGCGCCGCTGCTGGCCGCCGGAGGCTCCGCCGCCGCGCTCATCCGCTGGCGCGCCATCGAAGAAGCCGCCACCTGAGCCGGGATCCGCCGCGGCCAGCGCCCTTGACCTACGCGGCGCGAGGCACGATGGTCAGGGGCGTGAAGTCTGGGAGCCTCACGGGGCAGCAAACGGTGCGCCTGCCGGACGTCGAGCAGCTACGCAAGTCCTTGACGGACTACATGGCCCAGCGTGGGCTGCGCTCCACCGGTCAGCGCCGCATCATCATCGAGAGCTTCTTGAGCTCACCCGGTCATTTGACGCTCGATCAGCTCCTGGTGCAGGTCAAGGCCGTGGACGCGCGCATCGGCTACGCCACCGTGTACCGCACCATGAAGATGCTGGTAGACAGCGGCATCGTCCACGAGCACCGGTTTGGCGATGGCTTCACGCGCTTCGAGCTGACGGACTCCAACTCACATCATGATCACCTCATCTGCGTGAGGTGCGGCAGCATCACGGAGTTCGAAGAGCCGCTCATCGAAGAGCTCCAGCAGCGCATCGCGGCCCGCCACGCCTTCCTCATCAATGACCACAAGCACGAGCTCTACGGCGTGTGCCAAGGCTGTCAGCGTAAGGCCGCGGTCAAGCCCAAGCGCAAGGGCTGAGGCTCAGACGAAGCGGCGCCAGTTCTTCTCGATCAGCCGCTGGGTGAGGCTGGGCACGGCGCGCTTGAGAGCGTCGATGGCCACGGCCTCCGCCGTGATCACCACGCGGGCCGAGTCGCGCTCGACCCCCCGCACGATCTGCGCGGCGGCGCGCTCGGGCGGCATCATTTTCTTGAAGAACGCGGTGGCGCGGCTGCGGAGCGCCTCTCCGTCCGCCATGGGGTAGCGCGTGGCCGCGGCGATGTTGGTGGCCACGCCGCCAGGGTGCACCGTGGTGACGCCCACGCCGGACCCGGCCAGCTCCGCCCTCAAGGTCTCCGTGAAGCCGCGCACCGCGAACTTACTGGAGCAGTACGCCGACTGCAGGGGCACCCCGATGAGCCCGAAGAGGCTGCTCAAGTTCACGATCTGAGCGGCCCCGGAGCGCTCCGCTGCCGCGCGTAGGTGGGGGAGAAAGGCCTTACAGCCGTACACCACCCCCCAGAAATTGATGCTCATCAGCCACTCGAAATCCTCCAGCTCCAGCTCGGCGAAGGGGGCGCTGACGCTGACGCCCGCGTTGTTGATGAGGACGTGCGCCTCCCCATGCTGGGCGATCACCTCCTCCGCGAAGGCCTCCACCGCAGCGCGCCGAGCGACGTCCACCACATGGAGGCTCACCCGGTCGCTGGCGAGGCCGAGCTGCTGCTGCGTGGCTTCGAGCCCCGCGGCGTTGAGATCCGCGAGCGCCAGCCGCGCGCCGCGCTGGGCCAGGGTGACCGCCAACGCCCGCCCGATGCCGCTGCCTGCGCCGGTGACGACGGCGACCTTGTCCCTGAGCTTCATCGTTACTCCAAAGCGTTGAAGGTGTCCCGCAGCCGGTACTCGGCGCGCACGGCGGTGGCGCCCAGCAGCCCCACCCTGAGCGAGATGGTGACCTCGTCACCCCAGGGCCACCACAACGCGTAGGCCGTGAGGCCGCCCTGCGCGTCCGCGCTGAAGATGAGCTGATCGGGCCGGATCCCTCCGGAGGCCGTCGCGAGCTCCTGCAGCTCTTGGCTCGCGCGGCCGAGGTTGCGCTGAGACCACTCTCGCGGGAACGCCAAGGCGATGGCGGCCCTCGCCTCGGAGACCAGGTCCACGCCAAACGACGAGGCGACGCAGCTCAGGCGTGAGTCCCACGTCCAGCCACGCTTGGGCCACGCCTTACGAAACGACCCCAGCGACCCAAACAACCGGTCTCCGTCTTGGCTCGTGCCCATCGACATCAGCGGCACGTATAACGTAGATCCGGCCCGCCGGTCACTGGTTTACGGGGCGCTGCTGCGGGCGGGCACCGGAGGCGCCCGCTCCCCCAAGGGGTCGGCGGGGAGCGCCTGGAGCGGCGGCTCCGGGGCGGCGGGATCGTAGTCGGGGCGCAGGAGCCTCCCCAGCTCGAAGGGGATGAAGCGCCCGAGGAGGTGCGGCGCCTCGCTGACCCAGAGGACACGACGCTCCGTGTCCATCACCACGCCGTGCGTCGCGATCAGCGCGTCGATCGCGCGACGGTCCCCGAGGGGCAGCTCCACGCCGCCGACCCCGCGACGATCCCTCAGCAGGCGCACGGCGTCCGCCGCGCCCACCCGCTCCGGGAGCTCCGCGAGCAGCTCTTCGCCGCGCGCGCGCCGCTCGAGGGTGCTGGTCGTGGCGAGGACGCGCCGGTTGCGCGCGTCCTCGGCCAGCGCCCCCTCCAAGTGATTGGTGACCACGGCAGCGGCTGGCAAGCGACGGACGGTCGCGGCGCTCCCCGGGGAGCGCTCGACCACCACCGCCGCGCCGCTCGCGTCGGCCAAGACGACGAGGTGCGTGACCAGCGGCGCGCGCGCGTCCAGGAGCGCCACGGCCTGCTCCACCGTGCTGGCCTCCTCCAGCACGCGCCGCAGGGCGTGCACCACGGGCTCACCGACGGCGCGCGGCTCCCCGGCGCGGGCACCATGGACCACCGCCGCGAGCCCCGCCTCGTTCATCCCGCTGACGACCCCGACCAGCCCCGGCCACGCCACCGAGGCGAAGGCCAGACGCCCGGCGGGGCGCACCAGGAAGACCACCTTCTCTTCGTCGAAGATCGGATCCGCCTCGAAGTCGAAGGCGCGCGCGAGCAGGGCCCCTCCTCCCTCCTTCCGTGACGGCCCCACGACGAAGGTCGTGCAGCCGATGAGCGGCGAGTGCTCGAAGCCGAGCGCGATGTCATAGAGCGCGTTGAGGACCACGAAGCGCTGGTACGCCTCCAGCTGCGCCGCGAAGGGATCGGGCTGGAAGGCCGCCGCCCCCGCGGCGATCTCCCGCAGGCGCGCCTCGTCCAGCGAGTGGATCAAGCCGCGGTAGCGCCACTTGGCGACGTCCATCAGCAGCAGCCGCGCCGGTGACAGCGGCACCAAGCGCTCGAACAAGGACCAGACGGCGCCCTCGGTGCGGCGCATCGGCTCGGCGAGCAGGCGCGTGTGAGCCCAGCCAATCTGCTCGGGTGTCCCCACCAGGCCCACCTCACGCAGCGCTCCGCGGCGCCTCGACCACGCCGCGCCGAGCCGCTGCACCTCGCCCTGCCAGCGCGGCTCATGGCGCTCGACGGACGCCAGGGCGTCCGGGGGCGCCGGCCAGCGCGTCAGGCGCTCGACGCCCAGGTGCAGCGCCCAAGGAGCGGCCGCCAGCGCCACGAGGGCCAGCAGCCACCGGCGTACGCGTCGTGAGCCGCCCATCGGTCAAGCGCGCGACGTCGTCGCGATGACGTACAACACGCGGGCGACGATCCGTGCGGGATCTCGCACCGAGTGGAAGTGACTGACGCGCAGCGGCGCTGGGGGATAGAGGACCGTGGCGTCCACCTCCACGATGGGCCACCGGAGCCGCGCCGCCCGCAGCACGAGCTCCGACTCGTACGCGTAGCGCGCCCCGAGCTCCCCGAGGGAGAGGCAGCGCTGGAGCGGCAGGCGGCGGAGCCCACACTGGGTGTCCCGCAGCGGCCGCCCCGCGAAGAGCGAGAGCGCGCGGTTGGAGAAGGCGTTGGACCAGACGTTGGGCCGGGGTGCGCCGGCGGCCCGCAGATCGCGGACGGCGAGCACCAGGGCGTGCTCGGGAGCCGGATGGAGCGCCAGCCGGAGCACCTCCTCCGGGGGATGCTGCCCGTCCGCGTCGAGCGTCACGGCGACGCCGTAGCCCAGGTCGAGCGCGCGCCTGAAGCCGGCCCTGAGCGCCGCCCCCTTGCCTGCGTTGCGCGGCAGGCGCACGAGCACGGCGCCTGCGCGCGAGGCCCGCGCGGCCGTGTCGTCCGTCGAGCCGTCGTCCACCACGATGATCTCCAAGGCGACGCCAGCGGCTTCGGCGGCGTGCCGGAGCCCCCCGAGGACGCCTTCGATGGTCCCGGCCGCCTGATACGCGGGGATGATGGCCACGCTGCGCATGAGCCCGGCATCATACACGGGGCTTGGCGTCGCGGCGCGCGGCGAGCTAACACGCCGAGCGTGCTCCTCCAACTCGACGCCGCCGCCCGGGACTCGCTGGTCGCTCAGGCCAAGCGCCACCTCCGCCAGCGCATGCAAGGACTCCGCAGCGCCACGCCGGCCGCCGCGCTCGCGCAGCGCAACGAGGCGCTCGTCGCGCGGCTGAGCGCGCTGCCGCTCTTTCGCGCGGCCAAGAGCGTGGCCCTCTTCGCCTCCGTCGCCAGCAAGCAGGAGCCGGCCATGGCCCCCGTGGACACGCTGGCGCGCGCCGCGGGCAAGGCCGTGTACTACCCGTTCATGGATCCCACCGAGGGAGGCTTCCGCACCGGCTTCCGCCTCAGCCACTCCAGCGCGGAGCTGGCGCCCCGGGGACGCGGCTTCCCGGAGCCCCCCAAGGACGCTCCGGAGGCGAGCCGCGGTGACGTCGAGCTCGTCCTCGTCCCGGCGCTCGCCGCCACGCCGGAGGGGCACCGGCTCGGCTATGGCGCGGGCTGGTACGACGTCACCTTACCGGATCTCTGCCCACCGGCTACGGCGTTGATGGTCGTCTTCGACTTTCAGGTGCTTGGTGAGCTGCCCCAGACGGAGCGAGATTTCCGCTGTGACGGCGTCCTGACGGACGCGCGGGGCTTCGGCCTCGCCGCCACCACTCCGTGAGCAAGCTCACCCCAGGCGCCGCGCGCTCACGCCGCCGAGATAGGCCAGCACGAGCGCCGGCGGCACGACCATCGAGCCATAGGGCAGGGTGCTCGGCTCGAGCGCCACGAAGAGGCCCCACACCGCCAGCGCCCCGAGCACGGCCGAGATGAACGGCTCCCGCGCGCCCACCCGCGCGCGGGCACGCTGTAAGAGAAACGTCGCGCCGAAGCAGCCAAGCCCCGCCGCTCCCACGAGCAGCGCCGCGGCGCGCGCCAGCATGGGCCGCTCGGTGCTGGCGCGGAGAAAATCCACCCCACAGCGCGGGGCGAGCAGGAGCGCGAGCGTGAGCGCTCCGAGCACCGCGCCGACGACGACCAAGACGCCCCCCAAGGTCCACGCCACGCTGAGCGGAGGGCGCACGTCGGACTCCACGGTGCTCAGAAGTGCAGCCCAACGACGCCCATCGCGCTGAGCGCGCCGCCGACGCTGGAGCCGTCACGCGCGTAGATCGCTTGCTCCTGGGGTAGGCTTCCCTGCTTCGGCTGGACTCCCTCGCGCGACAGCCCCAGCAGCTCCCCAGAGACGACCGCCCCGAGCGAGAAGGTGTTCGACAGGTAGACGTCCACGCCCAGGCCCGCGCGCAGATCATACCCTCCCGCGGAGACGTCACCCGCCGAGAGCCCCTCGCTCAGCTTCGCGCCATCGAAGGCGCCGAGCTTGGCGTAGCCGGCGCCCACGGTGAAGTAGGGCTCCACCGCGCCCAGCGGGATCCGCAACCCCAGCTCGGCGCCCAAGGTCCAGAGCTGGTAGTCGGCAAAATCCATCAGCCTGAAGCGGCCGCCCAGCGTGAGAAACACGAGCCGCACGCCCACACCAGCCCCGTAGGTCGGCCCCACGCCGCTCGTGGCGACGAGTCGCGCGTCGACGAGCTGATGGCTCTCGAAGGTCTGCAGCCCGAGGTAGGTGACCCCTGCTTCCCCGTTGAGATAGAGGAACTCCAGCCCGCGCCCGGAGTCCTCACGATCCGCCTCGGCCAGCCGCGCCGAGGTCTGCTGATCCCCTGCGGTGGGCTGCTCTTCGAGCGGCGCCGGGGGAGCCAAGCCCCCAGCGCTGAGTCCGGGGCCCTGTCCGCCGGAAGCGGGCGGCCCGTAGGGCGACGGCGGCTGACCGTAGGGCGACGGCGAAGCCCCGTACTGAGCCCACGCGTTGCCTGCGCTCACGCAGAGGAGCGCCAGCGCGCCACCGAGGATGTCACCTAGCTTCATCGGCCTCAGCGTACCACTGGCGCTCCACCCGAGCGACGGTCCGCTTCGAGCGCTGCCGCCGGTGCGTCCGCGACCTCCTCGGGCGCTGGCCCGCGCGGGGCTCAGACCTGAGGGGCCGCCGCGGCCAGCGTCTCCTCCCTGGTCCACGGCGTGTGCCCTCGTTGCCCCACGCTCCCGCGCATGCTCCATTGGCGTGCCCCTCGCGGGACCGCGCGGGCGCGCGTCACCGGGTCGCGCCCCGCTCCGGCCGCTCCGCGGCTAGCCCCCACCTCGTCGAGCCCCTCGCATGCGCATCTTGAGCCTCAACGTCAACGGTCTCCGCTCGGCGGCGGCCAAGGGCTTCTTCACCTGGCTGCCACGCCAGCGCGTCGACGTCGCCTGCCTCCAAGAGATCCGCGCGGACCTCGAGCAGCTCGAGCCCAAGATCGCGCGCCCACGCGGCTGGCACTGCCACCACCACCCCGCGGAGAAGAAGGGCTACAGCGGCGTCGCCATCTATAGCCGCCAGGCGCCCCTCCGGGTTCGCCATGGGCTCGGCGTCCCGGAGCTGGATCGTGAGGGGCGCTGGCTCGAGGTGGACTTCGAGCGGCTGACGGTGGTGAGCCTCTACGTCCCCTCGGGCAGCAGCGGTGAGGAGCGACAGCGGTTCAAGCTCGCGGCCCTCGCGGAGCTCACGCGACAGCTCGACCGCCGCCTCGCGAGCGGGCGGCAGTACGTCGTGTGCGGGGATTTCAACATCGCCCACACGCCGATGGACATCGAGAACTGGCGCTCGAACCAGAAAAACTCCGGATTTTTGCCGGAAGAGCGCGCCTGGCTCGACGAGCTGCTCGCCGAGGGGCGCTGGGTCGACGCGTTTCGCCGCTTGAACCGCAACCCCCGCGAGTACTCCTGGTGGTCGAACCGCGGCAACGCCTGGGCCAACAACGTGGGCTGGCGCATCGACTACCAGCTCGTCACGCCCGGCCTCGCGCCGCGGCTCACCGCCGCGCGGATCCACCGTGACCACCGGTTCAGCGATCACGCGCCGGTCCTCATCGACTACGCGCTCTGAGGGGGCGCCCTTCAACAATGCGCTTGCGCCAGCGGTGCGGGCAAGTGACACTCTCCGGCCATGAAGCGCTGCTTGCTCACGCTAGGCCTGTTCAGCCTGCTCGCCACGGCGAGCTGCAGTCTCATCACGGACGTGGATCGCTCGGTGCTCAATGAGCCCGACGCCTCGGCCGGTAGCGCGGGCACGGCGGGCAGCGGCGGTACGGCGGGCAGCGCAGGCGCGGCGGGTAGCGGCGGTGCGGCGGGCAGCGCCGGCGCGGCGGGCAGCGCAGGCGCGGCGGGCAGCGCCGGTGCGGCGGGTAGCGGCGGTGCGGCGGGCAGCGCCGGCCAAGCGGGCAGCGCAGGCGCGGCAGGCAGCGGCGGCGCGGCGGGCAGCGGCGGCGCAGCGGGCAGCGGCGGCACGGCGGGCAACGCTGGTAGCGGCGGCGGCGCAGGCGCGGCAGGTGCAGCGGGCAGCGCGGGCCAGGCCGGGGCGAGCGGCGCCTCGGGTGCCAGCGGCAGCGGGGGCGCAGCGGGCAGCGGCGGGCAGACCCCCTGAGGTCCGGCCTCCCTCAGCCCTCTTCGCTTGCCGGGAAACACAACGCGCGCCGCGGAGCGCCCGTGAGCGGCCACGCATAGGAGCGCTCGCGTGTCGGGGCCGAGCCCTCGGGTGCCGTAGCGCGCGCCAGTAGGAGCCAGACGTGCTGACGCGCGAGGCGCCGACCCTCCGTCAACCACACCGGCGGGGGGAAGGTGGCGCGGGAGATGGCGACGTCGAAGCTCGCCGCGGCCAGCCGTGCGCTCTCGGAGGGGATCACCTCCACGTCCAAGCGCCCGAGCTCGGCGAGCACGCTCCGCAAGAACGCGACGCGTTTGTGGCGTGGCTCCACGAGCGTCATCCGGAGCCGTGGCGCCAGGAGCGCGAGGGTCACTCCCGGAGCCCCCGCGCCGCTGCCGACGTCCACCCAGTGCTCGTCCGCGTCCGGAGACGCTGCGCCCAAGACGGCGAGCGCGTCAGCCACCACCAGATCCACGTGCTCCGCGGGCGACCGCGCGGCGGTCAGGTCGATCTGCTGATTCCACGCGGCGATCCGCTCGATGAACCGCACGAGCGAGGCCAGGAGCTCCGGGTCGTCGTAGCGACCCTCCCCCAAGGTCCGGCAGGCGCGCGCGACGAGCGGCGCGTAGTCCGCGCCTACCAGTGGGGATGCCATGCGCGCCCGATACCTGGGATTCCTCCCCTCCGCCACGCCTCACCCGCTTGGCCCAGCCTCCCGAGGCCGGATAAGACTCTGTCCCATGAGGTCCACGTCCTCCTTACCGGCTTCGGCCTCCGTAGCCTCCCGAGACCCCCTGCCCGACCTCCTGGGCTGGCTGCGTGAGCTTGGCGTCCACGAGCCCGAGCTCGAGCAGATGCCCGGGGGCGCGTCGACGCGGCGCTTTTATCGGGCCACCCTGCCCGGCGGACGCAGCGCGGTCGCCATGTTCTTCCCCGACGCCAGCGTCCCGGACGAGATCGTCAAGACCAGCGAGACCGGACGCCGCTGGCCCTTCCTCGAGGTCCGTGAGCTGCTGGAGGCGCGCGGGGTCCACGTCCCACGGCTGCTCGGCGAGCGCTGCGAGCAGGGCCTCCTGCTCATGGAAGATCTGGGTGAAGACACCCTGGCCAACTACCTCAAGCGCGTCCCCGCCGCCCGGGAGCCGGTCTATCGCCAAGCCGTGAGAGATCTCGCGCAGGCGCAGCAGCGGCTGGCGCAGCTCCCTGAGGGCAGCATCGTCGCCGCGCGCGCCTTCGATGAAGAGCTCCTGCGGTGGGAGCTCGACCACTTCCGTGAGTATGGGCTGGAGGCGCGGGGTCTGCACCTCGACGACCGCCAGCGAGCGGCCTTCGACGCCGCCGCCGATCACCTGGCCAGCAGCATCGCCCAGCTCCCCCGTGGCTTCGTGCATCGGGACTACCAGAGCCGCAACCTGATGGTGCGCATCGTCGACGACGACGCGGTGGAGCTCGTCTGGCTCGACTTCCAGGACGCGCTGCTGGGCCCCCGCTGCTACGACTTGGTCGCGCTGCTCAACGACAGCTACCAGGTGTTCGACGCCGCCTTCATCGAAGCGCGCCTGGACGACTTCACCGAGGCTCAGGGGCTCTCGGCACCCGAGCGCCGGGCGCTCGGCGAGGAATTTCAGCTGGTGACGGTGCAGCGCAAGCTGAAAGACGCCGGCCGCTTCATCTACCTCGACGTGGTGAAGCACAACCCGTCGTTCCTCGGCTTCGTCGAGTCCACCATCGACAAAGCGCGCGGCGCCTTGCGCCAGCTCGCGACGCAGCCGAAGCACGCGAGGCTCCTCCCGCTCCTCGAGCTGTTGTCGAAGCCCTGAGCGCTCGGCTCAGCCGAGGGGGATGCGCTCGTCTTGGAGGGCGTCGTCGAAGGGCTGGTAGCTCATGCCCTCGACGTCCGCGTCGCGCGCCACGGCCTGGACGATGGGCAAGGCGCGCTCGCGCGAGCTCAGCGCGAAATCCAGGTACGTCTGCGCGGGGCCGACCCCCGAGCCGATGACGCACCCTACGCGCTCCGCCACCAGCCGCTCGTTCAGGCGCTGCTCGAGCGCGTCACGGCGCTCGACGGCGGCGGAGAGGCCAGCGCCCGCGTGCGGGATGACGAGCTGCCCGAAATGCTCCCCGGCGCGCGAGAAGCGCTCCGAGCTGAAGGGCTCCTGCTCGAGCCAGCACTTGAGCAGCTCCGGCGCGCATGTGCTCGCCAAGACGCGCTCCGGCGGCCCCAGCTCATCCAGCGGCTCCACCTCGAAGCCGACCCAGCCGAGCTCCTGCTGGCGCTCGTAGAACGGCCGCTCCGGGAGGCCAGCGACGACCGCGCTGGCGGCGCCGTTCACCGTCTCCGCGAGCTGCGCGATGGGCAAGGCGCCGTCGTAGTCTGCGTAGCGCCCGGCGAGACGCAAGCTGCCGCGACGGGGCGCTAGCCCAGCGCCCACGGCGCCCACCCAACGCTCGAACACGACGCTCCCGAGCAGATCTGCGATCACGTCATAGGCGTGCGCCTCCGCCTCCTTCTCCGCCCAGCCCGCCACCGCCGGCGCGAACACGACGATCTCCATCAGGTGGCCCCGCGTGAAGCCGACGCGCGCACGAGCGTCGGCGACGTCGTGCGTGGAGATGCAGTCGGCGAGCGGCCGGGGGGGCTTACCCACCTCCACCTGCCACTCCGCCGGAGCGTGCGCCCGGATGAGCTCCGCGAGCGGGCGCTCTCTCGGGTGGCGCCACGTCAACAAGAGCCGCCGCGGCTCCTGCAGCGACGCCCTCAGGCCTGGCGCGAGCCGCCGCAGCGGCTCCACGATCTCCGGCGCCTGGAAGGCGCGCGCGATCTCGTCGACGAGGCGGCGACGGCGCTCGCCCTGCGGCGCGTAGTCGAACGACAGGACGCCGCTCACCTCGGCTCCCGCGGGCACTCCCCTGGGACGAAGCTGACCGCCCCGGGGACCTTACAGCCCTCGCAGGCGTTGCCCGCCTCCCGGCGCACCGTCGACCCCTCCACCGTGACGCACACCGGTAAGTACTCCTTCGTGCACATCCCGGGCTGCTTGGCCTCCGGCGTGCAGAGGGTGAGCCCGCCGTCCGTCGCCTGCGCAGGGATCGGCGTGGAGGCGACCGGCGGCGCGGACTCCGGCGGCGCGGGCTCCGGCGAGGCGCCCGCCGTTGGCGCGAGGACCGGCGTGGGGGTGACGGGCGGCTCTCCGCCCCCCCCGCACCCGGCGCTCAGCAGCGCCCCGAGGACCACGGCCAACCTCACCAGCGGGAGACGAGCGGACGCCATGGCTCGCAGCTTAGCGCCCCGAAGCGAAAGTCAACACGCCCGCGCGCCCGCCTCGGCTAGGATGTCGCCATGTCCAACCCCACCGCGACGCTCGAGACCTCTCTAGGCACCATCACCGTGGAGCTCTACACGGACAAGATGCCGCTGACCGCCGGCAACTTCATCAAGCTGGCCAAGTCGGGCTTCTACGATGGCCTGCATTTCCACCGCGTGATCGACAAGTTCATGCTCCAGTTCGGCTGTCCTCACAGCAAAGACCCGAGCAGCCCCCGCGCCGGCACCGGCAACGGCCCCGACGGCACCATCCAAGACGAGCACCCCGCGGACGCCAAGCTCTCGAACGAGCCCGGGACGCTCTCGATGGCCAACACCGGCCGCCCCAACAGCGGGAGCTGTCAATTTTTCATCAACACGGTGCACAACCACTACCTCGACTGGTTCACGCCCGGCGCCTCGAAGCACCCCGTCTTCGGCAAGGTGATCTCCGGGATGGAGGTGGTGGACAAGATCAGCAAGACCGCCACGAACGCGCAGGACCGCCCCATCACCCCCGTCAAGATGCTCAAGGTGACCGTCCAGGAGTAGCCGCGGGCTCCCGCCGCCACGGGCGTGGCGCGGCTCCCCCACCAACGCGCCGAGGCACCCCCGCGGCCGCGGGAGCGCCTCGGCGTCTTGGGAGCCGTGGTGGGCTCAGGCCTCCTGTGTCGCCTCCACCTCGAGCTCGAGCTTGACCTTGTCGGCGATCAGCATGCCGCCCGTCTCGAGGACGGCGTTGTAGCTCATGCCGAAATCCTTACGGCTGATGGTGGTGCTGGCGCTCAGCCCTGCCACCATCTTCCCCCACGGGTTCTTGCCGACGCCGTTGAACTCGACCTCGAAGTCCACGGTCTTGGTGACGCCGCGGATGCTGAGCTCCCCCGTCACGACGTAGTCGTCGCCGCCCTTGGCGCGGATGGCCGTGCTGCGGAAGGTGATCTTGGGGTGCGCCGGCGCATCGAAGAAGTCGTTCGTGCGCAGGTGATTGTCGCGATCCGGGTTGCCGGTGTCGATGCTGGCGACCTCCACCTCACCTTCGAAGGAGGACTTGGTGAAGTCCGAGCTGTCAATCGTCACGTTGCCGCTGAAGTTCTTGAACTGTCCGCGGACGGTGCTCACCATCATGTGACGGACGGCGAAGCCAAGGTGGGTGTGGGAAGGGTCGATGGTCCAAGTCATAGTGCTCTCCTCTCGCTGAGCTGCGTCGAAGCAGCCGGGTAGTACCGGTCGAGTGGAGGCACTGTAACGCCCGAGCGGCCGAGCAGTAGCCGCAGTCAGACGAAAGCATCGTTGCTATGATGCGAACGATGGACTACAACAAAGTGGCGCACTTCGTCCGGGTGGTGGAGCTCGGCGGCTTCACGGCGGCCGCCCGCGCCGCGGGGCTGCCCAAGTCATCGGTGAGCCGCGCGGTGGCGCTGCTCGAGCAAGAGCTCGGCGTGCGGCTGCTGAACCGGACGACGCGCCAGGTCGCGCTCACCGAGGCGGGGCAGAGCTACTACGACGCGGTGAGCGGCTCCGTCGCCAGCATCGACGAGGCCGGCGCGCTCGCGCGCGAGCACGGCGCCGCACCCCGGGGGAGCGTGCGTCTGACGGCCCCGCCCGACGTGGCCGCGCTGCCGGAGGTCATCACCGCCTTGCACCGCGCCTACCCAGGGGTGCGCGTGGAGCTGAGCCTCACGTCCCGCTACGTGGATCTGGTGGCGGAGGGCTATGATCTAGCGCTGCGCGCCGGCACCCTGGAGAGCTCGAGCCTCATCGCGCGAAGGATCGGGGCCGCCGAGCTGAAGCTCATGGCCTCTCCCGACTACCTGCAACGCCGAGGGCGCCCCACGAGCCTGGCGGAGCTGCCCAGCCACGACTGGGTGCTCTTCCGCGCGGCCAACGGGCGCGCCACGCTCGCGCTGCGAGGCCCCGACGGCAAGCGGGAGGTGACGGTCACCGGGCGGCTCATCGCCGATGACATGTCCTTCTGTCGCCGCGCCGCCGAGGCAGGCGCCGGGATCGCGCTGCTCCCCATCCACGCCCTGAACGGCCGCGCCGCGTCGCCGCTGCTCGAGCAGGTGCTCCCCGGGTGGACCGGCGGCGATGGCGCCATCTCGGTGGTCCTGCCCTCCGCGCGGTACGTCCCGGCGCGCGTGGCCCTGGTGCGTGACTACCTGGTGGAGCACCTGGGTCAGGCCTTTGCGCCTGCGCCGCGCGGAGGCAAGGGTCGTCCCGAGGGCACGCGCGCCAAGCGCTGAGGCGCGCTCCCCTCCGCCCACCGTGCTGCGCCGCCGCCGCCGCCGCCCACCGCGCTGCGCCAGCGCCACCGGCGCCTGCTGGGGGAGCGCTAGCCGCCGCGCCGCCGCGGCGTGACGGGCGCGCGCAGCGCCGCCGTCACCTGCCGAGCCTCGGCGCGCCCGAGCCCCGCCGCGCGCGCGCAGTCCAGCACGGCGGGCGCGACCCCAGCATACGCGCTAGCGGCGATGGGAGCGTCACGCAACGCGGCGCGATGCGCCCGCACCGCGGGCGCGTCCCCTCGCAAGATGGGGCCGCTGAGCGCCCCAGGGAGCCCGACCTGCTGGAGGTTGTGCGCCACGCTCGACAGCAGGCTGGCGAGCGCGTGATCGGCCTCCCTCGGCGCCAGCCCCTGCTCCACGAACAGCGCTCTTGCCGCCCAGGCGAGCCCCACGGCTCCGTTGGCCGCCAAGGCCGCGGCCGCGTGGTAGCGCGGGCCGTGGACGCCGGGCGCGGCCACCACGAGCCGAGCGCCGACGGCGCGCGTCAGCCAGCGCGCGCGCGCGAGCGCGCGTCGATCCCCGGTGGCCACCATCGCCGCGCCGCGCAGCTCCGCGCGAGCACCACGCACGAAGGAGACGAGCGGGTGGAGCACGCCCGTCGACACCCCCGCGGGCGTCAGCGCGGACAGCTCCTGCGTCGTCCGGGCCCCGGCGCAGTGGAGCACGACGCAGCCTCGCGGCAGCTCGGGCGCGAGCGCCTCGGCCACCTCCCGCAGCGCGGCGTCGGGGACGGCCAAGATCACGAGCTGCACGCCCTTCAGCGCCGCCGAGCGCACGCCTCGCCCGGAGAGCAGCCGCGGCGCCCTGCCCGCCGCCCGCAGCGCCCTCGCGAGCGCGCGGCCGAGGGCCCCTCGCCCCAAGATCACGACCTCTAGCCCAGCACCCGCGGAGCCAGAGCTGCTCGCGCGAGGTGGCCGCCCGGGCGCCGCCCGGCCGTCGAGGCGACGCCCCCGCGGCACCTCAGCCCTTGCCCGACGCCGCGTTCAGCTTCGAGCGCGTGGCCATGAACTCGATGAGATCCATCTTCGTGACGACCGAGCGCACGCGGCGCTCTCCGTCGACGACGATGGCCACCTCTCCGCGCTCGAAGATCTGCGGGAGCTCGCCCGCGGCGTCGTCCCCCGTCACGGTGCTCACCCGTCGCACCATCACCTCTCCGAGCTGCGTGTCGCGGTCCCGTCCGCCCACGAGCAAGGTCAGCAGATCCGTCTCCGTGATGATGCCGCTGAGCCGGCCGCCGGTGGTCACGGGGAGCTGGGAGATGCCGTGACGCTTGAAGAGCTCCACCGCGTCTCCGATGGTGCGGTCGTCCTCCATGGTGATGACGGTCTGCGGCGGCAGGGTGCGCACCACGTCCTCGATGGTGCCGATCTCCCACTCGTTCTCGAGGAAGCCGTTCTGACGCATCCACGCGTCGTCCACGAACTTGGTGAGGTAGTTGCGGATGCTGTCCGGGATGATGACGACCACGCGCGCCCCTGGCGGCAGCTCCTCGGCCACCTTCAGCGCCGCCCAGACGGCCGCGCCCGCCGACCCTCCACAGAGCAGGCCCTCTTTACGGATGAGCTGACGCGCCGTGCGGAAGGAGTCCCTGTCGTTCGTCTTGACCCAGCGGTCCACCAGCTTGCGATCGAGCACGTCCGGGATGAAGTCGTAGCCGATGCCCTCGACCTTGTACGACGCGATCGGGCCGGGCCCCGCCAAGATGGAGCCCTCGGGGTCCACCCCGATGATCTTGCAGGTGGGCACCACGGCCTTGATGGCCCGCGCGATGCCGGAGATGGTGCCGCCGGTGCCGGCGGTGGCCACCAAGGCGTCGAGCTTGCCGTCGCAGTCCGCCAGGATCTCCTGCGCGGTGCCCTGCTCATGGGCGCGCGGGTTGTCCGGGTTGGCGTACTGGTCGAGGATGTGGCTGTTGGGGATGACCTCCTTGAGCCGCCGCGCCACGCCGATGTGGCTGTCGGGGTGATCCCACGCGGCCTCCGTCGGCGTGCGGATGATCTCGGCGCCCAAGGCCTCGAGGACGACCTGCTTCTCGCGGCTCATCTTCTCCGGCATGGTGATGATCATCCGGTAGCCACGGACCGCCGCCGCGATGGCCAAGCCGATGCCGGTGTTGCCGCTGGTCGGCTCGATCAGGGTGTCCCCGGGCTTGATGCGCCCGCTCTTCTCCGCCTCCAGCAGCATCCGCGTCCCGATGCGGTCCTTCACGGAGCCCCCCGGGTTCATGAACTCCAGCTTGCCCAAGACCTCCACGGGTAGGTGGCGCGCGAGGCGCGACAAACGCACGAGCGGGGTGTGACCGGCGGCATCCAATACAGAGTCGAAGATCGGCATGGCGCCGCCAGCCTAACCCGCAGGGGCGAGGCTTTCCCAGCGTTTCCTCGTGCGCCGAGCGCGCGCCCTGGGGCCGCTCCAGCATGGCAGCGAGCGACCTCCGGCGCGGACGGGCCTCGGGTGGAGGCCCCGCTCGCTGGGCGCCGGCCGCCGCTCGCCTCCCGGCCTCGCCTGTAGTAGTCCCCGCCCCGTGATTCTGGAGGTCAACGCGCTCCACCCGGAGCCTCGGAAGATCGCTCGCGCCGTGGAGGCCCTCGAGGCCGGCGAGGTGATCGCCTACCCCACCGACACCGTCTACGGGCTCGGGTGCGATCTCTTCAACAAGAAGGCGATCGACCGGCTCTACCAGATCAAGGGGATGCCCAGCGCCCAGAGCCTCGCCTTCGTGTGCGCCAGCGTCGCAGAGGCCAGCAAGTACGCGGTCATGCACGACCACGTCTTTCACACCTTCAAGCACTACTTGCCTGGCCCCTACTGCTTCATCGTGGAGGCCACGCGCATCGTCCCCAAGATCGTGCAGAGCAAGCGCAAGACCGTCGGCGTCAGGATCCCGGACCACCCGGTGACGCTCGCGCTCACCGCCGCGCTCGGCCGCCCCATCGTGAGCACCACCGCGGCCCGCAAGGGCGAGGAGCCCCACCTCGACCCCCGAGAAATCTTGGATGATTTCTCGGGGTTGGCGCTGGTGCTGGACGCGGGCTCGGTCGGGCTCGTGCCGACCAGCGTGGTCGACCTCACCGGCCCCAGCCCGGTCATCGTGCGCGAGGGCGCCGGTGACGTGTCCGGCTTCCGGTGAGCCTCGCCTCCGGGGCGACGCACGCCGCGCACGCGCTGGCGGCGTTCCAGTCGACGTCTCCCGGACGCTCCGCTAAATGAGCAGCGGCATGTCGCTCCTCACTCGCTCGACGCTCCCCCTGACGCTCCTGGCCTCGCTCGCGGCGGGCTCCGCCGTAGGCTGCGAGGAGAAGCCCTCGTCGCCCGCGCCGGCCGCGAGCGCCTCCGCCGCCGCGGAGCCGGCCATCGATCCAGCGCTGGCGCAGGCCGTGGCCGCCACGCGCGCCGCGGCTCCCTCCAGCGCTGCCGGCGCCGAGGACGGCGACGGCCCACCACCTGGCGGCGTGTTCGCGCCGGGCGCCGCCGACAAGGCCATGCCCAAGGGCGCGTTCGCCAAGCTCGTGGTCGGAGAGCAGGGCGCCGAGCCCCGCGTCACGCTCGGCCCGCTCCAGCCCAAGCTTGGCACCAAGCTCGCCGTCGAGCTCGTCATCACGCGCGGGCAAGGCCAGCGGCAGATGCCTCCCTTCACGTTCCAGCTCGGCCTCGAGGCGCAGAAGCCCGCCGCGGCGGACGTCCCTGGGGCCGAGCACGTCACCCTGCTCGCCACCATGAGCTCGGCCAAGGTGGACGACCCCCGCGTCCCCAAAGAGCAGGCGGCGGCCGTCACCAAGCTCAAGGGCACGAAGCTGCGCTTCGACGTCGACAAGGACGGCGCTCCAGGGGAGATCAAGGTAGAGCTGGCCAAGGGCGCCGATCCGGATTTCGGCGAGTTTCCTGGGAACGTAGCGACGGTCCTCGGGGCGCTGAGCTTCCCCGCCCCCAAGGAGCCCGTGGGCGTCGGCGCCGTGTGGATGGTCACGACGCGCGAGCGGGTGCTCGGCGTCGACGTGGTGTCGTACCGGATGGTGAAGGTCACGAAGATCGAAGGCGACGTGGTCGAGCTGGAGGTGGCCGCCAAGCGCTACGCCGCCAGCCCGGAGTTCGACCTGCCAGGCGCTCCCAAGGAGCTCGGCAAGCTGACCCTCGCGCAGTTTCAGAGCGTGCTCCAGGGCACCGTCAGCTTCAACCTCAAGACCGGAGGCGCCTACCCTACGGCCGCCACGCTGAGTGACGAGATGGTCGCCGTGCTCACCGCGTCGGGAGGGCAGCAGCTCCAGCCCGTGCAGCTCAGCCTGGAGGCCACGCTCAGTCGGCGCTGAGCAGCAGCTCCAAGAACCTCTCGGCGGTGTCGGGCAGGCGCCCCAGGCGGCGCCGCGAGCGCTGGCGTAGGTTCCAGCGCTGGACGAGCGCCGCGTAGGACGCGAGCTCTGCGCGCTCGTCGAGCTCGGCTCGATACACCGCGCCGGGGTCGACGAGGCCATCGGTCGCATACTCGCAGACCACGGGCGCCGCGGCGTCCCGTGCCACACCCTCCAAGAGCTGGAGGTGGAGCCGGCCCTCGGGCCCCCACGCCGCGCGAAGCGGCGAGGCGCGGCAGCTCAGCGGGCGCCGCTCGTACACGCGGCAGCGCTGGTCCTCGCCCAAGAACACGCAGGCGCCCTCGGGCGCTCCGAGCACCAAGAGCCGGCGCCCCTCGCGCAGCCGGACGAAGCACTCGGGCTCACCCGTCATGTCCACTTGCGCTGGGCTCAGCCACTCGAGCCAGGCAGCCGGGTTGCCCGCGCCGAGCTGCCCCGCGAGCCGCTGGACGTCCCGGTGGGTCACGGGCACGCGCAGGCCCCGGCAGCAATTGCCGCACTCCGTACAGCGAAAGCGCGTCAGCTCCGTCACGGCCGCCCCGCGAGTCTACCCCAGCCGCCGCCCCAGGCTCCGCTTCGATCCTGGAGCCCACGCCGGGGCGGGCTCGCGCCCTCGCGACGCTCGCTCTCGCCCCCGGCGGCGTTGCTGCTAAGACCCGGCGCGATGGCTGAGCTGTCCCCCGTCCGGCGCTCCAGGCTCACCCTCGGGCGCGCGCTGCTCGGGCTCGGCCTCATCGGGGCCGTCGCCGCCGCGGGGTGGCGCGCCTCGCGCCCGCTGCCGGTCGTGGCCACGCCCGTCAGCCGCGGGCACGCCGTATCCGCGGTGTACGCCACCGGCACCGTCGAGGCGGCCACGCGCGCGCAAATCAAGGCCAAGGTCACCGGCACGCTCCAAGCCCTGAGGGTGCGTGAAGGCCAGCACGTCAAGCAGGGCGATCTCATCGCCACCATCGACAGCCCCACGCTCGACATCGACCTGCGACGCGGCAGGTCGGATCTCGCGGCGGCGCGCGCGCAGTCGGGGCGCTCCGCGCCGCAGGTCGAGGCGCTGCGCGGCCAGGAGCAGTCCTTGCTGGCCGAGCGGCAGCTCGCGGAGCGCGAGGTGACGCGGCTGCGCACCTTGGTGGACAGCGGCTCGCTCCCCAGCTCGGATCTCGAGCGCGCCGAGGCGCAGCTCGCGGCGCTGGAGGGTAACCTGAGGACCAACCGCGCCCAGCAGCGCTCGCTGCAGATCGACCTCGGCGCGGTCGAGCGCCGGCGCTCCGCGGAGGTGCAGGCGCTCGGCAGCCGCGCGTCCGACGCGGAGCTGCGAGCCCCCATCGATGGGGTGTTGCTGTCGCGGCTGGTGGAGCCCGGTGAGCTGGTCAGCGCGGGGCAAGCCCTCTTCACCATCGGGGACACGCGCGAGCTTCAGCTCGAGGTGAGCGTGGACGAGGCGGACATCGCGAAGATCAGCGACGGCACCCAGGGGCGCCCCGCCTCGAAGGCCGCGGTGAGCCTCTACGCCTTCCCGGGGGAGGCCTTCGAGGGCCACGTGACCGAAATTTTGCCGGACGCCAACCGCATTCGAAAGAGCTTCCTCACCAAGGTGCGGCTCACCTCACCGCCGGCGGGGCTGCGCTCCGGGATGAGCGCGGAGCTCAACCTGATCGTCGAGCAACGCGACGGGGTGCTGCTCGCGCCCAGCAGCGCGCTCTCCGGCACGCGCGTGTGGGTGGTGCGCGAGGGGCGCGCCCAGCCGCAGGAGGTCACCACCGGCCTGCGCGATCTCCTGCGCGTCGAGCTCACGAGCGGCGTCGGCGATGGGGAGCTGGTCGTGGTGGAGGGCGCGGCCACGCTGAGCGCCGGCGCGCGCGTCAGCGTCACCGAGCGCCCCTTGCCAGCGCTGGAGCCGGTGCCGGACGCAGCGCGAGCTGCCCGCTGAGGAGCGCGATGCCTCGCGTCGTTCTGTTCATCGCGCTCCGTCAGCTCTGGGCGCGCAAGCTCCTCAACAGCATCGCGGTGCTGGGCGTGATGCTGGGCGTGCTGACGCTCATCGCCATCAACGCCATCATGCAAGGCTTTCAGGTCAAGTTCCTCGACAACATCCTGAAGATCAGCCCCCACGTCGTGTTGCTGGACAAGCAGCTCCGACCAGCGCCCCCCATCCTGGCGCGCTTCCTCCGACGGCCCGTGGTCGCGGAGGTCGCCCACGAGACCCCGAGCGATCGCCAGCTGCGCATCAACCGCCCGCTCGAGCTGCTGCGCTCGATCGAGGCGCTCCCCGGCGTCGTCGCCGCGGCCGGCTCGCTCAACGGCTCGGCCGTGCTGGTCTTCGGTCCCAAGCAGTACCCCGTGGACATGCGGGGCATCGAGCCCGTCAGCCAGGACCGCGTCACTCAGGTCTCCAGCTACGTCACCACCGGCAGCTACCGGGCGCTCACCGGGTCCGACGGCATCATCGTGGGAGCTGGCATCGCCCAGCGCATCGGCGTCAGGGTGGGCGACAGGGTGAGCCTCGGCTCGCCGCTCGGGCAGACCTTGTCGCTGAAGGTCGTGGGCATCTTCGACGCCGGCATCCCCCCCGTGGACGCCACCCGCGTCTACGTCAGCCTGCGCGACGCGCAAGCCATCCTCGGCAAGCCAGACGTGGTCGGCCGCGTGGAGGTGCGGCTGGCCACGCCCGCTCGGGCCGCTGACGTGGCCACGCAGCTCGAGGCCGTGTTTGGCTACGACGCCGAGAGCTGGCAGGAGTCCAACGCCAACTTCTTGGCGCTCTTCAAGCAGCAAAACAGCATCATCGGCTTCGTCATCGGCGCCATCTTGGCGGTGGGTGGCTTCGGCATCTTGGCCATCCAGATCATGATCGTGCTGCAGAAGACGCGCGACATCGCCATCTTGCGCAGCGTCGGCTTCCGCCGCACGGACATCCTCACCGCCTTCCTCTTACAGGGCGCCATCATCGCGCTGGTGGGGGCCGCGGTGGGAGATCTGAGCGGGCACTACCTGGTGCGCTTTCTGGGGACCATGAAGACCAAGCAAGAGAGCCTCGTCCGCAGCGAGACCTTCTTGGTGCACGACGACCCCAAGATGTACGTGTATGGCGCGCTGTTCGCGCTCGTGGTCGGGCTGTTGGCGAGCTTCATCCCAGCGTGGCGCGGCTCGCGCGTGGAGCCGGTGGACGTGCTCCGAGGGCAGATCGGGTGACCGCGGCGCGAGGCTGGCCCGAGCCGGGGGAGGTGGTGCTCCAGTGCGAGCGCGTGATGCGAGAGCTCGGCGGGGACGTCAAGACGCGCATCCTGCACGAGGTGAGCGTCAGCATCCGCGCGCGCGAGTTCGTGAGCCTGACCGGCGCCAGCGGCTCGGGCAAGAGCACGCTGCTCTACCTGCTCGGCGCGCTGGATCGGCCGAGCAGCGGGAGGGTGCTGCTCGACGGCGTCGACCTGGGCGCGCTCGACGACGACGGGCGGGGTGCGCTGCGCGGCAATAAACTAGGCTTCGTCTTTCAGTTTCATTTCTTGCTCCCGGAATTCAGCGTCCTGGAGAACGTCATGATCCCCATGCTGCGCCGAGGCCGGCGGAGTCGCAGCTCGGCGCGCGCTCACGCGCTCGCCACGCTGGAGAAGATGGGGCTGGGCGAGCTCGCGGCGCGGCGCCCGGGGCAGCTCTCGGGCGGCCAGCAGCAGCGCGTCAGCATCGCCCGCGCCGTCGCCAACGATCCAAAGATCGTGCTGGCGGACGAGCCGACGGGCAACCTGGACACCGCCAACGCGGAGGGGGTCATGGGCGTCTTCGAGTCGCTCGTCCGAGACGAGGGGCTCACGCTCGTGATGGTGACGCACGAGCGCGCCTTCGCGGCGCGCGCTTCGCGGCAGCTCGTGATGCAAGACGGGCACATCATCTCCGACCTCGATCAGCGCGGCCCGAGCGACGGCTGAGCCGCCCGCCGCTCGGGCCCGTCTCCGCGCCGTCATCGTACGGCGGCTCGCAGCTCGGCCCTGCGCCCCCTGCAGCGCGAGCGGGGGTCTTCCGGCCTCACTCGGTCGCGAACAAGCGCGTGGCCACCAGCGCCAGGCCCGCGAGCGCCAGCGGGGCAGCGACGTAGCTGGCGCGCACCGGCCCCAGCGCCAAGGACGCCCCCATCACGGCCGTGTAGATGAAGTCCACGGCGCCGATGGCGATGGCGAGGACGACGAGCGTGATCGGTCCTCGTAGGCGCCCCTTGAGGGAGGCGGTCGGCTCCACGCTCACCGGCACGCTGAGGGCCACCCCCACGCGCGGGGGCCGAGGCAAGCTCGAGACCGGCGGCGGCCCGGACGTCCGGGGCGGAGGGACCACGGAGTCTGCCAGGTGCAGCGGCGCGGAGTCCTCCGGCTCGTCCAGCTCCTTGCCGCCGAAGAGCGCCGCGCCGCTGGAAGCCGGCCCGGGCGCGCCCCGCTCTGGCGCGCTCGGGGGGATCGCCGCGCGTGCGTCGACACGCGGCGCGCTCGGCGCGGGCGCTGGGGCGGACGGCGCCGCCGCGGGCAACAGGTCGGGGATGGCCACGACGGAGCGCGGGGCGAGACCGCCACCCGCCGCGGCGGGCGGGGGCTCGCTCGTGAAGATGTTGCCGCGCCGCGCGACGGGTGACTGCCGCTTCAGGTGCAGCTCCGCGGCCTCCGAGCGCGCCATCCCCAGCGCGCTCTCCAGATCGTGCCAGAAGTGCGAGACGGACTGGTAGCGGCTCCGCGGATCGACCCTCAGCGCGCGCTGAAAGACGTCCTCCACGGCGCTGGACACGGCGAGACCCTCGGTGCGCGGGGTCGGGCGACGCTCCGGGTCCATCGCGGCGCCCATCATGGCCGCCGGATCACCATCGATGGGGGGCCGCCCCAAGACCGTCTCCACGAGCGTCAGCGCGAGGCTGTACACGTCCGTCCACGGCCCCGTCTGCCCGTAGCGCTTGGGCGCCCACTGCTCCGGCGCGGCGTACGCGGGCGTGAAGGCGTTCATGCTCTCCACACGCGTGGACTGCCTCCCCGCGATGGCGGAGGCGACGCTCTTGACCTTCCCGATGCCAAAATCCAAGATCTTCGGCACTTGAAGGCCGTTGATCTGGGCGACGAAGATGTTCTCTGGCTTGAGATCACGGTGCAAGATGGCAAGCTCGCCGTCTGGCCCTGGGAAGCGGTGCGCTTTGTCGAGCGCGGCGGCGACCGGCGCCAAGAGCGTGACGGTGCTCTCTAGCGCCAGCGGCGCTCTGCCCTGCGCCGCGCGGCGGGTGATGACGTCCGACAGCACCTCACCCTCGAGCCACTCCAGCGCGATGAAGGGGACGAAGGCGCCGCTCGGGAGCGAGAGCGCCCCGACGTGCAGGGGCCGCACCACGTTCGGCAGCGAGGCGGAGAGCCGAAAGAGCAGCTCCGCCTCCTCACGGAAGCGCTCGAGGAACTCCGCCTGCGCCTCACCCGAGAGCGCGCCGGGGATCTTGAGGCACTTGAGCGCCACCGAGGCTCGGAAGGCCTGGTGGTGCGCGCGGTACACCATGGCGAAGCCTCCCTCCGCCACCATGCGCTCTACCAGGAAGGCCCCTCCCTGGGTAGTACCAACGATGCCTAAGGGATCTTCCATCCGGACGGGCGGCGATCTTACACCGAATCTTGGGCGTTGTTGGCACCCCGAGCGCCGCCGCGGCGAGCCCCGGTCCTCGCCGGGGCCCACCACGACGGCACGCCGCGCCGACGCTCAGCCCCCGACGGCCGGGATCTGCTCGAGCGCCCGCGCCACGGCGGGCGCGTCGTAGTCACGGTCTTCGAGCTTACCCGACAGGTAGTCCGTGTACGCGCCCATGTCGAAGTGGCCGTGACCGGAGAGGTTGAGCAAGATGGTGCGAGCCTGCCCTTCCTCCTTACAGCGCAGCGCCTCGTCCACGGCGCCCTTGACGGCGTGGCTAGACTCCGGCGCCGGCAAAATGCCCTCCGCCCGCGCGAACTGGAGCGCCGCCTCGAAGCAACCGCGCTGCTGGAGCGCGCGCGCCTCGATGAGGCCTAGCTCCTTCAGGTGACTGACGAGCGGCGCCATGCCGTGGTAGCGCAGCCCGCCGGCGTGGAAGCCCGGCGGCATGAAGGTGGAGCCGAGCGTGTGCATCTTGACCAGCGGGGTCAGGTGCGCCGTGTCGCCAAAGTCATAGGCGTACTTGCCGCGCGTGAGGCTGGGGCAGGCCGCAGGCTCGCACGCGATGACCCGCACCTTCTTGCCGCCCCTCAGCTGCTCTCCCAAGAACGGGAAGGCGATCCCCGCCAAGTTCGAGCCACCGCCTGCGCAGCCGATGACGATGTCCGGGTAGTCCCCGGCTCGCTCGAGCTGCTTGAGGGCCTCCAAGCCGATGACGGTCTGGTGCAAGAGCACGTGGTTGAGCACGCTGCCGAGCGCGTACTTGGTGTCGTCGTTCTTGGCGGCCACCTCCACGGCCTCGCTGATGGCGATGCCCAAGCTCCCGGGGCTCGCTGGATCCGCCGCGAGGATCGCACGCCCCGCCTCCGTGAGCTCGCTGGGGCTGGCGATGCACTCGGCGCCGTAGGCTTGCATCAAGGCCTTGCGGTAGGGCTTCTGGTCGAAGCTCACCCGCACCATGAACACCTTGACCTCGATGCCGAACAGCGCCCCCGCGAACGCTAGCGAGGAGCCCCACTGTCCAGCCCCCGTCTCGGTGCTGATGCGGCGGACGCCGGCCTCGCTGTTGAAGAAGGCCTGCGCGACCGCGGTGTTCGGCTTGTGACTCCCGCTGGGGCTGACGCCCTCGTACTTGTAGTAGATCTTCGCGGGGGTCCCGAGCGCCTGCTCCAGCCGGCGCGCGCGGTAGAGCGGCGTCACCCTCCACTGTCGGTACACGTCCCGCACGGGGCGAGGGATCTCGATGTAGCGCTCCGTCGAGACCTCTTGCTCGATGAGCGACATGGGAAACAGCGGCGCTAGATCCGCCGGTCCGAGCGGCTGCTGCGTCCCTGGGTGCAGCGGCGGAGGCAGCGGCACCGGCAAGTCCGCGGCGATGTTGTACCAAGCCTGCGGGATGTCTGATTCATCCAACAGGTACTTCACTTGGTCCATCGTCATGGTCGCCTCCTTGAAAGGGGTGGGAGGCGGCCTGCCTAGCCGAAGTGCCGCAGCGCGTAAACCGGCTCAGGAGTAGGGGGGCTTCCCGAGCGGCCACTCGGTGGTGCCCTGGTGACCGTACAAATCTACGAGAATTTTCACGGCGTCGGCGTTCTGCATCAGGAAGCGCATGTCGCCGCGGATCTTGATCTGGCCGCGGAGCCCGCTGGTGATGGGATCCAGCAGCCCCGCCGCGACGCCCTCCCACACGGTGGCCGGCGCGGTGAACCGAAAGTTGAGCCCCTTGCCGTCGTGCCGCGCGGCCAGCGGCCGGTACTCCACCACGGCCCCGCCGTCGAGCACCACCAAGAAGTGCACGTCCTTGCCCGCCTTGACGTAGGGGCTCTGGTCGTCCCCCACCACCTCCAGCGTCATCACGGTGTGCTGGGTGGGAGCCTTGGCTCGAAATTCGGCCGATCCGTTGATCAGCGCCTTCATGTCTTCGTACCAGGTGTCGGAGTAGATGGCAGCCATGTTCACCTTGTCATGAAATAGAGGAGAAGAGCCAAGACCAAGAGCAGCAGCGGCGCCACCACGAGCCACGGGCTACGGCGCGCTCGGCCGTCGTCCACGCGCATGAGCAGCAGCACGCGGACCAAGAAGGGGATCTGCAAGAGCCCGAAAGAGACGCGCAAACGGCGGCTCAACACCAAGGCCAGCGGGCTCTCTTCACCGCTGGTGACGTGCGCTACCGACAAAAAGTCGCCCTGGATGCCGGGCGATGAGTCACGCTGGGCGCCAACGTCTCTCAGCTCGATGCGCTGCCCCTCGAACAGGATCTTGACGGCGATGTCCTCGTCCTCCGCGGCGCGGACGACGACCTTGCCGCGCAGCGCGCGGGCGGCCTCGGCCTTCTCGTCCGACGCCTCGATGGTCTGTTCCAAAAATTGATGGAGGAGATCCGCGAGCCCGCTGGCGGAGTCCGCGTCGAGTAGCTCGACGCGCGGGCGTTCGCTCACACTTGCTCCCACCATTTGTCGAGCCCCAGATCCTCCGCGATGATGCCCAGCGCGTTGTAGCCGGGCGCGAAGGTGATGTAGCCGTGCGGGTGCTGCGAGGCGCCGCACAGGTAGAGGCCCTGGATGGGCGTGCGGTACTCCGCCAGCTCCTTGGTGGGCCGCTGCTCCAGCAAGTTCTTCGGGTGGATCTGCCCGACCATCCAGTCACCGAAGCGGTAGTTGATGATCTTCTGGCTGATCTCCAGCGGCGTCTCCGTGGCGAAGCGCCGGACGAGCTGCCGCTGGTCCTCCTCCACCATCTCCGCCAGCCAGCGGTCCACGCAGGCTTGGCCGTACGCGCGCGCTGCCTTGTTCCAGCCCTCCGCCCCGCCGTCCTCCAGCGCGAAGGGGGCGAAGATGCGGAGCAGCCCCGTCGCCTTGCCGGCGGGCGCGTCCGTGGGGTCGTAGATGGAGTTCACCGCCGCGTTGATGCGCGGCACCTTCGGGAGCTTGCCCGCGCGCACTAGCGAGAACTCCTCCTCGAAATCCGCCAGGCGCTCGAAGCCTATGTTGAGGATCCACGCGCGGTCGATGTCGGGATCGAAGGCGGCCGCCTTGTAGCGAGGCAGGCCGTTCATCGCGAGGTGCACGTTGAAGAGGCTCGCCTCCTGGTATTTCACCTCGGCGACGTCCTTCAACGTCTGCGCTGGCACCACCTCTTGGTCGAGTAAGGTCTGGAAGGTCTGGTGGACGTCCACGCTGGAGGCGACCAGGCGGTTGGCCTTCACGAAGCCGTCCGGCGTCATCACGCCGACCGCGCGCCCGTTCTCCACCACGATCTTGGTGACGGGGACCTGCGGGAAGACCCGGCCCCCGGCCTTCACCACCACCCGCATCAGCGCGTGCGCGAGGCGGTGGCTCCCCCCCTTGCAGACGTGCCAGTTGGCGATCTTCCCCAGCAGCACGGGGTAGCTGACGGCCAGCCCGCGGACGTGGGGCTGATAGCCGCAGATCGCCGCGTGGAACGCCAGCATGGCCTTGATGCGGTCGTTCTCGAAGTGCTTGTCCAAGAACTCCACCACGCTCATCGAGCGCAGCCGGGCGGTGAGAAATTCGCTCTTGTCCTCCACGCCCCAGGAGGCCAGCGCCCGGGTGAGGTCCTTCAGGGCGATGGGCGGCGCGTACATCAGCGTGCGGACCATCAGATCCAGGTAGCCGCTGACCTCGTCCCAGAGGCGCATCCAGGTGTCGGCGTCCTTCTGGGAGAAGCGCGCGAAGCTGGCGGCCGTCTTGGCCATGTCCGTGTGGATGGTCATCGCGCTGCCGTCAGCGAAGATGCTGCCCATCTGGACCGCCGGGTGGATGTACTCCACGCCGTTGTTCAGCAGCTCGAGATCGTCGTAGACGGGGCAAATCCCGAACAGGGAGTGGTAGTTGGCGTGCAGGTTGTGCAGGTAGTTGGGCTCGGTCACCTCCTCGGTGCAGAGACCGCCGCCCTCCTCCGTGCGGCGCTCCAAGATCGCCACGGACCACCCGGACTTGGCGAGGTAGGCGCCGAGCGCCATGCCGTTGTGCCCGGCGCCGATGATGACTGCGTCGAAAGCCTGATCAAGCATTCCCATGGCGCCTCCTCAGTAAAAGCGAGCGGGGTTCTGCCACACGGACTGGGGGAGCCCGAGATCTTCACACAGCACCTTCACGGCGTTGTAGCCGCAGGCCGCCGTCACGCCCCCGCCCGGGTGCGTACAGCTCCCCGCGAGGTACAGCCCGGGCACCTCCGTGCCGTAGTGCGAGGCCCCCGCGAAGGGGCGTAGCCCCATCATCTGATCTAGGCTCATGGCGCCGTGCCCGAAGTCCCCCTCGCGCATCCGCATGCCGCGGTGTTGATCGAGCGGGGTGTGGAGGTAATCCGCGATCACGTTGTCTCGAGTCATGTTCGGGGCAAACTCCCCGTACAGCGTCAAGAACTTCTCGTTGTACGTCTCGCGGACCTCCTCCCACTCGGCCTCGGTGAGTGCGCTGGCACGCGGGAAGAAGTACCACCCGGTCAAGTTGTGCTTGCCGGCAGGGGCCTGGGTGGCGTCCCACAGCGAGTTGATCCACACCGCGGCCGCGGGGAGCTCCGGGATGCGATCACAGTGGCCGGCTCGGCAGTAGTCCAGCACGTCCTTGGCGCTGTCGTAGCCGACCACCTGGTACCAGGCGCGGTCGATGCCCGGATCCCACTTGGCGCTCTTGTACTTGGGCGGCTCGTGCAGCGCCATGGCCACCGAGCCCAGCACCTGATCCGGGCCGTCTTTGAAGTTCTTGGTGCGCCGCCGCGCGTAGGGCGAGAGGTGCTCTTCCCCCAGCAGCTTGAGGAAGGTGTCCTTGAGGCCGATCGCGCTGACGACGGCCTTGCGCGCCATGAGCCGCTTGCCGTCCACCAGCTCCACGCCCGCCGCGCGTCCGCCCTCCATCAAGATCCGCCGCACGCGGCTGGACTCCCGCATGGTGGCGCCGGACTTGATGCAGGCCGTGACCATGGCGCCGTTGAGGCGATGGGTGCCGCCCACCATCATGCGCCAGCACCCCGGCATCACCAGGCAGGCGAACAAGAAGAAGTAGCCCGAGCCCGGCCACTCCAAGCTGGGCGCCGCGAACTCGATGGCCACGCGGTAGAGCAGCGCGCGGACCTCGTCCGACTCGAAGCACTCGTCGATGCAGTCTCGCACCGACTTGAAGGCCATCTCTTCATCGAGCCCGAACAGGCTGAAGAGGTTGTGCGCGGGCAAGAGCGGGCTGGGCGGCGTCTCGCCCTGGTTCCACTTCAGCGGCGGCGTGTAGAGCGCCGCCGAGACGATGAGCTCGAGCTGGTTGGCTTTGGTCTTGAGGTCGCGCCAGGTCTCCGCGTCGTGCTTGGAGTAGACGGCGAAGCTCTTGGCCGTCTCCTCGATCATGTCGTTGCGGTAGATGAGCACCGGCGGGCGGCCGTCCTTGAAGGCGATGCCGGCCTGGATCTCCGGGTAGATGGTGCGCGCTCCCAGGCTGGGCAGATCGAAATCCTGGAAGAAGGGCATGACATGGAGGAACTCCATGAAGTTGGCGTGGATGTTGTGGCAGAAGCCCGGCGCGGTGACCTCCGCCGTGTAGAGCGCCCCGCCCCACTCGTGCCGCCCCTCCAAGATGCACACATCCACCCCGGCGCGCGCGAGATACGCAGCAGCCGTCAGCCCGTGGTGGCCTCCTCCAATGATGATGACGTCATGCTCGGTCTGGCTCATGGCGCGGGCAAGAGTGCCCGCACCCCTCGATCGAGGCAAGCGCTACCACCTTCGGGCGGAGCCGCTGCTCGAAACGTGCGCCTCGCGCAACGCTGGGTGCGGCTCGGCCCCCGCGGCGCTCAGCCGACCGCGGGCGCCAGCTCTACCGAAAAGCTCGGCGGGCTCGCGATGGACTTCTTGACTTTGCAGCCTGCCACGACGCGCGTGAGCGAGCCCAGGTACTTCTCCGGGAAGCCCAGCGGCGGCGTCAGCTCCAAGCGGATGGCGGTGGGCAGACGCGTCTCCGGATCTTGCTCGACGAGCTGGCGGAGGCGGAGCCCCTCGGTGGACAGCCCCCGGGCCTGGCAGAAGCCCAGCGCGTAGATGCCGGCGCAGGTGGCCAGCGAGGCGAGGTAGAGATCGAAGGGAGCCGGCGCCGCGCCCTCGCCGCCGCCGCTCACGGGCTGGTCGGTCATCACCTGGAAGCCGTCCACCAGCGCGGCCACTCGCTTGCCGCCAGGGAAGCTGACCTCGATGGTGCTCGTGGTGGCGGCGGGGACGGTAAGCTCGGGCGTGGCGCTGGACGTGGTGTTCTGCATGGCTTCGTGGACCTCGCGGCGTCAGAGCCACGCCGCGGCAAAGGGGTTCAACCCGGGCAGGCTACTTGCGCAGCTCCACCCAGACGACGCCGCGCACCTCACCCGCGCGGAAGCCCGTGGCGGCGTCAGCGGGGTAGCGCTCGCTCAGCCGCGCGCGCACCTCCGGGGCGAGCTGCTCGGCGTCGCCGTGGCAGCTCAGGCACAGCGGGAGCGTGGGCAGCACCTCCACCACGCCGAGCGAGTCCCCCAAATCGTAGACGGCCGGGCGCACCTCCGCCGCGGGCTTCCCCGCCACCTCCGCGAGGTAGCCTTGGAGCCAAGGGCGCGGCGCGTTGCGCGTGGAGTTGCGGACGCGGTGGCTCGTGCGCCCGAGGGTCACGCCGCGCGCGGCGCTCACTTGCTCGGTGAGCCGCCCCGCCTCTTCGGCGCACACCTCGACGCCGCTCGCGGGGCCGCCCTGACCGATGGCCTGCTGGAGCCGCTGCGTCAGGGTCTTCTTCAGCTCCGCGGCGGCGGCGCGCGCCTCGACCACGCGCGCCTCGTACGCCTCCGGGACGGGCTCGAGCCGCTGGGGGGCGCCACGGCACGCGGAGGCAGCCACACACGCGAGGGCACAGGCGGAGAGCCAACGGCGAGGCATCGTCCTCGGGTAGAGCCTGGAGCGAGCAAGGAGGGTTCACGCGGCGCACCGAGCGAGGCGGCGCTCCAGCCGGAGAGCGCAGCGCCGGAGCACGCGGCACAACCTGGACCTGGCACACACTGGCACAGATGCCACAGCTCCCGCGCTGAGAGCGCTGAAATTACGCGAATAGCTTGATAGCAAGCATGGAACACCTCTTGCTTTGCCCCGTGCATGGCAAGACATCTCTCGCGTAGGGGTTGGGTAGCGACACTGTTCGGGAGCGCGCTCATCATGGCGTGCAGCAGCGGCTCCACGAGCGCAGGCTTCGATGATCCGTCGGATCCTACGGATCCGCGGGTGGACAACGGCTTCGAGTCGGACGACCCGACCGGCGGCCAGGGGCCCTCGCGCGGCGGGGACTACGGCGAAGACGCTGGCAACGGCGCTTCGGGTGCCGCCGGGACGGGGGGCGCTCCCAGCGCGGGCGGCGATGACGGGGCCGCGCGCGCCATCGAAGAGGCGGACATCGTCAAGGTCCAGGGCGACCGGCTCTACACCCTGTCGCGCTACGGTGGCCTGGGCATCATCGACGTGAGCGTCCCCGCCAAGCTGAAGCTCATCGGTAGAAAGCGGCTGGGAGGGCAGCCCTTCGAGATGTACCTGCGTGGCCGCCAGGCCTACGTCATGCTCAATGACTTCGGCCGCTACGTGCCCTCGGACGACGGCAGCTACGGGCGCTACGAGCAGACCAGCGAGATGGTGGCGCTGGACTTGAGCGACGAGCGCAACGTCCAAGAGCTGGCTCACTACGACATCCCGGGCAGCATCGCGGACTCTCGCTTGGTCGGCGACGCGATGTACGTGGTCACGCAGGAGAACGGCTACTGCTGGGGTTGTCAGGACAACCAGCCGGGCGCCGTCGTCACCTCCTTCAACATCGCCTCGGGGGGCATCGCCCGCGTCGATCAGCTCGCCTTCCGCTCGCCGCAGAACGGTTATAGCTGGCAGCGCAGCGTCTCGGCCACGAGCTCCCGACTCTACATCGCCGGGCCCGAGTACGACTGGCAGCCTGGGCAGGAGCGCGCCAACTCCATCATCCAAGTGGTGGACATCCAAGACCCCACCGGGCGGCTCCGCAAGGGCGCCGACGTGCCGGTGCACGGCCAAATCATGAGCCGCTGGCAGATGGATGAGTACGGCGGCGTGCTGCGCGTGGTCAGCCAGAACACCTTGAACCAATGGAACGGCGGCGAGCAGCGGACCCTCAACCCGAGCGTGCAGACCTTCCGCGTCACCGACGCCAACACCATCACCCCCTTGGGTCAGACGGAGCTCGTGCTGCCCAAGCCCGAGACCCTGCGCAGCGTGCGCTTCGATGGGCCGCGCGGCTACGCCATCACGGCGGAGCAGACGGACCCGCTCTACACCATCGACCTGTCCGATCCGGCCGCCCCGCGTCAGCTCGCCGAGCTGCACATGCCCGGCTGGATCACCCACCTGGAGCCCCGGGGCGACCGGCTCATCGGCTTCGGCTACGCCGACACCACCTGGAACTCGCCGCTGGCGGTCTCCTTGTTCGACGTGGCGGATCTCGCGGCGCCTCGGCTCCTGGAGCGCGTGGAGTTCAGCGGCGGCGGCGGCAGCTACGCCGAAGATCAAGACAGGATCCACAAGTCCGTCCAGGTCCTGGACGACCAGGGGCTCGTCTTGGTGCCCTTCGCCAGCTATGGCAACTGGAACGGCACGAGCTGCGACGACTCTGAGAGCGGCATCCAGATCATCGACTACTCCCGCGACCACCTCGTCAAGCGGGGCGTCGCGCCGCAGTACGGACAGTCGCGCCGCGCGATGGTGCTGGGCGACCACCTGCTCGGCATGTCGGATCGCACGGTGACCTCCTTCGATCTCCGTGACAAAGACGCCCCCACCCAAGCGTCCGAGGTCGACCTCTCCAACCCCACGTTCCGGCTGACCCGCGTCGGCGATCAGATCGCGTCCGTGACCAACGACTGGTGGACGGGTGAGGTGATGTTGTCCCTCACGCCAGCGGCGTCCCCGGACGACGCCGCGGTCACCGCCAAGCTCTCCCTCGCGGGGCTGGCCAAGCAGAGCGCCGCGCTCTGCGGCAACGGCTCGAGCTGGGCCAATTGGTACGCCGCGCGGCTCTTCCCCATGGGACAGCACCTCGTGGTCACGGTGCCGGTGATGACCTACGACGACACCGCCCAGCGCGTGGACAACGAGATGGTGTACGGCGTGGTGGATCTCAGCACGCCCACGGCGCCGCGGCTCCTGCGCAAGCTGTCCGTCCCGCTGGAGGCCAGCAACTACTCTTACTACGGCTGCGGTGGGTTCTTCGATGGCTGGGGCTACTCGGCCTTCTACGGAGGCTCGCTCTTGGCCGATGGCGAGAGCATGGTCCAGGTCGGCAGCCGGCTCGCGTACCTCGAGAGCATCTACTCCACCAGAGAGCTCCACGACGCGTGGGGCGCGGTCATCGACTGGACCCCCGTGATGGAGCGCAAGCTGCACGTGGTGGACTTCACGGACGCCGAGGCCCCTCGCGTCCACCCAGCGCTCGAGCTCGGCAGCAGCCGCGGCAGCACCCCCTTGCTGGTGAGCGGCACGCAGGTGCTGACGTCACGTTGGCGGCGGTCGCCCTCACGCGCCTCCAAGATCAAATTCTACGTCGACCGCGTCGAGCTCGGCGGCGACGAGCCCGTGCGCCTGCCCTCCATCAACACCCCAGGGTCGCTCGTGAACGTGGACGCAGCGAGCGGGCGCCTGGTGACGGTGGACTACCGTCGGCAGTCCGTCCCGATGAGCTACGAGGAGTGCTACTACGGCAACGGCTCCGGCACGGGCTGGTTCGACCACCAGCGCCAGACCTGTGAGCAGGTGACGCGCACCTTCCACCTCTCGGACGTCGACGCCGACTCCCGCGTGACGTTGCGGAGCAGCTTGGTGCCCCCCTCGCAGCGACTGGGCGCCATCAAGACGGCCGAAGACCGCGTGTACCTGCTGCGTTCCCCCGCCTACAGCTACGATCAAGACCGGGTGCGCGTGACGGAGCCGGGCGCGCTGCTCGCCCTCGGCGGCATCCGTGCTGGAGAGCTCACGCTGGTGAGCCAGGTCACGGCGGGCGTCCAGTGGCCGCTGGCCGCCAGGGGACCGCGCATCGCGCTGGCGACCGACCGAGGCTTCGCGGTCTTCGACACCAGCACGCCGACGGCCACGGCGCTCGTCGAGCAGACCCTCCAAGGCGGCGGCTACGCCAGCGACGTGCTGCTCGAGCAAGACCGAGCCGTGTGCTCGCTGGGAGACTGGGGCATGCAGACCCTCTCGCTCCGCCCCTGAGCCAGCGCGCCGCCAGGGTGCTCCGTGACCGGGGCATCCTCCCGAGCCCGCCGCGCCTCCACGGAGGTGCGGCGGGCTGCTTCGTCCCCGCGCGCGTGAGGCCGCCTCAGGGACGCAGCGGGCAGTTACCGTCCGACTCCGGCACGGTGCACTGATGCTCACAGCCTGGGATGCCGCAGGGGTAGCAGCACTTCAGGCCATGGCCACACTCCCGGTCCTCCGTACAGACCGTACCAGCCGCTCCGCCGTCCTGGCAGCTCTGATCGGGGCTCACCGCCACCCCCTGGGCGTTGGCGGCGCAAGCGTTGCAGTAAAACTGCCCATCGCAGCCGCACACCCCCGGGCAGTCCAAGGGACACCCCTGCGGCCGCGGCTTGCACTGACCCGGCGCATCGAAGGTGCCGCAGGCGGCCTCCGGGGTGTAGTCGCAGAAGTCCTGGGGCTCGCAGCCCGCGCCGCCTCTCCCGCCGCAAGACCTGGGCTCCTGCAGCGTATAGCACCCCCCGGTGCACACGAGGACGCCGCCGTCCGTGGGCTGCCGCTCGCCCTCGCTGCAGGTGCAGCAGCCGCACTTGGCCGTGCAGCCCTCGTCGCAGCGCGGCGGTGCGGCGCAACCCACCGTGGAGCAGTCGAGGCCGCCGCACCCACCGCTGCCACGGCTCCCCGCCGTCCCCGCCGTCCCCGCCTGGCCGGCGCTGCCCGACGCTCCGGCGCTGCCCGCGCCGCCGTCCTGCTGGTCCCCTCCAGCCGCGGCGTCACCGCCGCAGGCGACGACGCCCCCCCAAGCCAGCCCCGCCAGCAGCAAGCCCTCTTTGATTCTAAGCATGCGGTGAGCTTAGCCTACTTCTGCGGGCTGCGCTTGGGCCCGGGCCGCCGGTCAACCCTCGGCGCGCAGCAGCTCCGGCTCACCGTAGAGGCGGGCGCGGGCGGTGCGGCGTTGGTCCGCTTGGGACCCGCAGTCCAGCGGCAGCTCCGCCGTCATGGCCTCCACGAGCGCCACGCCGACCTCCGCCTCGCCCGCCGCCACGAGGCTCGCCCCTGCACGCTTCAGATCCGCGGCGTCTCGCAGGTGATGGCAGCGCACGAGCACCCGCAGCTCCGGGTTGAGCTCGCGCGCCTGCTTGATGAGCTCCGCGGCGTCCTCCACCTCGACGCTCACGATGAGGCTCCCCGCCGCCTCGATCCCGGCGTCCTGCAGCGTCCCCGGCCTCAGGACGTCGCCGTAGAGGGCTGGCACGCCGGCGGCCTTCAGCTCACGGACGGTGTCGAGGTTGAGATCGACGACGGTGACCTCCGCGCCCCGCTCGGCCAGCAGCCGATGGACGATCCGCCCTACGGGGCCGTAGCCCACGAGGACGCAGCGGTTCGGCTCTGGGACGGGGGGCGCGGCGCTCCGCGGCGCCATCAGCGCCGGCGTGGCCGAGGCCCACCGGCGCGCCACCCGATAGATGACGGGGTTGAGGGCGATGGAGAGGATGGAGGTGGCGACCAGGGCGTTCCAGCCCGCGTCGCTGAGCAGCCCCAGCTCCCGCGACACCGCCCCCACGATGAAGCTGAACTCACCCACCTGCGAGAACGCCGCGCCGACGGGCACCGCGGTGCCGAGCGGCACCCCGAGCAGCCTGACCGTGAGCAGCGCCGCCAAGGGCTTGCCGAGCACCACCACGACCAGCACCACGCCGATGAGCGCCGGCACCTGCAGCACGCTGCGCGGGTCGAAGAGCATACCGACCGAGACGAAGAAGAGCACCGCGAAGGCGTCGCGCATCGGCAGGGCATCCCCCGCCGCGCGCGCGGCGAACTCCGACCGGCCGACGGCCAGGCCGGCGAGGAACGCACCGAGCGCCATGGAGACCCCGAAGACCTCCGCGGCGCCCACCGCGATGCCCACGGCGAGCACCAGCACCGCCAAGGTGAACAGCTCGCGCTGGCGAGTCTGGGCGATGCGCTCGAGCGCCCAAGGGATGACCCACTTGCCGAGCACCACCACCGCCACCGTCAGGCCCACGACCTTGAGCCCCGCGAGACCCAGCGCCGTCGCGGGGCTCTGCCCGCTGCCCCCGCTACCGAACAGGATGGGCAAGAGCAGCATCAAGCTGACGGTGATGAGGTCTTCGACCACCGTCCAGCCGATGGCGATGTGACCGATGGGCGAGTGCAGGTCATGGCGCTCCGCGAGCACCAGCGCCATCACCACCGTGCTGGCCACCGAGATGCCCATGCCCAAGATGAGCCCCGAGGTCCACGACCAGTCGAACAGGCGCAGGAGCGCCGCCAGCAGCAGCGTGGTGGCCGTGCTCTGGAGCAGCGCCCCGGGGATGGCCACCTTCCAGACCGCCAGCAGCTCCCGCAGGTGGAAGCGCAGCCCGACGCCGAACAGCAGCAAGATGACGCCGATCTCCGCGAACTGCTCCGCGACGGCGCGATCCGCCACGAAGCCTGGCGTGAACGGCCCCACCAGCACGCCGGCGAGCAGGTAGCCCACGATGGGCGACAGCTTGAGCCGGTGCGCCAAGAACCCGAAGCCCAAGGCTCCGGCCAAGCCGCCGGCGAAGGTGAGGAGGATCCCTAAATCATGCATCGCGACGACCGGGGCATCGCCGCCATGGCACCGATCCCTCGCCTGCGCAAGCTAGCGCTGCCCCCGCGCGGCCGCCGCCTCGAGCGCCTCCAGCGCTACGCCGGGTTCACGTAGGGGGCCCCCACCCACTGCTGCTGTCCATTGGCGAACACGCACAAATACTGCCCAGGCGCTGCCTGAGACACGGTGGCAGGATAGCGGTTGCCGTCGGCCCAGGTGACCAGCACCGCCGCGCCGACGGCGATGGCCGGAGCCGCCACGGGCGGCGGTCCGCCCGGAGGCGCCATGCCGGCGGCCGTGGCCTCGCCGGTGGTCGCCCCGGGCTCCGCGGGCGCACCCGGGCCCTGCGGTACGAGCTTCGCGCCCCAGCGCTGCGCCGCGGCGATCACCACCTCGGTGAGCAAGCGGAGCACCACCTCGAGCCGCTGCGCTCCGCTCTTGCTCAAGACAAGGGTGGCGTCGTTCAGGTAGAGCTGTACCTCATTCTTTTCGATCCGCAGCGTCGAGCCGGTAGTGCTGGCGCCTTCCAGCAGCTCCACCGCCTGGGAGGTGAGCTCGGCGGGGAGCTGCTCCCAGAGCGTCTTGTGCCGACGGAGCTCCTTGAGCTGGCCCTCCAGGTACACGTGAGGCGACAAGTAGAACTTCTGCTCGTCGTCGTCGTCCCAGTCGTCGCGGTCGAGCTGCTCCCCGGCGTAGTCCTCTGCATCTTCGTCGTGCTGGAGCGAGATCCCCTCCGCCACTCCCTTCAAGCCAGCGTTGGTCCGCAGGGTGATGCGGAGGTTGGCGAAGGTGTTCCAGATGATGAGCTGCACCGGGATCTGCCCGTACTGGCCGGTGACGTGGACCTCTTCCCCACCCTCCCGCAATTTCACGGCGCCGCCGATCACCTCCGCCAAGCGTTGCCCGGCCTCTTGGCAGATGCGGCGCTGCTTGCCCTCGTCGTCCATGTGAAAGAACGCGCTCTTGCTCATTACGAGGTCGTTGGCCTGGAACAAATCAAGGATCCCCATGGCCGCTACGCTATCATCGACGCAGGGTCATGTCCTCAGCATCTCCAGCTCAGCCCCTCTCCCTCTGCGCGGGCTGCGGCGCGGCGCTCCCGGTGGAGGGCACGCGCTGCACGGTCTGCGGAGGCCGCGAGGGCGAGGCGCCGACGCAGGTGCTCCCCTCGCCCACGGAGCGCTGGGCGCGCGTCGAGTGCCGCTTCCGGTGCGTGGGCTGCGGGGGGACCTCGCCGGTGGTCGCTCTCGCGACGTCCCGTGGCCTGGAGTGCGTCCACTGTGGGCTCGAGCACGGCTTGGACGCGCGCGTGTGGTCCAAGGTGGCGGCGCTCTGCCACGACGTCATCGACTTGGCCTGGAGCGCGCCGGGCGTGCAGGGCTCCCGAGCGCTGCAGCGTGACAACCCGTACACCATCGTGGGGCGCACCGTCTCCGATTGGTCGTGGAGCGAGCCAGGGGTGGTCGCGGGCCGCGAAGCGCTCTCGGTGCGCGTGGCGCCAGGGGCACCGCTCTGCGAGCGCTGCCACATACCGTTGGCGTATCAGCTCACGCCGCAGGGCCTGCAGCTCGACTGCGCGGGCTGCGGATCGCACGAACGCCACGCCCCCGTCGGCGCGCTAGGCCTCTCGGCGCTCCTCGCCGTGGCCTGCGTGGAGGCGCGCACCGACGCGCCCGCCGCGCGCAGCACGCTCGGCTCGGACGGCGTGACGCTCGTGACCTGCCCGTACTGTGGCGGGCCGCTCACCCCGGACGAGCGGGGCGCCACGGTGCGCTGCGCGCACTGCCGCGAGACGTCGCTCGTCAGCGCCAAGCTGTGGCATCGCTACGGGCGGCGCGCGCCGCGGCCGGAGCCCCTCTGGCTGCTGCTCGCCGGGCGCGCGCCGCGACGCCAGCAGCTCGAAGCTCGCGACGCCAACGTCGACCCCTTCGAGCTCGAGCTGCAGGCGCGCGCGCGCGCCGTCCTCGAGCGCCAGCAGGGGGTGCCGCCGGCAGCCCCTGCGCGGGAGCCGGTCGCGCCCCCACCGGCGGCGCCGCCCCAGGGGCCACCCCCGGGGCCGCCGCTGGGCGCGCCGCCCCTCGCGGCCCCACCGCGGCCCCCTGACGCCGGACCCTGGGCGCCGCTGCCCAGCCCCGCCGCCACCGGCTCACCGGCGCAGGGGCGTGGCCTGCCGTGGTGGCTCGTGCTGGGCGTCGGCGCGGTGGTGGTCTTCGTGCTGCTCGGCTGCCTCGCCGCGTACCTGATCCTCTAGGCCAGAGCGCCGCGCCGGCTCCCAGCCATCCTCCTGCCCACGACGATCCCTCAGTGGTACGAAGGAGTGTACGTTGCTAATCTAGCGCTATGGACGCGTGTCGCCTTGGGCTCGGTGGCGTACTGATCCTCGTTAGCGCACTGGGCGCTGGTTGTACTGAGTCCTCTGAGGATGGCGGCGCCGCGGGCAGCTCCGGCGCCGCGGGCAGCTCCGGCGCCGCGGGCAGCTCCGGCGCCGCGGGCAGCTCCGGCGCCGCGGGCAGCTCCGGCGCCGCGGGCAGCTC